>JBDRCT010000057.1:0-4186 GCA_043821445.1 Candidatus Omnitrophota bacterium | reverse complement strand
GAAGAGTGACCCTGCCGTACTTGCACACGAGTGCAAGTGCGGTGGGTTTATAGTCTCAAGTTAACGCCGGACATGTCGTCCCTATTTGTATCAAGGTACAAGCGCCAGGATCTACAGTCTGGATCGGAAGATGGGGGAATAACCCGGCACCCGCAGGACCGATCCCGTGGGTGCCGCCGGCACATTGGGGGCTGCTGTTTCGATGAGAAGATCAGTGAAGGTCCTATTTTGGGCGGCGATCATCCTTTTTTGCTGGGACTGGTTTTCTCATGTGGGCTCGGGAGGGATGACCACGGGTCAATATCTTCATAAGCTCGACATGGATTTTCAACGGTCGATCACGAGCGGAACAAACAAGATCTTTCATACTCTTAATACGGAGGGTCCGTTCTGGGCCCGGGCCGGGTTCCAAACACCCTCAGAAAAAATAATGAACCGATTATAAGAACCGGGGGACACATGCGTACCCGTCGCGCCTCTCATGATGGGAAGGAAGCGCGGGAACAGAGAAAGGAGATGCGGCATGAGTAAAACAGGTGCTTTCGTAAGCGTGTGGATCGGAGCCGCCGTCATTCCGGCGGTGATCGCTTGCTCTACGGGATACGCCGACGGGGGACCGGCAAGGGAATATTACGAAAGCGGGCAATTGAAATCAGAGAAGTTTGTCGAGAACGGAAAAGAAGAAGGGCCGTTTAAGAATTATTCCGAAAGCGGGGAATTAGCATCCGAGGGAACTTACACGGACGGCAAGCTCGACGGGCCGTATAAGTCGTATTTCGTGGGCGGACTCTTAAAGAGCGAGATCACTTACAAGGACGGAAAGACTGAGACGGTGAAGAATTATGACGAAAACGGGCAACTCATAGACACGGTTAAGCATGCTGACAAACCTGCCGCCAACGATCCGTCAAATAAGCAGGGCCAGAAAAAGAAAAAAGCCCCGAAGGAGCCCCACGCCAAAGGTTCGCAAAACCAGGCCGTAAAGGAAAAAACGCACAGGATGCCAAGATGGACGGTTGGGTAGCGGAATTCCGGGGACACTTTATCCGGAATGAATAAGGTGTGACCCCTTTTACGCCCTGCCGAATTTTCCTCGTCAGATTTCTGTCTGGATTGAAATAAAAGCGGGGTCTATACTACCCGGCACAAAACACCTTTAAAGGTGTCGCCCGGTTTATGAGAAAATGCTTTAAGCTATGAAACACCTCTCTAAATACATTCCGCCCGTCTTGCTTTGTATCTTTTTCTTTCTTTCCTTCGGGGGCCTGCTCAGGGAATCCGTTACCGTGGACGAGTTTTACCATTTGCCGTCCGGATATTCTTATCTTAAAACCGGCACATTCCGCCTCGGCAATAATAACCCTCCTCTGGGGAAGATGCTTGCCGCCATCCCCCTTCTCATAAGGAACGTTGAATTACCCAGGACCGCTTCCTTTGATGAGGGAAATGCCTGGGCCTACGGCGACGATTTTATGTCCGGTCATAAGCGGGATTATATCCGGCTCTTCAGGGATGCCCGGTTCATCATCCTCCTGATCGGCGTCCTGGGAGGGTGTTTCGTGTTTCTATGGGCCAAAGAATTATACGGCCTTCATGCGGCCTATCTGGCGCTTTTTCTCTACGCCTTGTGCCCGAATCTCTTGGCCCACAGCCACTTAGTCACCACCGATGTGGCCGCGAGCACTTTTTTCATTGCCGCGCTTTACTTCATCTTCCGGTGGACGACCCGCAGAACCTGGTCGAGTGCCGTGATCGCGGGCGTCGTTCTCGGATTGGCCCAGCTCACAAAGTTCACCGAGCTCGTCCTCTACGCGATCATGATGATCTACCTTATCTCATTGGCGGCAGAGGAAAAGCATATCACCCGCAAAGACTGGCTGCAGATAGCGCTCATCGTCGTTCTTTCGGTTTTGATCCTCAACGCGGGATATTTATTTCAAGGGTCCTTCACGCCGCTTAGGGATTTTCACTTTTCGAGCGGGATCATGCGGGGGTTGTCCGAGAGCCTCCCGGGAGGGTTCCGTTTGCCGCTGCCGTACGATTACCTCGCGGGATTTGATTTTCAGAAATTCGAGACCGAGAACGAGTCCGCCAAATATTTCCAGTTCCTGATGGGACGTGTTTCGGAAGAAGGCTGGTGGTATTACTACCTGGTCGCCTTTATTTTTAAAGTCCCCGTCATGTTCCTGGTCCTGCTGGTGATGTGCGTCGTTCTGCGGTTCTCGAATAAACTTCCCCGGCTTTCCTCCGGCGAACAGCTGATCCTTTGGGCGATAATTCTTTATGCCTTCATGACGGCCTTCGGCAAGCTCAATGTGGGTTTCCGGTACATGCTGCCGACGCTGCCGCTACTCTATGTGCTGGTTTCCCGCGTTGTGCTGATCAAGCTCAAGACCGCGACGAAGACCGTCCTGTTCTCGCTCGCCCTTCTGCTTTATGCCGCGGAATCCCTTTCCGTGGCCCCGCACTTCCTCTCCTTTTTCAATTTATTGGCCGGCACCGCGAAGAACGGCTATCACTTTCTCATCGATTCGAATATCGACTGGGGGCAGGACCTGCCGGCCTTAAAGGAATATATGGACCGGCAGAAGATAGACACGATCGATCTGGCTTATTTTGGGAACGCAGATCCCGCTATTTACGGGATCCATTACAAGCTTTTAGAGAAAGGGACCCGGGGGAAGCGGGTCGCGGTGAGCGTGAATTATTATCAAGGCTATCCTTACCTTATTCTTAAGGAGGATTCTAACCTCTTTCGCGTGCCGCCGTTTTATTATACCTACTTACACCGGTATCCGGTCCGGGCAAGGATAGGGTATAGCATGCTGATCATTGAAATACCCTAGCAGCCCGGACGGATCTCTCCTCACCCGGCGACATTGTTTCCTCAGTCAAAGACTCGGATGGGAGTTATAAACTATCAGCTCTAAGCCCGAATCCCTGTTCACATATCGCGCTGGTTGGCGGTTCGTTGACGGTTACGGCCGGAAACCGATCGGGCCTCTGGGTTTTTTCTTAAATGCACGCTACAGCGCCGAAAGCCTCAGCCGAAAAGATCCCGGATTTCTAACTGATCCATTTCTTCGGCCCTTGCCTCAATTTTTATTTCCTAAATGGTTGGCAAGAACTGTCCTGGTTTCCGATAAGATTTTTAATGATAACCGGGAGCTGCAATACAGTCTACGGGCTTATGCCGCTCGACACAGCTTATTTCTCCAACCAGGGGTTGGAGTTTTGTAAAAAATAGGCGTCTTCAAGGGGGCAGTCTAGAAATGTAGTAAAAATACTAGTGACAGTGGCCTACGGCTGAAATACGATCCGCGGACTTAAGTCCGTTCATTTGATCCAGCGCTTTGAGACGCAATCGGCGGGAGTTTGTTCGCGCAATTCATCAAGACGGTCGAGTATCTTATGGAATTCCTTACTTGCACCGGGCGCCCGTTTCCGGCGTGCACGCTTGCGACGCTGAAGCCTCAGACGTTTTTGTTCTTCTTTGTTGAATTGCTCGATCAACTCATCGTTCCGTTCTAACATTGCGGACATGCTCTACTTATGTTTTTTCGCGACTTTGCGGCTGATCTTGCGGGCCTCGTACAGGGTCTCCGGCTCGCCGATCTTGCTCGAGGACATCATCTGGTTCATCTTGTCCATGAGCAGGGTCTTCTGGAAAATGGCCTGTCTCGCGACCTCAGACCAGTTGATCTCCTTAAAACGGTCCATTTTTGCCTTCAGTTCCACCGGTATCGAGAGTGTCATGTTGGGCATAAGAGCCTCCTTTTTCTGATATAAGTATACTATGTGCATACACACATTACAAGTATTATGTGCGCAAAGCCTCTGAGCAGGATCGATGGGGAGGTGCAAAGGAGGGAAAGGGGCCGAAAAAATTTCTTGCCGTTTGCATACGCGACTGACAATATGGAGCGATGTAATGGTACTTGCTCCTGTGAGCAAGTGAAACTTTTTCCGCAGAAGCAGAGACTCTACGCGAGCAACAGACTGAAGACCCCGGCTCACAGCCCAAAGCTTTTAGCTAGAAGCTAGATGTAATGTTTCATAACATCGGTAACACTTTTGCCTTGCTACAATGATGGCAAAGGAGGGCTGCCGATGCGATATAAACGAATCCCTTTAATGATCAAGGTTCAATGCATGAGACTTTTCAAACAAGGTCATCCGGTGCAAA
>JBDRCT010000056.1:0-4192 GCA_043821445.1 Candidatus Omnitrophota bacterium | reverse complement strand
AGATCCTCCAGGACATCAAAGAAAACAGCCTCGATCTTTTTAAGATCCATAGAAGCTCTTCCCTTTTTCCGTCAATACTTTCCTGAGATAATCCGCTTGTTCCTGCCCCCGGGGCTGATAGCCCCAAAGATCAAGACAAAGCTGCAAGTTAGAGACCACTTCGTAACCTTTTATCCTCCGGGCGTTCAAGAACACGCCTTTCTTGTAATAGGGACGGACCATATGAATATTGCCGCCTCGAACAAGCTCTTTGAGATCAAGCGCCTGTCGCAAGTCCAAGACATCCTTATCCCAGTGATCCGACTGAAAATAGAAATGCACGTGATCCGTGATCACAAAGGACGTCATTAAATTGGCGCCCGCATGAAGGGTCAGCGCATAGGTCTTGTTTTTGAGATGCTCTTTGAGCTTTAACAAGATTTTCTTATCGGAGGAGTAATAAGAATCTGTCTCATTCATGTCGAATTGGTAATCCGCGCACCAATCCTCAAAAAGCTTTTCTTTGTTCGTAAGCAGGCTAAAACTCTCCGGCCCTCGCTTGGTTCTCTCGATATATCCTTTTCTAGCCATGGTCTCCAGGACGCCTTGCGCCATTCCGATACTCACCCCTTCCTGACCGGTAAAATCGCGCAGCACCCACTTCTTATCAGGATGAGACAGCATTTTTCGAAGAATAAGACTCGCCTTGTCGGCAAAGACATTCCTCATTTTCTTAACATTATTCATAAGGCTTCCCCTCCCCTCGAATGTTCACTAATAAGTGAACAATATACATTAGTGAACATTAAAGTCAACGATCAAATCTGTTTTACAATTCCGGGGAACCGCCACACATCGTCGGCGGGCAGGCACATCACTTAATTCTATTCCCCCACCCGTACGGCTTGTCCTGCCTCGATTAAACGGTTATTAACGTACTGCGTTTTGCCTTCTTTGTCAGCTAACACTTGATCCCCATTGGGCCTGGTGCCTCCTGGCGAAGCTTTGACGCTTCGTCCCGGAAGGAACAAGGTCGGTTTAGCTGTTATGGAATTCTACTGGCTCGTTGTCCGTATCCCAGGGTCTAAAGGATGCCACATCTCATGCGTCTCTGAAACCGGACGGTCTGAAATATCACGCTTCTCGGGCGCAGGTCCGGGCAAAGAAATTCCAGCCGCCTTTCTTATCTTTTCGAGGGTCCGCGTTGACAAATTCCGGGTTCCGCTTTCGATCTTGGAAATGAATTGCTGCTTCACTCCCATTTTTTTGGCGAATTCCGCTTGAGTCATTTTTTGAGCGCGACGCCATGCCCGAATGTCGCCGGCCATCTTCTCCCAAGCCGGTTTTTTTTGAACTTGTTTTCCTTGTCTCGAAAAAACAACGTTCTTCTTCTTGAATTCCCGGATAAGGTACTTATAAACTTCATCCCAAAACGGAATGCGCTCATCGTTCCATTTATCTTTGCGCATCTTACGCTTGATCTCGAACCAGTGACGGCAGAAATTTTCCTTACTAAGGAAATCCTGAAATATTTCCTTGGGTAAACCGGAATGCCTCGAAAGCAACAAGGAAGCGTAATGGACAAAGCTTTTCTCTTGCGGATCTTTAAGGATCCTTTTTATTTCGTCCTCGGTCTTATTGATATTCCAAAGCCAGGATCTTTTCATAGCTAGCCAACAGCCTCACGCATGAGGTCATCGATCTCCTTTTTGAAATACCTGCTGATCTCGAAAAATTCGACCGGGTTGGTCGTCACGATCTCGCCCAGCCCCAAGCTCATCTCGATCTTATTGAGCGAGTGATACCACTGGATGATGGCCGGGATCTGAATCTGCAATTTCTCATGGAATTCCTTAACAAAAACGGTGAGCCTTTTGTAGGTTGTCGAAAGATGGTAGAGGTCAAACAGATCGCGAGCCTCCTGCCGTTTTCCTTGAGTCTTGATCCTGCCTAGAGCATCTTTACCGGTGATGATCCCCGTGGCCGCATAGATCTTACGCAAATAGATATCATCGAGGGAGGCATAATCGATGCCTTCTATCCGCTTGTGCGGCTTCAGAATTTCTACAAAATCTTCCACAAAATCAAGCTTAAGAGGTTCTCCTTCGCCTAATGGAATTTCATAGCGCCGCATCCGGGCAAACCCCTTTTTCCCGTTTGAATCGACCGTTTTTCTTGCTTTTTTTCGCATCTGCGTTTCAAGGAAATTGACAGCTCCGGCGATCTCCTTTAAAGAATAGTGCTGTGAAAAAAAATCAAGATCATAGGATTCGCGATGATGAAAATACAGCAGGGACAAAGCGGTCCCGCCGGCAAGATAAAAACTGTCCATACGCCCTGCCAGCGCTTTTAAAGCAGCTTTTTGCCATTCTAAGACTTCTTTCATTTTGCTTTTCATGCTTAGAATATACACCTTAAAAGTTGTATTTTCAATATTTTTACATCTTTTAGGTTGTATTTTTAATGCAAACTATTTGTATGCAACGAGTTATGATTTTAATATTAAAACGAAAGGGTTACTCTATTCCCCCATCCGTACTGCACTTAGGACTCTAGCATATCGCTGATAGCTCATAGCTTCTAGCTAAAAGCTTTGGTCTATGAGCCAGGGTCTTCAGTCTGTGTGCGCGTAGAGTCTCTGCTTCTGCGCTTCTTAGCTTCTGTTCTAGAAACTCATTCCCCTCTTTGTCACTAGAGTCCTCGGGACCGGAGGCCCAAGCGTCATTCAACATCGTCAGCCAGTTGTAAGGTTTTTTTATTTGGAATTGTAAGGTTTTTTCAGTTGTACTCATCCCCGCGGATCAGTACGCCAAGGCACTTCGAAGGATACCGTGCACTCGCGCCTTGTTGGCGCCAGTACTTTCCGCCAATGTTTGGAGCATTGTGCGGAGATGTCCTTGGCAGTAAGGTTCCCGGCCCTCAAGGGCCTCAAGCTGCCTGAGCCCTTTTCACCATAAAATCCACGGCGGGGGCCATGTGGACCGGCTCGATCCGGATCTCGGGGTGCGCCTTCTGAAAAACACGGAAGACCTCGTCCGCGAAACCTTGCCCGATCCCCTTGACCCGGCGGAAATCTAAAAGGATGTGCTTAAATTTTTCCAGCCCGAAAAGGATCCTTTTGGCCTCGGAGCGCGACACGAGACCGCCGCCGCGTGCGCTTAAATGCACCACCACGCGGGTCTTATGGAATTCGTAATCTTCATCCGAATAGAACCCGAAAAGCCCGCGGAGATCTTTGCGGGAGCGCTGTTTCAAAACGAATTCCACGAGCGTGCCCCGGAAAGGCTTGCGGATCTCTTCCAGGAATGTCTCTTGCTGTTTCGCCTCCGTGATCAAGCCCAGCTTTTGGCTTGAAAGGACGAAACGGTCCGCGATCTTGGACGTAAAAAAGATCCCCTGACCCGAATGATGTTCGGGATCGGTGGTCTGCTTCCCTTTGAGAAGATGTTCCGCCGCTTCGAAAGGGTCCTTCAGTTTGAATTTTCCCCTGACGCTTTCAAAGACCCCGATCCCGCGGTCCAGGATCCGGAAGCGGAATTCCCCCGCTTCCAGGTCCAGCCGGAACTCCACTTCCTTCGCCCTTGAGTGGGAGATCGCGTTATTCAGCATTTCGGTAAAGGCGTACCGCGCGATCTTGAACGCCCCGGGCGAAAGTTCTTTTTGGAGCCTCATGCGCAGTACCGCTTCGTCGTAGACCCTGTCCTCATTCAAGCCCGGGACCTTCCGGATCCCCGAAAACGAGACCGCCTTCTCTTTTTGTCCCGAGGAACGGACCTTGTACCGGGCGCCAAAGGTGGCCCCTTCTTTGATAAGTTTTCCTGCCAGGATCAGTTCCTGAAGGTGCTGATGGGCCGTCTGTCGCGTGATGCGGAGGGCCCCGACGATGTCCCGGGTCCGGATCACCCCATGCTTGTGAAGATGGTCGAGAATGAACTTTTTAGCTTTCATAGTCAAAGTCTACCACATTGTCAGGCTAGTTGTAAGGTTTTTTTATATTTAGTTGTAAGGTATTTAAGATCAAAGGACCGTGACAACCATTGTAAAATCGGAGGCGTTACTACCAGTGCCAGGCTATTCCCCCATCTTCCGATCCAGACTGTAGATCCTGGCGCTTGTACCTTGATACAAATAGGGACGACATGTCCGGCGTTAACTTGAGACTATAAACCCACCGCACTTGCACTCGTGTGCAAGTACGGCAGGGTCACTCTTC
>JBDRCT010000055.1:0-7855 GCA_043821445.1 Candidatus Omnitrophota bacterium | reverse complement strand
TAGCCTTCACCGTAGCGGCCATAGAGTATCGCGTCATAAAGCCTCCTGATGTCGGGGTTTTGACGCATACTGTAGCCTAAGGTTGAAGGGGACATTTCATGTGCTAGAGCAAGGGGACATTTCATTAGCTTACGACATTTCTGTAAATACGTATTGTATATACAAACGCACCATGCTATCCTTTAAGGAGCGTGCGATGGAAATACGCTGGAATAAATTGAAAAGCAAAAGGCTTAAGCAGATTCGCGGGATTTCGTTCGAAGAAATATTAAAAGAACGTTTTGTGGGGTTCCGCTTGCATCCGCACCGGGAGAATCAGATCTACATGTTGTTTGAGAAAAAAGGCATTATCTGGGTGGTTCCCTTTGTACAGCACGAGCATGGGATTTTCTTGAAAACCCTTTTCCCGGACAGAAAGTTCACAAAACTTTATCGACGAGGTGAATTACTATGAACCCTTTCAAAAGGCTCAAGTTAAACAAATACGAACGGAGCATTTCAGAAGCGATTGAACGCGGAGAGTATGTCGAAGGCTCCAAAGAAGAAACCGAGCAGATCCGAGCCGCAATCGAAGCTTACCGGAAGAACGCCATTCTTCACATCCGGATCAGCGAGGCCGTTCTCCGGAAACTCAAGGAAAAAGCTAAAAAAGTCGGCGTCAAATACCAGACCTTCATCGCCGAGGCCCTCCGCCGCGTCGCCCAAAGTTAAAACTCCTACATTTGCGGAACGAAACTTGACTTGCTAATGTCTCTCCACGTGTAGCGTCCCGCTTCCGCACGCCTCATAATTAGCGGCCTATTCAGCCAGAATTGGAACAAAGAAATAAACCGCCAAAGTCAAAATCGTTGAGGCCACTGTCAGAAAAATAGTCTTGATTAACGGGTTTCGTTTGGAGATAAGAAAAATAGCAAGATATAAAATACTAAGCCCTAATCCCAAAAAAAACGGTTCCGCAAAGACGTTGGAAAGACTTTTTCCCGCCGGGAGGAAGAACATCAACATAATCCACAATGACGGCGAGGAAATCAAACTGACAAAGTCTAAAGCAGACCATGCTACTTTTTTTCTTGTAAAAAACCACGCAATGCTTGCAGCCGGTACTGCTGTAACCCACGTCAAAGCACTCAAGCAAATGACGCCTAATAACGTATTCATTGTCATCTCCCTCCTAAGCACATAAGCATTACACAGAAGCTCTTAATCAAGCCGTTAAGCGCAACTTGAATACCAAACGCCGTCCCTACCACGCATCGTCGGCGGGCAGGCGCGGGGAGAGGTTCATTCCCCAACTGTCAAACCCCTTTGATACCGAGTTTGCGGAGAGTTTTGAGGAGGGCGGAACAGCCCTTGAAATGGATAGCGTGCATGCCGACCTTCCGGGCGCCTTCAACAAAGCTCTTCATGTCATCGATGAAGACGGTCTCTTCGGGTCTCAGTTTGATCTTTTTAAGGACGCGCCGGTAGATCTTAAGACAGGGTTTGCGTGCGCCCACTTCATGCGACGGGAATTTCTTGTCGAAATGGCGGAGGAGTTTGAAATGCTTTTTGAGATGGGTGAAATGCAGGGCGTTGGTGTTTGAGATCAGATAAAGCGGGTAATGCCTCTTAATCCCCGCAAGAAGCTTATCCATCCCTGGATTCTCCCAGAAGATGTCATTCCAATAATGGCGAAAGGTCGCCAGAGGCATGGAAACGCCGAGGGTTTTGCAAGCGATCCGGTGGAATTCGCGGGTCGAGAGCTCACCGCGCGTATAGGCCTGCTCGAACCTGGAAAGAAAGAAACGCCTCCAGATCTCCCGGGTGGAAAGACCCGAGGCGGCCGAAAAACGCTTCGCGGCTTTTTCGACGTCGTAATTCACAAGCACATTGCCGAGATCGAAGATGACGGCTTTGATTCTTGGATTTTTATTTTTCATAAGTCGAGCATTTTAACATAATTAAAATATCTGGGAAACGTCGAACGGGGAACGATCCGTACGGCATTTCCCGTTACCCGAGGTTTCATCCGACCAGTTTGCAAAGCTGGCTCGTGATAAGTCCCAGATACGTTCCCATCACGTTCCCCAGAATCCCCAAGAGCAGGCCCACCGGCGCGAGTGCAGGCTCATAGGCCGCAGCCACGATCGGTGCCGAGGCCGGGCCCCCGATATTCGCCTGGCTCGCGGTCGCGGTAAGACAAAGCGGGATATGGGCGATGCGGGATACAATCAAAAGAAATGCCCCGTGGATCAGGACCAGGACAACGCCGGCCGCGACAAAAAGCGGCGCGGACAGGATCCCCGAAAGACTGGCTCTTGCACCAATCGATGTCAGCACGAGGAGCAGGAAGAGATACCCTACCCGCGAAGCGCCACGGAACTCGAGCCTCCGGAGCGACGTCAATGAAAGCAGAATGCCGAAGGTCGTAGCAAGAATGATCGTCCAGGCAAAAGATCCATTCCCCAAAAAGTCTGCCAGCCTCTTTGAGATCCATGCGCCGCCGAACGCCACGGCGAGAGTGAGCGGGAGAAACTGGAAGCTTACTTTTTTTGTGCTCGTATCAGCCACAGCGGTTTTCCGGGCCAGTTCCTTGATGACACTAAGGTCGGAATGGTTCCATTTGTCATAGGTTTTTTGAAAACCTTCGAGCAGGATCAAAAGCCCCATCCAGGAATAAGCGACGACCGTATCCACCACGATCATCGGGAAAAAGACAGCGTCCGGCGTGTGGATCGCCTCCTTCACCGCGATCATATTGGCGCTCCCGCCCATCCAGGAGGCCGAAAGCGCTCCAAACCCCGACCATGCATTTGCCGGAAGCCATGGTTTAAAAAACATTACCACGAGCGGCGTGCCGATCATGATCCCGGCACTTCCAGTGAACATCATCAGAAGTGCGGGCCGGCCGAGCTTCAGGATAGCCTTAATATCCGTCGAGATCAAAAGAAGGATCAACCCCGCGGGAAGGAACGTGCTTGTGATCTTCGGATAGATCGGGTGCTGCCCGGGAAGGATCCCGGACCCAGAAATCATCATGGGGACAAAATAGATCCAGAAAAGCGGCGGCGGGAACTTGAAAAATTTACGGGTCCACGGATATTCGGAGAAGAAAACGATACCAAGAACAATCAACGATAAGATGCAAAAAATACCGGGAGAATTCTGGATCATGGGAGAAGCGGCACGACGCCGATACCGGACCTGACTTTCCGGAGGTCATAAACACCGGAACGAGTCACGCAATTACCGCGTGTCACGTTCTCCGCCATAAAAAAGGGCGCGTCCAGGTCCACGAAATCAAAACCACCGAGTCCTGCCGCGAGATGCGCGGCCGCAGTGACCGCCAACGGCGTTTCCATCATCGTCCCGATCATCAGTTTGATACCGTGCCGTTTCGCAAGACACGCGATCTCGTACGCCTCCAAAACACCCGTTTTCATGAATTTGACGTTGATCGCGCCGGCAGCCTTTGTCTTGATGAGACGCTTGGCATCCTGAAGCGACGAAACGCTTTCATCCGCACAAACAAGTGTTTTGCTCTCGCGCGTCACTTTCGCGAGCCCTTCCCAATCCTCCTTCGGCACCGGCTGCTCGATAAGCGCGGGCTTTATTTTAAGCCGTGCTAATTCTTTCAGGAATTTGAGCATCTGAACGGCCGTAAATCCCTGATTCGCGTCAAGATAGACCGGACATTTCCCGGCAATCCGGACCACCGCTGCAACGCGTTTGAGGTCCCGGTCGAAATCCCGGCCGATTTTCACTTTGAAAGAACGTATCCCTCGCCGCAAAATCTCTCGCGCTGCGGTCCCAGTTTCGTTAATGTCACCAAGTACCACGGTCATATCGGTTGTGAGCACGCGCGGTCGGATTCCGAAAGCCCTCCAAAGAGGCCTCTCTTTTTCGCGCGTCGCTGCATCCAGGAGCGCCATTTCCAGCGCCGCCAACGCACATTTATTCTTTGCCCACTTCATTTTGAATTCTTCCGCGATTTCCGGGAATGCCGGAAGACCCAGCCCGACGACGGACCCGGCCGCTTCTTTCAGATTTTTCAGTGTTTCATGAACGGTCTCGCCGGTGATGTGCGTCGCGACCGCCGCTTCGCCGAATCCACGAATCCCGTTTGACAATTCTATCGAAAAAAGAACATTCTCGAGTAAGTCGTGTTGGCCCTTGGCCGTACTGAACGGGCGTACGAGCTTCGCGCGCCAAATCCTGGCTTTTGCTTTTTGGATGCCCACGGATTTCATCGTTCCTCTTTCAGAAAGTTTTGCTGGCGCTGTGTTACTATTGATTTTAAGGGCTCGTAGTGCCGTACCGCCCAAACTTTATATTGCTTTTCCGAAATGGTAATTTGGACGGCCCCAATCTCAGCTTCGCTGAGACTGATTGGTATTGGGACTGTTAGCCCCTAAAATAAAATGGAGAACGGTACTGGTCTTCATTTTTCGTTCGGGCTATACTACCGTAAATTCGAAAAAGGGGATAGTTCTCTCAACAAATCGGATTCGTTCTATGAAAAAAATCTTACTGAGAGGTACGGCCGTTGTCGGTCAGTCTGGCGGATGTACGGCGGTCATCAATCAAAGTCTCGCGGGTATTGTGGAAACGGCACGGACCTGCCCCGCAATCACGGGGATCCTCGGATCGCGGAATGGCATCGAAGGCATTCTGAACGGTTCTTTTGTGGACCTCAAGGCAAAATCGTCAAAATTGCTCCTTCGGATTGCCCAATCCCCTTCCGCCGCGCTCGGTTCTTCCCGCTACAAACTCAAACCCGGGGACGACCGGAAGATCGTTGTGAGCCTCCGGAGACATCATATCCGCTATGTGTTCCTGATCGGAGGGAATGATACGGCAAACACCAGCCTCCAGATCGCAAGAGCCGCGGAAAAAGACCATTACGAGCTCCGGGTCATCCATATCCCGAAGACCATCGATAACGACCTGGCAGAGACCGACCATTCGCCCGGATATGGCTCCGTCGCTCGCTTCGCGGCCGTCACCACGCAGGAGGCGGCGCTGGACACACAAGCCATGAAAAATGTCGATCCTGTGAAGATCATCGAGCTTATGGGAAGAAATTCCGGCTGGATCGTCGCGGCCTCGGCTCTCTTGAAAAAATCGCCAGGGGATGCTCCCCATCTCTTGCTCATTCCCGAAGTTCCGTTCGACGAAACGGCTTTTATTAAAAGGACCGAGGCCGTTCTTCAATCCGTGGGTTATTGCGTTATTGTGATTTCGGAAACGATCCGCGACTATCAGGGGAACCGCATCGGCCACAAAACCGAAGGGATCACGTTAGACCCGTTCGGCCACAAATATGTCGAGGGCACGGCGGCACGTCTTGCCGCGATCCTTGAAAAAAACCTGGAGGTCCGCGCCCGTTTCGATAAACCTGGAACGATCCAGCGCATGTCGATGGCTTATATCTCAGAGACCGATCAAAAAGAAGCTTATCAGGCGGGCGTTCACGCGGTCAGGTGGGCCCTCCGGGGAATGACCCGGGTTATGGTAGGATTTGAGAGAAAACCAGAAAAGAAATACGTTATCACTTATAAACCGGTACCGCTCGAAAAGATCCCGAACCGTGAACGAGACCTCCCTGCGGAATTTTTTGACAAGAAAATGGGAATGGTCACGCCGGCCTTCGTAGAATACGCCCTACCGCTTCTCGGCAAAGGCCTCCCCCATTTCGCATCGCTTTAGACCGCCGGAGTTCTTCAGATCGGCACTGGCTTTCATGAAAATTCATTGTAAGCGAGTGCCGTACTGAACAACCCGTAAAAATTTAATAGGAAGTTCAGTGCGGAGAATCCCGAAGAACGATATGTGGATTTTTTTCCTGGAAATTCTTGAGAAGCCATTCGCTTAAGAAAAGTAACACCCGGCGCCCCTGTTCGTCCCGGGCCAAGGCGACGCCATAGGAAAGCACCTCCCCAAGATCCGCATCGTTCAACGCGCTCTCCGCCCATCTCAGGATCTTCCACGGCAACATCTCAAGTTGCGACTCCGCACCGTATTCTTCCTTCAGCCGGTACTGCAGCACCTCATATTGCAGAGGGCCCACGGCCCCCAAAAGTGCGCTGTTGGGATTGGCTGGCTTGATCCAGCTGAAGACCTGCACAATATCCTCGGCCAGTAAATGCTCCAGGCCTTTTCGAAAAGGCTTATATTTCGCCGGCGAAGGATTGTGGATTGAAGCAAAACATTCGGGAGCAAATCGCGGGATGGCATTGAATGCGATCGAGGGGTTTTCGCTCACCGTATCCCCCACGCGAAAATCCGATTTAACAGCAAAACCGACGATGTCCCCAGGAAACGCCTCATTGACGGTTTCGCGGCTCTGTCCTAAAAGCGTGTGGGATCCCGCAAGCCTCACACTCTTTCCTGTTCGCGTGTGATAAACGTTCATATCGCGGGAAAATTTTCCCGAGCAAATGCGCAAAAAAGCGATCCGGTCACGGTGCAACGGATTCATGTTGGTCTGGATCTTAAAGATAAAACCGGAAAAATCTTTTGAGATGACGGGAATAGACCTGTCTCCCGCATGTCGCTCCACCGGTCCTGTGGAATACTTGATAAAGCCGTCCAACAGAAGCTGCACGCCAAAGTTGTTCGCAGCGCTCCCGAAGAAAACCGGCGTTGTTTTTCCCTGAAGTACCGACTCCGGAGAAAAACTGACATGCGCCGTGTCCAAAAGCTCCAATTCCTCCGAGGTCTGGTCGTAGGACTTTTCGTCCACGATCTCTTTTACCGCGGGGTCTGAAAATCCATGCATCGACACCGGAGCCTTGTAGGCACCCCCGGGGACCTTCTGAAAAAGGTGCACTTCCCTTTGAAGCCGGTCATAGACTCCCCTGAATTCCCGGCCACTTCCCAGAGGCCAGTTGACCGGATAAGCATGGATCCGAAGAACGTTTTCGAGTTCATCGATCAGCGCAAGGGGGGCCAGACCGGGACGATCCAACTTGTTCATGAAGGTAAAGATCGGGATCCCGCGGTGGCGGCATATCTCAAAAAGCTTGTGGGTCTGACTTTCGATACCCTTCCCGGAATCGATCACCATCACGACCGCATCGACCGCCATCAGCACCCGGTAGGTATCTTCCGAAAAATCTTTGTGGCCGGGCGTGTCGAGAAGATTGATCCTCCATGGACCATAATCGAACTGAAGAAGAGTAGAGCTGATGGAGATCCCACGCTTCTTCTCCATTTCCATCCAGTCCGACGCCGTCTCCCGCTCTTGCTTCCGGGCAGTCACAGAACCGGCCAGCTGGACAGCCCCGCCATACAAAAGGAATTTTTCCGTGAGTGTCGTCTTGCCGGCATTCGGATGTGAAATGATCGCGAACGTCCGCCGTCTTAAAATTTCGTCGTGGATCAAGCCTGTTTGCATCAGTTACTTCTCCTGTTAATTGCAAAAACATCAGTCGCGGACTTCATTGAAGTTAAAACGGATATTCCGGGCAACCCGTATATTTCTTAGAACCTGCCCCGATAACAACATTTCGTTATGGCGAGGACCTATCCTGCTTCTTGCTTTCGCAGGAAAGCGGCAGGGACGCGGCAATCTCTTGGGGGTCGCACTTCTGTGTCCTAAGTGCTTTACATTATAATCTTATTGTAGATATCCTAGCGATCTTAGTTGAGAAACCAGCTTGTTATCTTTTAGTTTTACGAAAAGAGTAGGTTTAGGACTAATTTTTTCTCTGACAGCCTTATTTTCCGCCAAGATATCATTGGCAACAGAACGCATTTGGTCCGTAACCCCCGCGTATTTAACAACAAGATTATTTTGTTCCAGAGGGTCTTTCCTGATATCAAAAAGCCATTCCCTCGCAATCTTTGTGCGATCGTTGGAATATGCAAAGGG
>JBDRCT010000054.1:0-14555 GCA_043821445.1 Candidatus Omnitrophota bacterium | reverse complement strand
GCGAAACATCAATGAGTGAGATCCCCTGTTGAGGGATGCCACGAATAACAGTAAGTTCGAGTCCTTTCAAAGAGCATAAAGCAAAAGGATCCAGAATCAAAAACATTCACGCTTGAATACTTGACTCTTTACATAACAGCGCGGCTCACCACACTTCCCGTCGTCAGCTCAAGGGAAGGCGAAGGATTGAGATGAGGCACGCTAGTCCCAATACCTATCAATTTCAGAGAATCTGAAATTGGGGCAATCCTTGTCAGCCCTTTAGGAAAAGAATGAAAGACAAGGATAGAAGGACGAGCGGGCTTGGACTTTGCGGAGCAAAGGAGCGAGGACTGGAGGGCGAACGAGGGAATCCACGCCGGGGATTCCCGAGTGGTGACGAGGCTCAAACCTTAAGCCTTCTCCTGGGTAACTGTTCAAAGGGATAAGGCTTGTTTGGTTTCTTGCGAACCGATATTATCTTAGAAGTTCTAATGCCTATCATTTTCACAGAGGGGAAAATGTCCGAATTCAAGCTTGTATCTTCCATGCGTCCCAAGGGCGATCAACCGCAGGCGATCGAAAAGCTGGCGGAAGGGTTCCTGGCCGGGAAAAAGGAACAGGTCCTCAAAGGCGTCACCGGGTCCGGCAAAACTTTCACCATGGCGCATGTGATCTCCCGGCTCGGGCTTCCCACGCTTGTGATCTCCCACAACAAGACCCTCGCCGCGCAGCTTTATTCGGAGCTCAAGGAATTCTTTCCCGGAAATGCCGTCGAATATTTCGTGTCCTATTACGATTATTACCAGCCGGAGGCGTATATCCCGCACACGGACACCTACATCGAAAAAGACGCCTCGATCAACGAGGACCTCGACCGGTTGCGTCTCTCCGCGACCAGTTCCATCCTTTCGCGTAAGGACTGCATCATCGTCTCAAGCGTCTCCTGCATTTATGGCCTCGGCGCGCCGGAGGACTGGCAGGGGCTTCTCATCACGATCACCAAGGGTGAGGCCGCGGACCGCGACAAATTCCTCTCAAGCCTCATCAGTCTTCAATACGAAAGGGAGGACACGGAACTCCGTCGCGGAACGTTCCGCGTTCGCGGCGGCAGGATCGACCTTCTTCCGTCGTACGGACAGAACCCTTACCGCATCGATTTCGGACCCCAGGCGATCGAACGGATCGCGCTTCTCGACCCCGTGAAATTGACGGCCATCCGGGAGGTCGAAAAGCTCGCGATCTATCCCGCCAAGCATTTCGTGACCCCGGGCGAACGGCTCGAGGCCGCAATTGTGTCGATCGAAGAGGAAATGAAAGAACACGTCAAGAAACTCGCTTCCGGAGGCAAGGACCTTGAGGCCAAACGCCTGGAGTCGCGCACGCAATATGACCTTGAGATGCTGAAAGAGGTCGGCTATTGCTCCGGCGTTGAGAATTACTCCCGTCATCTTTCCGGCCGTGCTTCGGGTTCCACGCCTTACACGCTCATGGATTATTTCCCCAAAGATTTCCTGGTCATCATCGACGAATCGCACCAGAGCGTGCCGCAGATCCGGGGCATGTTCAACGGTGATGCCTCGCGCAAAAAGGTCCTGGTCGAGCACGGGTTCCGCCTGCCTTCCGCGCTGGATAACCGGCCGCTCCGGTGGCCCGAATTCGAAGCGAAGCTCAGCCGGTGTCTTTATGTCTCCGCGACCCCGGGGCCTTATGAAATGGGCCGCGTGAAGGAAGCGACGGAACAGGTCATACGCCCGACGGGGTTAATGGACCCCCTGATCGAGGTCCGGAAGACCGAAGGCCAGATCGACGACTTGATCGCCGAGGTGAAGGCGCGGGCGAAGAAAGAGGAGCGGACGATCGTGACGACGCTGACCAAAAAGATGGCCGAGGACCTGAGCCGGTACCTGAAGGAGCTCGGGATCAAGGTGCATTACATCCACTCGGAGTTCGACGCGTTCGAGAGAGTCGAGATCCTCCGTGATTTCCGGCTCAAGAAATACGACTGCGTGATCGGCGTGAACCTTTTGCGCGAAGGCCTGGACCTCCCGGAGGTGTCGCTGGTGGTCGTGCTCGATGCGGACAAGGAAGGTTTCCTCCGGAGCGACGTCTCGCTCATCCAGATCGCGGGCCGTGCGGCACGCCACGTCAACGGCAAGGTCATCATGTACGGGGACAAAGTCACGGATTCCATGAAGCGGGCGATCGACGAGACCGCGCGCCGCCGCAAGATCCAGGCCGACTACAACGCCGCACACAAGATCACGCCGGTTTCGATCCAAAAAGAGATCAAAGACGGGATCGAGCAATGGAAAAAGGCCGAGGAATTCGTCCGCGACGTGGTCCGTGAATCCGGGAAAGAATACGAAGCCAAGAACTATCTCGCCTTCCTCAAGACCCGCATGGAAGCTTGTGCCCGGGCCCTCGAGTTCGACAAGGCCGCCCGCTATCGCGACGAGATCCGCCGGATCGAAGGGGAAGGCGGTCCCAATACCGATCGATCGAAGCGAAGCGGAGATCGGGGCCGTCCAAACTACCGTTCAAGGAAAAAATAAAGAGTTCGGGCGCCCTCCCAAAAAGCGCGCCCCAAAAACCCGCCCGGTCGCCCCGCAAGAAAAAACATTACTAATCAAAGTATCAAGGTGTCAAAGTGTCGGCGTGTCAAGGTCGAGAGCCGTGATACTCTGACACTCTGACACGATAACACTAAGCTTGGAATACTGTCCTTGGTGTGAAAAAGCCACTGAGGCTTATTTATTCAAAGCCTGGAGGTAGGCGCGGATCTTGTTGCGGATGAGGTGGAATTTTTTTGCGGCGAGCCAATCCTGGCGGAAGACGCTTGAGCCTACCGCGACCGCGCTTGCGCCGTTCTTAAAATAAGCCGGCAGGTTCTGGGGCGTGACCCCGCCGCATGCCAGGAGTTCGATCTTGGGGAACGGGCCTTTGATCTCTTTGAAATAATCCGGTCCGAAGCAGCCGGCAGGGAACACCTTGACCATGGTCGCTCCGGCCCACCACGCTTCATAAATATCCCGGGGGACGAGCGCTCCGGGGAAAACGGGGACCTTGTGCCTGGCGCAGTATTCGATCACGGGAGGGACCACGACGGGGCTCACGATGAAGGTTGCGCCTGCGTAAAGCGCATTCTGAAGGTCCTTCAGGGTCAGGACCGTTCCCGCTCCGATCATGAGCTCTTTGCCGTAACGCCGGACCGCATTCTTGATAAGCCCGGCCGCACCTTCGGTGTTCATCGTGATCTCGACGGCCCGAAGACCGCCAGCCAGGATCGACTCAAAGAGGGGCTCCAACTGCGAGGGCGTGATCCCGCGCAAGATCCCGAGGACGGGCCTTTCGCGGAATTTTTTAAGGTCCACGCCTATTCGACCTCGGAGCTCCCCGCGAAACTGTCCCAGAACTCGCGGTAATTCTCTTTCCGGTCGCTGTCGCGAAGCTCCAGCGCGGCTTTGGGATGTTCGTCCAGGATCCCCGTGATGGCATAGGGGATCACGTAGCCCCACTCGACCGTCTTGCTGAGGGGGACCATTTCCTTGGAGATGAAATCCAGGACCGGACGAATGTCGTACTTGGGGTTTTTCAGAAAACCGAGCAGGAGCTCGGTCGGGCAGTTGCCGGCCGCGCGTCCCATGCCGAAGATCGTGCTGTCCAGATAATTGGCGTTATGGATGATCGCCTCGATCGTGTTCCCGAACGCGAGCTGCTGGTTGTTGTGCGCGTGAATGCCGACCTCTTTGGTCTTGATGATGCCCTTGGCCTTCTTGATCAGGTACTCCACAGTCTCCTGATACAGCGAGCCGTTCGAATCGACCAGGTACACCACATTGCATTTGCATTCCTTCTCGAGCTGGTTCAGACACTCGTTGAGCTCCACCTCGAGCACCTTCGAGATCGCCATGAGATTGACCGCGGTCTCGTAACCTTTATCCGCGAAATGATTGGCAAGGGCGATTGCTTTGTCGACGTCTTTGACGTAACACGCCGTGCGGATCATGCTCACGGGGCTTTCCTTTTTGGGCTTGATGTCCTCGAGGTCCACGCGGTCCACGTCCACCATGATGGAGATCTTGGTCTTGGAGGGGATCCCTTCCGTGACCTTCCGGATATCGTCATCGGAGCAGAATTTCCAGGCGCCGTATTTGTCGCCCGGGAACAGTCTTTTGGAGTTCTTGTAGCCGATCTCCATATAGTCGATCCCGGCCTCGGAAACGGCCTTGAAGATCGCCCGGACGAAGCGGTCGTCGAAGTCGTGGTTATTCATCAACCCACCGTCGCGGATCGTGCAATCTAATACCTTAATTTGTTCTCGATACATGGTCCCCCCGTTAGAGACAGGAAACGCCATCGGCGTTTCCGTGTTCTGTCGTTACTTCTAGGATGAAATTTTTAGCTTTAAACTCGTGGATGAACATTCAATGCATTCCCGCTAGTCTCTAACGGGGTAAATCCTTTGATGAGTGAAATAGAGGGGGACATTCTACCTATAAAACCCCAAAAAACCAGCAGGAATACGTCCTAAAGAACGAGGGTGAGAAACCGCCTGGATCCTGCCCCGGAAGCAGGCGTTCATGCGCTAAGACCGGGGGAGAGTGAAGATGAATGTACTGCCCTTGCCGGGTTCGCTCTCGACCCAGAGCTTTCCGTGATGAAGCTCAATGATGTTCTTGGCAATGGGAAGCCCCAAGCCGGTCCCTTCTTGTTTTTCGGCCAGGATCCGCTCGAATTTATCAAAGATCTTCTCCCGGTATTCCTCAGGAACACCGGGGCCGGTATCGGCAATCTCAAAACGGATCTCCTTCGCGCTTCCTGTCAGCTTAACCGTAATGCTCCCTTGGGACGTGTATTTGATGGCATTGCCCAAAAGATTGATGATCACCTCGGTCAACTTGTCGCGATCACCCATCAGAGCAGTGAGGTTCGGCTGGATCTTCTTTTGAAGCACAAGCTGTTTTTTTGAGATCTCCGCTTCATAGGTCTTTAACACCTCATCCACTAGGGTGTCTATATGGATCTTTTCTCTCTTCAATTTCATCTTGCCGGCTTCTATTTGCGAAAGGTCCAAAAGATCGGTTACCAGGCGTATGAGCCGGTCCGTGCTGCGCATCCCCACGTCGAGGATCTCTTTCTGTGGCTCCGTGATGTTCCCGGGGACCTTATCAAGGAGGAGCGCCATGGATTCTTTGATCATCGCGAGCGGATTTTTTAACTCATGGGAAACATTCGCAACAAATGCGGATTTTCGCGCGTCTAATTGTTTGAGCTTTTCATTCTGTGCGCTCACCTGCTTTACCAATTCCCGCTCATGCGCCATCACAGATTTCAACTTGATCAAAAGATAGGCCATGAGGAACACAAAACAAGCTCTCGCCGTCATATTCACAAAGAAAAATGCGGGGCTGTAATAAAGCTCTATAACATGAGGACCATACTTTAAAGACCAGCTGACGACGCTGCAAAAGGCTATGAAAAAACCGGCCCGGGGTCCCGAAAACCAGACCGCTAAAAAAATGGGTGCCAGGTAAAAAACAATGAGGGAAGGATGCAGGCTGATACGCAGGTCAAGCGCGGTAATGGCGACAACGAGGATGAGGCCTATGAGGATCGCTAGGTATCCGGAGATTTTATTCATCGAAGGGAAAGTCATTTTTCACCTCATCCCCGGTGATAAAAATTCCCGCAGAGGTCATGGAACGCTACCGCTGTTTTGACGTTTCTTTTCATTGATGCTTTGTAACTTGTCCGTCTCAAAAATAAGATAAGCTTTCGGATAGATCCAGATCGCGAAGGATGGTTTTTCCGGGTCATCACCGCCCACAGCTTCGATGGGTTTCCCCATACTTGAAAGCACCTGGACCTTACTCATACCAAGATCGATCTGTCCGCTCAGAACATTTTGTTTCACAGTCTCGGACCATTCCGGATGCCTGGAAACAAACTCTTGTCTGTGAAGCTTTTTTGTCTCCGGCAATGCATATCTTCCGAAATAAAGTTTGTCCTCAGGAAGATCTTTTAATTTTTGAGCGCTTGCGCATCCGCTCACAACAATCAGCATAACAAAAATCCACAGGAACTGCCGCATCCCACTCTCCCCGGCATCTTTCGAATGCCCTTTTTCCACTCTCAATTTTGAACCGCCTCCCCCGGCCTCGTGAAAGCAGCCGTATAATAATAGGACAGTAACCGTAAGGCAAGGGATTAGGCGGCAAGGTGTTTCATGAGACATCACGCGCAAACGGAGAGGGATCAAGTGCCATTTTTACGCACAAATGCTATTTTTCTAAGAAAGGGGTCCTTGCTGTGAGACGGCCGCGGTCGTTTCAGCTTTAATAAAAGCAAGAAGGTCCGCGTTGAGTTTCTCTTTATGGGTATCGGTCAAACCGTGCGGTGCGCCCGGATAAACGATCAGCTTCGCGTTCTTCACGATCCTGGCTGTGGCACGGCCTGCGGCATCGATCGGCACGACCTGATCGTCGTCTCCGTGAATGACCAGCGTCGGCACATTGAACTTCTTCAGGTCTCCGGTAAAATCGGTTTCCGAAAAGGCCTTGATGCATTCGTAGACGTTTTTGTGACCGCCCATCATACCCTGCATCCACCACGAGTCGATCATGCCTTGAGAGATCTTTGCGTCCGGCCGGTTGAAGCCAAAAAAAGGACCGCTCGCCACATCTTTAAAGAACTGCGATCGATCGGCCAGAAAGGCGGCGCGAAGACCGTCGAACACCTCTTTTGGTAATCCGCCCGGATTCGTCTGCGTCTTGAGCATGAGCGGAGTCACCGCCGAGATCAACACCGCTTTGGCCACTCGCGCGGTGCCGTGACGACCGATGTACCGGGCGACTTCTCCGCCTCCGGTGGAAAAACCGATCAAAATAATATTTTTTAGATCGAGTTTTTCGATCAGGGCCGCGAGATCGTCCGCGTAGGTGTTCATCTCGTTGCCTTCCGACGGCTGGCTGGACCGGCCGTGCCCGCGCCGGTCATGCGCAATGCAACGATACCCTTGGGATGCCAAAAAGAACATCTGTGATTCCCAACTGTCCGCGGTCAGCGGCCAACCGTGGCAGAAAACGACGGGTTGACCTTGCCCCCAGTCTTTGTAATAGAGCTGCGTTCCGTCTTTTACGGTAAAGGTGCCCATAGCTTCTTCTCCTTTTTTCACCCTGCTTTTCAAAAAGGCGGTTCCATCCTGATGAATGGCTGCCGCTTATTTTAGTCCTTCCTGATATTTTTCTTTCCGCCCAGGACCTTGCTATAGGCAAAGATCATCAACCCGATGATCGCACTCCAACTGCACAGCATAAAGATCCATCCGGACAGTTTCATAAGCTCATGGGCTCTCAGCGGGCTTATTCAACCGGAACCAATAGAAGCTATGCGGCCCCAGGGTCAAGAAGTAGGGGAGATCACCGATCTTCGGGAATTTCACGTTCCCCCAAAGCTCCACAGGTTCCAAACCGGCATATTTCCCCAGGTCCAGTTCAACGGGCTGCACATACCGGGAAAGGTTATTCACGATCAGCAGGATCTCGTCTTCATAAACACGCATATAGGACAAGATCTTCTGATTCTTATGCGCAAGGAATTCCAGGCTGCCCCGGCCAAAAGCACGAAGGCTTTTCCGCACCTTGATCATCCGCTTCGTCCAGTTCAAGAACGAGGACTGTCCCTGGGCCTGAGCTTCCACATTGACCGCCTGGTATCCGTACACGGGATCTACGATCACGGGAGCATAAAGTTTTGACGGATCGACCGTGGAAAATCCGGCATTGCGGTCCCGGTTCCACTGCATCGGTGTCCTGACACCGTTCCGGTCCCCGAGATGGATGTTGTCTCCCATGCCGATCTCATCACCATAATAAATGATCGGAGTCCCGGGAAGACTGAACAAAAGGCTGTTGAGAAGCTCCATTTGCCGCCGGCCGTTATTCATGAGGGGCGCAAGACGCCGCCGGATCCCCAGGTTCAACCTGGCCTTAGGGTCCGCCGCATATTCCCGGTACATATAGTCTCGCTCTTCCTGCGTCACCATTTCAAGCGTCAATTCATCGTGATTACGGAGGAAAAGCGCCCACTGGCAATTCTCGGGGATCACAGGGGTCTGCCCCATGATCTCGATGATCGGCGTGTTGTCTTCTTTGCGGATCGCCATAAAAATACGCGGCATCAGCGGAAAGTGGAACGCCATGTGGCATTCATCTCCGTCCCCGAAATAAGGCTGCACATCCGCGGGCCATTGATTGGCCTCCGCAAGCAGGATTTTGTCCTTAAAAGACTTATCTAATTGGGCCCGCAGACCTTTGAGATACAAATGTGTTTCGGGGAGATTTTCGCAATTCGTTCCTTCGCGTTCGAAAAGGTAAGGTACCGCATCCAGCCGGAAGCCGTCGACGCCCATCTTCAACCAGAAAAACAGCACGTCGTGCATGGCCTTCTGCACCTGGGGATTATTGTAATTGAGATCGGGCTGGTGGCTGAAAAAACGGTGCCAGTAATACTGCCCGGAGACAGGATCATAGGTCCAGTTGGATTTTTCCGAATCGGTGAAAATGATCCGGGCATCTTTATACTGCTCCGGGTGATCGCTCCAGATGTAATAATCCCGCTTCGGAGATGTCCGGGAAGCACGGGCCTCAAGGAACCAGGGATGAACATCCGAAGTGTGGTTCATCACAAGTTCGATAAGGACCTTGATCCCGCGCCGGTGCGCTTCTTTGACAAAGTCCTGGAAGTCCTTGGTCGTTCCGTATTCGGATGCGACTTCTTCGTAATCAGCGATGTCATACCCGTCGTCTTTCATAGGCGACCGGTAGAAGGGGAGGAGCCAAATGCAGTTGATGCCGAGGTCCTGCAGATAATCCAGCTTTTGGCTCAAGCCCGGAAAGTCGCCAAAGCCGTTCTCATTACTGTCAAAAAAAGTTTTGACGTGGAGCTCGTAGATGATCGCGTCTTTATACCAGAGGCTGTCTTGTGACATCTTAAGAAGCGTTTCCTTGCCGGATCCTTATGATCCTCTGGAAGAATTCATAGACCTCATGGGAGGAGCGAAGAAAATATTCCGCCTTCGAAGGTTCCGAAGGAGCCTCCGTGACCCGGATCGTGACCCCGTGATGTCCGATCGCCTTGAAAGCATCTTCATCCGTGACATCATCTCCGATGTAGACCGGCAGGGTGGCTTTTTGGCTGTGCCCCGACAGACTCCCCAAAAGCCACAGAACGGTTTTCCCCTTGTTCCACTCCGTGGGAGGACGGATTTCCCAGACCTTTTTTCCTTCAGCGAACACGATCTGGGACCTCGAAAGAAAAGTCCCGACCTCCTTCAGCAAAAGCATTTTTGCGAATTCGATCTTGTCTTCCGGCAGTTGCCGGTAATGCACGCTAATACTGAACGTTTTGTCCTCGACCAGCATCTCGGGAAAAACCGAGAAGGCTAAATCGAGACGCGGCATGAGCCTCTTAATGAGTTGCCTGAATGCGATGGCTGCCGGATGCACACGTTTGGTTTTGACCCTTTCCAGCTCCAGCCCGTGATTTCCCGCGTAAATAATGCCGGGAATACCGATGCATTTTTTAACATCCTCTAAGGTCCTGCCGCTGATCAGGCCGATCCGGACATTTTTCAGCCCGGACAGTTCCAGCAAGATCTCCCTTTGGTCCCGCGACAAACTTGCCATGCCGGGCCGGGCCACGATGGGTGTGAGGGTCCCGTCATAATCCAGAAAGAAAAATAAATGCGGTGAATTTGCGATCTTTTGAAGGATCTTTTCGCTGATCTTCTTCATAACCTCCGGTCCTGCTTCAGAATGACTTCACAAGCTCTGTGATCATGTCGGCCGCCCACCGGTAAATGTTGTATTCCCGGACGATCTGGCGCATCTTCCGCATCCGCTCTTTCTTTTCCTCCGGGAGCATCGTAAGCGCCTGGTGGATCGCTTCCGCTGTCCCCTCGATGTCATAAGGATTGATCAAAAGAGCGCTCAAAAATTCATGGCTTGCCCCCGTGAACCGGCTCAGGATCAACACCCCGTCCTCATCCCCCCGGGCTGATACGAATTCTTTGGCCACCAGGTTCATCCCGTCGTGAAGCGAACTGACAAAGCAGAAATCCGCCAAACGGTAGAAATCGAATATTTTCTTCTGGTCATGATGTTCTTCCAGGAAAAGAATAGGCTTGTAATTGCCTTTTTGAAAACGCTGGTTGATCTTCTCGACCAGCTTTTCGACCTCTTTCAGATGGTCCTGATAGCTTCCGATCAAAGTCCTGGAGGGGGCCCCCAATTCGATAAAGACGAGCTCGCCTTGGAGATGGGGGTGTTTTTCGAGGACCCGTTCAATGGCCCGGAAACGTTCCAGAAGACCTTTGGTGTAGTCAATACGGTCAACCCCGAGACCGATCTTCTTGCCCTTGAGACCGTAAACCTCTTTCAGTTTTTCAAGAGGATCTTTCCCGGTCTCCTGAACCGCCACATTGGGGGCCCCGGAAATACTGATCGGGAACGGACGCACGAAGCTCGATTTTCCGCCGCGGGTCACTTCAAAATTCGCCCAGTTGATCTTACACTCCAGGGCGTGATCGACCGTGTCGAGAAAATTGTTGCAGTGGAATTGCGTATGGAAGCCGATGATATCGCTCCCGAGCATGCCTTCCAGGATTTCCTCCTGCCAGGGACAGATCCCGAACGCTTCCGCGTTGGGCCAGGGGATATGCCAGAAGATCGCGATCTTCGCATCCGGCCTTCGCTCTTTGATCATTTTGGGAAGAAGCGCGAAATGATAATCCTGGATGAGGATCATGGGAGGATCGTCCCCAAGCTCTTCAAAAAGCGAATCGGCGAATTTCCGGTTCACTTCTTTATAACAATTCCAATCCTCGATCCGGAAGATAGGCCGCACGTGGCTGATATGGCAAAGCGGCCAAAGACCTTCGTTGGAAAAACCGTAGTAGTAACCCTTTTCTTCTTCTTCCGTAAGCCACATGCGCTTCAGGGTGAAGGACGGCTTCCAGGGCGGCACCATGATCTTGTTCTTTTTGTCGACGACCTCCCGGTCGGCATTGCCGGCCCCGTGCGCGATCCAAAGCCCTCCCGTGGCCTGCAGCACAGGATCAAGCGCCGTCACCACGCCGCTCGCGGGGGTAATGCATTCGATCTCATTGCCCTTCTTAAGATGAATATAAGGTTCCCGGTTCGAGACCACATAAAGCTGCTTGCCGCGAAGCCGGGTCTTCAGATAGTCTTTGAGCCGCTCCTTCGTCCAAACCGTCCCCTCGGCGTTGATCGTCCGGGACTGCTCGACCAGGTCAAGCCGGGCCGCCTTGAGACTGGCCGCCATGTGACTGACCCCATAAAGAAGTTTTTCAATATCGCCGTGCTCCTTGGGTTCCGCCTTCGGGTCAACCCCCAGCGCTTTTTGGACCATCAATCCGATACGGGCGATCGGTCCGGTCACGCTCCAGCGGATCACCAGAAGCGATATGATCGAAAGGATCGCCGCCAGGATCGAAAAGGTGAGGGCCGAATTTTTCCAAAACTCTTTGATCTGGTTCACGATATAACCGCGGTCATGGATAAGGCCCAGGGCACCCACGACCCCGTTCTCTCTCATCAACGGAACGACGTGATAATTGACCCTCCGCCCGCCCCATTTACTGTTCACATCCACCGGCTTATTTTCATCCATGGCCTTGAGCGATTCCGCTTTGAACAAGGTTTCCGTCGCCAGCTCGGGAGGAAAAGCGATCCGGGGACCTTCCTTCATGTCCACCACAAGGCCGAGCAGCCTTTTATGGCCCTTGTACTTCTCGATGAATTTCCGGACCCGGTCGGGCTGGTCCGTCCGCTCCAGAAAGGATTCCACCGCCTCTTTGAAGGTCTTGGCGAGCACTGTCGTGCGAAGCCGCAACTCCTCATTCAAACGCTTCTCTTCGTTCTTCGCCTGAAAATAAGAGAAGCCCACGACCACAAGGGTGGTGGCGACTAAAAGCGAGAGGATGAGCCTGAGCGTTATTTTCATAAGGTTCTCTTATACTATTTATTCGGGCCCTGGGACAAAGACATTTTCATTTCCTTGTCCGCGCTCTTGGGATCCCCCCAATAAAGCGTCCTGTGCGGGAAAGGGATCTGGATCTTTTCCTCATCGAAACGGCTCTTGAGACGCTTCCGGAATTCCCGGGCGACTTCCCATTGTTTGATCGGAAGTGTCTTGAGCCGGAATTTAAGGGTGATCTGCGATTCGGCGAACTCATCGACCCCGAGCATCTCGAGATCATCCAGGATCAGTTGGCTGAAATAGGGGTCCTTCCGCATCGAGGCCCCCAGGTCTTTGATGACCTTGATCGCGTGATCGATGTGGGTGTCATAAGCGACCCCCACGTTGAGAAGGGCCTGGGAGTATTCTTTCGTGAAATTGACCACGGTTTTGATCTCGCCGTTCGGGATATAGATGACGCGTCCCTCCAGGTCCCGGAGGCGTGTGTGCCGGAGGTTCACGGATTCCACCAGTCCTCCGAATTCCCCGATCTGCACGACATCATTGATCCGGTACTGATCTTCAAGCAAGATAAAGATCCCATTGATAATATCGCGGATCAGGTATTGTCCGCCAAAACCGAACGCCAGCCCGACGATCCCTGCCCCCGCGAGAAGGGGAGCCACATTGATCCCGAAATTTTCGAGCAACATGTAAAGACCGAACCCGACTATCGCGATCGAACCCAGCCATTTCAACAGGTGGGACAATGTTTTTAATCTTAAGGTGGTCGCATCTTCCCGGAGGGCGTCTTTTTGCGACAAATGTTCCTCGAATTTTTTCAGGCCATACTTAAGGGCGCGGAACAGGAGCCAGGAGACAACCAGAATGAGCAGGGTTTTTGCGACCGGTCCCACCCAGGGCGTTTCTAAAATTTTGTTCCAATCAAAAGTTTTTACATCCACGTTTTCCTCCTCGCGAGATCGTCACTTTTTTCTTGATCGAAGCCAGATAAACGCAATAAAAACCACCGCTCCGATCAAAACCAGGTAGACGGGCCCATCCCTTAAGATCCGTTCCATTATAATCCTCCTTACGTGGTGTTCCCTAAAAGAAAAGAAGCCGGCACCTGACGGCTCCTGTCAGATGGCGGCCCGACCATCCACGCTGTTCCTCTTGGAAAGATCCCCAAGACCCCTTTTCGCAATTCTTTTTTCCATTTTCCCCTGTTATCCGGAGAAGGTCAAGCGCTATCGGTCCCTCGTATAAAAAAAGAGCCACCGGCATGCTCTGCCGGTGGCTCCTTGTAACTCGATCAATCCATTACCCGACTTGTTCTTCCTCTTCCCCTTCCGCTTTCTTTTTCTTCTCCGTCTGTCCATGGAGTTCTTTCATTTTCTTAAGCTGTTCGACGCTCAGAAGAGTCTTCAACTCGGCATAACTTGTGACGTTTGATTTCGCGGCCGCTATCGCTGCGACGAATTTGTCATCAATGAGCCTATTGGTTCCGTCGATATCCACCTTATCTTCCGAAAGTTTGGACTTGAGGTCCAACAGAAAAGTCTTCATGTCCGCACATTGACGGATGCTGTTCTTCTCCACCTGCAGCTTAATTCTCTTGATGGACGCCACCTGTTCATCGGTCAGACCCATTTCGGCTTTGTTCTCCAAAAGGAACGCGGCTTTCTTCATGAACTTGTCGGCGATCGGACATTGGCTTTGTCCCTCATCCGTCTTGAGAGGGCACTGCTTTCCTTGGCTGTCCCAAGCGTGGGCCGGGGCTGTCGCGCTTAAGAACACGGCCACTGCCAGGAACGGGAACAACATCATTTTCTTCATCATCCGGAGGTCCTCCTTTAAGGGATAGGCTGTCTTTGATACGATTTTATTTTGCTTACGAAGAATAATCCCAAAGAAGTGCGGTGTCCAGCCAAAACATATTCGGACACGGCCCACCTTGAGCCGTTTTAGGTAACGGCCCTGGGCCTCACTGTCCCAGGACCCCGCCGTCGGTGCTCAAAGTCGGCACCGTACGGCGAAAGCTCCCAATTCATGAGTACGAAGAAGGTACGAACATCGGACGAGGCCCACTTCATGCCTCGCCGATGTCGTGCCAATTCATAAAAAAAAGCCCGTCAGATTGCTCTGACGGGCTTTTGCCTTCATGAATTGGTAGCGGGGGGGGGATTTGAACCCCCGACCTTTGGGTTATGAGCCCAACGAGCTACCGAGCTGCTCCACCCCGCGGCGCAAACTTTAGAATACCGATGAATTTCCCTGCGACAGCGGCGTATTGTATCAGATTCCCCCCGGGAATCCTAGAGCCACTTTTTCTATGCAGCATTGATTGTTTGAGAGCGGGCTTGCGGTCAGAGTACAGAGCTGACCTTTTGCTCTGACCCTGCCATGCTTGCACACGAACGCAAGTGCGGTCAGAGTACACGATTGACCTTGAAGAGTGACCCTGCCGTACTTGCACACGAGTGCAAGTGCGGTGGGTTTATAGTCTCAAGTTAACGCCGGACATGTCGTCCCTATTTGTATCAAGGTACAAGCGCCAGGATCTACAGTCTGGATCGGAAGATGGGGGAATA
>JBDRCT010000053.1:0-22953 GCA_043821445.1 Candidatus Omnitrophota bacterium | reverse complement strand
CAACGAAGATCACTCCTCGGGGAGACCACCTTTTCCATTTTACCGACATTCGAAGTAGCTTTTCTGGTGGCCCTATCTAAGAATATGACGGTATGTGGAAAACGTACCGTGAGATCATTCGTAAATATCCCAGGATTTCGCTTCAAGAAGAACGGCGGCTCATCCGAGAGGCCAAGCGTGGCGGCAAGTCGCAGGCTGAAGAGCTTGTCCTGCGGCACATCAGCTTCGTGATCTTTCGTATCCACAAGCGCGCTTTCCCAGCCTATGCCCGCAGGTTTGGGGAGGACCTTCTCTCTCAAGCGATATTTGTCCTCTACGATAAAATCCAAACCTATAACCTTCGCTACTATGACAAACAGGGAAATTTCAAGCCCATCCGGTTCGTCTCTTATATCTGGAAATTCATCGATGGTTTAATCCTTGCATCCCTGAAGAAAGAGCTCAGGCATGAACGATCCCATGCACAGCCTGATTGGGGGAGGCTGACCGTTCTGCCGGAAGCAGAGCTAGTGGAGGTTTGATTCTCTGAAATAGTGGGACAATAAGTCCCACAATCCTCGGCTTTTTCAGAATGTCCGCCCTTTGGGCCCGGACATTTCTTATCCTATTCAGCAATATATAGTTGCTGAAATGTCGTCCCAAAAAGACCGGACAAAACGGACATTTTTCGGGGCTGTTTAACCATCTGGACATGACCGGACACGATGAAATCGGGTCTATAATCGTATCTCCGTGGAGCCAGTGTTTGACACATGTATATAGGTAGCTGTATGATCCCTTACCTGGCGCGGTAGAGCGGGTTGCACCATATGGACATTAGCGCGTCACAAAAACCCAAAAGACCGTTTGGTCTTGGGTTTTTGTATTTCAAGGGGGATTCGAACGGGAGCACTGCTTCCCCACATGACGGGTGTCATGTGGGTAGTGCGGGTGGCCTACCGGACCTGCCGCTGTTTGGCAGGGAAGGAACTCGAATCCCTACCTACCGGCAGGCGGGCATTCGAGCTTACTGAGTCTCAGTGGTCCAGTACGGCACCGTGGCGGTTTCAAAGAAGGGCGCCTACGGCGATCGCAGACTCATCCCATCAGGGCATAGTTTTGCGGAATTTGTTCAAAAGTTACGAGAGTGTTCGCCTACTCAATCGAAACCTATTTGCCGGAGGTTACTTTTTCCCGATAAGCAAGCGGTACAGGGCGTGATGTTTTTTTGCGATAGCCTTCCAACTGAAGATATCGACGGTCCGGCGTCGTCCTGCCCGTCCCATTTTAAGGCGGAGGGATTTATGGGCCATCAACCAATTGATCTGGCGGGCCAGGTCTTTGGAGAACTGTTCTGGATTCAGAGGCTCGAATGGGCTTGTTTTTTTCTGTCGGACCGGTACCAAAATACCTGTCTTACCGTGGACCACGACTTCCTTGATCCCGCCAACGGCTGTGGCCACGACGGGCGTTTCGCAAGCCATAGCTTCCAGATTGATGATCCCGAACGGTTCATAGATGGAAGGACAGCAGAAGAGAGCGGCATGCGAGTAAAGGGCCGTTTTGGTCGGCGTGTCGACCATTTCCCGGATCCAGATGACGCCCTCGCGCTCGTGACGGATCCGTGCGATCCGTGTTTCCATTTCCTTGGCGATCGCCAGAGTGTCCGGAGCGCCCGCGCACAGGACGATCTGGAACCCCTTGTCCATATGCTTGATCGCGTTGACGAAGTGAATGATCCCTTTCTGCCGCGTGATCCGGCCGACAAAAAGGACATACGGTTTTGAAACGTCAATGCCGAACCGCTTTAATTTCGACGGAGCGCGGATCGGCCGGTATTCTTCCGGGTCCACTCCGTTGTAGATGACATGGATCTTTTTGGGGGAGACGTCAAAAAACCGGAGGATATCCTTTTTGGCTTCTCCGGAAACGGCCACGATCGCATCCGCCATTTCAATGGCCATTTTTTCTATCCAACAGGTGAAGTCATAACCGCCGGTAAGCTGTTCACGCTTCCACGGGCGGAGAGGCTCCAGCGAATGGGTGGTGATCACAAGCGGGATCGAATAACAGAGTTTTGCCAGGATCCCTCCGAAATGAGTGTACCAGGTATGCGCGTGGACGATGTCCGCGTCGATATTGTAACCTTTAAAATCAACACAGCGCCGCATGGCGCCGAAGACGATACGAAGCGGTCCGGGGGCCGTGTAATGGCGGTCATTCAAACCGATGCCCATCGTGCCGAGATTTTTCTTCTGGTGTTTTTGATCTCCGAAGCAGCGGACCTCAACATGACAAAGTTTAGAGAGCGCGCGGCTGAGATAATCCACATGGACGCCGGCCCCTCCGTAAATGTGGGGAGGATATTCGTTGGTCAAAAGCAAAGCTTTCATGCGCTCCATCATACCGTATTCTGCCGATTCGCCAAAGTGTCAAATAAAGCGGCGTGCAAATAAAAAGGCATTCCGGAAAAATCCCTGTTTTCATACCCGTGCGGATCTGTTCACGCGGGAAGCCGTTGGAAGAATGTCAAAAGGAAGGTGATTAGCCGGTTTTAGGACCCGCGAGACGGAAGAGAACGAGAGAACGGCTTTTGAGCGTGTAAGGTTGAGCGGGGAGATGCGCAGCGGTCATGAACTCTCCGGCTTCAAAAATATCCAATAAGAGCTCCCATTGGCTAGCGGGATCTTGCCGGGGGAGCATGAACTCAATATTTTCATGATGTGCGTTCATGAGAATTAAGAGGGTATCCCCTTTTATTTTTTCCCCCTGTTCATTTGTCTCACTGAGAACATTGCCCGCGAGCCGCACTCCGAAGCAGCGGAAAAAACCGGCAGTCCATTCCTTGTCGCTCATTTCACCGCCAACGGCATTAAACCATGTAATATCCTTAATATTCGAACCTCGGAGCTTCCGTCCGTAAAAGAAATGCCGGCGCTTGAGCACGGGCTGCTCTTGCCAGATGCGTACGACTTTTTTGACAAAGGCTAGAAACCTTTTTTTGTCCTCAGTCCACTCCCAATTCAGCCAGCTGATCTCATTGTCCTGACAATACGCATTGTTGTTTCCAAGCTGGGTGTGACCGAGCTCATCACCTCCCCGGATCATGGGAACGCCTTGTGAAAGAAGCAGGGTCGCGATAAGATTTCTTTTTTGGCGGTCCCGAAGGGTCTGGATCCCGGGATCTTGGGAGGGCCCCTCGGCTCCGCAGTTCCAGCTCAGATTGTTATTATCCCCATCGGCATTATTTTCTCCGTTCGCATCATTGTGCTTATCGTTGTAACTCACGAGGTCCTGGAGGGAAAAACCGTCATGGGAAGTAATGAAATTAATGCTGGCGTAGGGTCGGCGACCGCTTGCTTCATAGAGATCACTGGACCCCGAAAAGCGTGTGGCAAATTCTGACAGGGTTTCGCCATCGCCTTTCCAAAAACTCCTGACCGTGTCCCGGTATTTTCCATTCCACTCCGCCCATCCGACGGGGAAATTACCGACCTGATAGCCGCCTTCGCCGAGGTCCCAAGGTTCAGCAATCAATTTAACTTGTGAAAGAACAGGGTCCTGGTGGATGACGTCAAAGAAGGAACCCAGCTTATCCACATCGTAAAGTTCCCGCGCCAGAGCGCTTGCGAGATCGAACCGGAAGCCGTCCACATGCATTTCGAGGACCCAATAGCGAAGGCTGTCCATGATCAGCTGGATGACCCTGGGGTGCTGCATGTTCAAAGTGTTCCCGCAGCCGGTAAAATCCATGTAGTAACGGGGGTTTTCTTTTGCGAGGCGATAATAGGCGCTGTTATCGACCCCGCGGAGCGAAAGAGTGGGGCCCAGATGATTTCCTTCCGCGGTGTGGTTGTAGACGACATCGAGGATGACTTCGATCCCTGCCTTATGGAGTTCCCGGACCATGTGCTTGAATTCGACGACAGATTCAATGGGGAACGGTGAGGATGCGTAACGTACGTCCGGCGCAAAAAAGGACAGCGTATTGTATCCCCAGTAATTAGTCAGCTTCCTTTCGATCAGGTGGCGGTCATCGACGTGATGATGGACCGGCATGAGCTCCACGGCGGTGACCCCGAGCTCCTTTAAGTGCCGGATGGCGGGCTCCGAAGCCAGCCCCGCGTAGGTGCCACGCAACGGTTCTGGGATCTCGGAGTTGAGCTGCGTAAAGCCCTTTACATGGACCTCATAGATCAAAGTCTTGTGCCATGGGATCTTGGGTGCGCGGTCGTCCCTCCATGTAAAGTCCGGATCCACGACGACGGCCAGAGGCGCAAAAGAGGCGTTATCGTTTTCATCAAAAGAGAGATCTTCCTTCGGATCACCGATCTTGTAACCGAACATTTCGTCGCTCCAATCCACGCGCCGTCCGATGGCTTTAGCATAAGGATCGAGAAGGATCTTGTTGGGATTGAACCGGTACCCTTGTTCCGGAGCATAGGGCCCATGGATGCGGTAGCCGTAAAGCTGTCCCGGGCGAATGCCGGGCAGGAAGCCGTGCCAAACCATGTCGGTTTGTTCGGGCAGGACAATACGGTGAGATTCCTTCTGGTCTTCCAGGGAATCAAAGAGGCAAAGTTCGATCTTGGTCGCATGCTCCGAGAAGATCGCGAAATTGACGCCACTACCTTCCCACGTGGCGCCGAGAGGGTAAGGCTTTCCAGGCAAGATCTTTATCGAATTGACTTTATTCATTTAAACCTTTATGCGATCCGATCACGCCTTTCATCCGAAAATAAAGTCCGGAGGGCTATTCAGAAGAAATGGTCTCCAATCGCGCAAGATTTTATACGCGCTGCATTTTAAACACAAATGAAATCGAACAAGTTTTAGGAAAGTCAGGGTCTATGATAGAATATTCGCCGTTGGAGGGTGAAAATGCAGCCTATCGAGGAAATTAACGAGCAAACAATTAAAGATTTTCTTCTGGAGAATCGGAAGCTGGCTTATTGTCCTTCTTCGGTCTACCGGTTGCAGATGAATGCCAGTTTTACTTTTAGAGATGCCCGATCCATCCTTCCTTATTTGAGTGAACTTGGGATCGAGGCGGTCTATTTATCTCCCATCACGAAAGCCCTCCCCGGAAGTTTGCACGGTTATGATGTAACCGATCCGACCCAGCTTAACCCCGAACTTGGCTCCAGGGCGGATTTCGAATCGTTCTGCGACCGGCTGAGAGAACTGAAAATGGGCGTGATCCTGGACACCGTCCCCAACCACATGGGCATTGCAGGCAGCCATAATGCGCTATGGATGGATGTCCTGGAGAATGGTCCCAGTTCGATCTATTCCCGGTTCTTCGATATCGACTGGAAGCCCGTCAAGGCGGAACTCGAAAACAAGGTTCTTATACCCATCTTGGGGGATCTCTACGGCAAGGTGCTCGACCGGCAGGAGATCCAGGTGGAGTTCAATGGCGAGAAAGGGGAATTGCGGATCCGATATTTTGATAATTATTTTCCAACGGATCCGCAAACTTATCCTTTGCTGCTTGAATTTCAGATCGAGACATTAAAAGAACAGTCGAAAGACGGAAAAGACGAGGAAGTCGCGGAATACTTAAGTGTGATCACGGCTTTTAAGAAGCTTCCGGGCAGGACGGAGACCGATCCAGAGAAGGTTCAGGAACGGAATCGTGAAAAAGAAATCGCGAAGAAAAGGCTCGCGGAACTTATGACCCGGGAAAAACGGATCAAAGAATTCGTTGAATCCCGCGTGCAGATCTTCAACGGAACGCAGGGCGATCCCAAGAGTTTTGATCTGCTGGACCATTTCTTGGATCAACAAGGTTACCGGATGGCGTTCTGGCGGACCGCGGCTGAGGAGATCAATTACCGGCGATTCTTCGACATCAATCAGCTCGCCGCTATCCGGATGGAAGATGACAAGGTTTTTGAATTTTATCACCGTCTCATTTTTGAATGGATCTCAGAGGGAAGAGTCCACGGTCTCCGCATCGATCACCCAGACGGGCTTTACGACCCGCCCGTCTATTTCAGGAGACTGCAGCGGAAATATCTGAAACTGCTGGCGGAGAAAGAATGGATCCCGGCCAAGGACAAGGCGGCGTCCAAGGATGGCAATGATTTTGAGAAATCCTTATCAGAGAAGATCGAAAAGATCCTGGAAGGTGAGGAGTTCGCATCCGCGAACCCCCTTTATGTCGTGGCGGAAAAGATCCTGGACCGTAAAGAGCTGCTTCCGGAAAACTGGAGTGTCCATGGGACGGTGGGTTACGATTTTCTTAATGTTTTGAACGGTGTTTTTGTCGATCAGGCCCGGCAAAAGGATTTTTCCGAGCTTTACGAATCCTTTATGGGCCATGCGATCGATTTCGATCAATTGCTCTATGACAAAAAGAAACTCTTTGCCCTGGTTCACATGGCAAGCGAGATCAACACTCTCGGGCACCGTCTCGATCTTATTTCCGAGAAAGACCGCCATTATCGGGATTTTACGCGCAATAACCTTACGCTCGCGATCCGCGAAGTCATCGCCTGTTTCCCGGTCTATCGTACCTATGTCTCACCCGGGGATGAGGCCGTTTCGGAGCGCGATGAGCGGTATATCAACATCGCCATCGAAAAAGCGAAAGCGAAGACTTCCGCGCTCAATCCGGCCGTCTATGATTTCTTGAAAGACGTGTTGCTTTTGAAGTTTGACATTGAAGTAACCCCCGAATCGAAAAAGACCTATCGGGATTTTGTGCTCCGCTTCCAGCAGATCACCGGTCCGATCATGGCCAAAGGGTTAGAAGACACGTCGTTTTATGTCTACAACCGCTTCGTTTCGCTGAACGAGGTGGGAGGCGATCCGTTTCACTTCGGGTATTCCAAAGAGGAATTCCATCATTTTAATAAAATCAAATTCGAGCAATGGCCTTACGGGATGATCTGCTCATCAACCCATGACACGAAGCGCAGCGAAGACGTGAGGATGCGGCTCAATGTGCTGAGCGAAATGCCGGATGAGTGGAAAAGTGCTCTTACGCGGTGGGCGATGATCAATGACAAACATAAAACACTGATCAAAAGTGTGTCGGAACCCCGCCGCAACACGGAATATTTTATTTATCAGACTCTACTGGGTGCATGGCCGGAAGCGGGTCTCGGTGGAAAGGGACTCCCGCCTTTCGCGGACCGAATATGGGAATATGTTTTAAAAGCTGTTCGGGAAGCCAAGACCTACACGAATTGGGTCAATCCGAACAAAGAATATGAAGAAGCGATCCGGAAATATATCTATGCCATCTTAAATCCGGGAAACGAAAATAATTCCCTGAAAGATTTTCTGCCTTTTCAGGAAAAGATTTCTTATTTCGGGAAACTTAACTCGTTGTCAGCTCTTGTGCTTAAAATCGCTTCCCCTGGCGTGGTCGATACCTATCAGGGTACGGAACTTTGGAGCTACTGCCTTGTAGACCCGGATAACCGAAGGCCGGTCGATTTTGAATCGCGAAAGAACCTGTTCCATAGTCTTCATAAAGGCTCCCATCTCAAGCCGATCGACGAAAATTTTCTCAAGGGATTGATCTCGGATGAGCAAGGCCAGGTGAAGCTCTTGGTTCTTGCCAAAGCCCTGTCTTTTCGTAAAAGTTGTCCCGAATTTTTCCTTGACGGAGATTACATTCCTTTAAAGGTGGAGGGGGAAAAGGAACGAAACGTGGTGGCCTTCATGCGGAAAAAAGATGACCAACGCGCGATCGTGATCGCCGGGCGTTTTTTTACGGAATTGATGCCGGAACCCGGACAGTTACCTCTTGGGGAAGCGATCTGGAAAGATACCCGTGTGATCCTTCCGAAGGACCGGCAGGTCGAGGGAGCTCTCAAGGATATCTTTACGGGGAAAATGGGTACAGTCCATTCCGAGGGAGGAGAGTCCTTTGTCCGATTGGCAGAGATTTTTCACAGTTTGAGCGTTACGATATTGACGACTGAGGCATAAAAGGCATGATGACTGCCGGGGTGCCCAAAATGGCTTTAAAGAAAAAAAAGAAATTTTTTAAAAATGATAAAAAAGAGAATGGAAATCTTGTGTCCAAAGGGATCGAAAGAGTTGTTTTTTTTGAGGAGGACGAGCCCTTCGAGATCCTGGGGCCCCATTATTCTTCGAAGGAACGGTCCGTGGCGATTCGATCATTTCTTCCTCGTGCGGTCGAGGCATGGATACACATCACGGGTTCAAGGAATGGAAAGAAAAATATGGAAAAAATTCATCCTGCAGGGCTTTTTCAGGTCGCGCTCAAAGATGTTGATGCGATCCCTCAATACCGCATAGGTTTTTGTGACGGAACGGGATTTTCTCAGGAAGCAGAGGATCCCTACGCGTTTCCACCCCAGGTCAGTGATTACGATGTCTATTTGATCGGGGAGGGAAATCATTTCGATAGCTATGAAAAATTCGGCGCGAAACTGATGAGCATTCGTAATGTCGCGGGAGTTCATTTCGCCGTATGGGCGCCGAATGCAAAAAGCGTGAGTGTGGTTGGGAATTTCAATCACTGGACTCCGGGGGTGCATCCTATGACGCGGGTCCATTTCTCGGGAGTTTGGGGGCTTTTTATCCCCGGACTTCAGGAGGGTGAGGTCTATAAATTCGCGATCCGCTCCGCCGCGGATCATGAAATACGGATCAAAACGGACCCCTACGCGTTTAAGGCCGAATTAAGACCTCATACGGCCTCGATCGTGGCTAGGCTTGATCACTACGGCTGGAATGACGGGGATTGGATCAAGGCGCGGGCCGGGAGGGATCCGATCCATCATCCGATCTCCATTTATGAAGTTCATCTGGGTTCCTGGGCACGGGATGAAAAGAAAGGGTGGGAGTTTCTGAGCTATCCAGACCTGGCCCATCAGCTTGTGCACTACGCGAAAGAGATGGGATACACGCATATTGAGCTTTTGCCGGTCATGGAGCATCCGCTCGATGAATCCTGGGGTTATCAGGTCGTCAATTACTTCGCGCCGACCAGCCGCTTTGGGGATCCCGAAGGACTGATGTATTTTGTGGATCATTGCCACCAAAACGGGATCGGAGTGATCCTCGACTGGGTGCCGGCACATTTTCCGAAGGACGGACACGGTCTTGTGGATTTTGACGGGACACAACTCTATGCCTACGGAGATTGGAAAAAAGGGGAACATCGCGAGTGGGGGACGCTGGTCTTTGATTACGGGAAGAAAGAAGTGCAGAATTTTCTTATTTCGAATGCCCTTTTCTGGTTCGAAAAATATCACGTGGACGGCCTTCGCGTGGATGCGGTGGCGAGCATGCTTTATCTTGATTACGCCAGGAAACCGGGGGAGTGGGAACCGAACATTTACGGGGGGCGGGAAAATCTCGAGGCGGTCGCTTTCCTGAAAAAATTCAATGAAATGGTCCACGGCCGTTATCCCGGGGTACTGACGATCGCCGAGGAATCCACGGCCTGGCCGAATGTTTCCAAGCCGACCTATATGGGGGGGCTTGGTTTCAGCTTGAAATGGAACATGGGGTGGATGCATGACGCGCTGGGGTATTTTTCCAAGGACCCTGTCTACCGGAAATATCATCACGGAACGTTGACTTTTTCCATGTGGTACGCGTTCTCGGAGAATTTCATACTTCCGGTTTCCCATGATGAAGTGGTTCATGGGAAAAGTTCTCTTCTCGGGAAAATGCCGGGCGACGACTGGTCCAGGTTCGCGAATCTGAGGCTTTTTCTCGGATATATGTTTGCGCATCCCGGAAAAAAAATGCTTTTTATGGGAAACGATTTCGGACAATGGGTGGAATGGGCTGATGCGAGGTCTCTGGACTGGCATTTACTCCAGTACGCGCGTCACCGGAGGATCGGTCTCGTGATCCGGGACCTCAACCGGCTTTACAGGGAACACCCGGCTTTTTATGACGGGGATCTTTCAAGCGACGGGTTTGAATGGATCGATTTTACCGACGTGGACAGCTCCGTGATCAGCTTTCTCCGCTGGTCGAAGGATAAAAACCAGCTTCTCGTTTTTACGTTTAATATGGTCCCGGTGATCCGGGAAAATTACCGGGTCGGAGTTCCGCGGCCTGGATTTTATAAAGAGATATTTAACACCGAGGCGTTCGAATACGGGGGGTGCGGGCTCGGGAACCAGGGAGGCCTTCACGGCGAACCGGTCCCTTGGCACGGGAGGCCTTTTTCGCTCAACTGCCATTTACCGCCGCTTGGGATGAATATTTTCCGTCTTTGTCCGTAAATTATTATCCTAGGAAGATCTTTAAGGAGGATAAGTGAAAATCAAAAAAGAACCAGTTGCTTCTTGGAATAGAGCACCCATGCATGAATGGGAGACCCTGTCCGACATCATTATCGAGGGCATCCGGCCGGCGGTGGATTTCGGGAAATACCCTGTCAAATGTACTGCGGGAGATACCATTTCTGTTACTACGGATATCTTTAAGAACGGGAACGATGTGATCGGCGCCTGTATTCAATACCGGGAAAAGACACAAGAAGGCTGGAAAGAATCACTGATGCGCTCTCTTGAAAATGACCGCTGGCATGGGGAATTCACACCCTCCCGGAATACCCGGTATCTTTACAGGATCGTTGCGTGGATGGATCCGGTGGCCTCATGGCTTCGCAACGTTGAAAAAAAATGTCTTGCGGCATCGTCCGTGGAAAGCGACGTGCTTGAGGGGCTTGTTCTGCTGAAAAAAGCCGCCGCGAACGTTCCTCCGGAAAACCGCAAAAGTTTCCTGAACTTTATCAAATCCCTGGAACTCTCCCAAGGGATGAGTGAGGCGGTGCTGCGTCTCATCCGTGCTCCCGGACTTGCGGGGCTTCTGGCGCAATTTCCTTTGAAGCAGCTTGAAACCATTTCCGGGACCTTCGAGCTTGTCGCGGACCGGAAAAAGGCGGAATACGGTTCGTGGTATGAGATCTTTCCCAGGTCTCAGGGAAGAAAAGAAAATAAAAGCGCGAATTTTAAAGATTGTATCCGTCGTTTGCCCGCGATCAAACAAATGGGCTTTGATGTGCTGTACCTGACGCCGATCCATCCGATTGGAACCACCAAGCGCAAAGGGCCCAATAACTCTCTTATTGCGGATAAAAATTCCCCGGGATCGCCCTGGGCCATTGGTAGCCAAGAAGGCGGGCACAAGGCGGTCCATCCGGAACTCGGAACTTTGGAAGATTTCGAAAGTCTTGTCCGGGCCGCGGGCGATCTCAAGATCGAGATCGCGCTGGATATCGCATTTCAATGTTCCCCGGACCATCCTTATGTCAAAGAACATCCGGAATGGTTCTACCATCGTCCGGACGGCACCATCCACTATGCCGAAAATCCTCCCAAGAAATACGAAGATATTTATCCGCTCAATTTTCATTGCGAGCATTGGAGGGAGCTTTGGGAGGAACTGAAAAGTGTGATCCTGTTTTGGATCGGGAAGGGCGTGCGGATCTTCCGCATCGACAACCCGCACACCAAACCCCTTGGGTTCTGGAAGTGGCTGATTGACGAGGTGCAAAAGGACCATCCGGACGCGATCTTTTTTGCGGAGGCTTTCACACGGCCGAAGGTCATGAAGTTTCTGGCCAAGGCGGGGTTCACGCAGTCCTACACTTACTTTACCTGGAGGAACGCCAAACGGGAGCTCCGGGAATATCTCGAAGAATTGACGCAAACGCCCATGCGGTATTATTACCGCGGGAATTTGTTCGCGAACACGCCGGACATTCTTCATGAATTCCTTCAAAACGGAGGCCGTCCCGCTTTCATGATCCGGTTCATTTTGGCCGCCACGCTTTCATCATCGTACGGAATCTATAACGGGTTCGAGCTCTGCGAGAACCGGGTCAAGGCGTTGGGCACCGAAGATTATCTGGATTCGGAGAAATACCAGTATAAGGTCTGGGATTGGGACCGGCCCGGGAACATCAAAGAGCTGATAGCGCAAGTGAACGATATCCGGGAAGCGAACCCTTCGTTGCAGGATTATGAAAATCTGGAATTCTTTGACTCCCGCAATGAAACGATCCTGTGTTACGGGAAAAGGACCGCGGACAATTCGAATATCATCATTGTGGTGGTCAATTTGGATCCGTTCCGCATCCAGGAGGACTTGATCCGGTTACCGCTTCAGAAATTCGGGATCGAAGATTGGCAGACCTACCAGATGAAGGACCTCCTAACAGGGGAGAAGTATTATTGGAAAGGCCCGGAAAATTTTGTGCGGCTGGACCCGCAAAAAATACCGGCGCACATTTTTTTGCTTAAAAAATAAAAAACTGATATTGAGGTTGTCGTATGGAAGATAATTCTCTTTGGTACAAGGACGCGGTCATCTACGAGGTCCATATCCGCGCTTTTAATGACAGCGACGGGGATGGGATCGGGGATTTCCGGGGCCTCGCGGAAAAACTGGACTATCTCCAGGACCTGGGCATCACCGCGATCTGGATCCTTCCTTTCTATCCCTCACCGCTCAAAGATGACGGTTATGACATTTCAGATTATGAGAACGTCCATGCCTCGTACGGGGAGCTCGCGGATTTTAAATTATTTCTCCGGGAGGCGAAGCATCGCGGGATCCGGGTCATTACCGAGCTTGTTCTGAATCATACCTCCGACGAGCATCCGTGGTTCCAGCGCGCGAAACGGGCGCTGCCCGGCACTCCGGAACGTGATTTTTATGTCTGGAACGACCAAACGGACAAGTACAAGGACGCACGCATCATTTTTAAGGATTACGAAAATTCCAATTGGGCATGGGACCGGACCGCGAAGGCCTATTTCTGGCACCGGTTCTATTCGCATCAACCCGATCTGAATTTCGATAATCCCGCGGTCCGCAAAGCGATGCTGGGAGTCCTGGATTTCTGGCTCCGGATGGGAGTGGACGGTCTTCGTCTTGACGCAATGCCCTATCTTTACGAGCGTGAGGGGACCAATTGTGAGAACCTTCCGGAAACACATCAATTCCTGAAGAATCTGCGCAAACATGTCGACCGGAAATTCAAGAACCGGATGCTGCTCTCTGAAGCCAATCAGTGGCCGGAAGATGCCGCGGCTTATTTCGGCAGCGGCGATGAATCCCATATGGCGTTCCATTTTCCCATCATGCCACGCCTCTTTATGGCAATCCATATGGAGGACCGGTTCCCGATTGTGGATATTCTTCAGCAAACGCCATCGATCCCGGAGGCATGTCAGTGGGCGATCTTCCTGCGCAATCATGATGAATTAACCCTTGAAATGGTCACGGACGAAGAGCGGGACTACATGTACCGGGTCTATGCCAATGATCCGAAGGCCCGGATCAACCTCGGGATCCGCCGTCGCTTGGCCCCACTGCTTGGGAACCACCGGCGCAAGATCGAGCTAATGAACGGCCTTCTGTTCTCGCTCCCCGGAACCCCCGTGATCTATTACGGCGATGAATTAGGGATGGGGGATAACATCCATCTGGGGGACCGGAACGGTGTCCGGACGCCGATGCAGTGGAGCTCGGACCGGAACGCGGGTTTTTCACGCGCGAACCCGCAACGTCTTTATTTGCCGGTGATCATCGATCCGGAATACAACTATGAGACCGTGAATGTCGAAGCCCAGCAAAGCAATACGCATTCACTTCTCTGGTGGATGAAGCGGCTCATCGCGCTTCGCAAGCGCTTCAAGGCCTTCAGCCGCGGGTCTATTGAATTCCTTACCCCGGAAAACGGCAAGGTCCTTGTTTTTATCCGGCAATATCAGGAAGAGCGTATCCTGGTCGTGGCGAATCTTTCCCGCTTTGTGCAATGTGCCGAGATCGATCTTTCTGCCTACAAGGGCATGGTGCCTGTCGAGATGTTCGGACACATTGAGTTTCCTTCGATCGGCGACCTTCCGTATTTTGTGACGATGGGGCCGCATTCTTTTTACTGGTTCACCCTGGAGCATGCCCGCGCGGCCCAGTTTCCGTTAGTGTCGCAGCCGACCACAGAACTGAAAAAGATCACGGTAAAAGAAGGCTGGTCCCGCGTTCTCAAGGGAGACGGGAAGACACAACTGGAGACGTTATTGCCGGACTATATCAAGAACCGTCGTTGGTTCGGGGGCAAAGCGCGGAAAATTAAACGGATCCAGATCCTCGAGACCATCACGGTGCCATGTCCCCCCGAGGATGCGTTCCTCCTGTTCCTGAAGGTGGAGTATACGGAAGGAGAATCCGAACAGTATCTTCTGCCGTTGGCTTACGCGTCTGCCCAGAGGGCGGCCGAGGTCAAGGTGCAATTTCCTTTGTCGGTGATCGCTTCTTTGGAGGTGAAGACCAAGGCGGGGAATGCCGAGGGGGTCCTTTATGAGGCGGAGGTCGAGCGTTCATTTACGGCCGCACTTTTTGAAGGGATCCGTCGCCGGCGTATTTTCAAAGGGGTGGCAGGGGATGTGCGGTCGACCTCCACAGCGGCTTTTCGAAAAATGTGGCCTTCGAATACGGTCCTTCCGGAAGCCACGCTCATGAAAGCCGAACAGAGCAATACTTCGGTAATTTACGGCGGGCAGTTGATCCTGAAACTCTTCCGTCGTATTGAAGAGGGGCTCAATCCGGACCTGGAGATCGGGCGTTTTATCACGGAAAAAACGGATTTTAAAAATATCCCGGCTGTCATGGGTGCGCTGGAATATGTCAAAGGCCGGAACCCACCGATGACGCTCGGGATCCTTCAGAGCTTTGTGACCAATCAAGGAGATGCGTGGCAGTACACCCGGGATGCGCTTTCGAGTTATTTTGAACGGGTTTTGGCGAGACCCGATAAATTTGAGATCAAGTTCGATACAGAAAAGAGTCCCCTGGAGCTGGCCGAAGGGGACGTGAGCCCCTTGGCCACCGAGCTCGTCAATCCTTATCTGGAGACTGCCCGGTTGCTTGGCAAACGGACCGCAGAAATGCACCTGGCACTTGCGACCGGGACGGAGGACTCCACGTTTCTTCCGGAAGCTTTTACGCTTTTTTACCAGAGGTCGCTTTATCAGTCGATGCGCAATCTCGGGAACAAGGTTTTTCAGGTCCTAGGCAAACGGTGGAAGTATCTTCCGGAAGCTGTGCAGCCGCAGGTGAAGACGGTTTTGGATAAGCAGCAGGAGGTGCTCAAGAAATTCCAGCAACTCCTCAACCGGAAGATCACGGCGCTCAGGATACGTCATCACGGGGACTTCCACTTAGGGCAGGCGCTCTATACCGGCAAAGACTTTACGATCATTGATTTTGAAGGCGAGCCGATGCGTTCCTTTCAGGAAAGGAGATCGAAGCGTTCCTCGCTGAGGGATGTCGCGGGGATGCTGCGCTCTTTTCACTATGCCGCTTATTCGGCGCTTGCCCAGAAGATCGCGGAGAAGATCGTTCCGGCCAAAGAAGCGCAGCTCTTGGAGCCGTGGGCATGTTTTTGGTATCTCTGGGTTTCCTCGGCGTATCTACGGGCCTATTTAGAGACTGTGAAAAATAGCGCCCTTCTCCCGAAAGATAAGGAGGAACTTTCTATTCTGTTGAACATTTTTGTTCTCGAAAAAGCGATCTACGAACTCAATTATGAACTCAACAACCGTCCTGACTGGGTTTCCATCCCTCTGAAGGGGATCCTAAAATTGCTGGAAACCCGGGTGTAATGAGAATGCCTGCCTGGTCGTTGGATCTCGGGGCTGATTTTTCAGGCCGTCGAGGAACCTCTTTCAAAGTCTGGGCCCCTTTTTGTTCTCGCATGGAGGTCAAGCTTCTTCAAAACAAGCATTCCCGCTTGGTCGGGATGAAAAAAAACGCGGAAGACTATTTTCATGCCAGGGTTAAAGAGGCCCGGCCCGGCGATCTTTATTTTTACCAGCTGAACGGGCAAGACGATCGTCCCGATCCTGTCTCGCGTTTCCAACCGAATGGAGTTCACGGTCCTTCCTGTGTTGTTGATCCCACGAGTTTTCGCTGGACGGATCGCGCTTGGAAGGGGATATCTCTTTCCGAAATGATCTTCTATGAGCTTCACATTGGAACCTTCACCCCTGAAGGGACCTTTAAGGCCGCGATCAAGAAGATCCCGTATCTGAAAAAGCTCGGGATCAATTGCGTCGAGATCATGCCGGTCGCGCAATTCCCGGGAAAACGGAACTGGGGTTATGACGGGGTCGGCCTCTATGCGGTGCAGAATGGCTACGGCGGACCGGATGGACTGAAGAAGCTCGTCGATGCGTGCCACCGCGCCGGTCTGGCGGTCTGCATGGATGTGGTGTACAACCACCTGGGACCCGAGGGCAATTATTTGCATGGATATGGGCCCTACTTCACAAAGAAATACCACACGCCTTGGGGGGACGCACTTAATTATGACGATGCCCACAATGGTCCGGTGCGCCGCTTCGTAATCGATAATGCCCTTTATTGGATCACGGAATATCATATGGATGCGTTGCGCCTCGATGCTGTTCACGGGATCTTTGATCACGGCAAAAAACATATTCTGCAGGAGTTGAATGAACGGGTTCAGGCGCAGGCGCGGAAATTGGGTCGCCCGGTCCACGTGATCGCGGAAAGTGATCTGAACGATTCCCGGATCATTCGGTCGCTGAAACAAAAGGGGTATGGATTGGCGGGGCAATGGAGCGATGATTTTCATCACGCGGTCCATGCCTGCCTGACAGGGGAGCGGAGCGGGTATTATGAGGATTTTGGCAGGCTTGGGGATATCGCAAAAGCCTTGCGAGACGGGTTTGTCTACGACGGAAAATACTCGGTTTTTCGCAAGAGGCAGCACGGCAATTCCGTCCATGACCTTGACCCGCGGAAGCTTGTGACCTGTGTCCAGAACCATGATCAGGTTGGGAACCGCGCTTTTGGAGAACGACTTTCGACGCTGGCGGATTTTCAAAAACAAAAGCTTGCGGCGGTACTATTGCTGCTTTCTCCCAATACTCCCTTGATCTTCATGGGGCAGGAGTACGGTGAAAAAGCGCCTTTTCAGTATTTTATTGATCACGGGGACCCGGACCTTGTTCGTGCGGTCCGGGAAGGAAGAACAAAAGAGTTCGCCTCATTCGGCTGGAAAGAGATCCCGGATCCGGACGCCAAAAAAACATTTCGGGATTCCAAACTTACCTGGACCTATCAGGGGGCGAATAAGCAGGGTTATTTATGGCGCCTTTATAGAGATCTTATTATGCTGAGAAAGAAAATGCTTACAGGTAATCGTCTTGTCGGGGTGGATTTTAATGAACGGGATCGTTGGCTTTCTCTTCGATATGATTGTTCCCAAAGGTCGGATCTCGTGGTGGTCCTCTCGTTTCTTAATCAACGGCAAGAAGTTCGCCTGCCTTTTAAGAAGAAGGTTTTTAAAGAGCTCCTGAACACGGAAGCTCCTCAATATGGCGGTCAGTGTAAGAGGGTCAGCATTTCCTCCGAGACCCTGCGTGTTCCCCCGCTTTGTGCCTGGGTCGGTCGATAACAGCACATGGCCAAGGCCCATTCTCCAATTGAAAATGAGTGTTGTCCTGGCTTCCAATAAAGAATGAATGAGAGCCAGGGCACACTTTTTTAAAGTGGGAGTTTTCAAAAACCAGAAAGGTTGATTCCTTTTGGGTTTTTTATTTTAGTTAAGATGAATATCATCATTCACAGGTCAAGTGACATCCACCGAGAGAGATGCTTTCGATAATGCTTTCGATAACTCTTGACCTTCGTGAGGCGACAGGGGAAAATGAACCATTAGGATTCGGGACAGGGTCTTGGAGGCTTCTCCAAGAGGAGCAGTATGGATGGTCGGGCCGCCATCTGACGACAGCGTCTGGTGGCGGCTTTTTTATTGAGGAAAAGATAAAGCCAACCTGCTCGTAAAATCTCCAGAGGCATTTCTTACAAGGTGTTTATTATTTTTTTGATAGTTATTTTTTGATCGTTTTTCCATAAGGAGCCCGTTATGGCCACGTTCATTATTTATCTTTTACTCATCGGAACGATCTTCTATTTCATCTACAGGCAAGGGAAACCGTTTTCTTCGCAAACCGGCGGAGCTTTGTCGAACGGCTCTAAAAACAAAGGACTCCGTTCCAAAAGAGATCCCCGGGAGATTTGGAAACAAGTCTACGAGACATCCTCCATGGAGGAGGCGCGTCTGATCCGAGCACGGTTGGAGGAAGAGGATATCGAGTGCATTCTTTACGAGCAAGGCAAAAAAGATATTCACGGGAATCTTCTCAAAGGGGTCGGAGTGGCGGTTCCAAGCGCTGAAGCATCACGGGCTCAGGCTAGTATCGCAAAAATGCCGGTGTAAATGCGCGTTCGTTTTTGAATAAAAAGATCCAGTTTCTATAACTGCGGAGGTGGAAGATGGCTGCTGAATACGCAAGTCCTGACGAACAGATCATCCAGTGGTTGAGTAACTTTATCAAAAAACCTAGTACCATCCCGACCCTGGTCGTTGTGATCATCGGGGCATGGCTTGCGAGTGGTTTTTTTATCGTGAGTCCCGGAGAACAGGGGATCATCCGGCAGTTCGGAAAAAAAGTCCGGACCGCCAGCGCGGGACTCAACTGGCGAATGCCGTGGCCTGTCGAAAGGGTCGATATTGTGAACGTGGAGCAGGTCCGCAGGATCGAGGTGGGTTTTGGAATTCAAGGTCGAAGTGAAAGCGGCGCTTTTAGTCGCAGTACGGGCGGCCGTTCGGATGCGATGATGCTTACGGGCGATGAGAATATCGTCGAAGCCCAGATCATCGTTCAATACAAGGTAAGCGATCCTACAAAATATCTTTTCCGGCTCTTCAATCCTGACGGGGCACTTTTCACCGCGACCGAAGTGGCGCTTCGCAGTGCGGTGGGAAGATCCACCATTGATGATGTGCTTACCGTCGGGCGGCAAAAGGTCCAAGAAGAGACACGGGACTTTCTTCAGCGGTTGATGGACGATTATGAGTCTGGTCTCATGATCACGGAGGTCAGACTTCAAGTGGTCGATCCTCCGGACCAGGTCAAAGATGCGTTCCACGAGGTCGTCCGGGCGAGGGAAGACCGTGAAAGGTTGATCAATGAAGCCAAAGGTTATCAGGAAGATCTGATCCCTCGCGCGCGCGGTGAAGTTCAGAAAATGCTGCGGGGAGCCGAAGCCTTCAAAGAAGAGCGCGTCCTTAAGGCCCAGGGGGATGCCGTCCGTTTTACGGCCCTTCTAACCGAGTATCAGAAAGCTAAAGAAGTGACCTGGAACCGTTTGCAGATCGAGACTCTGGAGCGGATCTATCCGGCCGCGAACAAAGTGATCATCGATCCGCAGGCAGGCGCAAATGTTCTTCCGCTCCTTCCCCTACAGAATCCTTCATTCCTTGATGCGCTCCAGAGCCAGTCCAATCCCGGTGCGCTCTCCAGAAAGAAAGAGGTGGTGTCATGAACGCGGCGATGCTATTGCGATTTTGGCCCATTGTGATCCTTTCAGCGGCATTCCTTATTCCCTCCACGGTCTTTATTGTGGATGAAACGAACCAGGTGGTCATCACCCGGCTGGGGGAATACCGGCGGACCCTCCAGGACCCCGGATTGAAACTCAAGATTCCTCTTTTCGAACAAGCCAACGTTTTTGAAAAAAGGATCCTTACAAGCGGGGCTCTTCCGGCCGAATACTTAACGCTCGATAAAAAGAGGCTCGTGGCGGATCACGTGACTCGCTGGAAGATCGTGGACCCGCTTCTTTTCTACAAGACCGTACGTGATCTTGCGGGCGCGAAGGCCCGTCTCGATGACATCGTGTTCTCCGAAATGCGCCGGGAACTCGCAAGCCATGATTTCAGCAAGATCATCGCAAGCGAACGCGAGAATATCATGGAAACCATCGCGAGTAATGCACGGAAACAGGCCGCGAAGTTCGGCATTGAGCTCGTGGACGTGAGAATCAAACGCGCGGACCTTCCTCAAGAAGTCCAAGAAAGCGTCTTCGCGAGAATGAAGGCGGAGCGTCAGAGGATCGCGAAACGGTATCGTTCGGAAGGGGAAGAAGAGGCGTTCAAGATCCGCGGCGAGACCGACAAAGAGCGCACGATCCTAATGGCCAAGGCTTATGAAAAAAGCCAGGAACTGCGCGGGGAGGGCGATGCCGTCGCCACAAAAATCTATGCCGAAGCCTACGGACAGGATCCGGCTTTTTACACGTTCGTACGAAGCTTAGAGGCCTATGAAAAAGGCTTCCAGGACAAAACCACGATGCTTCTTTCACCGGATTCCGATGTTTTGAAACATATGAAAAAGAACTACACCCAAAAAAGCTAATGGAAGATTCGCTAAACTCCTGGTTTTTGTCTGCTTGTTTATAAATATCTAAAATAAAGAAATTCAACTAGGAAAAAATGATCGAAATCCCAAAGCGCTCTTGAAGGGCCGATAGGGGTGTTCTTTTGAAATTTTTATTAATAACTACAAGGGATAATCATAAAATACAAACAGAAGATTATCTGAAAAGAAATGTTTTTTTTGCGTTCAGGAGAGTGCGAACATGATTAAAAAAATCCTTGTCGAGCTCGACGATACACCAATTTCAGACTCGGTGATCACATATGCTGTGGCATTAGCCAAGGCCCATGATGCGGAGCTTACGGGTGTTACCGTGGTCGATGTGGGAAAGTTGGAGGATGTTGGTCCGGTACCCCTGGGCGCCGCATCCTATGCCAACCAGTTGCGGGACGACCGGATTGTAAAGACGGAGAAGGAGATATTGAAAAGAACTTCTCTCTTTACCAGCGCTTGTGAAGCGGCAGGTGTTACCTTCCATGTGGATCATGAAAAGGGTGATCCCTTTACCATCATGATCTCAAAAGCGCGGCATCATGATCTGATCCTTATCGGTTTAGGCGGTCTTTTTGACTACGGTGTCGTAAAAGAATCGTCGTATCTTTTGGAGCGTTTGATCCGTGAAGGCGTTCAACCCATTTTTGCGATTCCCAGCCACTATCAACCCATCAAGCGCGTTCTGATCGCTTACAGCGGGAGTCTTCATTCTGCGGAAGCCATGAAGCAGTTCCTTCAATTCCGGTTGTGGCCGGAAGCGATTATCCGAATTATTTGTTTCGACAAAAATTCCGAAGAGTCGTCTCGGATCCTGGCCGACGGTTTATCGTTCTGCCAGACCCATGGTTTTTCTGCCGACACGATACATTTTCCCGGAAACGACCCGGACATATTGCTTCAGCATGCCAAAGAATGGAATGCCGATCTTATCGTTCTTGGGAGCAATCTGCGGAATATTTTTCTTAAAAAAGTGTTTTGCGACGTAACTCATCACTTGATTCAACATTCTAAAAAAGCGCTTTTTCTTTCACAATAAAACGATCAGAAAAAACGGTATTTTACTCGGGTTGTCTTGTGGTGAATGAAAAGAGGATGTTTGTGATCACTTCTGACACAAGGGTTGTAATGCCGTATGCTCAGCCTTCCAAAATAATTTTCGATATTTTATCTTCTTGCGATAAGGGGCTAAGTCATGAGGAAGCGGACCGTCGCTTAAAGATCTTTGGCCTCAATCTTTTGCCGCAGGCCAAAGCTCCCGGACTTTTTATTGTTTTTCTCCACCAGTTTATGAGCCCCTTGATCTATATCCTTCTTGTTGCGGCTTTGTTATCCGCCATTCTTCAGCATTGGTCGGATGCCATGTTCATTATGATCGTAATCCTGCTCAACGCGATCATTGGAACCGCTCAGGAATATTCCGCCGAACGGAGCGCGGAAGCCCTTCAAAGTCTTGTAACCACGCAAGCGCGGGTGATAAGAGCTGGTGACGAAATGACCATGGATGCGAGCCAATTGGTCCCGGGGGATGTTGTTTTATTGGAGTCCGGGGGTAAGGCGCCTGCCGATCTGCGGCTTTTCGTAACACACAGTTTAGAAGTGGATGAATCTCTCTTAACCGGAGAGTCGACACCGGTCACAAAAAACGCACAGGTTCTATTGGATAAAGAAACTTCCCTGGGGGACCGGATCAATATGGCCTTTGCGGGGACCATCGTGACCCGCGGGCGAGGATACGGAGTTGTGACGTCCACAGGACTCGGAACAGAGATCGGCCGCCTTTCAGTCATGCTTCATAAGGAGAAAAAAGAAAGTAAACCGCCGCTTCTTTTGCGAATGGAAAAATTCACAGGCGCGATCGGATATGTTGTCCTTGCGGCTGCCGCGATCATTTTTGGAATGGAAGTATTCCGGGGTTCCCCATGGCAGGACGTTTTCCTTTTAGCGATAGCGTTTGCCGTATCCGCAATCCCGGAAGGCCTTCCGGTGGCGATCACGGTCGCTCTTTCGATCGGAACCCGGCGCATGGCGAAACGCCATGTGATTGTTCGTAAGCTGGTAGCCGTTGAAGCGTTGGGCTCCTGCACGGTCATTGCCTCGGACAAAACAGGAACGTTGACCGTGAATCAGCTGACGGCTCGCCGTATTGCTTTCCCCGGTCAGAAACCCTGGGAGATCACGGGTGAAGGCATGAATCCCGAAGATGGCCGGATCCAGATTCCGGGCCTCTTTTCACCTGAGGACGAAAAAGCCCTGCTGGAGAGGTTGGCTCGCGCGGCGGTATTGTGTAATGAAGGCCATCTTAAAAAGCAGGGCGACCGGTGGGATTTTAATGGTGATACGGTGGATGTTGCGTTGCTTGTCATGGCGCATAAGGCAGGCTTGAGCAAACAAAAGGTTATGGAAGCGAGCCCGCAGATCGCGCAGATTCCTTTCGAATCGGAAAAGCAATTTGCTGCAACAGTACATCAAAGCGAAGGGAAAACCCGCGTTTTTGTGAAAGGGGCCTCGGAGAAACTCCTTTCCATGTGTAAATCTGAGGCAACATCAGGCGGGGATGTCCCCCTCAACGCGGGCGATCTTGAATCGCAAGCCGTGGAATTGGCCAGAAATGGATATCGCGTGCTTGCGTTTGCGGAGGGAGAGGTTGTTTTGGAAAAGGACGGGGCACTTAGCGAAGAACAGCTTCGCGGGCTGACTTTTTTGGGAATGACCG
>JBDRCT010000052.1:0-30000 GCA_043821445.1 Candidatus Omnitrophota bacterium | reverse complement strand
CTTTCTGAAACTCGCCAGTTCTCCGGCATCGAGCCAAATCCCGCTGCATGAAGGACATTGATCGATCTGGATCTTCCGAAGAGGGCTTGCAAAGCGTCTCATCAATACGGTATCCTGGCAACGTGGACAGTTGAGTCTTTTTGAAAGATCCGGCACCCCCTTACTAAAAGACGCCATGAGATCTATTAATTTGTCTCCCGCGCTTTCATGTGCCTCATCAAATTTTTCGAATTCAAAATTATCAAACCAAATACCACCACAGCCTTCTGAAATATCCACCTTGACTTGGTTGATCTCCACTTCCTTCATATTGGTACCGGTACGAGGGCATTTCACAGGCTTCCTCCTTTTTCTTTATTCAACGGTTACCGATTTTGCTAAGTTTCTCGGTTGGTCAACATCCCTGCCATTAAGTACGGCGATCTTATAGGCAAGAAACTGGAGGGGGATAACGGTAAGAAGCGGCGAGAGGATCTCGGGAACTTTGGGGATTGCGAAGAAATCGTCGGACATTTTTTCGAGGTCTTTGTGGCCTTCGGTCCCGATCGCGATCACGATGCCATCACGTGCGCGGATCTCCTGGATGTTAGAGATCATTTTGTCGTAAGTTAGAGAGTCTGGCGCAATGCAAACCACGGGCTGCTCATGATCAATCAGCGCGATCGGTCCGTGTTTCATCTCTCCCGCTGCATAACCATGGGCATGGGCATAAGAAATTTCCTTGAGCTTCAAGGCGCCTTCGAGCGCGGTTGGGTAATTGCACCCCCGCCCCAGATAAAGAAAATTGCGGCGGGTGTAATGCTTCTGGGCGCAATGTTCGAACTTTTTGATCTCTTTCAAAACCTTAGCGCAATGCTTGGGCATTTTTTTGAACTCCCGAAGGAAGGCTTTAAGGTTTGCTGCGGAAATCGTTTTACGGCTTTTGGCCATATAAGAACCCAGCAAAAGAAGTGTTGCGAGTTGAGCAACATAGGCCTTGGTCGAAGCCACGCCTATCTCCGGGCCGGCATGTGTATAGATGACCGCGTCCGCTTCGCGCGCGATCGTGCTCCCAACCACGTTCACAACGGCCAACGTCGCTGCGCCTCGGGCCTTCGCTTCACGCAGAGCCGCTAGCGTGTCCGCGGTTTCGCCGGACTGCGTGATCAATACCACCAGATCTTGGGAATCAAGGATTGGTTTTCCGTAGCGGAATTCGCTCGAAACCTCGGTTTGACAAGGGATCCGCGCATACTGTTCCATCGCGATACTGCCTACCAAGCCCGCATGGTAAGCCGTGCCACAACTGATCATGGAAATCTTTTTTATCTTTCGAAGGTGTTGTTGAAATGTTCTATTCAAGGTATCGAAAAAGACCTCACCGTTTTTTTGGATCCGCTTGGTAAGGATATTTCTCAAAACCTCAGGCTGTTCATACATCTCTTTGAGCATGAAATGCGGGAAGCCCTGCTTCTGGGCCTGCGACACGTCCCAGTGGACAGTCGTCGGATGACGCTTGACCCAAGACTTGGTCTTCAAAGAATAAATGGAGATCTCTTTGGCGGTGATCACGGCCAAGTCTTCATCTTCAAGATAGATGACTTGCCGCGTGTAGGGGAGAAGCGCCGTCACATCGCTCGCGACGAAATTTTCTCCCTGTCCCAGTCCGATTACAAGAGGATTGGACCTTTTATACGCGATCAGGGTATTTGGATCGTCTTTAGAGAAAAGAACGAAAGCAAAGAACCCGTGTAATTCGCCGACGGCCCGCTTGACGGCATCAAAAAGCTTGGAGGATTTTCGGTAATAGGAACCGATAAGGTTAACACCGACTTCGGTATCGGTTTGGGATAAAAAACGCACCTTTTTTTTCTGAAGCGCGTTCTTGATCGCGGCATAGTTCTCTATGATCCCATTGTGGACCAGAGCGATCTTTCCCATAGCATCGACGTGAGGATGAGCATTTGCGCGAGAAGGTTCACCGTGGGTCGCCCAGCGCGTATGGCCAATCCCGATATGGGCTTCAATCGTGAAATCCCCGAGCTTCTCTTTAAGGACCCCTAGCTTGCCTTTTTCCTTGATAACGGACAATCCACCCTTTTGCTGGTCCACACAGGCGATCCCTGCTGAGTCATAGCCCCGGTATTCAAGCCTCTCAAGTCCTTTGATCAGGACCGGCACCGTGTTCTGATAGCCGACATAACCGATAATGCCACACATAATTTTCCTCCGGAAAAAGTAAGGCGTACGGGGTACGGCGTATTGCATCTTTTTTCGCTGTACTCCTTACGCCGTACGGTATTATATACAAGGAATAACGTTTTGACAGATGATTTCCTTTTCAATAGTATTAACGATGAGGGAAAAACTCATGACCCAAAATCGGCGAAAGTATTTTTTTATCAACAAACCTCTTCAGATTCGTTTTATGCTCGCGGTCATTGTTCCTCTCCTTCTAATTAATGTTGTCGCGCTTGCCGGCCTCTATTTTGGAATTTGGAGCAAAGTCCTCGATACCTTTTCCAACGAACAAACGCTCAACGATCTTGTGACCGCTTCCCGAATGGTCGAGTATGACCAGGCCCGTCGCCCCGTCCCCTCCCAAAATTTTTCTTCTTTGTCTTTTTTTATGCAGACCGAAAAGCTGAGCCAGCGTCAGCGAGAGATCTTCAGAGGGATCCTTGACGAAACGAACCGGTCGCTACTTTGGAAGTTTTTGCTGCTCCTTTTCTTTCTTGCCTGGGGCACGATTTTTATTTCACACAAGGTTGCGGGGCCTTTTTTCAGGTTCAGCAAAGCTTTCACTGAGGTCGAAAAGGGCGATTACCGAGCGCGTGTCTTTTTAAGAAAACTGGATGAAGGCCATCCCGTCGCGCAGGAGTTCAACGAGGCGATGGAGAAAACGGACCGTTTACTCTCTAATCTTAAAACTTTAGCCCAAGAAAGGGACGCGCCCCAAGCTGTCGCAAAGATCAAAGAAAAACTCTCGACCGTCCAAACCAGCGCTAATGTTTAAACGCCTTATTTATTTTTTGCTTGCGCTTTCTCTCGCTTTTTCTCTTTCTCCTGTCCCGCTCCCAGCCTTTGAGCCCTCTCCCGAAGACCGGGTTCTTTTGAACAAGATTGAAAAAGACACCTTCCAATATTTTACGCGTTTTTCGGATAAGATCACGGGACTTACCAAGGATTCTTCCCGTGCGGGCTCACCTTCCTCTGTAGCGGCCACTGGGTTTGCCCTTGCCGCTTATGCGATCGGAGGCTCTCGCGGTTGGATCGCCCCAGATTATGCCTACGCACGGATCCTCACGACCCTCCAAACGCTTCATCGAAAAGCCGCGCACCAGAAGGGGGTTTTTTACCATTTTCTCGATGCCAAGACCGGAAACCGGGTCTGGGGCTCGGAAGCCTCCTCGATCGACACCGCTCTTGCCATAGCGGGCGCTCTGTTGGCAGTCCGTTATTATCCAGGCACTGAGATCGAAAAACTCGCCCGTGAAATCTATGAACGCGTCAATTGGAAATGGATGATGAATGGTTCCGACTTTATTTGTATGGGATGGACGCCCGAGGGTAAATTCCTTCCTTACTATTGGGATTCTTATAATGAACTCATGATCCTTGTGGCCCTCGCTATCGGTTCCCCCACCTTTCCGGTACCGCCCGGCGCCTGGGAGCGATGGCTGCGTCCCGAGGGAGATTACAATAACCACAAGATCATTTACGCTTCGACCGGTTCTCTCTTCACTTATCAATTTTCACACGCTTATATAGATTTCCGGAAGTTGGATGATCGTGGGATCAATTTTTTTGAGAATTCGCGCGAAGCAACTTTAGCAAACCGGGAATATTCTATGAGTTTTTTGGGGCAACACAAGGGCTATTCCGAATCTTCGTGGGGTCTTTCCGCTTCCTTGGGTCCGGGCGGTTATAAAGCTTACGGCGGAAAACCGGGCGGCGGGCTTCAAGATGGCACGCTCGCTCCTTACGCCGTGCTCTCTTCGATTGTTTTCACTCCAAAATTTTCAACCCAAGCCGCACGGTTTTTGTATGACAGCTACCAAAAAGAGCTCTATGGGAATTTCGGGTTCAAGGATGCCTTCAATCTCGACAAACAGTGGTGGGGCAATGAATACCTCGGTATCGATCAGGGGATCACACTGCTCATGTTGGAGAATTATTTGAACGGTGAGATCGTGTGGAAGAAATTCATGGAACTTCCGGCAATCAAGAAGTGGATCGAGCTTACGGGTCTCAAACAACGGTCCACTTCGACGACTACGAACTAAGCCAACGGACAAGCGAGGGATCTCGCTTTAAATTAGGCTAGCGCTGTGAACCCTTAAAATTAATATGGGCACGGCGTTAGTCTTTTTCTTTCCTAAGCAACCTGATGGCGAGCTGCATGGCAGCCTCCTCGATGATTTCGCGCGTCAGGTAGGTTCCTTTTTTGATCTCTTCTTTGATCTCGCGGACGCGCCCCAGACTGGGCTCCGCTTCGGTGGGGATAAGGCGAAGATACTTCCGGACCTCCTCGCGATCTTTTGGGACGTTTGTTTTCTCGCTAGGAGTTTGGATCCTGAATTTAGATCTTTTTTCTGCCACGCTTTGCATTCTTCCTGCCTTTAAGCCACTCGCGGCCGACTTGGGACAAAACAGTTACACGGCTTCCTTCGCTGTGGCTCTTTCTGTATCGACGCAGCGTGACAAAACTTAATGTGTTTATAGCCGGTGCTAAGAGTTTTTCTTGATCTCTCCTTAGGCCTCCAGGCTCAAATGCCCAGCGCGGCGCATAAGATGCCCGCGCAACCGGATCACAACCTTGGTGTGGATCTGGCAAACCCGGGACTCGGAAACATCCAAGATCTCGCCGATCTCGCGAAGCGTCAGGTTCTCGTAATAGTAAAGCACGATCACAAGCTTCTCCTTTTCGGGAAGCTGGTCGATCGCCTCGGCCAGCAGCTCCTTGACTTCGCCCTGGTGAACAAAGCTGAACTGGTCCGTAATCAGAGAATCTTCGATGGTCTGAAGTCGCGAGATGGGTTTATTGCCATCATCGTTTTGCCATACTTCATCGAGCGACAAAAAGGTTGTGGAGTTGAGATCGCTGTAGATCGAGTTCAGATCATCCGTCGAGATCTTCAAAGCCTTGGCCACTTCATCATCCGTGGCCAGACGACCGTTCTTCTCTTCGAGTTCTTTGCATTTACGATCGATCTCTCTGGCGCGCTTGCGCAAAAGCCGTGGCGCCCAATCGAGCTTGCGAAGCTCATCCATAATCGAACCGCGAATACGAGACACGGCATAGGTCTCAAACTTGTTTCCTTGGGAAACATCGTATTTATTGATGGCATCAAAAAGCCCGAGGATGCCATAGCTGACAAGATCGTTAAACTCGACGTTCGGGGGCAGCCCGATCGCCACGCGCCCAGCTACGTATTTTACTAGATAAAGATATTTTTTTACGATATCTTCGCGCAAAGAAAGACTCTTGGTTCTCTTGAACTTTTTCCACATTTTGATCTCATCTTCGTGCATGGGGGATCTCCTTTTTGCCTCGCCTCGCTAAAGAACCTTTCATTTCGGGCTCTCCTGCTGTTCGAGGATCTTTTTGATTTGACTCAATGTATAATTCTTCGCTTGCAGGATCTTGATCTGCTCTAAGCGATCAAAGGCTGATTCATCATAAAGCCGGTGCCCAGAAATGGTCCGCCGGGCCTCATGAATAAGCCCCGCGACCGTATAATTATGAAGTGTTTGTCTGGAAAGGCTCGTGTACTGCATCACTTCCCCGATCTTGTAGAGTTTCTCACGTTTCATGGCGCTTCGCTCCTTGCCCCATCCCTTTGCGAAAGGATCTTCTGCAGGATGGATAAAGCTTTGGGGTCCTCGGGCTCAAGCAAGAGGATCTTCTCAGCCGTGAATTGGGCCTGTCCTAGTTGCCCGCGAGCCGCAAGATCCTCCGCCTGTGTGCGGTATTGTTCCAGGCGATCCGTAATTTCATTTTTATACATTTTATGGATGAAGAGTGTGTCGGCTTTGCCTTCTTTGAGGGCTTTTGCTTTGATCTGATCGATCAGTTCAGAGGCGGTGTTATCGTTTGCATCATAAAGAAAAACCTTTTCCGCGGCAAAAAGCGCCAGATCGTACTGGTTGGCATTAAAAAGAGCTCGACTCCGCTCAAGCCAGGTCTTGATCTGATCTTGTTTATCGCCTGCGTTCATTTCATCGATGGCCTGCGGCAAAAAGTGCTCTTTCTGGCGTTCGATCTCCTTGTCGAGAATGTTTGCCATGAGTTTCATGGCCCGTGGATTTTGAGGCTCTTCGGCAAGGACTTGTTGGGCAGCACGGCGGGCATTGTAATATTCATGATTGTTATAAAATTTTTCGGCCTGCGAAAGCACTTCCTCGCGGTCGCCTGAAACCAGGGAGGATCGCGGTCCTGTCGCACATCCTGCTAGAAATCCCGCCATGAGTATCATTATGATTGGTCTCATAATTTTATAAAATGTAATTTACATTTTATACTTTACAATATATAACATTTAAAATCTCGTCAATAGAAAAATAAAAGATTTTTAATAATCCACAACTAATAGGGGTGTTTTCGAGTAAGAATGCTATATATAGACATATCCTAGTATTATTTTTTAGAAAATATGCGCCCATGCCGATAATTCCAGCAAAAGATTCTGCGACGCCTTAAAGTTCTTGGGAGAAAACGATGACGCTTTATGAGAAATTGTTCGATTTAAAATACCGGCAGGGTGTTCCGACCTGTGAGCTCGCGCAACGTTTCCCGGAACATGTCGATCGTGTCAATGAGGTCGCTTTACTAGACATTCCGGAAAACACTTTGAAGAAAGTTCTGCCAGAAAAGAGAATCCTAGAGCGAGTGATAAGCCTGAAAAAGCAGTTCCAAGGGACGAATCGAGCCCAACGCCGGAGGGAAAGAACTCTCGATTAAAATCTACTTCTCGCTAAAAATACCCATTTTGCGGAATTTCTGATAACGCATTTCTGGCAGATCTTTTCGTGGAATCTTTTTCAATTCTTCCAATGTTTTGTTGACCGTTTTGCGGAGATTTTCTGCAGCCATGTTGAAATCGCGGTGAGCGCCACCCAGCGGTTCCGGGATCACTCCATCGATCACGCCAAGTTCGAGCAGGTCCGGACCGGTCAATTTCAAAGCGGCCGCGGCGTCCGGCGCCCGTGTCGGTTCTTTCCATAGGATCGCAGCGCAGCCTTCCGGAGAAATGACGGAATAATAAGCGTTCTCCATCACAAAAATCCTATCTCCGACTCCAATTCCCAAGGCGCCGCCGCTCCCGCCTTCGCCGATCACGATGCAGATAATAGGGACCTTGAGCTCCCCCATCGCCCTAAGGTTGTAAGCAATGGCCTCGGCCTGGCCGCGCTCTTCGGCTCCGATACCCGGATAAGCACCCGGGGTATCAATAAAACACAGGATCGGAAGGTTATGCTTTTCCGCAAGCTCCATCACGCGCATGGCTTTTCGATAGCCCTCGGGATGGGCGCTTCCGAAACTGCGCATCAAATTCTCTTTGGTATCACGTCCTTTCTGATGTCCGATGATACAGACCGGCTCCCTGCCCTCCCATTTTGCGATCCCTGTCACAATGGCCCGGTCGTCACTGAAGCGCCGGTCCCCGTGGATCTCGAGAAAATCAGAGGTCAAATAGTTCACGTAATCAAGCGTGTACGGGCGAAGAGGATGGCGCGCAACCTGCACGCGTTGCCAGGGCGTCAGGTGATTGAAGATATCTTGAATGGCCTTCTCAAGTTTTTTTTCCGCGCTTTTGATCTCAACAGAAAGGTCAATGCCGTCGTGATTGATCTTACGAAGCTCATTGATCTTTCTTTCCATCTCAACGACGGGCCGCTCAAAGGAAAGACAGGTATCAAAAATATCGCGCGTACCGAGCTTGATCTTTTCTTTGGCCTCGGTGGGTTGGGGCGCTGTTTTGTTGTTGGATCTTTTTTTCTTCGTTTTTTTAAACATCATAATGATCTTTTCCGGAACGATCCTGACTTTTATCTTCTCTTAACTGATGGTAGTTAGGATTACCCTAGTTTCTGTTTCGCTTCAATGGATAAGGATTGGGACTAATCCTGAATGATGACCTTGGTGCCGACCGGTATGATACTATAAAGTTCTTCGACGTCTGCGTTGAACATGCGGATGCAGCCCTCGGAAGCCTGGGTGCCGATACTCTTAGGCTCGATCGTCCCGTGGATCCCATAGGCTGGCTTATCAAAACCCATCCAGCGCGTCCCCAGGGCGTTCTCCGGACTTCCCGGAGGAAGAATGGCCCCTGTCTTGAACCAGGTCGGGTGAACCAGTTTGTCTGTGATCTTGAACTCACCTGCCGGTGTGCAGTTCTTTTTGCCTGTTGCAACGGAATATTTTTTCACCGCCCCGTCATTCGAATAAAGAACCAGCATGTTTTTGGATTTATCTATCCGAATTAAAAAGGGCGCCGTATGGATCTTGAGCTTCATCTTGGGGTAGATGTTATCGCTTTTGAGATCATTGATCTTCTTAATGAAATCCACGGTCGTATGATTCTTCTTCGCAAGCACATAAAGAGTGTCGCCAGCTTTTACCGTATAGGCGATGCTGTCGGGGGCTATTTCCTTGGAAAAGAGCACCTTCCAGCGCCGCTGCATGTCTGCCGTGTTCAGTGTCGAAGCAATTTCTTTCTTTGCCGGGGCTTCAGCAACTTTTCCCGTGAGAATCCCGGCGGAGGCTTTCGAAACGGAGATTTCAGCTTTTATGTCAGAAGCCGCGCTGCTTTCTTTTTCGGTGGTGGAAACAGTGGCGATCGGAGCGGCTTTAACTTCATTCGTAACGGGAATATCTTGTTTAAAAGTATCCTGGTCAGTTTTTGTAAGCTCCCCCACGGATGAGGCTCGGGAAGGAGTTTCCATCGTAGCCGGTATCCCGCCCGTTGCATTCTTAACATCAGCTTCGGTCGCAAAAACCGTGGTCGGCACAAGAAACGCTGCAAAGATTAAAACGATTAAAAAGCTATTTTTTTTCACGACGACCTTTTTATTTGCAAAAAAGAAAAGCGATCACAATCCCCAAAAAAGCTCCCGCGATCACTTCGACCGGCGTATGGCCAAGAAGTTCCTTGAGACGTTTTTCTGGAACAGCGCCTTTTAAATAAAATTCGTCCACGATCTCATTGAGGATCTTGCCTTGCCATCCCAGATGCCGGCGAACTCCAGCAGCGTCGAACATCGTAATGAGACACAGTATCAGTCCCATCAGGAATGGAATGCTATTAAAACCATAGTAAAGGCCCACCACTGTCGCAAGGCTTGCCACGGTCGCCGAATGTGCGCTTGGCATTCCTCCTGTATCAAAAAGCCAACGAACGTCGAATTTTTTTTTGCTTGCTCCCCCCAAAATCACCTTAAGGGTCTGAGCTATAAACCAACTCGAAAAAACTGCGACAAAAGCCTTTCCACTGTGAAATGGAGGGATTGGGATTACAATCATAGGCTCCTTGGGAAAGGCGAGAAAAGAGTTGACACCTTTCTCTTTTATGCTATATAATTATAATAAATATAATTTTACAGTATTTCAGGTCATTGAATCGTCCAAAGAGCGAGTTATTATAAGTTTAGCCCACTTAAAAAGCAAGTTTGTTTCTTGCCCTAATTTCCAATCAAGGAAATAGCTGAGAATTGGGGCTAGCGCCGTTAACCCATAAAATCATATGGGGAACGGCGCTTGAAACGAAAAAGGAGTTCACGTTCTTATGATACGCATCAAAAGCGCCTTCGCCTTGGGCATCCATGCCTTTCCCGTAGATATCGAAATCGATATCACGAGCGGCCTTCCTCAACTGGTCCTGGTGGGCCTCCCGGATGCAAGCATCAAAGAAGCCCGGGAGAGAGTCCGTACCGCGCTCAAAAACAGCGGCTTTCACGTCCCGCCAGATAAGATCACGATCAGTCTCGCACCCGCGGATATCAAGAAAGAAGGCGCCGCATTCGACTTCCCCATCGCCATGGGGATCCTGGCCTGTCACGGCATTATTCCCCCCGAAAAGCTTGCCGGCCATATTTTTCTTGGGGAATTGGCTCTCGACGGGACCCTGCGTCCCATGAGAGGCGTCATCTCCATCACCACGGGACTTAAGAATTCTTCGTTTGTCCTCCCGGCCGAAAATGGAGAAGAGGCGGCGCTAGCCAAAACCGCGACGGTCTATCCTGTCAAAAGTCTCAAAGAGACCGTTGATTTCCTGCTTGGCGAGCGAGAGATCGGGCCGCTCAAAAACATTCCTTATAAGAACAGGGTCCCCTCCCAGAACTTGCCTGATTTTTCTGAAATCCGCGGCCAGCAGGCGGCTAAACGAGCTCTGGAGATCGCGGTCGCTGGGCATCATAAGATTCTTTTCATGGGTCCGCCCGGAAGTGGAAAGACCATGCTTGCCAAGCGTATCCCGAGTCTCCTCCCTCCCATGGACTTCGATGAGGCTCTGGAAATCACAAAGATCCACAGCGTGGCGGGCCTGATCCCACAGGGAAACTGTCTCGTTTCCGAGAGACCTTTTCGCTCGCCCCATTACACAGCCTCCGCCATTGCCTTGACGGGAGGCGGAACTTCCCCCAGACCCGGGGAGATGTCCCTCTCGCACGGAGGCGTTCTTTTCTTGGATGAACTCCCGGAATTCCGCCGTGACGCGCTAGAAACTCTTCGCGGTCCGCTTGAGGATGGCTGCATCACGATCTCGCGAGCCAAAAGCCAAATTACTTTTCCGGCTAACTTCCTGCTCGCCGCAGCCATGAATCCCTGTCCATGCGGCTACCTGGGCGATACGCGGAAAACGTGCCGGTGTTCGCTTGGACAGATCCATAAATATCAATCCAAGATCTCGGGACCTGTCCTGGATAGGATCGATATTCACATCGAAGTGCCGGCATTGTCCTTTCAGACGCTTATAAGCCAGGAGCCTGCAGAAAGCTCGGCAACGATCCGGGAACGGGTCTGTGAGTGCCGGAAGGTCCAAAGATCGCGCTATCGCATGAGGTCTTACAAAACGAATTCTCAGATGTCGCCTAAAGACATTAAAGAATTCGCCACGCCCGACCTCCAGGGCCGCAAACTCATCGAGATGGCAATGAAGGAACTGCACTTATCGGCGAGGGCCTATTACAAGGTCCTAAAAATCGCCCGAACAATCTCGGATTTGGCAGGATGCGAACTGATCCAATCCGAACACATTGCGGAAGCCATTCAATATCGAAGCCTGGACCGGCAGTGGTATGGGTAATGCTTTTGCTGGATTTGGGGGCCTTACGCTGAGGTACAGCCGATGGCTGCTAACCTCTCCTCATGGTGGCTACTTCTTCGGGAAAGGATCTCTTTTTTATTCAAGAAATGAGAGCATCGCCCTGTGATTTCCTGTCAAGAAGACCATTCCTCAGCAAATACTCTTTTATTCCTAAAGCGACCAACTGATTGGTTTTCGGATCAAAATGAGCTTTGTCTTTGATTTTTATGCCCGACAGTCTTGCAGAATAGACGCCCTGCCTTAAGAAAACACATTTCACGGAGAGATCCTCACACTTATCAAGGAAAATCTTCTCATCCTCGATTGCACCAAAATCAGATTCTTTGTCGCGCACATGATCGAGATAGGCAAAGATCGGCACTGCGCCGATCCCCTCCGTTGTGGTCGCCATCTCTTTTAAGATGGCATTCGTAACCGCTTCTCTTTCTTTAGCATACGCCCCGGTCCGATCAGAAATGTACTCCTGCAAAAGACTTAGCAAATCCAAAAACTTTGACCTCCATGGTCCCTGTCTTAATGTCATGTCCGGGGAAGGAACGGGAACATTACACAACTTAAGTCTATGATCTGCTAATTTAAATCGCGGTTTTGCATAATCGCCAAACGTCATCATATTCCTATCGCTATCTTGGGATAAAAAGCCCAAAATAACAATGTCCGGTTGATACTTAACACCCTCTTCTTTCAAATAGATCAGCATCTGATCATGCCCATATCCATGCACGCCCATATTGATCACTTCCGCATCAGGTAACATCTGTTGTAAGTAGTGCGGATACGTTTCGCTGTCACTTACTCCTTCTCCGAACGTGAACGAGTCTCCCAAACATAATATGCGTAACCTCCCCTTATTCTTGATGTATGAATGCTCGGCCTGGCCCCTGATCCCCCTGGAGTTGGAGTGAAGAACTTGATTGTCCCCCCAAGTACCCCTGCTCGATATGTTCGGTTTCAATTCCCATCCTTTGGTTGGATCATATCGATCATAAGGAACTGCGGGTGGCATCCCATGTTGATGTCTTTCCGTCCATTTCCATCTTCTTATCGCGCTGCCATGACCTTGACGCACGATACGATCGATTGACTTTATACCAAGCAATGCTCGCGATCCGACCTCTAAAATCGATAGAAACAAACAAAATAAAAACAGTGTTTGAATTGATTTTTTCATGAATGACATCGTCCTGACCTTGTCCTTTCCGTTGCCGGAAGTCTATTATAACAACTGACTCGGTTTTCGGAGGGCTGGGCCATTACCTCATGCACTCTGCCATTAATTCAACATACTGCCGTTCCAAAACATCATTAAACGCACCCGTCTGGATTGCACCGTCTTTTTCCAGCACTGCGGCAATGCGGGAAGATACTTTGCCGAACCAGAGGTCAAAAAGATCATGAAGATCGATCTTTTTCTTTAATTCCTCTTTGATCTCTTGCTCCGCTTCGATCCAGTCGTCAAATGCTGTGCGCAGGGATTTGATCTTTTCTCCCCGGATCGCCTGTGCCCGTTCTTTTATTTTAGCGATCTCCTCATCCGTATACTGGTCGGAGCTTTTTCCCGTAGCCCCGGTGGCCGCCAAGAGTTCCCGCTCCGCCTGAAGCCAGTCATCAAGCGCGGTGTTGAGCGATTGGCATTTCCTCTTCCAGATCTCGCTTGCCCGCTTTCGTATTTTTTCAAGATCTCTTTTGGAATATTCCTTGTCGGCAATAGATTTCTTTGTCATAACTTGCCCTTTCGTTAATCTTTCTCCGGTTTTAAACCCTGATCATTTTACGATCTTATTGATCTTCCCCACTTCTAAATTAAGGTTATACATCAGTCCTTTTTGATCCAGCACAAAGGTCATGATGGGTTGATTTGTTTTCATCGTGTCCACAGAAGCCTCCGTTCCCGTCGTCACGAAAACTCCGGAAGCATTCGCTCCCCCCGATAAGTATGGCTCTTTTATTCACCCTCTAAAGCGTCCGCCCAAGATAAAAAGTCTATTGAGACAGGAAGGGTTGCCCATTCTTCGAACGCCTCATGAGGCCGCCCAGGATCGCGGGATAAGCCTCGCAGGGGCTCCAGCATCCCGAACAATGCCTTTGCTCTATTTTTTTCCTGACCTTAAGAACATCCGGCTGGTCCCACAATTGATCCATGTCGTAATCATAATTTGAGAGAAATCCTACGGGTTCATCATAAATCCCACATGGATAAACGGTACCCGAAGGATCGATGAAGCAGGTCGCATTCAGCGCCTGACATTTCTTAGGGAATCTGTCTCCCGACAAAAATTTGGACACTCCTTTAAGATATTCGTTTTCCAAAAAAAACTTCAGGAAATGTCCCTTTCTGGAGAGGGAAAGATATTTTTTAATGATGGCGGGATCTGCTTTTTCGGAACTGCTTGCAGTGTTATTTTTATAATAATGCGCGGAGGTATGAAATAAATTAAAGTGAATATCGGAATGGCTGAAACCCGAGACTTCTTTCTCTAACTCCCGAAGCAGCTGCTCAATGTGCTCCATATTATGCCGCGACAGCGTGCAACTCAGGTAGCAGTGTCCCAAACGCATTTTTTTTAACCTTAAAAACGTTTCCACGCTGTTGGCAAAAGCACCCCTCGCACCCCGTAAGCGGTCATTAAGCTCCTGCGGACCATCGATGCTGACATTGATCACTGGTAGAAGGCCGCCTTTTAAGATTTCATCCGCTATCAGTTCCGTTCGTTCCGGACGTTGTCCATTCGTCGAGATGTGAAAAACCAGCAGTTTGCTTGAATTTTTTATAATGGTCCTGACAACCTCGACGACATCATTCCGAAGGGTGATTTCGCCTCCCGACAAATCGATCCAGCTCAAGTTTTTGAGGCTCTTAAAGACCTTCCCGATCTCCAGGGCCCCCATTTCTTTGGAAGGGGGATGCTCCCAGATCCTGCAGATCTCACATCTTAAATTGCAACGATAGGTCAGGATGAAGGTCGCTTTATACGGCGAGGAAAGTCTCCGGAAGTTGGAGGCTGCAATGCACTGGATCAGATTAATTTTTTTGCGCATTAAAAAATTTCTCCGAGATTCCGTCGAAGATCGCTTGAGAGGAAAAATCCAAGCACTTAAAGTTTTGACGACATCGTTTATTAACATAATCAACGCCCACGCAAGGACTGCAGGGACGGCGCTGATAGAAAACGACACTGTTGTGGTTCAAGGGGCCGAACCTCTGCGGCGTGGTAGGACCATAGATGGCCGCTATATTAACACCGAGGCTGGCAGCAAGATGGACGGGACCGGTATCGTTGGCAATGAACAGGCGGCTTTTTTTCAACAGTTCCGCAAATTCCCATATTGTCAGCCTCCCCGTGAGGTCAAAAACCTTTTCCTTATGGAAAACTCGAGCCATGATCCTCCTCACTACGCTCTGTTCCTTCCGTGTACCTGTGAAAAACACCGGGATGTCATACGCGCTGATCAACATATCCGTCAATGCGGCAAAATACCCCTTCGGCCATCTCTTACCAAGAAAATTGGTGCTCGTACCGGGGTGAATGCAAATGAACTCATTTATATTGTAACCTTTCAAGATCGATCCGATCTTATCCCTATCGTTCTCCTGTGAAGAAAAAGAGTGGTACTGATAGAACGAATTGATTCCCAGGGGTTTTAGGCGACTAAAAAAAATTTCTGAGATATGTTCGTTTTTTTTATCGTCGATGGGATGTGTGTAAAAGTCTTTCTCATAGGGGCCGCTGGGCCCAATCCTCAGGGGAGCCCGGGTCAGGTAAGAAAAGAGGGCGGAAGCATGATTAAAAGTCTCAAAATTGATCACGAGATCGATCCTTTGTTCCCTGGCCTCTTTCGTTAATTTTATGATCTTTTTTATGATATAAAAAATATTGGTCGTGAGCTTAAGATATATAATTCGATCGACTGCCTTATTTCTTTCAAAAAATCCTTTGTTGGCATCAAACGTTAGAAAGGTCATGTGGCTGTCCGGAAATTTTTCTTTGATCTTGTAGAGCAATGGATCAATGACCACCAGATTGCCTAAACCCCAAAGCTTGACACAAAGGATCTTTTGGATGCATTGAGATCTTGCATCTTTTCCTTTTTCCTTTGGATGTACTGCCCAAAGAGCCAGGCGGATCAATAAATAATCCAACTTTCTCATGAAATCAAACATTTATCGGCGGATCCTCTCGTAGACATAGATGAGAGAATGATTGTACGCGATCCCTTCGGTGATCTTTTTAAAATCGTTTCTGTGCTCGGAAAAATTTTTATCGAGACAGTCTCCGAGTTGCTTTGCGTCTGGATTGGGCTCTCTTTTGTCCACTCCCTCCAGAACCACCACATAATCTGCGCCCAGCATCTCCTCTGAACAGAGCGTAGGAGATGCCGCCGAGACGGCGATCGTGTCCAAAAACAAGGGGGTCTCCACCTGAAAATTCAAGTGCGCCATCGCTATTTGTATCTCGAGAGAGCCCGAGACTTCTCCGCCATGAAGTAAAAAAAGGATTTTCCTGTTTTCAAAATGGGGTGCTTCGTTCTTAAAAATGTCGAATAATTTCGACGCCACTCGTAAGCACTCCTCTTGCCGAACCGCAGATAGTATCCCCCTTTCCAGGCGACTTGAAAGTTCTTCCATGTTTCCGAAATGCCCTGCCTGGTAAAACCCGTATTGCGTAGCCGAAAGCACTGCGAGAACCAAAACGCAGGCACGCCTCACACCCTTGGACCAAGTGTTCACCAAGGCTTCCCTTGCAAGAATCAAGGCAAGGGCGGGCGTGATAGGAAGAATGAATCGCATCGACTGATTAAGTGAAAAGCTAAACAACAGGATGGGGATCAAACACCAGAGGGACAGGAACCCATCCTGTTTTTTAAGACGGATGAAATAATGAATGAGCAATGGAATGCCCGAGATCAAAAACCACGGCCCAACAAGATCCGGCAACGCCTGCAAATAATAAAAAACATACCGGGAATTGCCCCCTTCGCCTGCCTTCATAATTATTTTTTTTACGAAGAAATCATATATTTGAAAATTATCAGGATGAAAATAGGCCGTTCCGGCCACGAAGAAAAAACATAGCAACGCCGTCAACATATTAAAGATCACCTGTCGCTTGTGTCCCGCGAGGCACGTCTTCATGAAATAATAGCTTGTGGGCGCTATCAGGAAAAGAATGGCCGTTTCTTTGGTGAGCATCGATAAACCGGCAACTGCGCCGAATAACATGCTATAGACTCCGGAAGTAAACCCGTTCGTTTTTAACAGCAAGAAAAAACTTAACGTTACCATGCAGGCAAGCGGGAAATCAAGCATGGCAGTTCTCGAAAATCCAAACATTGAAGGGAAAAAAGATGTCAGGAGAGCGGCTAAGAGGCCCACATTCCTGTTATAAAGGATGGTCCCGATCCCGAAGATGCTTAAAAGCAAGATGGCGAGAAAAAAAGCGTTGACCGTCAAGATCATGAGTTCGACATCCATTCGTTTTATCATGCTCAAAATTTTCCAAGCAAAAGCTTCCATCGTTTCAAAAAACTGGGGATGTTGGGTTGCTTTAAGTTTCGTTATTGAAATAATTTTTTGTTGAACGCTGATATCTGATCTCAGAAATAACGTTTCGTAATTTGAGAAGCCCTGTATGATCCTGCCGACTTCATCGAAGGCATGGGGGATCTGACTTTTTGTAAGCATCTGATAATTGGCAACAAGGTGAAACAGAAAGATAGCTAGCAGCATTCCGACGTATTTTCCCGTCTTATTCATCAATATTTCGATATCCGTTATTTAAATAGTTTTATTCATTTACAGCAAGGTCCACCCGACATGTCTGGCTTTACCCCTTTGATAATACCACCGAACGAACCAGGCGAAGCTAAAGATAATCCGGCCTTCTCAGGAAATCAAACATTTACCGGCGGATCCTTTTGTAGACATAGATAAGGGCATTGTCGTATACGATCCCCTCGGTGATCTTTTTAAAATCGTCTCTGTGCTCGGAAAAATTTTCATTAAGGCAGTCTTCGAGTTGTCTTGAGACTGCCCCGTGATTTCTTTCGGTACCCCCTTCCAGATCCAGCACGTAATCCGCGCTCAGCATCTCCTCTAAACAGCGCGTGCGAGACGCCGCCGTTAAGTCAGACGCATCCGTTGCTAAAGGGTTGCCCACCTTGAAATCCAAGTGCGCTATCATCAATTTTATCGCTAGGGGGCCCTGGATTTCCCCCCCGTTGAATAAAAGAAGGATTCTTCTCCTCCTGGGTTGAGTTGCTTCATTTTTAAAAACGTCAAACAAATCCGATACCGCCCGCAAATAGCCGCCTTGTCGTGTGATAGACAATAATCCCTTTTCTGAAAAGAATTCGGTCCAGTTCGCCCCTTTTAAATATCCTGCGTGGTAAAACCCGTACTGCGTAACCGAAAGCACCGCGAGAGCCAAACCGCAGGCACGCCTCACCCTCTTTGGCCAAGGGCTCGCCAAGGCTTCTTTAGCAAGAATCAATGCGAAGGCGGGCATGATAGGAAGCATAAATCGCATCACTCTATTCGGTGAAAAGCTAAAACATAAAATAGGGATTAAACACCAGACGAGAAGGAACCCATCTTTTTTTTTAAAATCAATGAAGTAATCGATGGAATAATAGACGAGTAATGAAATGCTCGGGAGCAGGAGCCACGGCCCAACAAGATCCGGCAGCACCTCCAAATAATAAAAAGCATTATTGGCCCCGAATCCTTGAATAGCTATTTTTCTTGCGTAGAGACCATAGGCCTGAAAATTGTCCGGTCGAAGATAAATCATCCCGGCCACGAAGAAAAAACATAGTAATGCCATCAACATGTTAAGAACCGCCTGTCGCTTGTGTCCCACGAGGTATGCTTTTATGACGTAGTAGCTTGTGGGCGCTATCAGGAAAAGCGCGGCGGCTTCTTTGGTGAGCACAGATAAACCAGCGACCGCGCCAAAAAGCATGCTATAGACTCTGGAGGTAAACCCGTGCGTTTTTAACAATACAAAAAAACTTAACGCCACCATGCAAGTAAGCGGGAAATCCAGCATGGCGGTTCTTGATAATCCGAATATCGAAGGGAAAAAAGATGTCAGCAGGGCGGCCAACAGACCTACACCCCTGCTACAAAGAAGGGTCCCGATTCCAAAGACGCTCAAAAGCAAAAGGGCAAGAAAAAAAGCATTGGTTGTCAAGATCATGAGCTCAACATCCATTCGTTTTATCATGCTCAGAATTTTCCAGGAAAGAATTTCCATCATCTCAAAGAGGGGGGGATGCGCCTGGCTTTTGTCAAGTTGAGTAATCAAAATAATTTTTTGTTGAAGACTAATATCTGATTTCAAGAAGAATGCTTCATAGCCTTTGAAGCCATGAATGATTCTGTTTTGTTCATCGTTAATATGGGGGATCTGACTTTGGGTGAGCACCTGATAATTGGCAACGAGGTGAAACAAAAAGATACCCAACAACATCACAATGTATTTCCATGTCTTATTCATAAATATTTCGATATCCGCTATTTAAATAGTTTTATTCATTTACAGCGAGGTCCATCCGACATCGGCCCAACCTTGTTCCTTTGGCTGCACCGCTTCAAAATTGAGGGCCGCGGTGTTTGAGGTTGTTAAAAATGCTTCGTTTTGCCAATGAACTCATGGATCGTCAGGCCCTCCAATGAATGATGCAGCCGGTAGCCGTTATAATCCGTTCGCCAACCCTCGGCCGTTATTCTACCTTAAAAAAAATATAACAATCAAACAAATCAAGAGCATTATAGACAGGTTTGCTAGATCAAAAATCATCGCTCATTATAATTTCATGGTAGGGTATCCCACGGAAGGCATAGATGAAATCTCTGAAACCATAGAGTTGGCCGATCATATCGTGCGGATGGATCCCAAAGCGTATTTTTCAAGCTTTCACCTCTTTACGCCCTATCCGGGTACCGAATTTCACGAAATCCTTGTAAGGCAATACGGTGTTTCGCCTCCAAGCAGCCTGAAAGAGTGGGCCCATGTGCGCTGGGAACGAGAACAGGCTTCCTGGATTCCTCCGGAGACGAGAAAAGTTTGTCTAAATTGGACCTTACTCACCTATTTCATTGACGGCAAAACCCTTGATAAAGTCCAGAGCAATATTTTACTAAGGATGCTTGCTGGAATTTTGATCGTTTTGGCCCCATTGCATTGGAAATACAGAAAATTTAACTTTTGCCCTGAATTTACACTGTTGAACAGATTGGTGAATTATAAAATTATGCGAGAGATCAAAACCTCTTCTAAATCTAAATAAGGGTTTCCTACCGAGAAGTCCTGCCGCTTCGAAGATATCGAAAAATTTGAAAAGCAAGACCCTCCGGGCCGCAAACTCATCAAGATGGCCCCATAAGAACTTTATTGGCTTATTACATAAGATCCTCAGATTTTCGGTAACGATCGCCGAGGTTATTCTCGCTCGGGGCTTGCACTTCAATGGCCCAAGCGATAAAGCAAGATAGAGCTTTATAGTATTTGATAAAGCAAAAAATGTCTTAATAAAACATTCGCATTTGCTTTTTTCCTATTCACCAGATATACTTCTGTTAGAGTTTAAGAAAGTCTGCTGTTGAATTACTAGGGTGCCTGCTCGAGAAATTGGTCCATGGCTTGCTCACCTGTAGTTTTAAAAGGGGCTTGGCGATGGGAACAAAAGTCTTGCACTTTAAAATGAAAGCACCAATGGAAAAAGTCGCTCCTGCGGAAAAAGTTCCCCTCAAGAAAAAAAGAGTCCTTGTCATCGAGGACGAGTATAGCGCCAGTAAATTCCTGAGCCTGCGCCTAGAAAACCTGGGATTTACAGTTTCCACGGCCTTCGACGGCATGACTGGCCTCAAAGAGGCAACGGAGACGGTCCCTGACCTTATCATCCTTGATCTTATGATCCCCCAACTTCCCGGCGAAGAGGTTTGTAAAGCGCTCCGCGAAAGTTTCGATGAAAAACTCATAAAGATCCCCATCATCATGTTGACAGGCAAAGATTCGATGGTTGATAAAATCCTTGGCAAGGTCATCGGCGCCGACGCTTATTTGACTAAACCTTATGAATTCAGCGATCTTTTCGAGGTGATCAAAAAAATTCTTCCGGATTCTTAAACGCTAAAAACAGAGAATTCCCGGGAAGGGATCCCCGCTCGGAAAAGAGGTCTTAGAGATGGACCAGGAAAAGCTCGCACGGCCCGACTTGAAGGTCCTCCTCGTCGAAGATGACCAGGAATTCGCGAATATCCTAAGAATCCGCCTCGGTAAAGAAAAGAATCCGCGTCTTGAAATCACTTGCCTCCCTACTTTGCATCAAGCCCTGGAAGCATTAGCCGGAAAAGACTGGGATCTGATCCTCCTGGACTTGATGCTCCCGGATTCCTCGGGCATCCGGACATTCACTACGATTCGTTCGCAGGCCCGGCACACGCCTATTGTGATCATGAGCGGCTTGGACGATGACGGTCTCGCGATCGACGCCGTGCGTAAGGGAGCGGAAGATTATCTGGTCAAGGGCGAGATCAATTCCAGGCTTCTTCTCCGCGTCCTTCACCACGCAGTGGATCGCCACCACATCAAGGAAAAACTGGCATCGGTCACCGAACGGCTGCGGGAATCGAACCTGCGTCTTGAAACGATGGCCCTTCTGGACCCGCTTACCGAACTGTATAACCGCCGCGGCCTCCATCAAGCCCTCCGACGAGAAACCCAGATCCTTTCCCGTGAAGGCGGAAAGCTCATGGTTCTTTTTCTTGATATCGATGATTTTAAAAAGATCAATAATTCCCTGGGCCATCCCGTAGGGGATGTTCTTCTCAAGGAAATCGCCAAAAAAATCCAGGGGTCCGTGCGTGGCTCGGACCATGTGGCCAGAATCGGCGGAGATGAATTTATGCTGTTGCTTCCAAACACGCCTTTTAAGGAAGGACTTTATCTTGCCGAGCGGCTCCGGTCCGTCATTTCAAACACCACGCTCGTGATCTCCGAAAAAGAATCCCTCCGGATCACCGCAAGCTTTGGCCTCACAAAAGTACCGGCCCATACGACTTCAGTCGACGACCTCCTCGCAATTTCAGACCCTTTTCTGAGACAAAGCAAAAACGAGGGGAAAAACAGGATCTCTTATCCTCTTCTCTCTGAGCCGGAAGAATCCATCCAGAGCCTGTCTCCCGGATACATGGCAGAGCTGCTGCGACAGGGCCACGACTTTTTCGCACTCAGGCAGCCCATTTTGTGCCTCACGGACCAGTCCCTTGTCGGCTATGAGTTCCTTTCCCGGTTTCGGAATGACGATGTCTGCATGCCGGACGACTTCTTCCGTGTAGCTAGGGAAAACAACATCCTGCCCCTGGTAGACCATCATTGTTTCCGTTCCTGCGTCTCAGCAGCCACCGACCTTCCGCCCAAAATGCATCGCCATATCAATCTTTTCCCCGCCACGATCATTGACATCGCTGCGGAAGAGTTTGTCGAGAGATTGTCGGAAAATTGCCCGGCCCAAAGCTACTGCCTTGAGATCAGCGAGCAGCAGATCCTCGGAGATTCTTCGCATCTGATCGTCCCGGTGGAGGAGTTTAAACGTTGCGGAGTTTTGGTCGCCGTAGATGACGTAGGGTTTGGCAACACGTGCCTGGAAAGTCTTATTCTTCTCGAGCCGGATGTGATCAAGCTGGACAAAAGATATGTCCGCGGGATCGCCCAAGACCTTCATGTCGAACGATCCCTACGGCGCATTCTCAAGGTCGCCGAAGACCTTGGCGCTGAGGTGATCGCTGAGGGCATTGAAACCAAGGAAGACTTCGACCGCCTCAAGGAGGTTGGGGTCAAGTACGGCCAGGGTTATTATCTTGGAATGCCCGCATGAGCCGCACCAAGAAAGGGGCTCTGGGCGAAAAGCCCCATGAGCCCTGGCAAGACCCGGTCCTCCTTTCCATAAACCTCAAATTCTTGTTCTCCGTTATTTTTCTTGTATGCTTTTTAGCCGGAAACTTTGTTATCATGAACAATCAGGTCCGTCACGCCGAGAACGACTCAAAGATCCTTGGTTTCATGGAAGGGCAATACGGCCTGGTTCAAAAGACGACTTTCCTCTCCATCGCGTACGCCCAATCGATCGATGTCCTTGAGCGTAAGGCCTTCCGGGAAAATGTCCATGAAGATCTCCGGGCCCTGCTCGTCTTCAACACGACTTCTAATGACATCATTTCAGAAAAAACACAGCTGCCTCTTGTTCTGATCTCGACGATCCGCAAAATTTATTTTTCCTCGTCTGCGCCCTTGAACCCTGAAGTGGAGGAATATATTTCGGCTTTAAAAAAATTCCTTATGGGCTCTCCGGTCAAAGTCCGCCCGGACAACCTTCAGCTTGTAACCTTCCGGGAAAAAGGTGCACACCTCCTTAACTCACTGCGCGCGGCCCTCAAAGATTTCCAAGACGAAACAGAGGTTCAAATCATTCGACTTAGACATCTTGGCCAGATCCTTTTCATTTTGAGTTTTTTATCCATCGGCCTTATCGGCTCGCTGGTGTTTTTGCCAACGCTCAAAACTCTCGGAGCCTATTTGCGCCAATTAAAAAATATGAATGAGGCCCTGGAGATCAAGGTTTCCGAAAGGACCCTAGAGCTTGAGCGCAAGGCCGGCCAACTGGAACTCGCTAATGAGGAGCTTCGCGAGCAGATCGATGAGCGTACCCGGATCGAAAAAGATCTGCGGCAAGCGAACGATTTCTTGGACTCCGTTATTGATAACATCCCGAACATGGTCTTCATCAAGGACGCGAAGGAGCTGAAGTTTGTTCGTTTCAACCGTGCCGGAGAAAATCTGATCGGTTATAAGCGCGAGGATCTCTTAGGGAAAAATGACTATTCGTTTTTCCCCAAGGATCAAGCTGATTTTTTTGCCGAAAAAGACCGGGAGGTTCTGCGCGAGAAAACGCTTTTAGAAATTCCGGAGGAGCCCATCCTCACGCAAAAAAAGGGCTCTCGTATCCTGCATACCAAAAAGATCCCTGTTCCGGGCCCAGATGGAAAGCCTGCTTACCTCCTCGGCATCTCGGAGGACATTACGGAAAGGATCCAACATGAGCAGCAGCTGCGGGAATTTTCCCTGGCTATGGAGAACGCCCTCGACGGCATTGCCCGCCTGGATCCCGACAAAAGGTACTTATCCGTCAATAAATCTTACGCCGCCATGATGAGATATGCCCCGGAAGAAATGGTGGGCCTGGATCGTATGACCACGATCTGCCCTGAGGACGCTGAAAAATCTCAGCGAGCTTTCGACGAAATGTTAGAAACAGGCAAGGCGGAGACAGAGGTTAAGGTCATCCGCAAGGATGGTTCTATTTTTCACCAGTATGTTGTCCTGGTCAAAAACGTGGACAAGGGGCAGCATTTCAACGGTTTTTATTGTTTCGCAAAAGACGTGACGGAACACAAATATCAGGAATCTCTTGAGATCAAGGCTGACTTGATCCAAATGGTGTCCCACGAGCTCCGCACACCGATCCATTCGGTGAAAGAGGGTTTGAGCATCGTGCTTGAGGGCCTTACGGGAGAGGTCACTCCCGAGCAAAAAGAAGTGTTGAGCATTTCCAAGCGTTGTGTCGACCGATTGTCGCGCCTTGTCAATGATGTGCTGGCATTCCACAAACTGGAGGCTGGCGTGATCGAATTTCACATGAAAAAAGAAAACTTGACCCGTCTTATCGAGGAGGTGGGGGCATCCATGCGTCCCCTGGTAGAGAACAAGAACCTTATCCTGAATCTGGCCCTTCAAAAGGACCTTCCGGAAGTCGAGCTCGATCATGACAAGATCGTTCAGGTTCTCATGAATTTTCTACAAAATGCCATCAAATTCACTCTCCAGGGCGCGGTCACGGTCACGTCCTCCGCGGATTCCCAGGGAGTAAAGGTCTCGGTCAAAGACACGGGGGTTGGCATTCAGAAAAAGGACGTTCCGAAACTTTTTAGAAAATTCGGACAACTTGAATCTGCAAAGCTTGTCGCCCCGGGCGGCACAGGATTGGGACTTGCCATTTCCAAGAGGATCGTAGAGCGGCACCACGGTAAGGTCGAGATGGAATCAGAACACGGGAAAGGCAGCGTTTTTTCCTTCGCGCTTCCCCTGGAACAACCCCGGCCTCCCAAGAAAGCTCGCTAAGAGGAGATTTTATCTCATTCGTCGCGGACCCTATAACAGGCATTGAAGTGTGTTTAATCTTCGTGACGAACTCCCTGAATGCCGTCGGCATTCAAGAGGATTGTCACGGCAGGGCTTAGTCTTTTGGAAGAGGTGCGCCCCACGCGAAGAAGGATCTTGGCTTCATCCTTTGCGGGGATCCATTCCGGCTGAATGTTGACGGAGGGTTCTTTCGCTTCAGACTGTGCGATCTTTTCCTTCCGTCCGTCATAGACCACTTCTATGTGATAGACCGTTCCCTCTTTCGAAGCAAATCCGCACTCAATGGCCATGTCCTTGAAGGACAATGTTCCTCCGGAGAATGAAAATCCATCCAGCGGATTGGCGCAAGAAAGCCAGAAACGGGCAATCTTGTCACGCCGCTCGACCAGGGTCCTGGCAATAGTGTCCGCGTCTTCTGCGTCGCTATATTGCCCGGCCTTGACCATCGCCCGGATATCTTCGTCGGAAAAACTCATCAGGAGTTTTGCGGCCCAGAATCCGTCGGCGCGGGTCACGAGCCTGAATGCTTCGTAGGGAAATTCTGTTTTATATCGCGCCGGATCAAAAAGGTCGTTTGTAAAATAACCTACGGCCGGAGATCCTTGGATCGTTGCGCTCGCCAGGCGCCATTTTTTCTGCCATGGTTTCTCGCGAAACCCCAGCGCCAGGATCGATTTGAGGGTTTCTCTGTAATCGATCGTGTGTTCGTAGCCAAGCATCGGCGCCTTGGGCCCTTCCTGCATCGAACCCAGAGCCCCGTTGAAATCAGCGAGATAATGCTTGAACGCGACCTGCCCGTTCTCCTCGACAGAGAGATCCAGGGTGTCGCTTTCCCGGAGATCATAATGGTTAAGCCAGGAGGCAAAGATTCCGAGTGTCCGTATCTCCCGGCGATCGCGATGGTTCACTACATCCTCAGGATCGTCTTTCCGGCGGGATTCGAAGCTGAAGATCCCGCGGTAGTTTCCTTTCATGATCTTGCATGCCGAAGCCCGGTAAAGGCCTTTCTCATTCTGAGGCAATACCATCAAGTACTCTTCAAACCGTTTTTGGCTCAGTGCCTTTTTAAATCCTGTTTCCTCCCAGGTGGTGGCTTCGGGAGCCACCTGAAACTGGTCGGGTTTGATTAAAAGGATCGTGAGCTGCGGCACGGTATAGCCTAGGGCGTAATAAAACCGGCTGGCAATGATCTCGGCTCCTGTCACAAGCTCCATGTTCCCCTGAGGGTCGAACTCTAGAAGATAGTCATCCCCGCGCGCATCCTTGACCCAGAACCGCGGGTAGATCCCCCGCTGTTCCGCCGCGGTGACGCGCAAAGACGTGCTCAGATCGGGTCCCGGGGTTTCCTGATATCCTTTTTCAAGAGCTGCCAGAGAGAGTCTCTCGCGGCTTTGGCGGTTTTGGAAAAACCCGGAATCCGGCACTTCATCAAAAATATTCACATCCTTTGAAGAAAGGCTTTTCCCGAAAAGCTTCCTCCCCCAGCGGCCCAGATCCAGCTGATTAACGCCTTCGTTATAAATATTCTGATCGAAAAGATCGCTATAAAACGAGGATTCGCTCTCTTTGAATCTTACCGTTTCGGCAGCCGAGGCCGCCCCCGCAAGACTGAGAACCCAGCCCCCAAGGATCACGAGCGCCAGCGCTTGACGAACCTGTTTGATTTTTCTGCATCGGGTATTCATAAGTGCCGCCTTAGAACGCGAGCTTGTTCTTAATATAGAATTGCGTGCCTTCATTGCCATGGGCTATCGAAAAATTCAGCAGAGTGTTGTTGGCATAACTGATATAAAGACCGATGCCGTACGATTCCCGCAGGTCTTTCAGCCGAAATTCATGGATCTCGCCAAAAACTTCTCCCGTATCCGAGAAAAAAGCCGCTTTCGCTTTAAAGTCTTTATATTCCATGACGGTGTAGCGGTATTCAAGATTCAAGAGCAAGGCGCTTTCCCCGTAGAATCGATTGTAAACAAATGCCCGGGCTGTTTCGCTTTCCCGGACATTGGTTCCAGAGCCGCCCAGTTTGGCCATGTTATAAAAAGGGATGTTCCCGTGATCAATTTTTTCGTTATGTTCGGCGAATAGACGCGCCGCCAGGATGCGCCGCGGGGACGCGAGACGAAAGTATTTGGCCGCATCGATCTGGTACTTGAAAAAACGCGCTGAGGAACCGTTGACGCCGTCTGTGAATTGAAAAAGTAATTTCTGATAACTCCCTTGGGTCGCTTCATCCTTGCTATCGCGAGTATCGCGCCCCAGCGTCAGGGAATATTCCAAAAGGTCGTCCCCGCCGGTGCCCGGAATGTTCTGCCCGGCAAAAATGGTTTTTATGTCTCCTTTGCCGTCATGGGCCCGGTTCAAAATATTCACCTTCTTATAGTCAAAGCCACCCGTCAGATCGATCGTGGGTGAGAATTCATAACCGGCTACCGTACCCACCCGGGTCGCTTCCATCCGGTAAGAAGTGCTATCGCCCAAGCTGGTATGCGGACCGATGCCATAGAAAGGTTCTTTTTCCTGGCGATCATAATTAAAAACTCCTTTGGCGTGAAGCCCGGTCCCGCCGATCTTCTGCGCTCCGATCTCGGAACCCACCGCAAAAAAGATAGCGGGACAATGAAGGAGCGTGGTCGTAGCAAAAAGATCGGGGAATTTTTCTTTTTGTCTCGAAAGGGCCAAAAGGTTCATCTCGGCGCCATAAAAGGGGATGGCGCTCACATCCACAAATCCAAACAAAGGCTTGACCCCTTGCTTGACGGATTGTTCGTAGAGCCATTTTGTTTTTTTATCAAGTCGGTGGTTCTCGGTGTAAATGATCCCCTGATCCAGAGGCCATTTAATCAACTTGAAGGGAAATTCGATCAGGCGGGAAAGGGGATCTTTAAGGGACTCTGTGGTAAGGGGTTTTGTATAAACGGGTGCATAGGAATCGATTTTTTTCTCCTCGCTATATCCGATCCAAGCAAAAGCGAGCAAGCCAAGACAAAGAAAAATGAATGATTTTCTAGTTTTTATGCTCATAGCCCAAAATATTTATGTTTTAAAATTCTCCGGGGCCCTAAAACATGTGCGGTCTATATTTTGCACTCTTTGCGGCAGAGAATCAACAGGGTTTGTCTTCTTTTTCAAAAGCATCGGCGATCAGGCGCATCTCGGGCGGCTGCCCCTCTCTCCAAAGGATCGCGACAACGTCGAACGCGATCGGAAATTTTAAAATTTTCTTTTCTTTTAAATACCACTGGGCGACCTTGAAGATCTTTTCCTGTTTCCGAAGATCCACGGCCTCTTGGGGTGTTCCGAATTGGGCGTTTGTTCGCGTTTTGATCTCAATGAACGCGAGCCTTCCCTGCCGCCGGGCAATCACATCGATCTCTCCGAGCTTGCATTTATAATTCTTTTCGAGGATTTTGTATCCGTGGTCTTTTAGGAACACGCAGGCCGCCGTTTCGCCGCGCTCCCCCAAAGACAATCGAAAGGGTCCGGGATGGGGCGTCAGCCTCACGAAGCCGCCCCGACTTTTATTTTCTTTTGATTGACGGTAGCCAGGACAGCGGTCGTTTTCCTGTTCTGGGGACGAAAGATCTTCGCTGCTTCTCGCACCGGTGCAAAGCTCCGGCGATGAGCAGCAGAGGGGCCTTTTTCTCTGAGGGCTTGCATGTGCTCGGCGGTCCCGTAGCCTTTGTGCCTGTGGAACCCATAGGCGGGATAAAGTTCGTGGAGTTTTTGCATCCAGTGGTCACGAAAGACCTTAGCCACGATCGATGCCGCGGCGATGCTCGCCGATTTTCCGTCGCCATGGATAACGCCTTTTTGCTCGAGCTCGAGATCCAGGCGCATGGGCCCATCGATCAGGAGGCTCGTGGGAGTGTGCGGAAGGTTCAGGACGGCTTTTTTCATGGCCACGCGTGTGGCCTCGTAAATATTGAGCACATCGATTTGTTTTTCATCCGCGAAACCGATGCCGATGATCGAGGATCGGGCAATCTTGATATATAGTTCTTCGCGGCGTTGGGCGCTCAATTTTTTGGAATCATTGACACCGGCGAGAGTTTCGGAACTCACAAGAATCACTGCTGCCGCAACGACCGGCCCTGCTAAAGGACCCCGTCCGGCCTCATCCACGCCCGCCATCCATCCCCCGCCCATAGCAAGGGACTCTTCCCGGTCGAAAGCCAGTAGCTTCTCCAGAAGAAGCGTTTTCCGAGATACTTTTGGGGCGATCTCCATGGCGCCGGATGTGAGAGGGTGTTATTGATTTTTCAGGTAATACAGCTTTGCGCGGCGGACTTTGCCTTTCATGCTCACAGTCACCTTTTCAACGTTGGGCGAATGAAGCGGAAAGATCTTCTCGACCTTGTCCCCGTAGCTTTCTTTGAGAACGGTGAAACTCGCACGAACGCCTTTCCCTTTTTTGCGGATGCAGACGCCCTCGAAAAGCTGAGTACGGGTTTTGTCGCCTTCCTTGACACGGACATGCACCTTGAGGGTGTCGCCTACGCGGAATTCTGGCGTTTTTTTCGCTGTGGCTTCTTTTTCTACGATATCCATTTTACTCATTTGGCTATTCCCCCGTTTGTGTAAATTATTTTAAAAGATCAGGCCTTTTTCGCCTTGTGATCTGTTCGGTTGTTTTTTTTCGCCACTTCTCAAGCTCTTTATGATCCCCCGATACGAGCACATCGGGAACTTTCCATCCCCGGTATTCCCGGGGCCGTGTGTAGTGGGAATGCTCCAGCATCCCCGTTTGAAAACTTTCGTGTTTGATCGATTCCGCGTTCCCTAAAACGCCCGGCACAAGCCTCGTCACCGCCTCGATCAGGCAAAGCGCCGGCGCCTCTCCACCCATCGTAATAAAATCACCGACCGATATTTCCTGGTCGATCAAGTGGTCTTTGACGCGCTGATCCACGCCTTCATAGTGCCCGGCGATCAGAACGAGGTGTTTTTTCTTTGCGAGCTTTGCGGCCAAGGCTTGGCTCAAGGGCTCGCCCTGGGGATCGAGAAGCACCACCCAGGCTCTTTGGCCGATCGCTTCCACGCATTCGAAGAGCGGCTCGGGCTTCATCACCATCCCTGCTCCGCCGCCAAAGGGCTTATCATCCGCTGTTTTATGACGATCGTGCGTCCAATCGCGAAGATCATGCGTCCGGATCTTCACAAGCCCCTTTGCTTGTGCTTTTTCCAAAAGCGATTCTTTGAGCGGACTTTTAAAAAACCCAGGAAAGAGCGTTACCAGATCAATGGCCAGAACCAAAGGGCACTTCTTCCTTTGAAATTTGTCAGGATTTCTTTGTCTTTTTCTTTTCGCGCCGCACGAGGCTCTTCAGGGCCACGCTCATCTGGGCACCCCGCTTCACCCAATAGTCGAAACGATCCTGCTTTACGACGAAAATATCTTCCTTGGGAAGAGCGTCGTAATATCCGATCTCCTCGATGAAGCGTCCATCTCGCGGCATTTTCGCGTCACTGACCACGATACGCCACTGAGGACG
>JBDRCT010000051.1:0-43492 GCA_043821445.1 Candidatus Omnitrophota bacterium | reverse complement strand
AACGGCGGGCTAGGGTGAATAAGTAGCTGATTTTTCGGGTTGGGCTCATACACAATGTCTCCTTGGGCTCGGTAACATTTAATATGAGTCAACGATTCCATGTTTTCCCGTTTCTGGTAACATTTAACTTGAGTCAACTCGTTGCGCCCGGGGGATTTGCAGTTTCTGTGCGCATAAGGTATCCTTTAAGTATGAATAAAAGAGCCGTGTTTTTCATTTTTTTGAGCGTCTTCGCGGGTCTGAGCATGGGATCAATCCGTAGGGCTGAGGATCCCATCCGGGACACGCAGACCAATCCCATCCTTTATGAACAAAAAAAGGAAGAGGAGAAGGACGGTAAAAAAGGGCCCTTGTTGTACAACGTCAAAAACAATCCTCGGGAAAGTTTCTTTATCGATCCTCCCTTTGAGAAAGAAAAAAAGAATTCTTCCCAGGAGACCGTGCCGGAAGGAGCCACGTCATCCACGGGTACTTCAGGCTGGTGGGAGGAGCAATCCTTCGAGCCTCAAGCGGTTCCCCCCAGCGAAACCGTCTCAGAACCTTTACCGGAAGCGGAAAAAGTTCCGGACGAGCAAACTGCGGAACCGCTCGCCGCTGCGCCAAAGACTGAAAATGCCGCGTCCGGTAAAGAGGATGATTACTGGTGGTAATTTTTCGCGGTCCACGTTCCACGGGCCACGTGGTTCGTGGTACGTGTCCCGAACTGTTATTCTCTCAAGAGAATGATATTCGTGTCGAAATTCAAACAGGTGTTTTTTTTGTGATAAAAAAGGTATAATCTGTGCTGTTTTTTCGGGGCGACTCCCACTAAGACCGTTCTCCTTTCCGTTGCACGGAAATTGACAAGTATGGGGATAGCACGGTGGGCTCGTCATATCCGTAGTAACGCAGTACTCACTTTTCCTCAAAAAAGGCGGTTTTTATGAATCGATGGCGTCGATGGAAATTATTCCTAATGGATCACTGGGTGAAGGCGGCCATTATTTTTGCCGCAGTACTCCTTATCGCCCTGTCGGTTTGGGGTATGGCCTCTCTCGAAAGCTATTACCGGAATATCACGTTGGCCCAGTTGCCGCTTCAGATCCTCATGGTCATCATCAATTCCGTGATCTTTGTTTATATGTACATGATGGTCTTCCGGGGCGGATTCTCAAAACTTGATAAAAAAAATATCAAAGTCAAAGATGTCAAGGTCAAGTTCTCGGACGTCATAGGGATCGATGAAGCCAAAGACGAATGTTGGGAAGTCGTGCAACTCATTAAGGACCACGCCCGTTTAAAGAAGATCGGTGGCAAGATCCTCCGGGGGATCCTTATGATGGGGCCTCCGGGATGCGGGAAGACGTATCTTGCCAAAGCCATCGCGACCGAGGCCGGACTCCCTTTTTTATCCATGGCGGCAAGCGAATTTAATGAGATCTTTGTGGGGGTAGGGGCTAGTCGTGTGCGGCAGCTTTTCAAGAAAGCAACAAGGCTGGCCTATGGATTTGGCGGCTGCATCGTTTTTATCGACGAGCTGGACGCAATGGGGCAACGGCGGACTTTCAATCAGTTTGGAAGTGGGGAGGGCAATACCACGCAGAACCAGCTCTTGGTCGCTATGGATGGATTGAGCGACAAAGCCGAGAACATCGTCGTGATCGGAGCGACGAATGCCGCAGAAGACATCCTGGACCCGGCGCTTCTTCGCCCGGGACGTTTTGATCGTAAGGTGTACATCAAAAAGCCGAGTCTCGAAGGGCGCGAATCACTTTTTCGGTATTATTTGAGCAAGGTGAAATACGAAGCGGCGATCGACTGCAAACGCCTGGCGCGCAAAGCGATCGATAAATCACCGGCGGATATTGAGAATATCGTCAAGGAATCGGCCTTGATCGCCACGCGTAATAAAAAGGATGTTGTGGGATTACGCGATATCTCGGAAGCGATCGAAAGGATCGAGCTTGGGATGAAGCAGAAGCTTACGATCAATGCCCGCGAGCGCGAGATGACCGCGTATCACGAAACGGGCCACTTGATCGTGACCTACCTGTCGCACCCGCGCGACGATGTGTTTAAGGCCTCGATCATTCCGAGGAAATCTTCATTAGGGGTCGTTCATCCCACCTCGATCGAAGAGTGGCACGGCCGGGACCGCGAAACCCTGCTTGCCGATATCAAGATCTGCGTGGCGGGTTACGCAGCCGAGAAGATCAAGTTCAACACCACGACGACCGGAGTGACCTCGGATTTCAAGCAAGCCATGAACCTCGCCCATTTTATGGTGTGGGTGCTCGGCATGGGGTCTTCCGGCATGATCGGGGATTATACGGTCTTCAAGGAAGGCAACGCCCTTCTTCTTTCTGAAGATTTGAAATTACGTCTTAACCAGGACGTGGACAAGGTCCTCAAGGATTGTCTGGCCGAAGTCGAAACGCTTCTCCGGAAGGAAAAGGATCTTTTCGAACGTTTTGCGCACGAGCTTCTCACAAAACAAGAGCTCGACTACGATGAGATCGAGGCTGTTTTTGCGGAATTCGGCAAGGTCAATCCTCGGCGGTCCTTTTTGACGCAGGGCACAGAACCGCCGAAGGTTTAAAGCCTTGGACCTGAAAGTGACCTTTAAAAATGGGACAGGTTGGTTTTCTTTAAAAACCGGCCTGTCCCATTTATTTTTCGCGGGATCTTGTGTTTTTTTGCTCGCGGTCCTTTCGGGTTGCGGACCCGTGACCTATCCCGAAGCTCGTTGTAAGGAGGCCCTTCGGGAAATTGCCCTCAAGGAATATGGGATCCCCCACATCGAAGTCGAATTCGTGGGAACCACTCTCGGGGTGTTCTTGCCGCTCAATCAACTTTTTTCAGCCGATCTTAAAGAGGCTCTGATGAGCGGGAAAGTAACGGATATGGAAAGTCTTTTCCAGCCGACGGAAGAGGCCATCGACAAGGTGGAAGACATTCTTTTTTCCATGTCGCGGGTCATGCTCAGCACGGATAAAAAGATCGATTTTTACTACTTACAGGCCACGGATGTCGAGAAAAGCGGCATGAATCTGACCTTTATCGGACAGATCGACGATCTTAAGAGGGTACGGTTCTGGGACATCCCACGCAGCGAATACCGCAAACGCATCATCCATGACCTTCATATGAACCGGGCTGCACTTTGGCACAGGCCCGTGCGGCACTTTTTCAAGGATCTGAACGAAGCCACGGTGAGCGATGTCCAAGACCGCTATTTCAAAAATACCGCTCAAGCCAAATGGGCAGGGGAATTCTTTTTCACGGATGCCGGCGGTTCGATAGCGTCACAAGGTCGCGCAAAATGGACGATCCTGGATCTCAGGAGCATTCCGATCCAGGATCATGACATCGTGGTCTATGCCAAGGTCCAGGTGGGTCCCAAGGATCCCAAGGATGCCGGTTTGAAACCTAAGGTGATGGAGTATTTATTCCAGGTTTCGACCGCAGGTGATACGGAAAAGATACAGCGGATCATCCCAATGGCTTATTTGGACGACAAGGCCGCTACACCGGATTTTACATTCACGCGCGCCATGGTCGTCTCGAGTCTTCCGAATTGGGAAAAAGAGTTCAAGACACCGGACATCACGACGGGGGATTTTCTTTCGCGCCAGCTCACGCGGCGGTTTCAGATGATCGCGGCTGAAGATGAACGGATCTCCAATACTTTTGCCAGCGTCAAACTCGTGGTCCATTTCGAACCGAAACCCCCGCCGTATTTCTTGCTCAATACCGTTGCTTCTTTGCAGAATCCGAAAGAAGTGGCTTATTCCAAGGGGCAGGGGATCCATGAAGACGTGCTCTCTTTCTGGGACCGCATGGCCCGGGAGTTCGTCGAGGTACTGAGAAGTTATAGTTTTCAAGGTTATGAATTTCTGAAATTCCAATTGTCCCAGGGCGGAAAGGTGCTGACATGGGTTGCGACGCGCGAAGATCTTGAGCTTTTCCGTCGCCATAAAAAATCTCTCCGGGACATCCTCGTTCCGTCTGCCGAAAGCCACTGAGACTTTACCGTCTCCCCAGTTCTCCAGCTTTTACTTTACCGTCCCCTGCCGAGTGGTATAATAACACCCTGTTTTTCAGAAAAAAGCCCTCCTCAGTTCGATTCCGGGAGCGTATTTTAAAAAACCCAGGAGACCTTTATGACGGAGTTTAAAGGAAGTAAGACAGCGGAAAATCTCATGAAATCGTTTGCGGGCGAATCTCAGGCAAGGATGCGCTACACCTACTACGCCAAAGTCGCCTTAAAGGAAGGGTATCGCCAGATCTCGAACATTTTTCAGGAAACGGCGGACAATGAAAAAGAACACGCCAAGCTTTTTTATACGCATCTGGTCAAGCACGGTCTTAACGGGAGCCCCGTGGAGATCCACGCGAGCTATCCCGTGGCGCTTGACGACACCCTCCATAATCTCAAATACGCTACCCTAGGGGAAAAAGAAGAGTGGACGGATCTTTACCCCTCTTTTTCAGCCGTTGCGGACAAAGAAGGTTTTGCGGATGTTGCGAGGACCTTCAAGCATGTGGCGATGGTCGAAAAGCGCCATGAAGAACGCTACAACAAACTTCACAATGCCCTGGAACAGCACAAGCTTTTCGTAAAAGACGGCAAGGTCTATTGGAAATGTCTCGAATGCGGGTACATCGTCGAAGCTTCCAAAGCGCCGGAGCGTTGTCCGGTCTGCGATCATCCGCAGGGAGACTTTGAGATCTGGATCGAGAATTATTAATAGACCGTAGGCCAAAAACAACAGACTGAAGCCATGGCTTTGGATTCGCGGTCTCTAGTCCGCAGTCTTTAATCTCATTAAAGGAGAATTTAAATGATTTCGTACAAACAGCTTGGGTTTGTCAATACGAGAGAAATGTTCCAGAAGGCCTTCGAGGGCGGTTACGCGGTTCCGGCCTATAATTTCAACAACATGGAACAGATCCAGGCGATCATGGTGGCCTGCGTGGAAACGCAATCACCGGTGATCCTTCAGGTCTCGAGCGGCGCGCGTAAATATGCCAATCAAATCCTGCTACAATACATGGGGCAGGGCGCAGTTGAGATGATGAAGGCCTACGCCATAGAAAAAGGGCTGGGGCCCGTTCCCATGGCGCTGCATCTCGACCACGGCGACACTTTTGAACTCGCAAAATCCTGCATCGAATCCGGCTTTTCATCCGTCATGATCGATGGGTCCCATCACCCTTTTGAAAAAAACATCGAGTTGACCCGGCAGGTGGTCGAGTTCGCGCATAAAAATGATGTGACCGTCGAGGGGGAACTTGGCGTACTTGCGGGGATCGAGGATGATGTGAGCGCCGAACATTCAACCTACACCGATCCGAAGGATGTTGTGAAGTTCGTGAAAGAGACCCATGTGGATTCGCTTGCGATCTCGATCGGGACCTCCCACGGCGCGAACAAGTTCAAGCCTGCCCAATGCACGCGGAACGCGGACGGAATCCTGATCCCGCCGCCACTCCGTTTCGATATTCTGGAAGAGATCGAACAAAAAATCCCGGGTTTTCCGATCGTGCTTCATGGCGCCTCGTCGGTCCCCGTGGAAGCGGTCAAAATCATCAATGAGAACGGCGGTGCCCTCAAGGATTCCGTAGGGATCCCGGAAGAGCAGTTGCGCAAAGCCGCAAAATCCGCTGTTTGTAAGGTCAATATTGATTCCGACGGCCGGCTGTGGATGACCGCCGCGATCCGTAAAGTTTTTAAAGAAAAACCTGCGGAATTTGATCCGCGCAAGTATCTCGGTCCCGCGCGTGATGCGCTCGTTGCGATGTACAAGCACAAGAATGAGCAGGTGCTCGGTTCTGCGGGGAAAGCCTAGAACGCTATCATTTGACCGGGAGAAAGGTCTTTTTGTGAAAAAAAAGATAAGTTTTCTAATCGCTCTAGCTCTGATCTTTTCTCAGGCCATCTCCTTCGGAGCGGTCACCATGCAGGACCTCCGGCTGCCCAAAGATTTTTATCCGGCCCAATCTCCTTATGCCCAGATCGTGTCCGTTCAGGAAAATCCGCAATTCCCAGGATTTCTAACGTTTTCGGTCACCGCATCTCACGGCAATTACACCGTTCACGGGCTGACGAATCTCCGCAAGTGCCTTCATGAGATTGATGTGATCGAACAACTCAATGCAAGTCAGGATACAGGCAGCGGGATCGCGGACGGCGCGGTCGATTCGGTCAAAGATACCGGGCGCGGATTGAAGAACCTGGCAGTCCATCCTGTGGATTCCGTGACAGGGATCGGGAAGGGGATCGGGAAGTTGGGGGGCAAGATCGGCGGTGCTTTCCGGAAGAAGGAAGAAGGCGAAAAGGGCGATAATTTTTTCAGCTCCACAAAAAGACAGATCGCCAAAAAATTAGGCGTTGACGTTTATAGCCGGAATCCTGATCTTCAGGCGAAGCTCGATTCCATGGCCAAGGCTAACATGGGCGGCCGGGGGATCGTCGCGGTCGCAACTTTTTTTGTCCCTGTGGGGTTTGTCGCCTCCGCGGTGATGACGGTAAGCAACATCAATGCCGCCGCCGATCAGTTGGTCGATGATAATGATCGCGTGGACCTTTTTAAGTTGAACAAAAAAGCTCTTTTGGATTTGGGATTTTCCGAAGACAAAGTTATCCGGTTTCTGAACCACCCTTATTATACGCCCCGCGAACTGACCTACTTGCGGTTCTATCTTGAAAAGCTCAAGCGTGTGCAAGGTTTTGAAGCTCTCTTGGACCGGGCCATCCAAGCTGTTTCAGAAATTCCGGCCGATAAGGTCCTTCATGAGGTCCAGATCGCCGCGGATTCCGTGGGGGACGCCCCGCGGGCGATGAAGCTTGTCGTGATCCCGGAAGGACTTATCTTGGTGAATGAGGACACGGTCGCGCTGATCACGGCTTATGATTTTTTAAATAATTCCGCTCTGGGGAGCCGGCTGACCGAAAAAGCGATCAGTTTCCGCCAGAGCTTGAGTAAGAGATCTGCGGAGATCTGGAGCGGAGGAGCCGTCACCTCGGGATTCGGAGGGGCGATCCTTTTAAAAGGAATTAAAATCCAGCGTATGTGCCTTTTTGAATCGACCAGTACCCCCGCAGAAATCTGACCGGCATTACTTTAGAAATCAACAGAAGCGCTTTTGATAAGCGGCTTCCATTCTAATCTAACGAGGGAAATCATGAAACATTTGATCGTTTATGCCCATCCGAATGTTGCGAGCTTTAATCATGCCATCAAGGAGACCCTGGTGCGTGTCCTGAAGGAAAAAGGACAGGAACTTCGCGTGCGCGATCTTTACGCCTTGCATTTTGATCCAGTGCTCAAGGCCGACGATTTTCAGACCTTTCTTGCGGGAAAAGTCCCCGGCGATATTGTGATCGAACAGGATCATATCCGATGGGCCGATCAGCTTACGTTCCTTTATCCCATCTGGTGGAGCCGTATGCCGGCGATCGCGGAGGGCTACATCGATCGCGTGTTCAGCAAGGGTTTCGCATACGACTACACGGCAACGGGGCCCGTGGGCCTTTTGCCGGGCAAGAAAGTTTTTATCATCAACACCCTGGGCGCGCCGCTTGAGATCGTCGAATCATCCGGCGGGATCAAGAGCATGGAACAGATCATCGACAGCGGGACATTCCGGTTCTGCGCCATGGAGATGGTCGGCCATAAATATTTTGGCTCCGTACCGACCGTGACCGATGAAGAACGGAAAAAAATGCTTGAAGAAGTCGCCGCGATCGCTGCGTCCTGGCCGGTCAAGTAAGCACTTTTGGGGCGTCCGGTATTGAGGCTCGTGATATTTGTTCGTACGGCTCCGTTCTTCTCCTGTGATATAATCCCTCCATTGAAATTCTGAGGCCTCTTTTAACCTCTAACGGGGATCATTTTCCTTATGGCCAAAGAAATTTGTATCTGTCTCCACGGGCATTTTTATCAACCTCCGCGAGAGAATCCGTGGATCGAAGAAATCGAACAACAGGATAGCGCTGCCCCCTTTCACGATTGGAACGAGCGCATCCATTACGAGTGTTATCTTCCTAATTCCCGCGCCCGCGCCCTCGACGCCAAGGGCAAGATCGTTGAGATCGTCAATAATTTCGAAAGAACGAGTTTTAACTTCGGACCCACGCTCCTTTCCTGGCTTGAGGCCAAACATCCCGATACCTATCGGAGCATCCTTCATGCGGATCGCGCCAGCTGCGAGGTGCATCGAGGCCACGGCAATGCCATCGCCCAGGTTTACAACCATATGATCATGCCGCTCGCGAATTTGCGCGACAAGAAGACCCAGGTGCGTTGGGGGATCGAGGATTTTCGTTCGCGGTTCGGTCGTATTCCCGAGAGCATCTGGTTGCCGGAGACCGCCTGTAACGAAGAAACGCTGGAAGTTCTGGTCGCAGAGCGGATCAAATACATTATTCTATCGCCGCATCAAGCCAGGGCCGTTCGGTCGCTTGAGGGCGGGACGTGGCAGGATGTGACGGGGGGACGCATCGATCCCAAGGAGCCCTACCGCTATTTTCTCAAGAATAATCCTTCTCTTTCCATCGATATCTTTTTCTATGACGGGCCGGTCTCCAAAGCGGTCGGATTCGATAATCTTCTCTTTGATGCGAAGCTTTTCATGGACCGGCTCAGGGGCGCGGTCGTGGAGCACGAGCGTTCTCAGATCATCCATATCGCAACGGACGGAGAGACCTATGGTCACCACAAGGCTTACGGAGACCGCGCGCTCGCGTATCTCACCTATATAGAAATTCCGCGGCATGGATACCGGATCGTCAATTATGCGGAGTATCTCGAAGAGAACCCGCCGCGCCAGGAAGTGCGGTTGATCGAGGGGGAGAACAATGAGGGGACCTCCTGGAGTTGCGCTCATGGTGTTACGCGGTGGAAGGACCACTGCGGCTGTCATGGCGATGGGCCCGCCAATTGGACCCAGCATTGGCGGAAGCCTCTCCGTTGGGCGCTTGATTGGCTGCGGGATGAGCTGTCGCAGGTCTATGAAAAGGAGGGCGGTAAATATCTGAAGGATGTTTGGGCCGCTCGTGACGATTATATCCATGTCATTCTGAAACGGACCCCCGAAGTGCTTCGATGGTTCTTTGACCGTCAGGCTTTGCGGGAGCTTTCCAAGGAGGAGATCACGACGAGCCTCAAGCTTTTGGAAATGCAGCGCAATCTGATGCTGATGTACACAAGTTGCGGCTGGTTCTTCTCAGAGATCTCCGGGATCGAAACCGTCCAGATCCTGCAGTATGCGTCCCGGGCCATTCATCTCGCCCGGGAGGTGAGCGACTTGAATTGTGAGCGGGATTTTCTTGAGCACCTGGCCCTCGCAAAAAGCAACATCGAGTCGGTCAAGGACGGACAAGGCGTCTATGAAAAGTTCGTAAAGCCCGCGCTGGCCACGCTCCACCATGTGGTGAGCTACTACGCTATCGGCTCCATCTTCGAGAATTTCTATGCGCCGGATCCCAAAACGGACCTTGTCAAGATATTCAATTTCGACCTGCATATCTTGCATCAGCGCAAAGAGTTCTTCGGCACGGTGACCATGAATTTCGGCCGTGTGCGTATTGTTTCGCAGACCACGCTGGAGGAACGGGATCTTGTTTTCGTGGTGATCCAGATCGGTTTTTATGATTTCCGCTGTTCCGTAAAATCCTACGTTAATGAAGAAGAGTTCGACAAGCTCGAAAAAGAACTTTTTGAGGCGCTTTACCAGCTTCCGATCCTTGATCTTTCTAAGAAGATCGACGCGCATTTCGGCGAAACTTATTATGCCTTGAAGGACCTACGGCTCGGAGACCGCGCGAAGATCATCAGCATTCTAACGCATGAGACGATTGAAAAAGTCAGTAATTTTTACGAGCATATTTACGAAGAGAACCTGCGCATGAACGAGATCTACCGCTCGATCAACGTGCCGATCCCGGTGGAGTTCCGCTACGCGGCCGAACACACTTTGAGCAAACGCATGATGGAAGCGGTTCGGGACTGGGGCGAACGCGGTTTTTCGGCGAAGCGGACGCTTGGCATCTACCGGATCATGGATTCCGCGAAGGCGCTGGACATCCACATCCGCAAGGAACCGATCGCGCACTATCTGAGCGAGGAGCTGAGCAAAGGTCTCAGGAAGTTCATTTCCGGGCTCGATCCCGAGGCGTTGCAAAAGTTGCTTTCCATCGTCCGGCTTGCTAAAAAAATCGAGGTCTTTCTCGATAAACGCGGGGCGCAGGACGAGCTTTTTTCCATTTTCCGATCCTGGCAGAGAAGCCCGCAAGCCATTCCCAATGTCATCCGGGAGCAGGAAGCCCATCTCCATCAGCTGATGGATGAGCTCGATCTTTCTGCGGAGAAACTCAAAAAGATCCTCGCTGGTTAAGAAAACAAAGCTTGATCAAGAAGATCCGTTCTTTCTTCGGAAGACCGCTACTCCCGCGTTTTTCGCATTCCGGATTGCGTTCGGTTTTGAAATGCGCAGGGCGATGTCCTTTAACTCGAATTCCAGGAGCAGCGCTTGCGCAAGGCGTTCCGCGAGTGTCTCCAGAAGATAGAAACGGCTTTTCGAGACAAACGCCGTAGCGCGCTCGGCGATCTTCTGATAATTCAAAGCGTCTCTCAGGTCATCCCGCCTTGCCGCTCTCTTGACGGGAGCCGGGAATTCAAGGTCGATCACGAGCGGCTGCTTCTTTTTCCGCTCCCTGGAGAGCGTTCCGATGATGCAGGACACTTCAAGACCGTGTACGAAAATTTTTCCATCCATGATACGCTAGTCCCAATACTTATCAATTTCAATGAAGTTGAAATTGGGGCAATCCTTGTCACCCATTTGAGAAATGAATTCAAGACAAAGATAGTCTACCACTTGAAATAAAAGTTTCAACGTGTCAGAGTGTCAAAGTTTCAAAGGCGTTAAGGGGTTGTGTTTCTATGATACGCTGACACTTTGATGCGTTGACACCTATAAATGACGGTTCTGGAGGCAGACTTTTTATGGAAGTTTTTACAACGACGGAAGCAAAACCTTTGTGTCCGCTTTTCGGGACCTGCGGGGGATGTCAGTACCAGAACATTCCGTATGAAGAGGAGCTTTCCCGAAAAGAGGGGATCCTCAAAGAACTTCTCACAAAGGAGCTCGATCTTCCGGAAGAGGTCTTTGAACCGATCGTGCCGTCGCCGGAATCCTATTATTACCGGAACCGCCTTGATCTGACGCTGCGTAAACGAAATAGCGGAGAGAGACAGATGGGTTTTATGCTGCCCGGGACGCAGAGGCTCCAGGAAGTGACAGCCTGCCCGATCGCTCGCAAAGAGATCAATGATTTCCTGCCCGTTTTGAAAGCAGAGGCGGTTTTGAGATTACCGGAAGATTACCGGGTCGCGAACTTGGTCGTTCGTGTCGGGGACGAAGGCCGAGTGTTCTGGGGCGGGATCGGCCGGCATTCACTCAGGATGAAAGAAGAGGATTATTTTTGGACCTCCGTCCGCGGACGGAGGATCTTTTACGCACTCGACACATTCTTTCAGGCGAATCTTTCGATCCTGGAAAGGATCCTTTCCAGGATCGAAAGCCTTATCGAGTGGCAGAAGGACACGGTTTTCCTTGATCTTTATTCCGGTGTCGGACTTTTCGGTGTCACGCTGGCGGATCGCGCCAAGGAAGTGGTGATGATCGAAGAATGCCGCGACTCCGTCACCCTGGCCCGGTTCAACGTCAACTATCACCGGTTGGCGCATGTCAGAATAATGGAGGGAAAAGTCGAAACGCATCTCCCGAAGGTCTTGACGGAACGACGCGGCAGGCCCTGCGTGGCTTTGATCGATCCCCCGCGCGGAGGTCTTGCAAACTCCGCGATCGAAACACTGGGCAAGGCGCGGAGCCTCGAGTCATTATTTTATCTGTCCTGTTCGCCCGAGTCGCTGGAGCGTGATCTGAAACACCTTTCGCGGGCGGGTTGGCAGGTCAAGAAGATCATGCCGTTCGACTTTTTCCCCCGGACGCAACATTTGGAGACCCTGGCATGGCTCGCGCGTTCTTAGTCCCAAATCCTATCAATTTCAGAGAATCGGTCCCAATACCGATCGATCGAGGCGCAGCTGAGATTGGGGCCGTCCAAGCCGCCATCAGTGAAAAGAAAAAAAAGGCTTGGGCGGAAATTGGGGCAACCCTTGTCAACCCTATAGGAAAAAAATCGAAGACAAGGGTAGAGGAAAAGTACGACCCCGTCGTTTTCAGTGAATATTTCGGGAACTCCCATCCGGTCGAGATAGAGATCGGATGCGGGAAGGGAAAATTCCTTGTCGCTCGTGCGATCGAAAATCCAGGAACCAATTTTCTCGGGATCGATCGTGTAAGCAAATTCATGAACATCGGGAAAACGCGCGCCCAGAAACGGGCGCTTCCCAACATCCAGTTCCTCCGGGCCGAGGCGCGGGCATTTTTGACCGAGGCGATCGCTCCCGAAAGCGTGAGTATTTTTCATATCTATTTTCCGGATCCCTGGCCGAAACGCCGGCATCAGGTTCGTCGCGTTTTCACTCCGCAACTTCTCGCGCTTCTTCACGCGCGGCTTGTACCAGGAGGGTTGGTAGAGATCGCGACGGATGACAAGGACTATTTTGCCGCTATGGAGAAAACCATAGCGGCTACGACACCACTCTGGGAAAATGTCCGCGAAGCGGTCAATGAAAGGATCTTGGACGGAATGAATAAGACAAACTACGAACTCAAGTGGGCGGCCGAGGGCCGGTCCCTTTACTACACGGAGCTTAAAAAAAGATGAGGATCGCACACGCCTTGGCCAGCGCAGGGCTCGGGTCCCGGAGGAAATGCGAGGTCTTTGTCACGAATGGCGCTATTTCCGTGAACGGCGAGGTGGTGCAAGATCTGGGCCGGCAGGTTGATTTTCAGAAGGACACGATCATGTACCGTCACAAGGTCCTTCAGCCCGCGCCTCACGTCTATTATATTGTGAACAAGCCCGAAGGATATGTGGTGACGGCCGAGGACCGGCACGCCAAGAAAACGGTTTTTGATCTTTTACCGAGGCATCTTGTGAAGGCAACGCGCCAATCCGCCACGAACCGTGTCCGCGTGTTCCCGGTGGGGCGGCTGGATAAAGATTCTTCGGGTCTTCTCCTGATGACCAACGACGGCGAGCTTGCGAACCGTCTGATCCATCCGCGTTTCCACGTCGAGAAGTGGTATCAGGTGAAGCTGCACCGCGCATGGGACGCGAGGGACCGCAACAGGGTGTTGGAGGGTTTTCATTCCTATGACGGTTTTCTTAAGCTGGAAGACATCCGGCCCATTTCGCCGAGGATCGTCATGGTGGAACTTCGCGAGGGAAAGAAACGCCAGATCCGGCGGGTGCTGCAACGATTTGATTATGATGTTATGATGCTCAACCGTTTTTCTTTCGGGCCCCTCAAACTCGGGCATCTCGCACCGGGCCAGGGCCGTTTTCTTACTTCCTACGAGGCTCGCGAACTTCGTAAAGCCGTCGACCTTTAATCGGATGAGGGATGGAGGAGGGTGGAATTTTAGGTTTTGCCATCCGCTATCTGCCTTCCAATATCCTCTTTTCGATCATTCCTCGATCGTCCTTTTTTTGGGGTGATAAAAGAGACGTTTTTTCGAACCTGCATTCTCCATGATGACCACCAAATGATCGTCCACGGAAAAGGCCGGATGTGTCTGGATGGCTTCGGCCTTGACGCCCTTGCCTTTTAGAAAATCTAAAAGGAATTCCCGTTCGGGTTCTTTGAGAGTACACTTGATCTCCAAGAAATCCCGGACCAGATACTCCCATGTTTGTTTTGTGACGAGATTCATCGCGATACCTCCTTTGACTGTTTTCTTGTCCTTAACCCTAACGTGTGTTCGCGATCTTTGGCAGGGAGGGGATTCGGAACTTTTTAGGAAAATCTATTATTAATAGGGGGAATGGATCTTTCGGGGTATGTCCCGAGGAAGGCCAATGACGACTTTTTCAGGGGGCACTTTAAAAATAAATTTGACAAAAGAGGAAGGATGGACTATATTACGCCTATTACTCTATGGGGTTGATAGACTATGATATCGAACAAGACAAAATACGCTCTCAAAGCCGTCCTGATGCTTACGGGTCAATACGACTCGAAAGAGCCCATTTTGATCGCCGAGATCGCCGAAAAGGAGTCCATCCCTAAAAAATTCCTTGAGGCGATCCTTCTTGAGCTCAAAAATAAGGGGTTTTTGCAAAGCAAGAAGGGAAAGGGCGGAGGGTATCTTTTGGCCCGCTCGCCGGATCAGATCAGTTTTGGGGAAGTAATCGGGCTTTTCGAGAACCCCTTTAGCGTCCTGCCTTGTTTGGATGCGAAGGCGAATCGCCGGTGCGACGAATGCAGCAAAGGAAGCGCTTGCGGGATCCAGATAGTGATGCAAGAGGTCTATCGGACCACATCAAGTATTCTGAACGTGACATCCTTTCAGGACGTTCATGATCGAATGCGGAACATGAACCAGGAAGCCATGTATTTCATTTAAATTCAAAAAAAGGAGAGACCCAAATGAGCAAGATCGATAGCAAGTTAAAAGTTGAAACACTGGCGCTTCACGGAGGACAGGAGGCCGATCCGACGACGGGTTCCCGGGCCGTTCCTATTTATCAGACGACTTCCTACCAGTTCAAGAACACTGAGCACGCGGCCAACCTTTTCGGACTTAAAGAGTTCGGGAATATTTATACGCGTCTTATGAATCCCACGACAGACGTCTTTGAAAAACGCATCGCGCTTCTGGAGAGCGGTGTAGGAGCGCTTGCGGTCTCAAGCGGCCAGTCCGCGATCACGATTGCGCTTCTGAACATCGCACAAGCCGGCGATGAGATCATTTCTGCGGACAATCTCTACGGCGGGACCTACAATCTGTTCCACTACACCTTCCCGCGTCTGGGGATCCAGGTCAAGTTCGTGAAGTCGAACGATCTTGATGCCATCCAGAAGGCGATCACACCGAAAACGAAAGCGGTCTATGCGGAGTCCATCGGGAACCCGAAACTTGATGTCGCGGACCTCGAAGGGATTTCGAAAGTGGCCCACAAGCACGGCATCCCGTTCGTGTTGGACAATACGGTTTCTCCGTATCTCATGCGTCCTTTCGATCACGGGGTAGACGTCATCGTTTATTCCGCGACAAAATTCATTGGCGGGCACGGGACTTCCATCGGCGGCGTTATCGTCGATTCCGGGAAATTCGATTGGACGAACGGGAAATTCCCGCTTATTGCGGCGCCGGAGCCGAGTTACCACGGCATTAATTTCGTGGAAGCCCTGAAACCCATGGGTAATATCGCCTACATCATCAAGGCGAGGGTGACATTGCTCCGGGACCTTGGGAGTGCCATCTCTCCTTTCAACTCGTTCCTGTTCCTACAAGGGCTTGAGACGCTCCATCTCCGGCTGCCGCGCCATTCTGAGAATGCGTTGACCGTGGCCCAGCACCTTGCGAAACACCCGAAGGTTGTTTGGGTGAATTATCCCGGACTTCCTTCGAGCCCGGAAAAGGACCGTGTGAAAAAGTATCTCCCCAAAGGGGCGGGCGCGATCCTTGGGTTCGGGATCAAGGGCGGACTTGAGGCCGGCAAGAAATTCATCGATTCGCTCGAGCTTATCTCGCATCTTGCGAACGTGGGCGATGCCAAGAGCTTGGCGATCCACCCTGCGACGACGACGCACCAGCAGCTTTCTGCGGCCGAGCAACTCGCAACGGGCGTGACGCAGGATTTCATCCGTCTTTCGATCGGCCTCGAACATATCGACGATATCCTTGCTGATATCGATCAAGCGCTTGACAAAGCATCAAAATAAGGAGATTGAGCCATGGCGAATATATTCAACGATATTACGAAAACGGTCGGGAATACACCGCTTGTGCGTTTAAACCACATCGCGCAAGGATTGTCCGCGACGGTATTGGTAAAGCTAGAGTCAGCGAACCCGCTTGCAAGCGTCAAGGACAGGATCGGTGTGGCCATGATCGAGGCTGCCGAAAAGGCCGGAAAGCTTAAGGCCGGCAGCGTCATCGTGGAGCCCACCAGCGGGAACACAGGGATAGCCCTGGCGTTTGTTGCTGCGGCGCGAGGATACAGGCTCATCCTGACTATGCCGGAGACCATGAGCGTGGAACGACGCCAGCTTCTCAAGATCCTGTGCGCGGAGGTAGTCCTGACTGAGGGAGCGAAGGGCATGCGGGGCGCTGTCGAAAAAGCTGAGGAGATCGCCAAGACAGTTCCCGGAAGTTTTATCCCCCAGCAGTTCAACAATCCTGCGAATGCCGAGATCCACCGGAAGACGACCGCCGAGGAGATCTGGAGAGATACGGACGGAACCGTGGATATTTTTATCGCCGGGGTCGGGACTGGCGGAACGATCACCGGAGTAGGGGAAGTTTTGAAGCAGAGGAAGCCTTCCGCGAAGGTGATCGCCGTGGAGCCGGTCGATTCTCACGTATTGTCGGGTGGGAAGCCGGGCCCTCACAAGATCCAGGGGATCGGTGCGGGGTTTGTCCCCGGAGTGCTCAACACAAAAATCTATGACGAGATCATTCAAGTTCGCCACGAGGATGCCGGCGAGATCGCGCGTCAGCTCGCGAAACAGGAAGGGATCCTCGGGGGTATTTCGTCCGGCGCCAATGTTTGGGCCGCACTGGAAGTGGCGAAGCGGCCGGAATCCAAAGGGAAAACGATCGTCACTGTGATCTGCGATACCGGCGAGCGCTATCTCTCAACCTGGCTTTTCCAGGATCTGGTGTAAAGACATGGTTTTTCCTGCGGAGAGATCCGCACGAAAGAGATTCTGCTTCTAGCCTGTCTTTTCCCGCACCGGGAAAATGTATCAAGAGGATAAGATGAAAGAAAAACATTGGAGAAGTGTCGCAAAGGCTGTCTCATGGCGTGTGACCGGAACCGTGGATACGGTTGTGATCTCGTGGATCATCACGGGGCATGTCAAAGTGGCGCTCTCGATAGGTCTTGTCGAGGTTTTCACGAAAATGTTTCTCTACTATTTGCACGAACGTATTTGGAACCGCATCCAGGCCGGCCGTCATCTGCCGGATTATCAGATCTGAGATTATGGAAAATATTGAGGCTTTGAATCAAAAATTGGCGGGGAAAAGGCCTGAGAAAGTCCTGGCGTGGACGCTCGGATATTTCAATGCAGACAAAGTCACGTTTGCGTCAAGCCTAGGGGCGGAAGATCAGGTCCTGACGGATATGCTCTTTAAGATTTCATCGGTGCCGACGATTTTTACGCTCGATACCGGCCGGCTGCCTCAGGAAACGCTCGACTGCCTGAAGGAAACAGAGCAGAAATATGGTTTCAAGTACCGGGTCTATGCTCCGGATGCCGGTGCGGTCAAAAAAATGGTGGAGGAAAAAGGGCCGGACCTTTTTTATAAAAGCGTGGAGAACCGAAGACTCTGCTGCCATGTCCGGAAGGTCGAACCGCTGGGTCGCGCGCTGAAGGGCCTCAGGGCCTGGATCTGCGGCCTAAGACGGGAGCAGTCGGTGACGCGCGCGGACCTGAATGTCATTGAGTGGGATGATGCGAACGGCCTTTATAAGATCAATCCGCTGATCGATTGGACGGAAAAGCAGGTGTGGGACTATATCCGGACCCATAAAGCGCCTTATAACAGATTACACGATCAGGGATATCCAAGCATCGGCTGCGCACCATGCACGCGTGCGGTGAAACCGGGTGAGGATATCCGTGCCGGGCGGTGGTGGTGGGAGCATCCGGACAAGAAAGAGTGCGGTTTGCACTTCAAGGATGGGAAAGTTGCGAGAAAAGGATCGTAATGGACACACTCAGAAAACTCGAGGCGCAAAGCATTCATATTTTGCGCGAAGCCTATAAGGAGTTCAAAAGCCTTGTCATGCTCTGGTCGATCGGCAAGGACAGCACCGTCCTGCTTTGGCTGGCCCGCAAGGCATTCTTCGGGCATGTGCCGCTCCCGCTTCTCCATATCGATACCCATTTCAAGATCCCGGAAATGATCGCCTATCGCGACAAGCTCGCGGCGGACTGGCATCTCAATCTTGTGTATGGCGAGAACGCTCAGGCGATTGCCGCGAAGCAGACCTATCCGGACGGAAAAACGGACCGCCTGACCTGCTGCAAGTTACTGAAAAGCGAGGCGCTCAAGCACACGCTTTCCGGGGAATGGCCGCGCTACGCGTTCGATCATAAGCTGGGGAGCTATGTTCAGGAGAAGGATCCTCAGCCTTATACCGGCGTGATCGTGGGCGTTCGTGCCGATGAGGAAGGAAGCCGTTCCAAGGAACGCTATTTTTCGCCGCGCGACAAACAAAGCGATTGGAATATCAGCGATCAGCCGCCCGAGCTCTGGAGCCAGTACAAGACCGACTTTGCGCCGGGGACACATGTGCGTGTGCATCCGCTCCTGGATTGGACCGAGCTCAATATTTGGGAATACATCGATCGGGAAAATATTCCGATCATCCCGCTTTATTTCAATAACGGAAAGGGCCAGCGTTATCGTTCACTTGGCTGCTATCCCTGCACGGGCGCTGTGAAATCGAACGCGCGGAACGTCAAAGAAATTACCGAAGAACTTCGGACCGGAAAATTCGCAAATATCGCGGAGCGTTCCGGTCGGGCGCAGGATAAAGAAGACGGCGGCGGGCTCGAGACGCTTCGCCGCGAAGGATACATGTGATCATGGACAGAATGAACATTGTGATCGTCGGGCATGTCGACCACGGAAAAAGCACCGTGATCGGCCGGCTTCTGGCGGATACGGGATCTTTGCCTGAAGGCAAACTTGAGCAGGTCCAAGCGACTTGCGCCAAGAACGCGAAACCTTTCGAGTACGCGTTCCTGCTGGATGCTCTGAAGGATGAACAGTCCCAGGGGATCACGATCGATGCCGCACGCTGCTTCTTTCACACGAAAAGGCGCGAATACATTGTGATCGATGCTCCGGGGCATATTGAATTTCTGAAGAATATGATCACAGGCGCGTCGCAGGCCGAAGCCGCCCTGCTTGTGATCGATGCAAAAGAGGGCATCCTCGAAAATTCAAAACGCCACGGTTATCTCCTTTCCATGCTCGGGATCCGGCAGGTGGCGGTGCTCGTGAACAAGATGGATCTTGTGGGGTACAGCGAGCAGGTCTTCCGGGCGATCGAAAAAGAATACGGAGATTTTCTGAAGGAGTTCAATATCCGGCCGAACGCTTTCATCCCCATGAGCGCGTTGAACGGCGTGAATATGATTGCCAAGTCGCCGGAAATGCCGTGGTACACGGGGCTTTCAGTTCTGGAACAGTTGGATGCTTTCCACTATGAGAGCGGTAGCGAAGCGTATCCCTTCCGGTTTCCGGTGCAGGACATTTACAAATTCACCGAACTTGCCGATGACCGGCGTATCATGGCCGGGACGATTCTGACGGGATCGATCGAAGTCGGGGACGAAGTGGTTTTTTTTCCGTCAAAGAAACGGACCCGGATCAAAACGATCGAAGAATTCAATGCGCCTTCGAAGCAGGAAGCTTCGGCCGGGGAAGCGATCGGTTTTACAACAGAGCCTCAGCTTTACGTCAAACCCGGCGAGCTCATGGTCCGGGCTTCGGATCCCGCGCCCGCCGTCGGTACACGATTCAAGGCGAATATCTTCTGGATGGGTCATGCGCCGCTCGTGAAAGGGAAAAAATATAAATTGAAGATCGGGACAAGCCGGCCTTCGGTCCGGCTTGTGGAAGTCCTGAACGTGTTGGACAGCTCGGAACTGACCTCGATCGCTAACAAGGCTCAGGTGGACCGGCACGACGTTGCCGAGTGTGTTTTTGAAACGGGGAAACCTATCGCCTTCGACAAGGCGGGCGACCTCCGTGAAACGGGCCGTTTTGTGATCGTGGATAACTATGAGATCGCGGGCGCCGGGATCATATTGGAAACGCTTCCGGAAGACCGGACGATCCTGAAGGACCATGTACGCCATCGCGAAAAGATCTGGGAGCGGAGCGGCGTTGGTTCTGCGGAAAGGGCCGGGATCTACGGCCACCGTCTCGCATTCATTCTGATCTCGGGCAAGGTCAATACGGGAAAGCAGAAGATCGCCCGGGAGCTTGAAGCGCGTCTCTTGAAACAAGGGGTGAAGGCTTTTTACCTCGGTATTTCGAACCTGGTTTCGGGCCTGGACAGCGAATTGTCCCCGGGGGTCGATCCCCAGGAAGAGATCGTCCGGCACCTCGGAGAACTCGGCAGGATCATCGCGGAATCCGGACAGGTTTTTATTACCACCGCCTCAGATCTGGATGATTTTGACATCGAAACCCTTCGCATTCTCGCTGCGCCCAGCGAGATCCTGGTGATCCATGTAGGGGTGAGCACTTTTTCCGGATTTAAGCCGTCTTTTCTCTTAGGAGAAAATGAACCATTGGATCTGGCGGTCGAAAAGATCGGCGCTTTTCTCAAACAAAAAGAGATCATTCTGGAATATTATCTTTAAATTGGCAGCGTGCAGATTTCACGAGGCGTTGGAGTAGAATTTCTCGAACGATGCGGGATTTGCCAATATTTTGAAAGGAGATTTTTGGATGGCGTTGATCAAAGAAGAACAGATCAAAGCGGACCAGCATCCTTTTGATGTCTGGGAGGATCTTGTTCGGGCGTCCCGTGAGGGGTTTGCCACGATCCGACCCGAGAATTTCCTGCGCTTTCGCTGGTTCGGCATTTACCAGCAACGTCCCAAGACCGAACCTTATTTCATGCTGCGGTTGAAGCTCCCCGGCGGGCGTTTAAATGCAACGCAATTGCGCGTTGTGGCGGAAGTCGCAAGGGACTACGGCCGCGGGATCGCGGACATTACCATCCGGCAGAATTTCCAATTTCACTGGCTTACGATCGAAAAGGTCCCAGAAGTTCTCGGAAAATTCGAAGCCGTGAGGATCACGACCCGCGGAGCTTGCGGGGACGTGACGCGCAATATCACCGGCTCGCCGCTCGCAGGCCTTGAACCTGACGAGGCCGACGACCTTCAAGATATCATCGAAACCTTGCATCAAAAGTTGATCTGGGACAAGAACCTTGCGAACCTGCCGAGGAAATTCAAGATCTCCATCACGGGAAGTCTTAAGAACGCCGCGCAACCCGAGATCAACGACGTCGGGGTCTACGGTTTTTGGAAGGACGAAGCAAAAAAAACGCCGGCCTTTGCGATCCGGGTCGGCGGCGGGCTCTCCACGCACCCCCTCTTTTCGCGGTCTTTGCCTGTCGCATTAAAACGCGAAGACATTATCCCCGCGGTTTTGGCAGCGCTTGGGATCTTCCACGATCTCGGGAACCGCGAGAACCGGCGCGAAGCCCGCATGAAATTTCTGGTCGAATCCTGGAGTGCAAGCAGGTTCCTCAGCGAACTGGAGAAACGGACGGGCCGGACCTTCGAGCGTTACAAGAAAATACCTGTGCCGCAAGAGGAACGGGAGCATTTTTGGGGCGTGATCCCGCAAAAACAAAAAGGACTTTATGCTGTTGGGCTTGCGGTCCTGGCGGGACGGCTTCAGGCAGGACAGCTTTTAGCCCTGGCCGATCTCAGCGAAAAATATGGCAACGGAGAGCTCCGCGCCACGAACCGGCAGAATATTCTTCTGATCAATATCCCTGAGAAGAACCTGGAACCTTTGAAAAAAGAGCTGACGGCCCAAGGCTTCGATCTCGGAGCGAACGGGATCTACCGCTCGCTTGTGGTGTGTACGGGCCGGGAATTTTGCAACCTGGCGCTTGTGGAGGTCAAAGTTTTCTCGAAGCAGTTGATCGAGTATTTAACGAATGTCTTTAAGGATTTCCGGGAAACATTGACGATCCATGTGACGGGATGTCCGAATTCTTGCGGGCAGTACCAGCTTGCCGATATCGGATTGATGGGCGTGGCCAAAGTGGTGGATGGGATCCGTCGTGATGCTTTTCATATCGCGGTGGGAGGCAGGTCGGACGCGTGGGGCCGGAAGGTCTTCCAGGCCGTTCTTTCGGAAGAGGTCCCGGCGCTTCTCGAGAACATGATCCGTATTTTTTTAAAGAAAAGAAATGGGAAAGAGACTTTCAGTGATTTTTGCCACCGTTTCACGCCGGAGGAACTCATGGAACTCTTTGAGTCACATGCCAAGGCGTAGGCTCTGCCCGTCCCGCAAGAAATCGGGAAAGGTTTCTCTGGTAGGCGCGGGGCCGGGGGACCCGGGGCTCATTACAGTGAAGGGTCTCAAGCGGATCCAACAGGCCGAAGTCATCCTCTATGACCACCTGATCCCCCAGGGTCTCTTGGGAGAGGCTCCGAGATCCGCCGAGCTTATTTCGGTCGGAAAAAAACACGGCGCTCATTCGCTCTCCCAGCAAGCGATCCAGGAACTGTTGCTTCAAAGATCAAGGGAAGGGAAGAGGGTCATACGTCTTAAAGGCGGCGATCCGTATCTTTTTGGCCGAGGCGGCGAAGAAATCATCTTTTTGCAGAGCCGCGGTGTTCCGGTTGAAGTGGTGCCGGGCGTGACCTCCGCGATCGCAGTTCCGGCGCTTGCCGGAATTCCGGTCACGCAACGCCATTTGGCCATGACTTTCGCGGTCGCGTCGGGTCACGTGACGAAGGATAACGACCCCATCCCGGTCCCCAATGCCGATACGCTGGTTTATGTCATGTGCGTTTCCGACCTCGACAAGACCGTGAAACGGATCTTAAAGAAGCGGGGTGCCGGAACTGCCTGTGCGGTCATTGAAAATGGGACCACGCCCAAAGAGCGCGTGATCGCCGGGACTTTACGGAATATCGTAAAAAAAGCCCGTACTGCCAAGTTGGCTGCGCCGGCCGTTTTTATCGTGGGGAACGTCGTGAAACTCAGAGGGAAAGTTTTGGAGCGGTATGGGAAACGGTGATATAATTCGTCCCATATTTTCGAATGACTTTTGATCAAAGGATCCTCGGAATGAAAAAAAGTATCGAGGCTGTTGAGACAAAATATTTTACGTTCGCGGAGGCGGAAGGGTTCAAACTCGAATCCGGGCGCACGCTCGGCCCCATCACGCTTGCCTACGAAACTTACGGGCAGCTCAATGCGGACAAATCGAATGCGATCCTTGTCATGCATGCTTTTTCCGGGAATGCGCATGTCGCGGGCCCTGCGACAGGGGACCAGGATCCGGCGTGGTGGGATTTCATGGTCGGGCCGGGAAGAGCGCTTGATATCGAAAAATACTTTATCATTTGCATTAACGTGATCGGGGGATGCAAGGGAAGTACCGGGCCCTCTTCAGTGAATCCCAAAACGGGGAAACCCTATGCTCTGGATTTTCCGATCATCACGATCGGCGATATAGTTCGCACGCAGAAAGTCCTGATCGACCATCTCGGGATCAAAAGGCTTCACGGTGTGACCGGTGGTTCCATGGGCGGAATGTTGGCGTTGCAATGGGTCGCTTCTTTTCCAAATTCCGTGGAGTGTGTGATCCCCATTGCCGCGACGCTGAAACATTCTCCGCAGCAGATCGCCTTTAATGAGGTCGGCCGTCAGGCCATCATGGCGGACCCTGCCTGGAAGGGCGGTAATTACTACGGCGGCCCCGTCCCTGAAAAGGGACTGGCGGTTGCGCGCATGCTGGGGCATATCACCTTCATGAGCAATGATTCCATGGAGAAGAAATTCTCCCGGCGACTCAAGGATGACACCACCGGATTCAAGTTTTCGGCGGATTTTGAGGTGGAGGGTTATCTCCAATATCGCGGCATGAGTTTTGTGAAGCGCTTTGATGCGAATACGTATCTTTATCTCACAAAGGCGATGGATTATTTCGATCTCTCAGACAGTAAATGGATCCCCGGGGACGGGCTTCCGGGCACCCGTTTTCTCGTCATTGCTTTCAAGTCGGACTGGTTATATCCGTCTGTCCAGTCGCAGGAAATGGTCAAACAACTCCAGATGCGGCATGTCGATGCGACCTACTGCGAAACGGATTCGACCTACGGCCACGACACCTTCTTGATCGAAAGCGAGGCCGGAAAGCAGGAGCATCTTATCAAGCATTTCCTCGCCAAAAGGAAGTAAGGGCGTTTCCACGGCAAGGTTGTTTCCCTTGAAAAAAATTCGGCAGAGGAATACTATTTTAACCCTATGAAATCAACCATCAAGCGTTTGGACTATCAAGTGATCTGCGGGATCGTGGAGTCCGGCTCCAAGGTGCTGGACCTTGGCTGCGGGAACGGGGACCTGCTCCAACTGCTCGCGGAGCGGCAGGGCGCGAAGGCTCAGGGAGTCGAGGTCAATAACGAGGCCATTCATGCCTGCGTCGAAAAAGGCCTGAGCGTTTTTCACAGCGATATCGATAGCGGACTTCCTTACTATCCTGATCAATCGTTCGATTACGTGATCCTGAACCAGAGCTTGCAGGAAGTAAAGAAGGTCGAGACCGTGATCGCGGAAGCGTTGAGGATCGGCCGGAAGGTCATCATCGGTTTTTCTAATTTCGCACACCTGGAGGCGCGTATCCGGATGTTTTTCGGGGGCCGGGCGCCCATCGTTTCTTCGCTTCCGTACGAATGGTACAGTACTCCGAACCTGCGTTTTCTCTCCATCAAGGACTTCAAGTCCTTCTGCGCGACCAAGGATTACAAGGTCCTGGCCTCGCATTTTCTCGATGCCCAGGGCCAAGTGCGCGTGCTTCCGAATCTCTTCGCTCAGAACGCCATTTTCGTCATCACAAAATAAAAAAGGACAGGCGCCCTTTGAAGAAAACGGTACCCGTCCTTTTTTGTTTTTACCCGCGGTTATTTTTGTAAAGCCTCTTTCAGATCTTGGATAAGATCTTCCGCGCTTTCGATGCCGGCCGAAATACGGATGGTTTCCTTCGTGATCCCCGAAGCTTTAAGACCTTCCGGTCCCATCGAGGCATGGCTCATGCTCCACGGATGCTCGATCAGCGATTCCACGCCGCCCAGTGACTCCGCAAGCTGAAAAAGTTTCATTTTCTTGAAAAAAACCTTGAGCGGGACTTTAGCCGTATCGAGTTCGAAGGCAAGCATGCCGCCGGATCCTTGCATCTGTTTTTTGATCAGCGCTTGTTGAGGATGGCTTTCTAGCCCCGCGGAATAGACCTGCTTGACACGGGGATGACCCTCGAGGAAAGAAGCGATCTTCAGGGCGTTCTTCTGATGGGCTTCCATTCTACAGGGCAGGGTTTTGATCCCGCGAAGAACGAGCCATGCATCAAAAGGAGCTTCGCTCACGCCTAAGGCATTCACGAGATGGCGGATCTTTTCTCCGAGAGCTTTATGGTTATAGACCACAGCGCCGCCGACCACGTCGCTGTGGCCGTTCAGATATTTGGTGGTGGAATGGACCACAATATCCGCGCCGAACTCAAATGGCCGTTGAAAGTACGGGGAGAGGAAAGTATTGTCCACGACGGTCAGAAGTTTTTTCTTTTTGGCCAGGCTGATCACAACCTCAAGATCGACGATGTGGAGCAGGGGATTGGACGGAGTTTCGATCCAGATCATCCGGGTGTTAGGCCTCAGGACTTTCTTGATCGCAGGAAGGTCCATCATGTTGATGAAGGAGAAAGATATCCCGCGTTTCGCGAAAACGTCTTTGAAGAGCCGGTAAGTGCCGCCGTAAATATCATGGCCTGTCACCACATGATCTCCCGGTTCCAGAAGAAAGAGGACGGCTGTGATGGCGGCCATGCCGGTCGCCGTAGCCGAAGCCCCGAGACCGCCTTCCAACGCCGCGAGATTCTCTTCTAAGGCCGCACGCGTCGGGTTTCCGCTCCGCGTGTAATCGTAGCCTTTGTGCTTTCCGAATTCTTTAAAGCGGAATGTAGACGTCGGATAGATCGGTGTGATGACGGAATTGTATTGGGTGTCCTTGGCGGTGCCCGTGAGCACGGCTTTTGTTCGGATATCCATAATGCCTCCGGCTAGGTGTTGAGATCTTCATCATACCGTCCAAGTCTTTGATTCTGTTTTACATAAGGTGACTTGGACGGCCCCAATTTCAACTCTGTTGAAATTAATAGGGATTGGGACCGAATACGGAGGGACATGTTAATTGCAAAGTAGGTGAAGATGCAAGGGGATTCATGGCAGGCTCTGGGTCCGGGAAAGCCGTGGAGTGGTCTCCCGAACGGTGATATAATTCCCCCCCTATGCCCCAACAATCTTCGAAGAAACTAGAGATATTCAAGAATCCTAATCCGGACCGCGATTACGAGATCGACTTGGAATGTCCGGAATTCACGTGCCTTTGCCCGAAGACCGGCCAGCCGGACTTTGCGACGATCCGGATCACCTACGTCCCGGACGAATTCTGCATTGAGCTCAAGAGCCTGAAGCTTTACATTTGGGGCTACCGCAATGAAGGGACCTTCCACGAAACCGTCACCAATAAGATCCTGAATGACCTCGTGAAGGCCGCCAAGCCCCGGCGGATGACCGTGGAGGCCGATTTTTATGTCCGTGGGGGGATCCGGACGGTGGTGACGGTCCATTACACGAAGTCGCGCAAAAGAACTTCATAAACAGAAATTTGCAACGGAGGAAAATCCCATGGCACAAGAGCGAACGAACGCAGTGACTTTCAAAGGCGGGCCGCTCACCTTGATCGGACCGGAGCTTAAGGCGGGAGACAAGGCCCCCGATTTTAAGTTGGTCGATACAGGGCTCAAGCCCGTGACCTTGGCGGATTCCAAAGGGAAGACCCGGCTTCTCAGCGTAGTGCCTTCGATCGATACACCGGTCTGTGATCTTCAAACAAAACGGTTCAATCAGGAGGCTTCCAAGCTTCCGGCGGATGTTGCGGTGCTTACCGTAAGCATGGACCTGCCGTTCGCTCAAGGGAGATGGTGCGGTCTTGCGAACGCGGACAAGGTGCAAATGCTTTCGGATTACCAGGAACATTCGTTCGGGCAGGCTTACGGCGTACTCATCAAGGAATTGCAACTTCTTTCCCGTGCCGTTTTTGTGATCGGGCCGGATGACAAGGTGCAATATGTCGAATACGTCAAAGAGGTCACCGAGCATCCGGATTATGACAAAGTGCTCCAGGCCCTCAAACCGAAGTCATGCTGCTGTGGGTAAAATCATCTGGACCACAAGCCATGGGCCACGGAATATGTGGCCTGGGGGGCGTGGAACTTGGAGTGTTTGTTTTTTTTATGCGCTGAGCATAGCCCTGATGTTGTTTTGTTTCTCACCGTTTTGCATGGCAGATGTTCCGGTCATGAAAACGCTTTCCGCTCATGTGGTAAAAGTCGCCGAAGACGATTCTAGTCTTGACGTGGATTTCCGCCATCCCGCGACGGAGGAAATCCAACGGCTGACCTTTTACGTGGATGATCAAACGGGCCTGAGCGGTTTCGAGGAACTCCGGGAGCTTCGTTCCGGGCAAGTCGTGAATATTGATTATGTGGAGGGGGAAAAGCACCGTCTTCTCATCCGTCGCATCGCGCGCGTCAAACTTTCCGGTCCTCCTGCGGGGTTTGAGAGATTCCGTGGCCTCTAGTACTGCATTAATAATGATTTTAAGGGTTCGCAGTACTGTACCGTTCACCCGTGAAAATATATGAAAAATGGTACTAGGCGTATCTTGTTATCCATTCTTATTCTCCCGGTCTTTTATTTCGCCCTGCCTTCGGTGCAGGCCTACAAAAATGACAAGTCCGACGATCCCATAGCTGTGCGGGATTCGATACGCGAAGATCTTTCCGGGAAAACCGATGCAGAACTCATCGACATGGAGCGTGAGTTCAAAACGAAGCTCGGCCTGGAACCCGGTAACGCGGACCTTTACTACCGGCTTTCGACGGTCTACGCCACACTTTTTGACCGGACGCGCACCCAAAAAGGGAAGCAGTATCTCGAGTGGCTCGTGAAAAGCCGGGACGCGCTTGAAAAAGTTCTCATGATCCGTCCTGAGGATAAGATCGCTCATTACAATCTCGGAGTCGTCTATAAACGTCTCGGTCAGATGGAACGTGCCCGTGAAGAGCTCAGAAAAGCGATCCGGCTTTGTGATCCGGGTGCGGACGTTTATCTCCTGTGCGCTTCCTGGCTCCAGATCGGGGCCGTCTATGAGGAGCAGGGATTTCTTGAGGAGGCCAAGGAAGCTTACCTCAAGGCCCGCGAGCTTGATTACGGAAATCCTGATATCCAGGAAGCCATCCGTAATGTGGACGCCCGGCGCAAGGCTCCGCAGGAAGGAGGCGGCTCCCCCTTTGGGATGCCTTCGACGGGAAACTCTCTTTCCAGGGACCCGCAGACCGCCGCTGCGATGGGGCTGGATCCGTACGCTCAAGGTCAGGGGGGCGTGGCGCAGGCCCTTCCCGCTCTGGGACAAATGCTCATGCAGAAATTCGGCGGCGGAGGGGGGAATACCAGTGACCAGAATCAGTAAGGTCCCCGCGGGGACCCGGGCAATCTTTTTCGACGCAGGAGGGACCCTTTTCCGTCCGTTTCCGTCCGTGGGACATTATTACAGTACCGTTGCCGCGCGGCATGGCTGCAGTGCCGGGGCCGAGGAGATCGAGGCTGCGTTCCGGCGGGTCTGGAGCGAGCACGATGGGATCGGAGATCTCAGGAATCACTCGGACGAGAAGATCGAAAAAGAATTCTGGCGCAAGATCGTGACGGCAGTTTTTAAGGATTTCAAGGGACTCAAAGCGTTCGATCCTTTTTTTGACGAGCTCCATGATCTTTTTGCGGAACCCGGGGTTTGGAAACTTTATCCGGAAGTCGAGGAAGTGCTCCGGCACCTCAAAGAACAAAGATTCATTCTTGGGATGGTATCGAATTGGGATAGCCGTCTTTTAAAATTATGCGTGGGTCTCGGGATCGACCGGTATTTTGATTTCAAGGTCATTTCGGCGGTCTTCGGTGCGGCCAAACCCGATCCGGAGATCTTCAAAGAAGCCTTGAAGAAAGCGAATGTTCCGGCGGGTGAAGTGGTTCATGTCGGTGACAGTCTGGAAGACGATGTCCGCGGCGCCCATCTGGCCGGCATCAAAGCCATTTGGCTTGACCGTTCGGACCGGCACGGAACTCTGACCAAGGACCATCAGGATTTCGTGACCGTGATCCGCGATCTAAGGGAGTTGATTTCAAACAGGGAAGGGTGAAGGATGAGGATGCGATCAGATTTTTTAAAAAAATTCGCAGTAGTTCTTATGATCAGCAGTGTATTTTTCTTCATCCAAAACGCGTATGGCGGGGAATCCGAACAAGAAGCTTTTTCGAAGGGGGTTGCTTACGGGCAGAAGGGCAATTATGACGCGGCGATCAAAGCCTTTACGAAGACCATCGAACTCAAGCCCGATTTCGCTGAAGCGTACTATAACCGGGGCCTTGCGTATTATGCGAAGGGGAAAAAGGACAAAGCCCTTGGGGATTTCAACAAGACTTTAGAGATAAAACCGGCTTTCGCAGACGCCTATTTTTACAGGGCGAACATTTATGATTCCAAGGGCGATCCGGACCGAGCTCTCTCGGACTACACAAAGGTTTTGGAGATCATGCCTGATCTTGCGCCGGCTTATTCCGCTCGCGGGCTCATTTATTCCAAAAAGGGGGATTTCGACAGAGCATTATCCGATTTTAATAAGTCTTTGGAGATCCGTTCCGCTTCCAGTTCCAGCACGGATTATTATCTGAGAGGGAAAGCTTATTTATCAAAAAATATTTTCGATAAAGCGATCTCTGATTACAATAAAGCGATCGAACTGGACCCGAAAAATGTCGGGGCTTATTGTGACCGGGGATGGGTCTACCAGGAAACAGGGCGTCCTAGAAAGGCCATAGAAGATGACACGAAGGCCATTGAGTTGGACCCGAGGTATAGCTGGGCTTACTATGACCGTGGTCTGGCCTCGTTTAGATTGGAAGAATTCGAATTCGCCCTTTCCGATTATAAAAAGGCCGTGGAATTAAATCCGGAAGGCGCTGCGAACGCGTATCAAGAGTTCGAGAAGCATGAGAGCCTTTCGAAGGATCCCCAAGCCGGAAAGACAGCTCAAGCCATCAAGGATGTGTTGAAGCCTACGCCCACTTGGCAAAAATTGATCGGGAAGATCCGTGGAAAAAAGTAATAATATTCTCGTGCTAGACGTTGAAACACAAAAATCGTTCAAAGAGATCGGAAAGTCGAAGGCGATGAGCCTCTCCAAGCTCAAGATCTCGGTGGTCTGCGTCTACGATTTTTTGACGGGCAAATATGCATTTTATGAAGAAAAAGATATCATGAAATTCGAGCAGAGGCTTCAGGCCGCGGATCTTCTTGTCGGATTCAATATCCAGCGCTTTGACCTGCCGGTGCTTCAGCCGTATCTTTTTAAAACGGTCGACCAGTTCCCGGTGCTTGATCTGCTGGACGATATCGAAAAGGCACGCGGACACCGGGCGAGTCTTGACAGCATAGCGCGCGCGACGATCAAGGAAGGAAAGTCCGGCGATGGGGTGGAAGCCTTGACGCTCTTTAAGGAAGGCAGGATGGAGGAGCTTAAGAAATATTGCATGGATGACGTGCGCTTGACGAAGAATATCTACGAATACGGCTGTCGCGAAGGGAAGATCTATTTTACGTCGACCTGGGATTTTAAAACCCATGAGATCCCGGTGGATTGGAAGCGGACGACCGCGGAATTTCTGCGGAAGAAAAACGCCTTTCCGGCCGATTTTCCAACAAGTCTTTTTTAATGCGCACAACGTGCTACACACAATGCACAACGGATTTATTCTTGAGCTTTAACGTTGTGCGTTGCCCGTTGAGCATTGCGCTCGCAAAATGTAGGATCTGATCATCATGACCGAACTTAGCCAGTCGCCCTTTATTTTTATAAGTGTGTTCTTTCTCGGGCTGGGCCTGAATCTGACGCCGTGCGTCTATCCCATGCTATCCATCACGATCTCGCTTTTCAGAAAGGCGGAACATGAATCCCGCGGCCGCGCGTTCGTGAAAGCTTTGACTTATGTACTCGGCATGGTGACCACTTATAGTGTCCTCGGGCTTGTAGCGGCCATGACCGGGAGTTTTTTCGGTGAATGGCTCCAGAATTTTTGGGTGCAACTCGCGACCGGGGTCCTGGTCATGGGGCTCGCCTTTAGCATGCTCGGCCTTTATCAATTCCGGCTTCCCTCGTGGCTGATGCCGTCTTATCAAGGATCGGTCCGAGGGGCTCTTCTCAGCTTTTTTATTTCAGGGCTTTTGGTGGGGATCGTTGCGGCGCCGTGTATGGGACCCGCGGTCCTCGCGCTTCTCACCTTTGTGAGCGCGCAGCAGAATTGGGTCTTCGGCTTCTCTCTCTTTTTTGTGATGGCTCTCGGGCTCGGACTTCCGTATCTCGTATTCGGGACCTATTCCGGACTTCTCTCAAAACTACCGAAGTCAGGAGCGTGGCTTGTCTGGTTCGAGCGACTGATGGGCGTGGTACTTCTGACGTTCGGACTATTTTATGTGGCGATCGCCTTCAAATCGCCGCTTCTGAAATGGATCGTGCCGGGGGCGTTCGTGGCAGGCGGTTTTTATCTCGGGTGGATCGAGCGCTCTGCCCATCTTTCAAAAAAATTTCTCACATTTCAATGGATCTTGGGGACTATCGCCGTAATGGTCGGTCTTTTCTTTTTCTTCACGCCCAAGAGCGGGATCGCGTGGGAAAAATATCATGCCGGCATCCTTGAAGAGGCCAGAGCTTCGGGACAACCGGCGATCCTCGATTTTTATGTGGACTGGTGCATTCCGTGCCACGAGCTCGATCAGTTCACCTATTCGGATCCCGGGGTTTCTGCGACGCTGCGATCTTTCCGCAAAATCAAAGTCGATACTACTTCGGTCGATGACAATGAGATCCGCGAAGTGCTGCACCGGTTCGATGTGTTCGGCGTTCCGACGATCATTTTTCTGAACGAAAAAGGCCTGGAGGTCCCAAGCCTTCGCATGATTGGTTTTATGACGCCGGAAGAGTTCATGGAGGCCGTTCGTTCTTCCGAGCTAAGAAAATACATGGGGGAACGTGGAGAGGGGAACGAGTGACGCAATTGTTTTCCGTTCTCCGAGCCCTCATTTCAAAAAGTTTGAAATTGATAAGAATTAGGACTAGGATACGCCCATTCATGCTCGCGCAACCCCAGAGAAACTGCTCAAAATGAAAATTCTCCAGCGTCATGTCCTTAAGGAATTGCTTTTGCCGTGCCTTCTTTGTTTTGCGGTCCTTAGCTTTATTTTTATGGCGGGATATCTCGTAAAAGCGGCGGATATGATCATCGGTCGCGGGATCCCGTTCACGCAGACGCTTTACGTGATGCTCCTGATCATACCCTCCATCGTCAGCTATACCGCGCCGATGAGCCTTCTGACGGGCGTTCTGATCGTGTTCGGGAGTTTTTCCCAACACAACGAATTTCGCGCCATGAAAGCCTGCGGGGTTCATCCTCTGAAATTCATGATGCCACCGCTCATCCTGGGCTTCACGTTAAGCATTCTCTTGTTTATTTTTAATGATCAGATCGGTCCGCCTGCCCGTTATGAACTGCGCCGCGCGACCAAGAGAATGATCATGCAGCATCCGATGGCGCTGATCGAACCGGGCCGCTTTGTGAAGATCAGCCCCAGCATTCTTTTTCTCGCGAAAAGCGTCAAAGAAAGTGAAATGAAGAATATCGTGGCCCATGAGGGCGTGGATTCGGAAAATCCCGTGAGGACGATCGTTGCGGAAAGCGGCAAGATCGTGATGGACCCGGGTACCGGACAACTGGAGATCCAGCTTTTTGACGGGAGCGTCTCAGAATCGCAGGATAAGGGGATCCAATCCGTTCAGTTCAAGACCTACAAGTTCCCGACGATGAATGAGAAAGATATCCGTAATATAGGTAAGAAGAAAAAAGATATGACCCTGGCGGAGATCCTTGTGGATGTTTCCGAGAAGCCCGAGAAAAAAGAACGTCGTGCTCTCTGGACGGTTTTCCACCAGAGGATCGCGTTTGCATTCGGATCTCTGGTGTTCGTTTTTATCGGCATTCCGATCGCGACGATCGTTAAACGCGGGGAAGTGGTGATCAGTTTCGGGATCTCTATGGCCGCAACCAGCGTTTACTATATTCTTTTCGCCATAGCCCAGGCCATCGCGTCACGCGGCGTTCTGCCCCCCATGATCAGCCTCTGGTTTCCAAATATCCTTTTGATCGGGGTGGGGACGGTCCTTCTCCGCAAGGCCATTCTTTCCTAGCGTTCTTTCAAGAGGGACCTCTCCCGAGACGTTCGCTTGTCCCGTGCAGCCGTAAGAATTAAAGTGGTGCGGCGCTAGCATTTTATCTTCAGATAATTATTAACCCGGGTCTTCCAGCCGCCGAGGCGTTTGGAATAATTTTTTTCCGGCGGGGCATTCTTGACCCTGTTCTCAAGAACCTTTTTGGCCGCCCGGACGAATTCTTCCAACGCGTCTTCTTTTTTTGGGGGAGTCTGCATTTCTTCCAGGACCTGAAGCAGTCCCCACCCTTGTCCTTGGGATCTCTCGGTCACAAGGATGCCTTCGCCCTTAAAGTTCACATAATCGATCAAGGCGAACATCCCATTGGGAGCACCGGCGATCTCTTTGAATTTCAACTCGATCCCGGCACGGTCTCCCTCCGGGATCGCTGCAAGCATCCGGGGGAGGGTCCCTTTGATCCGGTGAATTATGAATTGGGTTTGAAATCCTTGGGTTTGGTTCAGGAAATTCTTCAGGGCAGCCATGCGTTCGCTCGCAAGGTCATTTAAGAACTCTTCGCGGCTCTGCCACGGCGCCTCCCGTGTCGGCAAGGCCTTGATCCACGCGGGGAGATCCTTTTTTTGAGCCTCCAAGAAAAAAAGAAACTCCTGGAACAGAGCCTGATAAGGGCCTTTCTTTCCTTGAGGATACCAGATGAAATGTCCGAGTCCGAACGAAGGAAAATCTTCATCAGCGTTCCAAGTGACCATCCGTTCTGTGCGGCCCGAACATTCATTGAAAAAGATCATTTTCTGGAGACAGCCCAGTTCATCCGCGGTCATCGGAGTGTCCTGGGATTGGGCCCTGAGGGAGGTGGACAAGAAAAAGATCCACAGGAAAAGGAACCCAAAAGCAAAAGGTTTCACAACCCCTCCCAGCAAAGGTTTTTTAAGAAAAGAAAAATATTTTTTAAACGCTTAAGCGATTTTAACTTCGGAATCTTCGAAATGCAATCGAAGAGTCAAAAAAAAGAGATCATCCTTGTCTTTGATTTATTTCTAGTACCGCATAACATTTGAAATTATGGGTCTGCGGTACAGTACTGTTAACCCCTCAAATCAAATGGAGAACAGTACTAGACGGTTGACATACTGATTTTCGTTTAAATTAAGGGTAATCAGTATAGCCCCAATTTCAACTTCGTTAAAATTGATAGGTATTGGGACTAGATCTTCAGAAGACGGAAAAGATCGGCGGGGGTCTTGATGAAAAAATCGGGCTTAACGGACTCGAGCTCTTTGGCGGCTTGGAAGGGATTGGTGGCGAGCATCGGAAAAGCAACGGAACGGATCATGAGGGAGGATTTCGCGCGGTTTGCGGCGAGGACATCGTCCGGAAGATCGCCCACGTAGAGGAATTTCTTTTTTGCGCCAAGGGCTTGCGCGGTCTTGAGAATGGAAAAAGGATGAGGTTTGCGGAGGGATTCTTTTTTCTCCCGCTCTTCTTTTTTGACGTCATCCATGGTAGTCATGGCGTCAAAGAGGTCGCTGATGCCAAAATGCTTGAGTGCATGGGAAGCTTCATAGAGGGACCGTCCGGTCGCAATACCGAGCTTCAGCCCATGTTTTTTGAGATTCTCCAGGATCGGGCGTTTGAAAACAAGTTTTTCGCGATGGATGAGACCGCGTTTTTTCCAATAGCGCATTTTGTTCATTGTCACACGCGGAAAAATATCCTTACCGAGGTAGACCTCCTGAAAGATACGGGCCACTTTTTCGATGGTCACGGTCGTGGGGCGGCCGAAAAGCGCGGTAATGCCGGAGACCCTGAGGGGTCTTTGTTTGATGCTTTTGGCGAATTTTTCGATGGCAACCGATTTCTTGAGCGCTTCAAGGGTCCTGTTCTTGACAGGGAGTGACAGGAGGTAGACGAGCAGGCCGTAGCAGCAGTCCCAGTCGTCATTGAGTCCGCCCAAGAGCTTGAATTGGTCCACGTCCTCCAGGGTGAGCAGACTCGGGAATTTTCCTCCTGCAGAACGGCTAAAAAAAGGGATGGGACCGTGCGTCAGATAGAGCTCCACGGTGTTACGGATGGCCTCAAGATAGGATTGACGGGTATCCACGAGGACATTGTCGATGTCGAAAATAATGGCATCCGCTTGGGCCTTTTCAACCGGGGGACACGCGACGGGCTTTCTCGGAGGAACCTTCTGTTTCATGTGTCAAGTCTACGCCCCGAAGTGGGTCATGTAAAGAATGTTTTAGGGAACTGTCGAGAAGCTGGCACCAAACTTTCGATGATTTTTATGGGCTGTTGCGTGGCGCAACCGTACTTGTGTGTTCGCGCGAAGCTATGTTAGTATACCCGCCCTCGCGCCCGATGGGTCCAGGAAAGTTCGGGGCCCTCTACGGTTCAAGGCGCCCTTATTGAGACGGATTTTTATCATTTTCTTCTTTTGTGAAGTTATTATGCCGGGGTAGCTCAGTTGGCTAGAGCGAGGGACTCATAAGCCCTAGGTCGCCAGTTCAATCCTGGCCCCCGGCATGACTTTCATCATTTAAGTAAAATGAAAAAGTAGTCATGCCTGTCCTTGTTTTCAATGATGCTTTTATAAGAACAAGGGCGGCAGTATTTTTGATTTGGTATACGGCGTTTCATGTCTCGCGATCTTTTACCGCGCCGTACTCCGTACCCTTTATCCTTCATTGGACGTGTTGGATGCCCGTAATTTACTTATGAAAAAAAATCAGCTTTCAAAAGCAACATTGCTTTCACGTCTTGAAGAACATCTCCGGGAGAGACGATTTTTTAAAACGCGGCAAAAGATCCTTATTGCCTGTTCGGGAGGACCGGATTCGGTCGCTCTCTTTCATCTCCTGAGATCGCTTTCGGCAGAACACCTTTGGAAGTTAGGCCTTGCCCATTTTAACCATCAGCTCCGGCCCGTGGACGCTCAAAAAGACGAACGGTTCGTCAAAGATTTGGCCCGGAAATGCAGGGTTCCTTTTTTTTGCGGGACGGGGAGCGTCAAATACGAAGCCAAAAGAACGAAGACCTCGATCGAGGAAGCGGCGCGCCGGATGCGCTATGATTTTTTGCTCCGGGTCGCGCGAACGGAAAAATTCCAGATAGTAGCGTCGGCCCACACGCGGGACGATCAGGCCGAGACCGTGCTTATGCGGGTCCTGCAAGGGACGGGCCTGCGGGGTCTTCAGGGGATCCGCGAAAAGTTCAAGAAGGGTCACGTGACTTGGGTCCGGCCGCTTCTTGCGTTCACCAAGAAAGAACTGCTAGAGCATCTTTCACAAGAACGCATTCCATTTTGCTTGGACAGGTCCAACGATTCTTCGCGATTTGTTCGTAACCGCATCCGTTTGGAACTCATCCCGGGGCTTCGGCGTGATTTCAACCCGCGGGTCGTAGAGGCCTTGTCACGCCTTCCTGCGATCGTGGCCGGGGAGAGCGCTCTTATCGCAGAACTCGAAAAAAAGGGCTGGAAGAAAACATTTAAAAAAATCTGCGGTAAAAAAATAGAGCTCCGCCGTTCAGTTTTTCTCAAATTCCCCCCGGCGCTTCAATTCCGCATCGTAGAAAAAGCTCTCAGGAAGCTGGACAAACAAAGCGGGCTCTCGTTTGAGGCTTGGGAGCGGATCCGTCAAGGACTCGGACGGTCCCGGTATTGCTGTTCGCTTCCCAAGGACATCGATTTTGTGCTAACTTCAAAAAATGTAACGATTTACAAAAAGCGGTAGCAGGCATGATCAAATCGTAATGAGATTTGATATCTTTAATTTCGCATGCTAGACTACGGCTCCTTTTTCCTTTAAAAAACAACCGAGATCCGCGAATCCCATGGCGACTCCAGTCAATAACAAGATAAAAAAGAACGCGCCGCGCCCCAAAAACGGACGGAAACTGCCCCCCCTGCCGGGAGAGCCGGACCGCAAGCGGTTGGTAGCCCTCTTCCTTATTCCTCTGGCGATCTTTCTTATCCTGCAAGTCTTTGTATTTCCAAGCTTCGAACTTAAAGAACTCAGCTATTCCGAGTTCTACCGGATGCTGACGCGCAATCCCGAGACCGGCGAGATCCTTTCCTGCGAACTTGTGGACAACGTGGTGCAAGGGAAGCTGACCACGCTTACCTTTTTCCAAGTCCATATCCCCCTCAATGATCCTGAGATCATCCCGCTCATCCGGAAGAATGTCGCGAATTTCTCGGTCAGCCCGCCGCAAACCTTTTGGCGTAATTTTCTTGCAGGGATCTTCCCGACCCTGCTCTTGATCGGATTTTTCTGGTTCTTCGTCTATCGCGGCGTCCAGCAGGGAGGCGGTAAAGTCTTTTCATTCGGGAAATCACGCGCCAAGCTCGTGGATAAGGAGAAAAGTCCGATCACGTTCAAAGATGTGGCGGGCGTGGATGAAGCCAAAGAAGAATTGCAGGAGATCATCGAATTCTTAAAAGATCCCCCGCGTTTTCAAAAACTCGGCGGCAAGATCCCCAAAGGGGTCCTTTTGATGGGGCCGCCGGGAACGGGGAAGACGCTTCTGGCGAAAGCAGTGGCGGGCGAGGCTGAGGTGCCTTTTTATTCCATCAGCGGATCGGACTTCGTGGAGATGTTCGTCGGCGTCGGTGCCGCGCGCGTGCGGGATCTTTTTGAACAAGCCAAGCGCTCGGCCAAGGCAGGCGGCAAGGGCGCGATCATTTTTATCGATGAGATCGATGCCGTGGGCCGTCAGCGTTTCGCCGGGATCGGCGGCGGGCATGATGAGCGCGAACAGACCTTGAACGCTCTTTTGGTGGAAATGGACGGCTTTGATACGCATATAGGCGTGATCCTGATCGCTTCGACGAATCGTCCCGATGTGTTGGACCCTGCGCTTTTGAGACCGGGACGTTTTGACCGCCAGGTTGTGATCGAGCGGCCGGACATCAAAGGACGTGAAGAGATCCTGAAAGTGCATGTCAAGGACGTGAAGCTCGGGCCGAACGTGGATCTTGCGAAGATCGCACGTCAGACCCCCGGTTTTTCGGGCGCGGATCTCGCGAATCTTGTGAACGAAGGCGCTCTTTTAGGTGCGCGGCGGAAATTGGACTTCGTTGGCCAAATTGAGCTGGAACAATCGATCGAACGCGTAATGGTCGGGCCGGAGCGCAAGAGCCGTGTCATTTCCAAGCGTGAAAAGAAGATCAAAGCGGTCCACGAATCCGGACATACATTGATCGCCTTGCTGCTTCCGGGGGCCGATCCCGTGCACAAAGTTTCCATCATCCCTCGCGGCTACGGCATCGGGGGCTACACCCTTCAGGTCCCGGATGAAGACCGCAATCTGATCACCCAGACCGAGATTCTGGACCGTATCACGGTGCTTCTTGGCGGGCGGGTGGCGGAAGAGATCTATTTTAAGGAAATTTCGTCCGGCGCTTCGGATGATCTTGAGAAAGCGACGCATTACGCGCAGACCATGGTGTGCGAGCTCGGGATGAGCAGCAAACTCGGGCATCTGACGTTCGGTAAAAAAGACCGGCAGATCTTTCTGGGCCGCGACCTGATGCGTGAAAAGGATTATTCCGAACAGACCGCGGTCCTAATCGACAGCGAGGTCCGCAGGATCGTAGACGGCTGCTATGAAAGGGCGACCAGTCTTTTGAAACAGAATCAGGACAAGCTTTCGCTCCTGACGGATGTATTGCTTGAAAAAGAAGTGATCGATGCTGTGGAAATTAAAAAGATCACCGGGCTCCAGGGAGCGTCATTGCCCGAGAACGAGAACGGGGCCGCGGAAACAGGGAAGCCTATCGCTTGATCTGGAAGATCCGGAAAAACACCGTTTCGTTTGGCCGAACTCTCTTGATGGGGATCCTGAATATCACGCCGGACTCCTTTTCGGACGGCGGTCGCTACCTTGATCCTGAAGCTGCATTCGCACAAGCCATGAGACTTGTCGGAGAAGGCGCGGACCTCCTTGATCTGGGTGCCGAGTCCACGCGGCCGGGCGCCTCGCCGGTCACGGGCCGGGAAGAGCTAGAACGGTTGTTGCCGGTCCTCAAGCGTGTCCGCAGCGAAGTCCCAGTCCCCATCTCGATCGATACGGTCAACCCGGAAGTCGCCAAGAAATGTCTCGAGGCCGGGGCCGATATCATCAACGATGTGAGCGGACTAAGGCGTTCCGGTCCTGAAATGAAGAAAATCGTAAGGAAGTTCGGCGCGGGGCTCGTGCTGATGCACAGTCGCGGGACGCCGGAAACGATGCCAACGTTGGCCCATTACCGAAACATTGTCACGGACGTGATGACAGAACTTCGCGAAAGTATCCGGATCGCCACGGATGCCGGGATCGATCGTGAACAGATCGTAGTCGATCCCGGGCTTGGTTTCGCGAAGACCACCGAACAGAACCTCGAGATCATGAAAGATCTTGGCGTGTTCCACGGGCTGGAACTTCCCGTCATGATCGGGCCGTCCCGGAAATCTTTTATCGGGCAGGTGACCGGGCAGGAAACCGCCGAGCGGGAGTTTGGGACTGCCGCATGCGTTGCGTCGGCCGTGATGAACGGGATCCAGATCGTCAGGGTCCATGACGTCAAGGCGATGCGGGATGTGGTGCGCGTTACGGAATCCATCAAAAGATTGTCGAAATCGTCAGCGTAAAACAGTCACAGGACTCGCCCCGTTAGAGTCTCAAATGGCTTTGGCAGGGGAAAGAAATGGTTTTTGAAATTATAAGAACTAAGGATTTTTTAAAAATCCGGTTAAGACTCTAACGGGGGAACCATGTCAGGACATTCAAAATGGGCGAGTATCAAGCATAAAAAAGCGATCGTGGACGCCAAGCGCGGCCAGATCTTTACGAAGTTCATCCGCGAGATCACGGTTGCGGCCAAAACGGGCGGTAGGGACTTGAACACCAATCCCCGGCTTCGCACCGCCGTTCAATCCGCCAAAGATTCCAACATGCCGGCCGACAATATTGAGCGCGCGATCAAAAAAGGTACGGGCGAGTTGGAAGGCGTGACCTATGAGGAGATCGCCTACGAAGGATTCGGTCCCGAAGGGGCGGCGGTTCTCGTGGCATGCCTCACGGATAACAAGAACCGGACCGCCTCTGAGATCCGGAGTGTCTTCAACAAGAACGGCGGAAATATGGGGAGTGCCGGTACGGTGGCGTGGATGTTCGAGAAAAAAGGTTTTATCGTCATTCAAAAGAGCGCGACGACCGAGGATCAGCTTATGGAGATCATTCTCGGGGCAGGGGCCGAAGACATGACTTCGACCGATCAGGTCTTTGAGATCACGACCGCCCCCCAGGATCTTTGGGCGGTCCGCGAGGCCGTGGAAAAAGCGAAGATCAAGGTCGAAAGCGCGAACCTCACCATGATCCCCAAAAATCTCGTAAGCGTCTCAACGGACACGGGTCGCAAGGTGGTGCACCTGATCGAAGCGTTGGAAGAGCACGATGATGTCCAGAATGTTTATTCGAATGCGGATATTCCCGAAGAAGTGATGAAAGAGCTGGGAGCCTAAAACAATAGGCGCACAACGCGCAAAGCGCAACGCACAACGAGCAGTCCGGTTTTATAAGTTTTTACGTTGTGCATTGAGCGTTGACCGTTGCGCACAGGGAGGCATTCATGCGCGTGATGGGGATTGATCCCGGCACCCACCGGACGGGCTTCGGGATCCTGGAGTCCGACGGCCGGAACTACCGGATCGTGATCTGCGGCACGATCCGTGCTGCTTCCAAAGACCCGATCGCCAAACGCCTCCTTCATATTTTCGAGTCCCTCCGGAAAAATATCCAGAGCTACAAACCGGATGTCATGGCGCTTGAGACGCTTTTTTTCGCCAAGGACATTCGCGCCGTGGAGCGGATCGGCGAGGCGCGCGCCTGTGCCATGCTCGCGGCTTCTAAACAGGGCATCGAAGTGATAGAATACGCCCCGACCGCGGTGAAAAAGTCCGTCACCGGCAACGGCCGGGCGGCCAAGCAGCAGGTGCAGTTCATGGTCAAGCGGCTTTTAAATTTGAAAGAAGCGCCTGCACTCGATGCCTCGGACGCCCTGGCCATCGCGATGTGTCATTTACATGCCTCTAAACGGAAGGTCTTATGTACCACTATTTGAACGGAAAGATCACGGAGAAGACGCCTACGGCGGCGATCCTGGACGTGAACGGGATCGGCTACGAGGTCCGCGTGTCGCTTTCCACGTTCTCGGACCTCCCGGGTCTGGGCGAAACCGTAAAGCTTTTCACGCATTTTGTAGTGCGGGAAGATGCCCAGTTGCTTTACGGCTTTGCGACAGAAGAAGAACGCGAAGCGTTCAGGCTTTTGATCTCGATCTCAGGGATCGGGCCGAAGCTCGCGATCACGCTTCTTTCCGGTGTCACGCTTCCGGAACTGAAGCGTGCAATCCAGGAGAAGAATATCCCAGTGCTCACCGCCATTTCCGGGATCGGACAGAAAACGGCGGAGCGTGTGATCATCGAACTCAAGGACAAGATCGGCCGCCCGGAGGTCTCGGCCGGCAAAGAGATCGTTCATGACGCGGGCATCTCCGACCAAATGGTCGAGGATTCGGTTTCGGCCCTCGTATCGCTCGGTTACACCAAACAAAAAGCCAAAGAAGCTATCCAGAAAACACTGAAGGCGATGCTCGGCAAAAAGCCTTCCGTGGAAGAGATCATCCGCGCGGCATTAAAACACGTGTAATGCGCGCAACAGGCAATGCTCAACGCACGACGAAATGGCTTTTACGTTGACCGTTGCGCATTGTGCGTTGCGCTAAGGAGCTTATGGTAGACGACAGGATCTTAGACCAGGAATTCAAGCCCGAAGAGATCGAGATCGAGGTGACGCTCCGCCCGGCCACGCTCGATGAGTTTATCGGCCAGACGCAGGTGAAGGAAAATCTCAAGGTCTTCATCGAAGCCGCGCTCGGACGTAAGGAATCGCTCGACCATATCCTGCTTTTTGGGCCTCCGGGCCTCGGGAAAACAACACTCGCCAATATCATCGCCAGGAAAATGGACGCGAAGATCCACCCCGTGTCGGGCCCTGTGCTCGAACGGGCGGGGGATTTGGCCGGGATCCTCACGAATCTCGAAAAGGGGGACGTGCTTTTCATCGATGAGATCCATCGCATTCCGCACGTGGTGGAGGAATATCTTTATTCCGCAATGGAGGATTATGCGATCGAGATCATGATCGATAAAGGGCCGCATGCGCGCTCGGTCAAGATGCAGCTGCCGCGTTTTACGCTTATCGGTGCCACCACGCGGAGCGGTCTTCTGACCGCGCCGCTGCGTTCGCGTTTCGGGATCGTCGAGCGGTTGAACTATTACGAAAATGAGGACCTGGCCACGATCGTGAAACGCTCGGCAAAAATATTGGAGATCGGGATCGACGAAAAAGGCGCGCTCGAGATCGCAAGCCGGGCGCGCGGCACCCCCCGTGTCGCCAACCGTCTTCTCCGCCGCGTGCGCGATTACGCCCAGGTCAAGGCCAAAGGAAAGATCACCTCCGAGGTCGCGGATCAGGGGCTCAAGATGCTCGGGGTCGATCAGGAAGGGTTGGATCCGATGGATAAACGGATCTTGCAATATATTCTCAAGGAATGCAAAGGCGGCCCGGTGGGCGTGAGCAGCCTCGCCGTCGGTGTCGGGGAAGACGCCGAAACTCTCGAAGAGATCTATGAGCCCTATCTCATTCAGCGCGGATTTCTGAAGCGTACTTCCTCTGGCCGCGTGGCGACCGAACTCACCTACCAGCATTTCAACGTGAAACCCCCGGCGGATTCAAAGCAGCTTTTTTGACCCATGCCGCAATCCGCGATCGCCAGGCATCTTGTAAAAATCCAGAACGAGTGAGGTGAGCCATGATGTTATTTTGGGGAGAAGGTTTCTTGAATAAATTGGTGAGGCTTGTACTTCTCGTGCTGATCATCCTTTTTTGCTGGGGTTGGGTTTCGAATGTTGCCCTGGGGCGGATGACCACCGGTCAATACATCCGTAAGATCGGCGCGGATTTTCAGCAAAGGATATCGAACGGGTTGGGGAAGATGCGTAAAACCACGGATCGGATCACCCATAATGTGAATACGTTGTACGGATCTGTTACTTAGAACGGTACCGGGTATACTAGCTCAGTAATTAGGTAACGATTTCATTGACGCAAAGTCATGTCATTCCGGCCGAGCGTAGCGAGAGCCGGAATCCAGAGACGGCTCAAGTGTAACAATTAGGACTATTTAAGCCTTGGATCCTCCGGTCAAGCCGG
>JBDRCT010000050.1:0-12381 GCA_043821445.1 Candidatus Omnitrophota bacterium | reverse complement strand
ATCCATCGTGGCCGGCGTTGAAGAAGGGCGCGTGGCCTACGGGAATGTTCGTAAGGTCATCTTTCTTTTGATCTCGACGGGAGGCGCGGAGATCATTCTCTTTTTGTTTGCGCTTTTTTCGGGGATGCCCTTGCCGCTTTTTGCCACGCAGCTGCTCTGGCTCAATCTTGTGACGAACGGAATCCAGGATGTGGCGCTTGCTTTTGAGCCCACGGAAGGCAATGAAATGAACCGTCCGCCGCGTTCTCCCAAGGAAAAGATCTTCAACCCGCTCATGACCGGCAGGACGCTTTTGTCGGCCGCGGTGATGGGTGTGATCGCGTTTGTTTTTTATCAGAGATTGCTTGCGGTCGGTTGGGCTGTCGAGGATGCGCGGAACAGCTTGTTGCTTCTCATGGTTCTTTTTGAGAACGTTCATGTCTTCAACTGCCGTTCCGAATCCTTGTCGGCCTTCTTGCATAACCCCTTGCGGAACCCGATCCTTTTCTTCGGGTTGATAGGCGCTCAGCTGATCCATATCGGAGCGATGTACACGCCCTGGCTCAAGGATGTTCTCGGGATTCATCCGGTATCCTTGACTCATTGGCTCACACTTTTGGGACTGGCCTCGATTCTTTTTGTCGTCATGGAAATTGAAAAATGGATACGCCGTGTGCTGGCCCGAGGGAAATCCGGGAGAAAGAATAGGTCTTTAAACTTAGAGGGAAGCACCGTAAAAACGGGGTGAGAGCCGTTCCCGCAGGCAATGGGAATTGAGAAGGCATTTGGAGGGATTGCGGAGATGTGGAAAGTTTTGATTCTAACAATCGTAATACTCCTGCTTATCATGGGGTTTGTGATCTTGATGGGTCACCTCTCGCCAATCAATTTTGCGTCTAGAACAGCCTAGAACTTTCGACAACTCAAAGCGATGGGGAGAAAAGCGGGGTTATGATCGGCGAGCTGGTTTTTGTCCGCCTCTCGATTTTTCAAATATAGAAAGATGGTTTTTTGCACGAAGCATGCCAAGCAAGGGGATGTAATGTTCGATGTTTCATGGAATATTACTACAGAACTAATTCTGCTAGTGACCGCGCTGCTTTTATTCTTGAGCGTTCTGTCAAGCAAGCTTTCGGACCGGCTCAGCCTTCCCGCCCTGGTTTTATTTCTTGCCATCGGTATGCTGGCCGGCTCCGAAGGGATCGGCGGCATCCATTTTGACAATGCGGCTTTAGCCAAGATTATCGGGGTTATCGCGCTTTCTTTTATTCTATTTTCGGGAGGATTGGAAACGGATTATGGCGAGACCAGGCGCGTTTTTGCGAAAGGGATCACTCTTTCCACTCTTGGCGTTTTGATCACCTCGGTTGTCGTCGGAATTTTCGCTTCTTGGATATTTAAGATCCCCATCAAAGAAGGGCTTTTGCTTGGGGCTATCATTTCCTCCACGGATGCTGCCGCAGTTTTTTCTATTCTGAGGTCCAAGAACATAAGTTTGAAAGGAGGGCTCCGGCCCCTTTTGGAACTGGAATCCGGAAGCAATGATCCTATGGCTGTTTTTTTGACCCTCGGGATGATCCAATTGATTCAGCATCCCGCCATGCCCTGGCCCTATTTGATAGTAATGTTCTTCAAACAAATGACTCTAGGTTTTGTTGCGGGATGGATCTTCGCAGGAATTCTTTTATGGACCATTAACCGTTTGCGCTTGGAGTATGAGGGCTTGTATGCCGTGCTGACTTTTTCCGTCGCATTGCTGGCGTATGCCGCGGCAGAAACAGTCGGAGGGAACGGATTTTTGGCGGTTTACCTGACAGGCCTGTTGCTTTCGCGAAAAGATTTCTTTTACAAGCGAAGTTTGATACGGTTTCATGCCGGGTTAGCCTGGCTGATGCAGATCGCTATGTTCGTCACGCTGGGATTGCTGGTGTTTCCTTCCAAGCTGATCCCCATAGCCTGGGGAGGCATCGCGACTGCCTTTGTTCTTTTTTTCGTAGCAAGACCCATCGGTGTTTTTATATGCTTGCCTTTTGACTCATTCAAAGAAAAGCTGATGATCTCGTGGGTGGGGCTTCGGGGAGCCGCACCGATCGTCCTGGCGACTTTCCCCCTGCTCGCTAAGGTTTCCAATTCGGAACTTATCTTTGATGTGGTTTTTTTTGTGGTCCTTGTTTCCGTTTTGATCCAAGGCACGAGCATCCCCGTTGTGTCCAAATGGCTGGGATTGCATGCGCCATTCCAGAGAAAGATCCGCTATCCCCTTGAATTCGAGCAGCGAGAAGGGGTTGATGCCGATCTCGTGGAGTTTTTCGTTCCTTATGGAGGAGAAGCCGCGGGAAAAAGGCTCTATGACCTGAATTTTCCGCAAGACAGTCTGGCGGTGCTGATAGGGCGCAATGATAAGTTCATTGTCGCGAAGGGGAACACCGTTCTGGATGGGGGGGATGTGGTTCTGGTGCTTGTCAGTAAAAAAGATCTTGATGCGGTTAAGATGATCTTCAGCGGAATCAAAAACACGAAAACCATCGCTCGCGGAGCTTCTGACGGTTAATTCATCGATGGGAATAATGCCGACGCATTCAACCACGCAAAAGGGTGGGCGCCGTTTTTTGGGACTTGCGAAAGCATTGGCAAGATGGATTGTCTTATGAAGATTAGACCGAAGTATCCGCAAGCTGTGAGAGGGATAGCTATTGAAACACTTCCGGCAAATGATTTTTGGGGCAGGAATACTTGCCATTGTTCTTGGATTTTCTCCCTTCTCGGAGGCCGTTGAGAAGCCCTTTTTCTATGCTCGGGCCGAAAAGTCGACACCGGTTCTCAACACGGCTGATTTTCCGGTTGTTTTTGGAGGCGCGGACGGTAAAACCCTCAAAAAAGATCCAAGCGGTCTTATCCGAGAGGTCGAATTTATCGCTCTTCCCGGCACCGTCTTTGAGATCGAGGGTTACCCGGGGCTCTGATCTACAAGGTCCGCACCAACGAATACCCAGCTCCACCAAGCGGTCTTTATATCGACAGCCGTTTCGTGAAGGTGTTTTCGTCTCCGCCAAAATCGCGAATAAAAAAACTCCCTTCGAAAAAAGTGATTCTTGAGAGGATGCAAAGGAGTGAAGGAGTCGCATACGTTTGGGGAGCCAATGACTCCAGAGGCATTCCGGATCTTTTGCGATATTATCCGCCGGCCGGGAGTATTTCGCTAAAGAATCGGGAACTGTGGACCCTTAAAGGTCTGGATTGCTCAGGGCTCTTGTACGAAGCAGCGGATGGAGCTACGCCCCGGAACACTTCGGATCTGGTTTCGTTCGGAAAACCGGTTCCGATCGAAGGGCTCACGGCCAAGGGGATCGCCCACCAGTTAAAACCACTGGACCTGATTGTTTGGAAAGGGCATGTGATCATCGTATTTGATAAAACTCGAACAATCGAAAGCTGTATGGGCTGTTCATCCAAAGGCGGTGTTACGGTGCGGTACCTGCAGACAGTCCTCGATGAAGTGATGAAAACTCGGACTCCGGTAAATCGCTTCCCGCGGATAGCTTCCGCTGCCGAAAGGTCTTTTGTTGTCCGCCGGTGGTACGTCTAGAGGTTGAAATACGTATCCAGCATTTGTTTTGTCCGTTTAACGATTGATTGCTATAATTCATCGTTTTCAGAAGATAACCATGGGATGGCGAGATGACAAAAGGACAGATAGAAGCTCAAATTAGTGAAGCGATCATTAAGTTTGAGAAAGAATATTTCGGGAGAGGTCCCACCGAAACAAAAACATATGTCATTGATGATATGGTTTTGATCCGGCTGAAGGGCGTCCTTACGCCAGCTGAGGAACAGCTGACGAAAACCGCAGAAGGCGCAGATTTGATAAAAAAATTGCGAGTTCAGTTGTTAGAAGGCGCCAGGTTTTTATTGGAAAATATTATTTCGAATATAACCGGATGCCAGATCCGAAGCCTTCATACTGATATAAGTACGAGGATCGGGGAGAGGGTGATCATTTTTTCATTGGCCCAAAATCTCGAAGAAAGACTTAAAAATTAATGCATTGAAAAGGTAGAGTTTTATTGTAAACTGCGCATTGAAAGTAGCAGTTTACATGGAAGACTGAACAAGGACTCTTTGCCGTAAGGCAGGAGTGGTTGTGACGTAAGCCAACATCAAGCTTTCTGGTTCGCAGTTGTGCGCGAGCGGGAAGCGGTGTTGGCTTTTTTGTTTTTATAACCTTCAAAGGAGATCAGGAAATGATGACACCACTTGAACGATGGGTAGAAGAACAAGCTAAATTGACCAAACCTTCCAAGATCTACTGGTGCGACGGTACGGAAGCTAAAGCTAGAAGATTGATTGAGATCGGCATGAAGGAAGAAACGATCAATGGTCATCCCGTCTTTCAGAAGCTAAACGACAAGCACTGGCCGGGTGCTTATTATCACCAATCGCATCCCAATGACGTTGCCCGCACCGAACAGTTGACCTTTGTTTGTCATCCGGACGAAGAAACTGCCGGTCCCAACAACAACTGGATGGACCCTAAGGAAGCCAAAGATAAGATGATTAAACTTTTCGACGGCTGCATGAAGGGCCGCACAATGTATGTCATGCCCTACATGATGGGCCATCCGAAATCCCCCTACGCCAAGGCCTGCGTCCAACTCACGGACAACTGCTATGTCGCGGTCAGCATGCGCATCATGACCCGCATGGGGAAAGAAGCCCTGGACCGTATCGGGAATTCTGAGAATTTCGTTCGCGGCCTCCATTCGGTCGGTGACCTGAACCCGGACCGCCGCTTCATCATGCATTTTCCCCAGGAGAACTTGGTTCAGAGCTTCGGCTCGGGCTATGGCGGAAACGCTCTTCTCGGCAAAAAATGTTTCGCCCTCCGTATTGCTTCTTGCATTGGGCAAAAGGAAGGTTGGCTCGCGGAACACATGCTCATCATGGGGATCGAGGACCCGAAAGGCAAGGTCACTTACATCGCGGCCGCGCTTCCGTCCGCCTGCGGCAAGACCAATCTCGCGCTCATGCAGTCGGCGCTTCCGGGTTACAAGGTCTGGACCGTGGGCGATGATATCGCATGGCTCAATGTGGGTCCTGATGGACGGCTTTATGCCATCAACCCTGAGGCCGGATTCTTTGGCGTCGCGCCCGGAACATCAGGCAAGACGAATCCCAAGATGATCGAGACGCTCAAGAACAATAAATTCTTTCCAACCCTTTTCACCAATACCGCGCTCGACAATGACACGAACGAGCCTTGGTGGGAAGGTTTGGATGGCGCAGTCCCTAAAAAGGTCACCGATTGGCAAGGCCAGGCCTGGGACCCTTCCAAAGGAACGAAAGCTGCGCACGCCAATTCCCGGTTTACGGTTTCTATGTATAACTGTCCCAGTCTCTCTAAGGAAGTCGATAACCCTCAAGGCGTTCCAATTTCGGCGATCCTTTTTGGCGGGAAATGCGCAAGGCTCATCCCGCTTGTCGCTGAAGCCACTAGTTGGCAGCAGGGCGTCTTTTTCGGCACCCGGATGGGTTCTGAGATCACCGCCGCCGCATCATCCCTGACCGTCGGGGCCACGCGCCGCGATCCTATGGCCATGCTCCCTTTCTGCGGTTACAACATGGGAGATTATTTTGCTCACTGGCTCGCCGTCGGAAAGAGACTCAAGAACGCACCCAAGATATTCTCCATTAACTGGTTTCGTACCGACGAGGCCGGAAAATTCATGTGGCCGGGCTTCGGCGACAATATCCGCGTCATCAAGTGGATCATTGACCGCATTGAGGGCAAAGTCGGCGCCAAAGAAACCCCGATCGGCGCCATTCCTGAGGCAAAGGATTTTGATCTTTCAGGTCTCAATATGTCGACGGATACCGCGGAAAAACTTTTCGCGGTCGACCCTTCGGAGTGGGCCGGAGAACTCCAGGATATCGAGACGTTTTTCAACCAATTTAAGGACCGTATGCCCCCGGAGATGAGACAAGAATTGGATGCGTTGACCGCCAAAGTGGGATGAACATGCAACAGACCCTCGTTATCATCAAACCTGACGGGCTGAAGAAATCTCTGACCGGAAATATTTTGACCCGGTTATCAGAGGCCAAGCTGCGTATTGTCGGAGCCAAGGTCGTGCGTGTTTCCAGGGAATTGGCAGAAAGGCATTACGCACACTTGACGGAGAGGCCTTTTTTTGAGGAAGTGATCAAATATATCTGCGGAGAACTTTATGGGGAGCAGTATCACAGGGTTTTAGCGCTCGTTTACGAAGGCGATGATGCGATAGAAAAAGTTAGGAAGCTGGCCGGGTCGACCAATCCGGAAATTGCTGAGCCGACGAGCATTAGAGGTCAGTATGGTCGTTTAACTTCCGCCGGACTGTTTGAAAATGTTCTGCATTGCTCGAGTAATGAAGAAGAGGCCGAAAGAGAAATAAAACTCTGGTTTGAACCCGGAGAAATTATCGACGGGGTCTATCCGGTTATGGAAGTTGAGGCTACGGTCAAAAAGAAAATCTGGGTTTAATATCGGAGGAAATAACATGAGCACGCAAACGCTACGTACGACCAACCTTCAGGAAGTGGATTTTATAAAAAGGGGAAAAGTAAGGGACGTCTATGATCTCGATGATCGGCTTTTAGTCATCTCTACGGACCGGATCTCGTGTTTCGATGTCGTGTTGCCGACATGCATCCCTTCGAAAGGGGAGATCCTTACGCAGCTTTCATTGTTCTGGTTCGAATTCACCAAAGACATAATCCCCAATCATTTCATCACGGCTAATGTTGAAGATTATCCACAGGAACTTCAGAGCCATGCGGACATTCTCCGAAACCGCTCGATGGTTGTAAAAAAAGCCAAGGTTATTCCGGTTGAATGCATCGTAAGGGGGTATTTGTCAGGATCGGGATGGAAGGAATATCAAAAAACCGGGTCCGTTTGTGAAATCCCGCTGCCGGCGGGCCTCAAGGAATCGTCGCGGTTGCCCGGACCCATTTTTACGCCCTCAACCAAAGAAGATGTCGGGCATGATATTAATGTAAGTATTGCGTATGTTGAAAATGAACTTGGAAAAGAGGTCACGGAAAAGCTCAGATCGGCCAGCATTGCGTTGTATGAAAAAGCCCGCCGATATGCCAAGACAAAAGGGATTATCATCGCGGACACAAAATTTGAATTTGGCATCTATGAGGGTGAGATCATTCTGATCGATGAAGTGCTGACACCCGATTCTTCCAGGTTTTGGCCCAGGGACGGCTATCAACCCGGAGGTCCCCAGCCAAGCTTTGACAAGCAGTTCGTCCGCGATTATCTCGAAACCCTTGATTGGAACAAAACTCCTCCCGGGCCGGAGCTTCCGGAAGATATCGTTCAGAAAACAAGTAAAAAGTATCTTCAGGCACTTTGTATGCTCACAAAAGAGACCCGTTGAGGCTGTTTTTTTATGCGAAGCTCCCCCTGTATTCACAGAAGGGCTTACATTCATCCAACCGCTGTCATTATAGGAAAAGTCACGATAGGGTCGAATGTGTTCATCGCGCCCGGCGCCGTCATTAGAGCCGATGAGCCGGGAAGTTCGATCGTTATCAAAAAAAATGTTAATGTCCAGGACCGGGTTGTGATCCACGCTTTGGCCGGAAGTTCTGTTATTGTTGAAGAGAATGCTTCTTTGTCTCACGCCTGCATCATCCACGGTCCTTGCAAGATAGGGAGAAACTGCTTTGTGGGTTTTGGTTCGGTTGTTTTTAAATCTGTGCTTGGGAGTGATGTTTTTATAAAGAGCCTGTCGGTGGTCGAAGGGGTTAGGGTCCCGCGGCAACGATTAATTCCATGCGGTTCGGCGGTGACCTCCCAATTTGCAGCCGGATTATTGCAAAGAGCCGTGAATGAGCATGCGGCCTTCAGCCGAAAAGTGGTCAGAATGAATTTATCCCTTACACGAAACTATAAAAAACTGGAGCGCGAATATGTCAAATAAGGCACTGGTGGGCATTGTGATGGGAAGTGATTCTGATTTAGAAACTATGCAGGAGACAACCAAAATCCTGGAATGGTTCGGAATCGCTTATGACTTGGACGTAATCTCGGCCCACCGGACACCTCAGATTGCGCACGAATACGCTTCCACTGCGGAAAAGAGAGGTCTGGAAGTTATTATCGCCGCAGCGGGCGGAGCCGCGCATTTGGCCGGTGTTATTGCCGCTTGGACGCCGTTGCCGGTCATTGGCGTCCCGATACAAACGCAGATTTCCGGCGGACTTGATTCGCTTCTTTCAATGGTTCAAATGCCCGGAGGTGTGCCCGTAGCGACGGTTGCAACCGGAAAAGCCGGCGCAAAGAATGCCGGCATATTGGCGGCGCAGATTCTGGGGGTTAAAGATCCTCAAATGCGCGAGAAAATAAAAGAATACAAGGAGCAAATGGCCCAAGAGGTCGCAGCGAAAAACAAAAAGCTGAAAGAAAAACAAAAGGAAGATTTAAAAGAGAAGCAGAAAGAAAAGCTGAAAGGAAAACTGGAAGAAAAGCTGGAAGAGAGACTTAAAAAAGCAGAGTAGATAAGTCCACCAAGTTTTTTTGCAAACTTTTTAACCTATCGCCGGAGGATACGTTATGTCGCTTTCAAAAAACATTGTTCAAATCAGCCCTTCGCCTACGCTGGCAATTACCGCCAAAGCGAAGAAAATGCAATCCGAGGGGATCAACGTGATCGGTTTTGGGGCCGGTGAGCCGGATTTTGATACGCCGGTCAATATCAAGGAAGCGGCCAAGCGGGCTATCGACAAAGGTTTTACTAAATATACGCCGACGGCCGGAGCCAAAGAATTGAAGGACGCAATCTGTAAAAAGTTTGCCCGTGATAATCAACTGACTTATACACCGGAAGAAATTCTGGTCTCCTGCGGTGCCAAGCACTCGATTTTCAATGTGGTTCTGGCGCTTTGCGGTGAAGGGGATGAGGTGATCATCCCATCGCCTTATTGGGTAAGTTACCCTGAAATGGTGAAGGTGGTGGGAGCGAAGTCCGTGCTGTTATCGACGACTGAGGAGAACGGATTTAAAATCACTCCGGAGCAGCTTGATGCGGCTATTACACCGAAGACCAAGCTTTTTATCCTCAATTCTCCGTCGAATCCAACCGGCATGGTGTATTCGGAAAGCGAATTGAGAGCGCTCAGTGAGGTTGTGGTTCGCCGAGGAATTTTCTGCCTTTCGGATGAGATCTATGAAAAACTTGTCTATGGGGAAAAGCATGTCAGCATTGCCTCCTTTGGTCCCGAGATCAAGAAGCAAACCATTGTTGTAAATGGCATGTCGAAGGTGTACTCAATGACAGGCTGGCGGATCGGGTATGCGGCAGGGCCGAAAGAGATCATCCAGGCGATGTCGAATCTGCAGGATCATTCGACTTCCAATCCGACATCCATATCCCAAGCCGCAAGCGTAGAGGCGTTAGAAGGTCCTCAGGATGAATTGACAAGGATGGTGGATGAGTTTACCCGCCGCAGAAAATACATGGTGGATCGGGTCAATTCCATCAAAGGTCTTCGGACAACTACGCCTGGCGGGGCTTTTTACTGCTGGATCGACATTTCCGGTCTTTTGGGTAAAAGCATTGAAGGTGGGTTGATCGGCAATTCACTGCAACTGACCGAAATGTTACTCAGCAAAGCGTACGTTGCCGTGGTGCCGGGCGGTGTCTTCGGAGATGACCATTACATAAGACTTTCCTACGCTACTTCGATTGAGAATATTGTCGAAGGTCTGAACCGGATCGAAAGTTTTGTGAAGAAAATTGCCTGACGGGAGGGGTGTGGTATGATGTTCGCCAAAAAGGAGAGCGCTGAGCATGTCTGAAGAAAAACGGTCCGCTGAAATAGCGGAGATTAAAGTTGGCGAAAAAATTATTTCCTGTCCTGTAATCACAGGCGTTGAAAATGAAAAGGCCATCGATGTTTCGGAGCTCCGGGACAAAACAGGTTTTGTGACCTATGACGACGGATATGCCAATACCGCATCGTGTTTGAGTCAAATCACTTATATTGACGGGGAAAAGGGGATTTTGCGGTACCGTGGAATTCCGATAGAGGAACTTGCCGAAAAGTGCAGCTTTATCGAAGTCGCCCACCTTTTGATCTTTGGCCATTTGCCGGCCCCATCAGAAAAGGATAATTTCTCAAAGCTTCTGACCAGTAACTGCATGATCCATGACAACATGGTGAAGCTTTTTGATCATTTGCCAGGTTCGAGCCATCCTATGGCCACGTTGTCGGCGATGGTGGTGACGCTTTCAGCTTACTATCCGGAACTAGTAGACCCTGAAATGGATGCCGGTGAGACAAATAAAATTATTGCCGAGCTTCTCGCCAAGATCAGGACGCTCGCGGCCTATGCCTATAAGAAGTCTATCGGGGAATGCATTGTTTATCCCAAACGCAAGTACCGGTATGTTGAAAACTTTCTTCACATGATGTTTTCTACGCCGGTGGATGAATATGCTTTGGACAAGGACGTGATCGAGGCTATGGAGAAGATCCTCATTCTTCATGCCGATCATGAGCAGAATTGCAGCACATCGACCGTGCGCTTGGTGGGGAGCTCGAAGGCCAATCTTTTTGCGTCCATTTCTGCGGGCATTTGCGCTCTTTGGGGGCCGTTGCACGGTGGCGCCAATCAGGCCGTGATCGAGATGCTCGAATCGATTGTCAGGGATGGAGGCGATGTGAGCAAAGTGATCGAAAAGGCGAAAGACAAGAATAACCCTTTCCGGCTTATGGGGTTTGGCCATCGCGTTTATAAAAACTTTGATCCGCGGGCAAAAGTTATCAAGGAGATTTGTGATAAGCTTCTCGTTAAGCTTGGAGTCAGCGACCCTTGTCTCGAAGTCGCCAAAAAGATCGAAGAAGCGGCTTTGAAGGATGATTTTTTTATTCAGCGGAAGCTTTATCCCAATGTGGATTTTTACAGCGGCATTATCCTTCGCGCGATCGGTATCCCGACGAATATGTTCACCGTGATTTTCGCGATAGGCCGTCTGCCGGGATGGATCGCGCATTGGAAAGAACAGCGTGAGTCTCCTAAAACAAGGATTGGACGTCCTCGCCAAATTTACGTTGGCGCCCCACTCACCCACATAAAATGAAATCAGATTTGCCGCTATCGAATTGATATTTCTCTGGCCGGCTAAACGGTGGGACGCCGCGCTCCCATAGTTATGACTTCTATCGCTAACTTTTCCTCGAGGCGTTCCAAGAAATGAAAAATCTTCTTTGCTCTACAAATGAAAACCTCAGACGGGCGGCAGCTCTTATACAAAACGGGGGAGTCGTAGCTTTTCCGACCGAGACTGTTTATGGGCTCGGGGCGGATGTCTTCAATCTTCGGGCAGTCGCGCGAATTTTTGAAATTAAAAATCGTCCCAGCTTTGACCCGCTCATTGTTCATATCGCGGATTTTAACGATATGAAAAAGTTGTGTTCCTCCATCAATGCGTCAGCTAAAAAACTAATGAAAAAATTCTGGCCGGGACCTTTGACGCTGGTCCTCCCTAAACATAAAACTGTGCCGGATATTGTTACTGCAGGTCTTCCGACGGTAGCCGTTCGGATGCCCTCTCACAGCGTAGCGCTTCGCCTTATTCAGTTGGCAGAAACGCCCATCGCTGCTCCAAGCGCTAATCCTTTCGGATTCTTGAGCCCCACTACGGCTATGCATGTTGCGGAACAATTAGGAGATAAAGTTGATTTGATCCTGGACTCAGGCAAGTGCTCAGTGGGAATCGAATCAACAATTCTCGATCTTTCCGGGGATATGCCAGTTCTTTTAAGGCCTGGAGGAATACCTTTGGAAGTGATTGAAAAGGCGATGGGTCAAACCGTTTTAAAGGGAAGTCAATCCTTGCCCAAGCCGATGTCGCCCGGCCAATTACCGTGCCATTACTCTCCAAGCACACCGATTAAGATTCTGAACGGTGAGCAGTCGAAGCAAATTGGCAAAGTGGGTCTCCTCGCTTTAAAGGTTCCTCGAAACGAGGCGTTTTTCAAAGCGGTGGAAGTGCTGTCAATTTCGGGAGATCTGAAGGAGGCTGCAGCGAATCTATTTTCTTGCTTGCATCGGCTAGATGGCGCAAAGTTAGATATGATCTACGCAGAGCCGGTTCCGGAGGTCGGGCTGGGAAGGGCCATTATGGACAGGTTACGCCGAGCTTCTGCTCCCAAGGGTGATGGCAGTCTGTGATTTCCTGTGAATGTCGTCTTATCCCAGAAAAGCGTCTATGGAAAAGTAAGTCAAGGTAAAAGCTTTCCTCTTAGCAATTTTTGATATCAAAATTGCTCCTTGTCTTACGGTCTTCCTGCTGCGAAGGCACCAAAAACCTTATTAACATCCTCGTCTGAAGTTAAAACTCCAAG
>JBDRCT010000049.1:0-68246 GCA_043821445.1 Candidatus Omnitrophota bacterium | reverse complement strand
CCGATGATGTCAGCCGCCTCAATCCAGAGGATTTCTTCGGAAGCGGCCTTTAAAATAACTTCTTGGATTTTCATAGCCTTCACCGTAGCGGCCATAGAGTATCGCGTCATAAAGCCTCCCGATGTCGGGGTTTTGACGCATACTGTAGCCTAAGGTTGAAGGGGACATTTCATGTGCTAGAGCAAGGGGACATTTCATTAGCTTACGACAGTGATTTGAATTTGTAATTTCGAATTCGAAGGGTTGTGATATAATCCCGCCTATCATGATTATTATTTGTTATAAGGAATCGGGAAATCATGATTGTCCTGACTTCCTTAATTTAAATGAAATTCAATGAGAGTCAGGGCCTATGTCTGAAATCCATTCCAGTGCCATTATCGGAAAACAGGTCGAGATCGGGGTTCATAACATCATTGGCCCGCACGTCATCCTGGAGGACGGGGTCAAGATCGGCTCCCATAATAAGATCCTGGCCGGAGCTTACCTCGCTCGCGGGACCGAGATCGGGAATTACAACATCCTCCACATGAATGCCGTGATCGGCCACGAACCCCAGGACCTTGCCTATCAAGGACAGGAGACTTTCACCAAGATCGGCTCTAAGAACGTCATCCGCGAATTCGTCACCATTCACCGCGGCACAAAAGAAGGCACGGCTACTGTGATCGGCGACGAAAATTTTCTTATGGCCTATTGCCATATCGCGCACAATTGCCACCTCGGCAATAATATCATCATGGTAAACCAAGCTTCTCTGACCGGCCACTGCGTGGTCGAGGACAAGGCGTTCCTTTCGGGCATGACCGGCTTTCACCAATTTACGCGCATCGGCACGTTGGCCATGGTCAGCGCCCTGACCGCGATCAATAAGGACATTCCTCCGTACGTGGTTTGCGGCGGCCGACCGGGCGTGGCGCAAGGGATCAATGTGGTGGGCATGAGGCGCGCGGGGATCGGACCGCAGGTGCGCGCCGAGATCAAGGAAGCCTACAAACTTCTTTACCGCTCCGGCATGAATGTCAGCCAGGCGATCGACCAGATCAAAAATTCCCTCAAGAGCCCCGAAGTGGCCCACATGGTCGAGTTCATCGAAGCCTCCAAACGCGGGATCCTGGACGGCTCCGGCGCGGCGGCCGATACGATCGGACACCGCAAGAATCTCGCAACAGTCGGCGATGCAACTAACGAAGATCTAGAATAGTACCCGCCGCTTTAGACCACAGACTTCAGACCATAGACCGCAGACTTTTTAAATCCATCCCGCCCATCCATAAATAGAGGTATCCTTTCTGAGCAAGGAAACACCCGCGGACTTTCGGCTCTGGTCTGTAGTCTCTAGTCTGAGGTCTTCAGTCTAGTTACACTTTCTTGAGTATCAGGATGGAATTCTTGCCGCCGAAACCGAATGAGTTCTTCATCGCGATCCGGATATTGGCTTTACGTGCCGTATTGGGGACATAGTCCAGATCACATTCGGGGTCTTTGGAGTTGCAATTGATGGTCGGAGGGATCAGCTGATGTTCCATGGCGAGGAGCGTTGCAATAAGCTCCACGCTGCCGGCCGCGCCGATCAGATGGCCGATCATGGATTTTACGGAACTGATGGGGATTTCATAAGCCCGCGGACCGAAAACTTTCTTGATGACCAGGGTCTCCGTTTTATCATTGAGAGACGTCGAGGTTCCGTGGGCATTGATGTAGTCGATCTCGCCCGGTTCCACCCCGGCGCTTTCCATCGCGAGCTGCATGGCACGGACCGCCTCGGTCCCTTCCGGGTCCGGCGCCGTCATGTGATACGCATCGCAGGTCATGCCGTGGCCGAGGATCTCCGCATAAATATGCGCCCCCCGTTTTTTGGCGTGCTCATATTCCTCCAAAACCAGCATCCCGGCCCCTTCTCCCAGGACGAATCCGTCACGGTCCATACTGAACGGGCGTGAGGCTTTTTCGGGCTGGTCGTTCCGGGTCGAAAGCGCGCGGGCCACGCAAAAAGAGGCCACAATGCCGGGAAAGATCGTTGCTTCCGCGCCCCCCATGATCAAGAAATCAAGGTCCCCGCTCTGGATCGCATCCAGGGCATACCCGCACGCGTCGGAAGCCGAAGAGCAGGCGGTCGCGATAGAAAAACTCGGGCCCTTCACACCCAACTCGATCGAGACGTTGCCGGCGCAAGCGTCCGGAAAAGAGGCGAGCGCCGTAAAGGGATTGAGCCTCATCGGGCCTTTTTTCAACATCACCTCATGTTGCTCCAGAATAAAACCTACGCCCGCCAAAGCCGCGCCGATGATCACCCCGGTCCGCTCGCGGACCCCGGGCTCTTCGAGATCAAGCTTCGCGTCCTCAACGGCCATCTTGGAAGCCACGACCGCCAATTGCGTCGTGCGGTCCATACGTTTGAGTTTTTTGGGGAGGATATAGGCGGACGGATCGAAATCCTTGATCTCGCCGGCAAAGCGGGTGGTGAACTGGGTGGCATCAAAAGCGGTGATATTGGAAATGCCGCTACGGCCGTTGGAGATAGAATCCCAAAAGGCTTCTTTCCCGAAGCCGACCGACGAAACGACCCCCAGGCCCGTGATAACGACTCTTCGGTTCCTGGGGCTCGTCATTGATCGATTTTAATTTAGGCCGTGATCGGCTCGTTCTTGCAACTCAACGCGATCTTGCGTCCTTCGTGGTCCACGTTCAGGATGCTGCAACGGAGCGTGTCGCTCACGTTGAAACGTTTCGCAAGGTCCTGCGCGGAACAATCCGGGATCTCGGAGACATGGATCAGCCCCTCGAGGCCGTTGTCCAGCTCCACAAAAACCCCGAAATTCACGACCCTCGTGACCTTGCCCTGAAGTTCAAGACCCGTGAGAAAATTTTTGGTGAGTTCGTTCCATGGATCGTCGGAGAGCTGCTTCATCCCCAGCGAGATCTTCTTCGCATCCGTATCCACCGCAAGGATCATCACTTCCGCCGCACCCCCTTTTTTGAGGACATCCGAGGGTTTGGCGACCTTGTGGATCCATGAAATATCGGAGACGTGAAGCAGCCCCTCGATGCCAGGCTCGAGTTCGATGAATGCGCCGTAGTCGGTAAGATTCCGGATGGTCCCGGTCGCGTGACTGCCGACCTGGAACCTGTCGGACGCGGTGGTCCAGGGATTCTCCTGCGCCTGTTTCGCGCCCAGCGAGATCTTTTTCGCGGCCGTATCAAGGCTCAGGATCACAACATCCAGCTCCATGCCGATCGAAAGGATCTCACTCGGATGATTGACGCGCTTGGTCCAGGACAATTCGCTGATGTGGACCAGCCCTTCGATGCCGGGCTCAAGTTCCACGAACGCGCCGTACGGCAGAATATTGACGACCTTGCCGCGGACCTGATTCCCGATGGCATAACGCTGATCGACCGCGACCCAGGGATTGGTCCCCTTCTGCTTGAGACCGAGGGAGATCTTCTGTTTGACCTGGTCGATCGAGATGACGACGACTTCGATGTCGTCGCCGATCTTCACAAGGTCAGAGGGGTGCGAAATACGCCCCCAGCTCATGTCCGTGATATGGAGAAGACCATCAAGGTTTCCGACATCGATGAAGACGCCGAAATCCGTGATGTTCTTCACTTTACCCTTCACGACCTGACCCACCTTGAGGGTGCTCAGTTTTTCCGTGCGGGCCTCATTGCGGCTTTTCTCGAGAAGGTCCTTGCGCGAAACTACGACGTTTTTACGCTTATGGTTGATCTTCACGACGAGAAATTTGCTCTGCAAACCGATGAACATATCCTGATTGCGGACCGGCTTGATGTCCACGAGCGACGCCGGCAAGAACGCCTCCATGCCGATATCGACCATGAAGCCTCCGCGCACCTTGCGCGAAATACGTCCGTCCACAATGGCGCCTTCGGTGGCATTGGAGAGAATATCGTTCCAGGTCTTTTGGCGGTCAGCCTTACGCTTGGAAAGGATCGCCATGCCTTCAACATCATTAAAACCTTCGAACAGCACTTCAACCTCTGAGCCGACGGTCAGAAGTTCCGGATTGGAAAACTCATCCTTGGGCAGGACGCCTTCGGCTTTGTAGGCAATATCGACGACAATATCGCGTTCGTGGACCGCGATCACGGTGCCTTTGACGACCTCACCGATCTTGATGTCCTGAAAAGACTTCTCGTACAACTCTAAAAACGTGGAATTCATAATAGGGAAAACCTCCTTGAGAGTCCCCTTCTCATTGGGATCGCATGAAAATGGGGGTCCGCACCGTTTTTCCCTCTCGATCCCTGGCGCAGGGCCGGAACCGAAATCAATGCGAACGCGTGGAGTATAGCATATCTTCCGGATTTGGGAAGGGTCTTTTTTACGCTCAATGCGCAACGGTCAACGCACAGTGAAAAAGCTTTTACGTTGCGCTTTGCGCGTTGTGCGTTGCGCTAAATGCGCTCACGAATCTTCTGAGCCTTATCAAGATAGCGCTCAAGCGCTTTCGGGTCCTGCGAACGAAGGAGCTTTTTGAATGTCCGGAACTCTCTCTCGAAACGGCTCAAAACACCGAGCATGACTTTCCGGTTCGCGGAAAAGATCGGCTGCCAGATCGATGAAGCGGCGGCGGCAATGCGCGTGGTGTCATAAAAACCGGTCGAAGCCATTTTGAGCGCGGGCACCGACACGGTGCGCACAAGACAAGCCGCCATCGCGTGCGGCAGATGGCTAACCTCCCCCACGAGCCGGTCATGCATCTCGGGGGTCAACTCCACGATCTTGGGAGTAAAGCCCTGCCAGAACTTTTTGGCCCTTCGGTAGGCGCTGGGGCAGGTTCTCTGGTCAGGCGTCAAAAGCACCAAACCTCCTTGGTAGAGCGCGGGATTGACCGCCTGGATCCCCCGCTTGTGAGAACCGACCATGGGATGACACCCGACAAACGAGAGGTTCTTCCAACGGCGCGAGCCTGCTTCTTTCAGAACGGACACTTTGACACTGCCGACGTCCATCACCAAGGCACCTTTCGCGCAAACCTTGTCGATCACTTTGAGGTAAGGAAGGAAAGTGTCGACGGGCGTGCAAAGCACCACGAGGTCCGCGCCCTGCGCGCCGAGCGACACATCCCGCGTGGTTTCGTGAACCCACTTCTTTTTTTTGGCGAGTGCAAGGGCTTCGCGACTGCGACTGACCCCGATGATCCGGGCCATGGGGAATTTTTTCCGGCACGCCGCCGCCAATGAGCCGCCCATCAATCCCAGGCCTACTATAACGATCCTCTTAAACATAAAGTTTATCACCTTTACTACAGGTTCTACGTGCAATGCTCAACGAGAAGTTCTAACGTTGCGCGTTGTGCGTTGCCCGTTGCGCTGTTTTTAAATATCCCTTCCCACCGCATGCGCGATAAGACGGACTTTTTTCATCATTTCGTCAAATTGCTCCGGCAATACCGACTGCTCTCCGTCGCTTTTCGCCTCTTCGGGGTTCTGATGGACTTCGACCATCAAACCGTCACACCCGGCCGCGACCCCTGCCATGGCCATGGGCGGCACGAAATCACGGTATCCGGTCCCGTGCGAAGGGTCCACGAGTACCGGTAAATGGGTCTCTTTTTTAAGCACCGGGATGGCGTTCAGATCAAGCGTGTTACGCGTCGACGTTTCGAACGTACGAATACCGCGCTCGCCGAGCATCACCTTGAAATTCCCCTTGGAAAGCAAGTATTCGGCGGACATCAAAAGGTCCTTGACGGTCGCGCTCATGCCGCGTTTTAAAAGCACCGGTTTTTTTGTCGCGCCGCATTCCTTGAGGAGATCGAAATTTTGCATGTTCCGCGCGCCGATCTGGAGCATGTCCGCATATTGCGACACAAGCTCCACCTGACGCGTATCCATCACCTCGGTCACGACCAGAAGGTCCGTCTCGTCCGCCGCTTGTCGCAGGTATTTCAGGCCTTCCTCACCGAGCCCTTGGAAAGAATAAGGCGACGTGCGCGGCTTAAAGGCCCCGCCGCGCAGGAACGTCGCACCGGATCTCTTGACGGTCTTCGCAATGTCCAGGAGCATGTCATAGTTCTCCACGGCGCACGGCCCGGCCATAACGACGATCTTCTTGCCGCCGACTTTCACGCCGTTGCTCATCTCGAATTCGGTGTTCTCGACCCTGTAATCGCGACTCGCAAGCTTGTAAGGCTTAAGGATCGCCATCACGGACTCAACGCCCGGGAAGACTTCGAGCGGCTGGACCTGGAGCTTTTCTTCGTCCCCGATCACGCCGATCACGGTGCGTTCAACGCCCCGGGAAACCTGCGGCGTCAGCCCCAGTTCGCGGACTTTCTGACAAATATGCTCCAGTTCTTGCGGCGTTGCGGTCTTCTTGAGAACTATAATCATGCTTTTTATCCCCTTCCGATCGCTATCTCTTATGCCTTCATTAGGCTATGCTGAGGGCGCAACGCGCAACGGTCAACGAATGGTTATCACGTTGCGCGTTGTGCGTTGAGCGTTGTGCTGTTCAAGCGGTTTTCTTGTTCAAATACGCTTTCAACAACCGGATCAACTGTGCATTTTGGCTGCGCCGACCGATTGTGATACGTATCCAGTCCGGCAGTTTGTAGGCGGTCATCGGCCGGACGATCATCCCCTGACGCAGCAAGTACTGATAAACTTCCTGGCCGTCGGTCTTCATATGGACAAGGATGAAGTTCGCCTGGCTGGGCAGGTATTCTAGCCCTAATTTCTTAAGCTTACGGTAGAAATATTTCCGTCCCCGGACCACGAGCCATTTTGTGCGCCAGAGAAAGAACGAATCGTCGAGCGCCGCCACGACCGCGGCCTGCGCGACCGAATTCACATTGAACGGCTGGCGGACCTTGTGGAGATAATCCACCATTTCCTTGGAGGCCGCGCCATAGCCGATGCGGAGACCGGCCAGACCATACGCCTTGGAAAACGTCCTCAGGACCACCACATTCGGCCGCCCCGCCTGCTCCGCCAAAATACTGTGGACAGATCCGTCCTTCGGCGGAAAAGCAGGGCGAGGCTCGCCCGTATTCTCAGGGCGGCCGCCCTTAATGTACGCGAGCATCTTCGGAAAATCTTCCGCCTCCACGAAATCCACGTATGCCTCGTCGAAACACACGACCACGCTCGGGGGAACCTTGGAAAGAAAATCCTCGACCTCTCCCGCGGTCACGTAAGTACCGGTCGGATTGTTGGGATTCGCGATAAAAATAAGCTTGGTCTTCGGTGTGATCGCCCGGAGGATCCCTTCGAGATCATACCGGTAGTTCTTCATGGGAACGGCCTTGAACTTCGCACCGCAGACCTGAGAAAGGATCGGATAGACCAGAAAGGTCATTTCCGAAGAAATGATCTCGTCGCCTTCGGACAAAAAACCGCGTGCCAAAAGCTCGATGATTTCGTTAGAGCCATTCCCGAAAATGAGGTTCGCCGGGTCGAGATCCAGCTCTTGGGACAAACGGGCCAGGAGATAATAACAGCTCCCTTCCGGATAGAGGTGTACTTCCCGGATCGCCCTGCGCATCGCGCTGATCGCCTTCCCGGATGGCCCGAGAGGGTTTTCGTTCGAGGCGAGCTTGATGACGCTCCGGATCCCGTACTCCCGCTGAAGCTCCTTGATCGGCTTCCCGGGTTCGTAGGGCCTGATATCCTGGATGTGTTTTTTAAATGGGATCATATTTGTTTGTGTCAGAGTATCGGAACTGCCTACTTTGATACCTTGACACTCTGAAACCTTGACACTGTTTTTTAGTCTTTCGTGTTTCCCGCAGCGGGATAGGAGCCAAGCACTTTGAGGAACTTGACCTTTTTTTCCATCTCCGCAAGCATCTTCCGGACCTTGGGATCTTCCACATGTCCCTCGAGATCGATGTAGAAATAATAATCCCATGCCTTCTTCTTGGACGGGCGCGATTCGATCTTGGTCATGTTCACCCGGTATTTCTTGATCGGCAAAAGCATCTCATAAAGCGCCCCCACCTTGTCACGGATCGAGACAAGGATGGAGGTCTTGTCGCTCTTGGTCCGGCCCGGGATCTGCTTAGAGATCACGAGAAAGCGCGTCACATTGTTCGAAAAATCCTGGATCTCGGCCGCCAGGATCGGCAGATTGTAGAGCGTCGCCGCAAGCTTTGAACCGATCGCCGCCGCGCCATCCTCGTCCGCCGCGCGCTTGGCCGCCGCAGCCGTGCTCGAAGCTTCCATGAGCTCGGCGTGGTGCAGATGTGACTCCAGCCACATGCGGCACTGGCCAAATACCTCGGCCTTGGAATACACGCGTTTGATCTGCTTCATATTTTGAATATTCGACATCAGGTTGTGCGCGATCTCAAAATAGATCTCGGAGCAGATCTTCAGGTCCGAATCAATGAACATATCCAGCGTGTGGCTCACGGCCCCTTCGATGGAATTTTCGATCGGGATCACGCCGTAATCGGCGCGGCCCTGTTCGACCTCCCGGAAGACCTCGCCGATACTCACGCAGGAACGGTATTCCACGCTTGAACCGAATTTGGAAAGTGACGCGAGATGCGTAAAGGTCGCCTCGGGCCCGAGGTAGGCGATCACGAGCGGTTTTTCCAGCGCGAGCGCCGCCGACATGATCTCCCGGTAAATGGATTTCAGGGCGTCCTTCGGCAGGACCCCTTTCCCCGCCAGGCCGTCGATCTTCCGGTAGATCTCGCTTTCCCGTTCCGGGGCGTAGATCTCCTTGCCGGCCTCGGTCTTTTTTTTGCCGACTTCGCGCGCAAATTCGGTCCGCTCGTTCAAAAGCCCGATGATCTTCTTGTCCAATTCGTCGATCTTCTTGCGTAGCTGGCTCAGGTCCATGTTAAATTTTTCCCTCGCTCTCATGGGGTGTCGCCTCTCCCGTTGCTTGCCTGTCCTCGGACAGGTCCTCCGGAATTCCGGAAGCTGGTGTTGTTCCGTCCTGTGGCGTGTCGCTTTGCGGCACGTCTACGATCTTCTTCGTTCCGATCAATTCTTCTTTTTTGACCGAGCTATCCACCATCTGGCGGATCTCATCAATGCTCGGAAGGTCCCTCAACTCCTTGAGACCGAAATGCTCCAGGAACTTTTCGGTGGTCCCATACATGAACGGCCTTCCGGGAACTTCTTTTTTGCCCGTGATCCTGATGAAATTCTTTTCCATAAGCGTATTCAACACACCGCTCGTGTCCACCCCCCGCAAGGCTTCGATCTCGGCACGCGTAAGCGGCTGCTTGTAAGCCAGGATCGCCAGCGTCTCAAGCGCCGACTGTGTCGCCTGGCGCGCTTTGCGCTGCAACTCGATCTTCAGGATCCACGGCGCGAATTCCCTCCGGGTCGAAAGTTCATACCCGCCCGCGATCTCCAAAAGCTCAAAACAACGTTCACTCCTTTGATAATCTTCTTTCAGCTCCGCCACGATCGTCTCGATCTGACCCACGGTCAAGACTTTCGTGACCTTGCGGATCTCGGCGGGTGTCAGGGGCTTTGAAGACGCGAAGATCAGCGCTTCCACCACCTGCCTGGCCTTTTTCGGATCATGGAGGTCCTCTTCGCGTAACGATTCGATCTGGAATCTTTGGGCCCCGGTCAAATCCTCGAGGGCATTCTTCTCCTCGAGCTGTTCCTGGATCTCCTGATCCAGTTCCTTGCGCAAAGTCTTGAGTCTGGCTTGCTTTTCCCGTTCTTGTGCCGCAGTGGGTTTCATGATTTATAATAGCTCCCGTTAAGAAAACAAAATGTGTGATCCATTCATCTGTGTCAAAGTTCCAGAGTGTCAAGGCATCAAAGCATTTTGACGCTTTGATACGTTGATACTTTGACACTTGGGCAGTTGTTATACTAATTCTCTTCCCGTTTTTCAATGACGATCTCGCCGAATTGCTTGTCCTGCCGCACCCAGGCAAAACGGGTCCTGACGAGCTCGAGGACCGCAAGGAACGTGGCAATGAGCTCGTTGCGCGTCCAGCGCTCCGAAAAAAGATCGTTGAAAGAGACCTTTTTTTTCTCGTCAAGGTAGGACTGGATCTGGATCATCTTTTCCTCGATCGAGACAACTTCTTCGAAAACCTCGTGCTCTTTTTTGGGTTCTTTTTTCGAGAGGACATTCTGGAACGCGACGATCAGGTCAAAAAAATTGGCACTAAAAGTATCGACCCCCGCGTCTTCGGGATCCAACTCTCCCAAATAATAATCCGTGATCTGGCGCGTGAACGCCTTGCCGCGTTCGGTCTGAAGAAGCCCGAGCTCCTTGGCCGCTTCTTTGAAGGCCTGATACTCGAGAAGTTTGCGCACGAGCTCCGCGCGGGGATCTTCGCCTTCGCCTTCCTCCTCATCCTTGTCCGTGGGGAGCAGCATCTTGGACTTGATATAGATGAGGGTTGCGGCCATCACGATGAATTCGCCTGCGACCTCGAGATCCAACTGCTTCATCACCTTCAAATAATCCAGATACTGCTGCGTGATCTCCGCGACCGGAATGTCATAGATGTTCATCTCGTTTTTCCGGATAAGGTCTAAGAGAAGGTCCAGCGGCCCGTCATAGACAGCGATCTTGACGTGGAGAGGATCAGACTCTTTCGGAATCATCGGGAGTCCGGAGAGTTCTGCCAGAGGCGTCGCGGGAGAAGCTACGACACCAGGCCCATCGCCTGCAGGGTTTCCTTGAGGGTTTGGCTCGCCACTTCCCGCGCCCTCTTGGCTCCCCGGTCGAGGATCTGTCGTATTTCCGTTTTTTTCTTCATCCATGATTCACGTCTTTCCCGTATCGGGTCCATAAATCCGTTCAGTTTTCCGGCCATTTCCATTTTGCAATCCACGCAGCCGCGCGCCGCGTCCCGGCATTCCCGCGCGACTGTTTCCACATGATCTTGATTAAAAAGCTTGTGATAGAAAAAGACCGGGCAAACTTCCGGATGTCCTTTATCGGTCCGCAATTTCCGCGCCGGATCGGTCACCATCGTCTTCACTTTTTTGATGACCTCTTCTTTGGAATCCGCGAGATAAATACAGTTGCCGTAACTTTTGCTCATCTTCCGGCCGTCGAGCCCCGGTACTTTCGGCGCATGCGTGAGCACAGCCTCCGGTTCCGGAAAGACCTGTTTCTTGTAAAGATGAAAGAACCGGCGGATGATCTCGCGGGTGAGTTCCAGATGCGGCAGCTGATCCTCACCCACCGGGACCTTTTCGGCCTTATAAAGCGCGATGTCCGCGGCCTGAAGCACCGGATATCCCAAAAAACCGTGCGTGTGAAGCTCCTTGCCCTTCAGTTCCGCAAGCTGGTCCTTGTAGGTCGGGTTCCGTTCCAGCCAGCCCAGCGGTGTGATCATCGAAAAAAGCAGCGCAAGATTGGCGTGCTCCAGCACTTCGCTTTGAACGAACATCGTGCACTGCGCCGGATCGAGACCGCTTGCCAAATAATCGATCAAAACTTCTGTCACGTCCTCCGCGATCCGGGTCTTGTCTTCATATTCCGTGGTCAGGGCATGCAGGTCCGCGATCATGAAGAAAGCATCCTGGCCTTGCAATTTCTTGTAGTTCTCGAGAGTTCCCAGGAGGTGCCCGAGATGCAGTTTTCCCGTGGGCCGTGTACCGCTTAGAACTCGTGTTGACATAGTGGGGACAAATCTCCGTAACCTTTGAATTTGAGGGATTTTACAGCAAATCGTTCAGAGGTGTCAATCAAACACATCGTCGTGCGCAGGAATGATGCCCCGGATCGTTCCCCAGGAACACCTCGGAGGTGTACACGGGTAAACGGAACGGCCTTAAGCTCGTGTTGCGATGTAGGCCCGGGCTGCAAATTCTTGGGCAAGCTTCGTGATCTGGGTGATCACAAAAGAATTCCCTTGTGCCTGAGCGTTGACGCCCGGCAAGTTCTCTGCCACGAATTTACCGAGAAGCCCGGCCCTGATCTTTGCGTCCGGAACATTATGAATGAGGTCTGCCACGGATTTGAGAACGATCGCGAGCACGGAAGCCACCATGAGATCGCGGGCCCCGATGTTCTTTGCGCCGAATGCAAAGTGAACACCCTGTAATGAGCCCGGCAGCATGTCCGCACTCAGATGAAGCGACGCGATCCCGCCCTGGGCCGTGACCGCAAGTTCGTTGATGATCTGCGCTTCGCTCGTTCCCTGCGCAGGCTCGATCACATCAAGGATCTTTTCCTGCTTAAGAGCCTGAAGCAACGCGCTACGTTCCACGATCTCGAGTCCCACAAGGCCGGAACTCTTGTTGACTAAAGCATTCTCGATCTGCTTGAGGAGGACTTGCCGTGACCCGACGGTCAAAAGAACCGGTGGCTCATTTTGTTCCGTAAAAGCCGCATAGGTTTTCAAAAGATAGAAAAGGGCCCGGGGATTCTCTGCGGTGAGCTTTGCCAGAATGTCCTGCCCGAGGAAAACCTTGCCTCCGAGATCTTTGACCGTCGACGTCACGGTCTTTGTAACTGCCAATCCCCTGCCGGCTGCTTCCGGGATCGCAAGAGACGCCTCGGGAGCAAACAATTTATCGAGAACGTCAGTGTCCGGAATATCCACGACCGCCTCGCTCACGGTGATGCCTGAAATTTTCCGTAGTGCTTCGAGAACGGCCTTCCGGCCTCCGGCTGCCTCGATCAACTCGCGAAGTTGCATCGGAAGAAGGTTGAAATAAAAATGTTCGATCAACGTGATCTCTTCGGGTGTGATGACACCATTGAAATTCGAAAGCCTCAGTTCAGAACGGCCCGGCTCCGGAGTCACGGACGGCGGCGTCTGTGTTTCCGAAACCCCGGCCTGCTGGATCCTTTGCAGTTCCGCCAGGATCTCTGCAACCGGCGCGGGAACATTTTCGAGCGGCCCAAACTGCGCCGCCCCTTCGGAAGAACCGATCGCCCGGCTGTGCGCAACGGCCCTGAGAAATCCGATCAACTCCCTGATTTGGGTCGGTCTAAGTTTTCCGACCTCCGCAGCGCTAAATTTCAAGCCTGCCTGCCCCAAAAGCTCTTCCGCGACCGGAACAAGATTTGCCATAGAACCGCTGGTCTCCGGAGCCGCGCCGGATGTCATGAGTCCTTGGGCCTGACGCACATCCCGACCTTTCTGAGCTTCCATCTCGTAAGTGCTTTTCAATTTATTTAAAACGATCCTGAGCAAGTCAGGAGATTCCTTGAGGGTTTTTAACTGTTCATAACTCCCCTCAGGGCGGGATTCTCTACCGGCTTTTTGAAGCGCCTCTCCGTCTGCAATAGCGGTTTCAAGAATTGAGACCACTTGCGTAAAATCCAGGGCCGTGAGTTTGCTGATCTGCTCATTTGTTAAGTCGGTGGCCATTTTCTTCAGAAGATTCGCGGCGACCGCCAACTCATAAGTCATTTGGTTCCTTCGGTGCGTATCACCCAGAGTTTTGGCCCGTTCCACGTCCGCCGGCCAGCGAGTATACAGAACGCGCGTCCAGTACTTCAGCCCCTGAGCAACTGCCGACGAAACACCACCGTATCTGGCGAGTACTTCTTCAGACCACACGATCTCGGGTTTACCGTCAAGAGGTTCATCCACCATTTCACCCCGGAGCTCCGCGACCCGGCGTTCATCGCCCCGAATTTCACTCCGTACCGTAGACACGTTAGCCGCGGTGACCGCGCCGGAGGCGCCCTGTTCTTGAACAGCCGGCACCGCAGACGTACGAAAAATTTCCGGACCCCAGGGCTGTCCGATCTTTGATCTTAAGAAGTCTTCTATGGAACCTTTGATTTTTTCGAAACGCTCCGCGGTGGTTTTTTTGCCTCCGAGGTTTACACGAGATGCCACCGCAAGGCTTTTAGCCACCGGTGTTACGACCCGGATGTCGCTGACATTCCTAAAAATCCCCTGGTCATCGACCATCACCGTGAATTGTGCCTGGCTCGAACCCTTCCCCTCGTCCGGAAAAAGGATCTCATAGGTCCTTTCAGCCGCCTTTTGTGGAATCGCAGCCGTAAAATGACCGGCATGGCTACCGCTCCCATTGGAAATAGCCACTCCGAACGTCTTTTCTTGTCCTGGCACTTCCCGGACAGGCGTCACCTGGAACCTTACTTCGCTCCTCAAGACTCCCACCGGTTGAGGTTGAGCTTTCAAAAGCCGTGGTTCCCTGGCAAGCAAAGAGGCAAAAACATCCTTGAGTGTTTCCGCCTCCGCGATCAATTTCTGAGTATTGGGAGCTGCCGCCTTCTGGTCAACCGCAGCCAATAAGTTCTTGAGAAAAACAGCGAGAAACAGTACTTGGTCATTCGCCGGACGAGCAAAGAGCTCTGTTTTTGCGCCGTTCACGGTCCCTACCTGAGAACTTTCTTGCTCCGCCGCAGGAACGGTTTGAACGCGGAGCATCTCAAGGAGCGTTTCGCGTGAGAACCCACGAGCCATTTGTATCAGAGCCACGAGTTGTAATGGATAGAAACGAATAAAGGGTTCACGCGGGATTTGCGGCATCTCCAAAGATCTTGCGTCGGCCGAAGCAGGCACCAGCGCTTCCTGTCTTTCCATGAGAAAATTTCCGATCGCTGAAACATAGTTCTGCATCGTCGGGCCCTGACCCTGAGACGGCACCCCATAGAAAAAGCGAAGCATATCCCGCGGCTGAATGGCCCCATCGAACGGCAGAACCGCCCTGGCAGCCTGATAGATATCGTAGAGTGTTTGCGGCGGGACGACGGCCAAAAGTCGCGCCAGAATTTCTGGTTCGGGAATCGCGGCGGCAAATAATTGCCTCTGATAACCGGTAATAGCTCCCTGGGCGTCACGAACCCTGGCTTCGTAGCCGGGGACCAGCCGTCTCGCTTCAGGCGTTTTGGCATCCGTAATGCTCCGCCGGAGCTTATCGATCTCCTTTTTTCTTTCCGCGATCATTCTTTCATAGGTCAGTACTCTCCCGTTCTCGAACCACCCCAGCGCTCCCCGTACTTCAGAACGGGAGTGGTGGCCAGGCGTCCTCTCAAATTCGTCGATCAGATTCTTTACCCATTGAGCGTTCCGGAATATCCCGGCATCCCCCACAGGGTAGGATACCAATGAGTTTATGATCTTACGGATAGAAAACGCCCTTTCGAGCTCATCCGCTTTAACAAGCTCTCGGTAATGAAGAAAGAGCGTCATCGTTTTCCCTCTCGGGGTTTCTTCCGACGCTAGCCCGGCGATCACATCCTGTAAAGCACCCTTACCAATGTGGAGCCACTCGCCTTCTTGAAGCACCAGATCAAGTCTGAGCCCGGACGGACCGGAAAAAACAGTTCCGCTATCGATTATCACGTGATTTTTCCCGTCAAGCTGCAGGTTGATCGTAACGCCACTGGCGATCACCACGTTGGACTCGACGAAGAAATCCACACCTGGACCGAAATCCCTGGGATCAATGATGAGTTCTCCGCCTCTTTCGACCGTGAAACCGCGTCCGACACGAACATTGGCTCCCCGGGCCCCTAACTCATCAAATAGCTTTATGGCCTCTTCTGTATCACGGATCCTCAAAGCGCCTTCCGGAGTATGGGCCATTGAAATCGCCATCGTAAGCAACCGGCCATCTTCGTCGATCGTGATGCGGAGATCCTCGAGCACCAAGTGATCATCGGCCCAAAAACCGCGCGCTTTGAGCTGCTCAAGGTACTGGCCGCTGCTTAAAACAACTCTCTGGGCCCGATTCGATTTGTCTTTGCGACCATACCGGTTGATGATCTCCACGTCGCCGATATATTCCGCATTTCGAAGCGTCACGCGGCCCTCCACCTTCAGTGAGGTCATTCGTCGAACGCGCGAAAGTCCCAAGGAATCCAGCCAATGCTGGGCTTCGGTCCAGAACTTGGAATCAATAGGATTTCCATTCTTGTCCACGGCACTTCCGTCCTTTTCAAAAGGATCCGTAAGACTGAATCCGGGAGGTGTAAGCCCCGGTACCGCGTCGCGGAAATTCTTGATGGTTTCATCGAATGGGCCGTAATAGTCCGTTCCTTCTTGTAGATACTGGTCCTCTGCTTTTTTCTTGGGCGCAAAAATATCACGGCCATAGTTTATATAGTAGAGAAGCTGGGGACCGTACTCTTGTCTCAGAGATTCAAAGCGGGGATCCGTCGTGTAAAAGGTGTTCAGCTTATGAACCACATACCCGATCGCCGAATCCATCGAAACGTATTTTTTGCCGTCAATTTCCTGCGCCTTGGCGCTCTTGTCGAATAAGAAGGGCATGATCCCGTCCAAAAATTCACCATCTCCCGTGATCCGGCGCATCTCGACCAGGATCGAGTGGAGCATATCGATATTAAAATAGAACAGATTCGTATTGAAAAGCTGCCTGCCTTCCTGGCCAAAACCGTGCCGCTGTCCCGCAGCGTAAAAGATCTTTTCCTGGCCCGCATTGATGGCATCGATTTCTTCCCATTGATCAAGAACATTAAAGATTTTTTTGACTCCCCGGACCAGCTTTTGAATGATGCGGACCACTTCCTTGCCGCCTTTTTTATCGATCGCGGTGGCGGCGGTCGTGATCTTTATGATCGGCAATCTTTCAACGATCGCGAACCCGGCCACGATCGCCTCCGGATTTCCCTTTCGGTTGTCCCCGTTCCCGAAAAAGCGGATATGGTGCCGCCCGTCTTTCGCCGGGGCATTTTCCGTAAAATCCACCACAAAATAGACCCCTAACTGCCCATGACCGCCCGGCTGCCTCTTACGAGCATCCTTCGCATCGGCCGTTGGAAATCCAACGATCTCGCCCAATGCGATCTCAAATTTCGGAAGCTCTTTCTGTTCGACCATTGTCATGACCTTGACCCCGGCGTCCAAGAGCGCCGTCCAATAGGATCTGGGCTGGGGGCGTCCCTCAACAAGGTCCCAGAGGCAGGGCTTCTTCAGTAATGTGATATAAGAGGCCTTCGATGGATCATTCACAAGAGGCTGGAACGCGACCCTATCGAATTGTCCGCTCCGCCCGAGATCTATCATGAAAAGCAACCGGGCCTCCGCATCTCCGACGAAGAGCTCATGATCACGGATCTGTTCTATGCGTCCCAGGTCTGTTCCTTTCGCTCCCATCTTGATCTGGAGCGGGTCAAAACCGCCCAACTTCTCGATCTTCCTGAGTGCCGCAAGGATATCCCTCGTCTTGCCGCTTTCTTCGGCGTCCTTGAGAGCGGCCAACGCCTCCTGATAGATCGGATCCGCCTTATCACCCGCAGATAAAATATCCTTCAAACGCGATCGAAGCCCCTTGTTCAAAAGCCACGCCTCACGCATCAAACTCTCGCCGATACCGCCGTCGAGCGTATTCCAGATGAGATTTGTCTTGGCAGCGGCCTCAAGATACTCCCGCTCCCGGGGATGATGATCAAGAAAAGCACGTTGATAGACCCCGACCGATTGCAACTCCTGGTCCTCCATCATCGCCGTGACCACGGCATTTCCAGTGTGAGAAACTTCGCTAAGCGAGCCTTTCTCATTTCTTATGTGGAGCGGCGCATAGGGGCCGTCCTTATCGTCCGCGCCGTCAGTTCCGGTACCTCTGGGATGCACATGCTGCCGCGTCATTCCTTCGACATACCATCGGTCCGCCTGGTTTTTCGTTTTTTCAATTTCCGTTTTTCCGCTCGATTCATCAATCCCAAAAGCCCTGAAAACCGGTGCGAGACGTTCCCTGATTTCGGAACGGGCTTCGGAACGGCGGGATTGATAATGAACATTCGGTATTTTCCAGGACTCACCGATCTCGATCCCAAGTTCCCGTTCGGTCCTGGGCCCTTTCAGCAGGTCCGGCAAATCCCCCATCCGCTGCTGCGCGGCCCAAAGCGATTCATCGTCCGTCACTGCCCCGTCCAGGGACTCCCGTACGGTTTCCACGATGTCGCCGATGTCCCTGTCCGGAGCGCCCAACCGGCGCAAATGGCGGACCTCAGAACGGGCGGACAAACGGTCCACCGCTGCTTTCAATTCCCGGAGTTCTTCTGTTTTTTTAGCGATAATGTGGCTCCGGTCGAATTTCAATCCTGCCTGGCTCTTCCCAAGAATAGCGGCATCCACACCGTCAATCGGGTCGTCCGCGTATGCCCAGGCTTTCCTCCGGTCGATCAATAACTTCAAAAGAGGCAACGATTCGGGCCCGGCGAGTTCGACCGCTTCTTTCCAATGCAGATCAAAATAATTAACAAGCTCCGGCAATTCGTTCCAATTCCTGGACGCCGCGGCTTGAAGCACGGATTTTCCGTGACCCACGACGGTCAGTAAAATAGCTGCCCCGCTGCAAACATCATTGTCCGGATCCTGAAGTAATGGAATGAGCTGTTCCTGATATTTCTCAGCATACTGGTCTTGAGCAGCGACCGTACCGGTATCTTCGATGGCTTTTAGCCCCAGTGCCCGGATCTTCAAGTCGGGATGGAATAAAGTCGCGTCAAGATATTCCGCGGTCGCAAGTTCTTTGACAAGCAGCGGAAAGTGGTCCGGGTTCCCGGCGGACATTCTCTGGAGCGCCCCGGGCACGATCTCACCGGAACGACCCTGCCGGATCATGATCATCGCTGTCTTATCGAAAAGGTCGTCGTCGGAAGTCTGGGAGATCGCCTTTTGCAAAAACGGCTCGAGGGCTTCCCGGATCACCGGATCGAATATTTCATGGTCCGTGGGCACCCTGCCAAACGTGAAGAACTCGTAGCCTGCCAAAATTTCCAGCCCCATCCGTTGGATCTTGGGATCGGAATGAGAGAAGGCCGCCACCAAAAAAGGCCTCAAGATCCCGAGCCCGGCAAGATCCTCCCTTTTCTCAATCAATTGCGCCGGTGAAAGATCATTCGACGATAAGTTCCGGAGGATCTGGGCGCTGAACGCTTCAGGACTCCAGCGGTCGACGGCCGCTTTGACCTCGTCACTGGCGCGGAGATACCGGTTAAACCCTTCGCCCGAAGTTAAAAAACCGGTCAAGAAGGAATCATTGAGGTGTGTCAGGGCGGCAATAGCCGCAAGTTCGGTTTCGTTATAAACATCCGAAAAGATCAGATAAGAAAATCCCCTGGTTTTCTGCAACAGGCCCCTCAGAAACTCTATCGCGGCAAAGCCCTCCTTCTCTTCCAAACTCCTGATGGCACTTTTCTGGAAAGAGGTCCAAATAGAAGCGATCGTATAAAGGGCCACCAAAAGGGTGGCAAACGCGAAAGCCGCTGCCATGCCAAAAAGAACGCCCCCCACGATCCAGTCCACGATCCCCCACGGACTATGCAACCAATCGGAAGCCTTTTCGAGAAGCCCTGCCGGCACGCTCAATGCCAAGTTCCGCGCCTCCGAGCGGGCAGACGCTTTTTCTTTTTTCACAAGCGGCCGTCCGAGACGGTCAAGGCCGACGATCCTGTTTTGAACGATCGATATCAGGATATAGCTTCCGATGATGCTTCCCAAGGACAACAGAAGAAGGCCCGCGATTTTCCCAAGGGGGTCCCCTGGCTTCACGAACGGCGAAATGAGCTTTAATTCGAAAAGAAAACCCAAGCCCCCTGAAGCAAAAAAGGTCGTCCTCGGCAACACGACAGGATTCACGCCAAAAAATTCGAAGGCTCCCTTTTTCTTGAACGGCGGTGTGCCCGTGATCTTTTCGATCGCTGCTGCGGCAGCGAATTTCACAAAACTGTCTTTCAAAGCAAGGGTCAGCGCCGGAACGGCGCTCACCACATGATTTTCCCCGAGAAAATCGGCGGCCCGTTTGCGGACAACGGGGATATCATCCGTAAGAGAATCAAAAACTGTTTCGAGGATCCGGGTTTCCCCTTTTCGCAAAAGGACTCCCGCGATCGCGAACCACTCATCGGTCTTGACCCATTTTTCTTTTTCCTCTTTCACCAGAAGACTGTATAACTCGAGAATGAGCGCCGGATTTTGGATCGCACCAAGACTTTTGACGGCACCCACACGCCGGCGTGTTTCTCTCTCAAACAGGAAAAGATCCGTCCATTGGAATTTCAGGTCCTCTATTGCCCGGCGGAATATCCCCGCTTCCTCCGTTGTAAACCCGGCTTCGGCCTGCAACGCGGGAACGCTGGATCTAATAGAAGTGAGCGTTTCAGCGGCGGACGAACGGACCGCGGCATCCTTTAATAACCCGGTCAATGCTGGAACCGCGCGCGGATCTTTGCTCTCACCGAGGACTTTGATAGCGCCCACGCGCCGTTGCGTTGCGTTCTTAATGAAGAACGTGTCAAACCAATCGGTCTCCAGGTCCTTCAATGCCCTCTGGAATTCCCTCTCCGTAACCTTCACTTCCGAGCGTTTCGGAGCATGACCTGTCGTACGTTCTTCCCCCGCAAGTCCCCTTCCCGCTCTATATCCACTACGTCTCACCGAACCCGCCACGCTCCAAAAAGCGTGCACAACGAGACGAACGATAGAAAATCCGGCATAAACAACGCCATAAACGGCGAGGCCAATAATCCCACCGGCGACGCCTAATAATTCTCCCCCCAATAGCACAAAAATAGCCATCCAAAATACGTCATCCGTACTATACGGCCTGATATTTGATCTTGAAAAAAATGATATCCCCTGATAAATTCCAAAAAGAAACCCGGCCAACCCAAAAATAAACGTGCTTATAACACCCGCAACGTGTTTTTCTTTTCTCAATGCCTCAAGGATCTGCCTTATTTCCGAGCGGAAAGTTAATGCGGCCTCGAAATCACTCGATGAATTCTCGATCTCCCTCAAACGGGCATTTAATACAGATTGGGAATTACCCGATAAATTTCCGCTCGTCTCCATCTGAGCGATCTCTTCTTTCACCCGTTGCAACCTGCCATTCAACTCCGCTTTCGCAGCAGCACGCTGGGCGTACGTAAGCTTCCTCGCCCTTATTCTCGGGAATACAATGCTCTCAATATTATTTGCAAGATCCAATTGCTCCGAATCAAAAAGGCTTCGCGCTTCCCGGGAGGCTTCTAAAAGCGTATCAACGAATGTCTTTACATCAAATCCCCCCGCATCTTCCGTCTTTGCAGCTTGCAACCACTTTGCACGGACAGCGACAACAGCAGGATAAAGAGCGCCCCCAAGCAAGGTACCGATGAGCGCCGTATGGGCGGGATTGAGTCCTAATGGCATTAAAAACGGTAGGCCAAAAAGTCCGGCGTAGAGTCCGATGCTGAACCCCGCCGTGATCAGGCCCTCTTCAATACCCCAATTGAAATTTTCTTTGAATAAATCCTTCCACGTCCTGCCGATCTGAGCTGTCTGTCTCGCGGCAGAACGGCTCGGAGTGGTCTGAGTGTCCCTCACTTCAGAGCGGGATTCGATAGTTACAAGTTTAGTTTCCTGTAAAGGGACATGAATATTGATCGCTTTTTCTTCGTTCCAAATGGACAAGTCTTGTAAATTAAATTCCCGCCTTTGTTCATGGCCTAAAAACCCCCGCAAAGAACTTTCCGCTTCAACTTGGATGGCAGGCATAGCAACCGGCTCTTTAAGTTGCTGGGACAATGCGGCAAAGGGCGTCAACCCTTCCAGGTAGTGCCTCGCGTGCTGAACATGCTTGCTAAATGGATTATCGGGGTCAAAAGATTCCGAGAGAGCCAAGGCAATCATCACATTCATTTTTGTTGTTTGTAATATTCCTGTAAAGTCAACACCTGTGAGATCGCGAAAAGCTTGGAACAGTTCTTTCGCATGTTTGTTGTTCTTGTAATCATCATAGAAGCGATGATAACTTCCACTTTTTACAAACAAGAAATTGTTTTGATTGTAATAATGGTAGAAATCTTCCGGCGGTTGCGTGCGACCAAGCCCATCAACCACCCCCGTAGGGTCGAGCAAAAGCACATTACCATCCGCTGTAATGCCAAAGTTTTCCACTTTAAAATCGGTGAGGATGTATCCCCTGCGCATGATCTCTTGATCGATCTCAACCATTTTTTTTAGAAGTTCGATCGCTTTTGGCAGGTCATTGTTTTCCAGATAAGTTTGGAATTGATCACTAGCTGGCATCACTTTTTTTTGTAATATCACGGTACTATCTTGCGAAATACCGTCAATGGTAACAGACAACTTATTCGTGATAAAAAAAGGCACGACCAGGTCTCCCAGAGCACGAGCCGCATTCGAGAACCCATACAGGATCAGGCTCTTGTAGTCGGGATCACTGATCACTTTAATAGCATAGGGATTTTCCGCAACATCGATAACGGTAAATTTGCGACCACTGATCAACCTGTCAGCAGGAGTTTCTTCTGACGCTCGCGCCTCGGATCGACCATTTTTTTCATTCATCAGATTTTGAAGATCATTAACGGAACGGAAATGAAAATCGACTCCATCTTTTTCACCTGGGCGAAGGCCACGCGTTGTATAAAGAACAATGCGTGAAAATTGATCGCCGTGTTTTTTTTGTATTTGGTTCCACAAGGGGGATTTTCCGGTAGCGGAAGGACCCGAATATAGAATTAATTTTTTTCCCGCCTTTCGGGCAGCATCAACAGCAGCCATAAACTGCTCAACCACTGCAGCTCCTTCATCGCCGGCCCATCGGACATCGTCTCTTTCTAAATCTTTTAGTTCATTACTGACAATAACGGCATTATATTCATTCTGCCTCGCCATTTCGATAACAGCTCCTTTGGCGCGTGAGAGTTGTTTCTCTTCAGGGGTAGGTTTTTCTAGCGCACGTTCTTTTTGTCGCCTGCTCATCTCCTCGAAAATAACGGCATCCCGCGTTTGTCCCGTTTCTTGCATTCTTTCTCTGATTTGATTTTCGCTTAAAGGAGTTATAAAAATAGTGTAGACATCATTGGGATACGTTTCTTTGATTTTCCTTGCCCAATCAACCGAAACTTCAGCAATAGCCATTTTCCCGCTCGCGATTGCTTTTTCAACATCGCCGAAATCCAAACCTTGCAGGTCTTTATTTACTTCTAAGGTGATAAACATGGGATGTTTGGGCTGCTCAGCCTGGACTGACGTATTTCTCACTTCAGAGCGGCCAAACGGAAAAATCGGGACGGAGAATCTTATAATATAGCCATTTGCTTCCCACTCCCCTAATCTCTCGTAAATCTCTTCCTGATATTCCCAATAGGGACGATCGCCGTGATCTGGCGCGGCATACCAAATGGCAAAGCCACGAAGCCAGTCTTCACTACGAATCTGATACCCCAATGCGCGCAAGTATTTTCGGGTAAAAGCCTCCATGTATTTAGCATCCCGCTGCCATTCCCGGAACGTCGCCAGACTGAGATCCGGTGGAGTGGGTGAATCGGGATCAAACATATTGTTTATTGCTTCCTGAAATTCTTCAATGGTTAGGGGCGACGGAATACCCAATTCCTCGCCTTGAGGTAAAGGCATAGTTTTAATTCCTGCAATTACTGGAGCGCATCCCGAGAGGCCTGCTATCGCGAGTGACAGTACCGTTGCCCGCATGAGCGGTATGAACCTATCATTTCCAAAAACCCTCACTTCCGAGCGGGACTTTTTCATAATCTTTGCTTGCTGTGCCAGCAATTCATTAGCTCGGGCATTCAGCCACTTCTCCTGATCTGTCCCTTCCAGCACACGAAGCTGCGCAGGCGTCAACGCCTGGATCTGTGCCGCGCTGAACGCCATGACTTCTCTTTCCTTCAGCGCAAGAAGCTGTGGCGTTGTCATGCTCCGAATCGCCTCTCGCTCTCCTTCCATCTTAGCCAACGCCCGGGCCTCCTCCTCTTGCTCTTTTCGTTGTATTTCTGATACCCTGGCCCGCGCCGCGGCTTCCCAATCGCCTCCTTTCGGCGTTCCTCTTGCTTCCGAGCGGGACTGCTCGCCGGCGGTGACTTCAATCGACCCGTACCATCCCTGGGGTTCTGATGAGACGTATTGATCCTCGCCGCCACTCGGAAAATAGGCCGAAGAGCGGAGTTCAAGAACTTGTCTCGTCCATTCCATTAGAACTTCATTCCCGTCAGGCACTAATTGAAGGACCGGATCCCGACCTTCTTTGATTTCTTGTTCGATCTGTAAAAGTTTTGAATCCGGAATATTGCGCCATAGAATACGCGTCAAAAATCCGTCGACATAAATGGATTCGAGATCATTCGCAGACGAACGCCGTTCGTCCTCTTCTGTCTTTTCAGCAAACCTCCTAACCGCATCCTTCACTCTTTTCACGGCATTGGGAAAGTGGCTAAGCTTTTTCCTTAACTGCCACGTTCTATAGGCCCAATAACCTATTTCACAAAGACCCAGGCCGACCGCAACGATCACAAGAGCGTTTTCGTGCCAGGCTTGACGCAGTTGGCTGATCACGCCGGCAAGCCCACTCCCGTCCGCAAGCGCCAGCAGCGGCATCAGCCTCATCTCGGAGCGGCTTTCGGCTAAAACTCTCGCGGCAGCTTCTGCTGGAGGCTGCTGACTGAGATCTGATTGCCCCGTAACGACGGAAACGATCTCCCCATTTAAAAGCTTCTCGACCCACGGAGTAAGCTTCGTTTCAAACCTTTCATTTTCTGAATAAAAATCACCTGGTTCTAGATCTCGCTCAATGGCTTCACGCAACGGCTGCTGTACCGCGGGTTCCCGGAGACGTTGAAAAACCGCGAGGATCTCCTCCTCGGGACCGTCCAGTTCCCAATTGACCGCATCCGTGTGGATCTTCCCGGCAATTACCGGAGTATGTGTCCATAGATCTAATAGCAATTTCCCGTTTTTCCCCCGATGGAGTGAGATCAAGATCTTCATTTCATGAATCTCAGGCCACATCCTCTCCATGCGGATCGATTCACCAATCTTTCGTTCGCCGGATAATGTAAAAAAAGGCGACTGAAGTTTCGCCCTCACTTCTGAGCGGGCCGCCAGTACCGGCGATGTGGTCATGATCCATTCGAGAGCCTCCGAGGCGGCTTCCCGCACACTTTCATCAGGATCATTCAAGGCCGCCGTCAACGCGGAAAAAGCGCTTGTTTCATGATTCTCCCCAAGAAGTTGGGCGGCCATTTGGCGTATAGAGGAGGAGTCCTCCCCGAGAGCGGCGACCGTCCGCTGGCGGATCCACGGGTCCCCTGCTTGCCAAAGAGCGGATGCCATCGCGTACCATACATCGCCATTTTTCTCTTTCGCCAAAAGATCCCTTAATATGGAAACCCTCAGAGATGCTCTGATCGCATCAAGGCTTTGAACGGCGGCCACGCGCCGCGGCGTCGCGATCTCGCGTTCAAAAAAAGAATCAAACCAACCCATCTCCAAATCTTTCATTGCCCGACGGACGATCCCCTCTTCCCCAGCTGTGAACCGCGCTTCCGAGCGAGGGGGGTGCATTGCGATCCACGCGTCAAGTCCTTGGAGGAAATCTTCATAAACGCCGTCGATCGGCTTCACGTTGGCATTGATTGTGAGGGTATCGGGTTGACCGCGCTTCGTTTCGACCGCCGGGCTCGTGACCGACTCATAATCCTCGATCCGCGTCTTCACCCTTTCAGGAAGGTCATCCTTGCGGATCTTGGGTTCTCTTTTTTCGCGAACAGCGGCAAGTTTTTCTTCGGCAACACGGCTGGCGGCGCGCTTGTACACGGTTTGATCTTCGATGTCCAAAATAAAATTAAAATCCATGACCAGCGGCTTATCCCCGATCCCTATCTTGCCTTGCTCTAATGCCGCCAATTGCCCGGCGGACCGCGGAAAACCGTCAAAGAAAATACCGCGGGCTTTTTTGAAGAAATCCAGCCGTAAAACTTCATTGACGAGATCGATCGTGATCTCATCTGAGATGATTTTCCCTTCCTGCATCGCGCTGATGACGGAATCCGGGACGGTAAAGCTCTCAAAGATCCCTACCTTTTGGAGGTCCGGGACTCTTCCTTCTTTCTTCGCGGCAACTTTTTCCGCGATCGCCCGAAAAACATCTCCGGTGCTTAAGATCACGTACGGATGGTTTTTGTCAAGATGACGGTTCAGTTCCGCAACAAATCGCTGTAGTAAGGTTCCCTTCCCGGAACCGGGCTTCCCCAAAGCTGCGGCATAACGGATCCTCCCGGCAACCGCCTCGGCCAATGGTTTTGTCACCTCTCGCATTTCCGAGCGGGAAATCTCTGCTAGCGATGTGGTCGTGATCCATTCGAGAGCCGCCGCGGCAGCTGTTCTTACATCTTCGGAATCATCATTTAAAGCATTCCGCAACATGGAAATGGCACTGGCTACATGATTCGCCCCAAAAAACTGGACGGCCATTTTCCGGACAAAGGGGGAATGATCCGCGAGAGCAGCGGCCATCCGTGTGTGGATCCACGGGTCTTCTGCCTCCCAAAGGACTCCCGCGATCGTGAACCACACATCGTCATTTTTTTCTTTCCCAAAAACATCTCTCAGTGCCGGAAAAACACGGGGATCTGTAATTTTGCCGAGAGCTTTGGCGACCGCGACTCGAACACCGGGATGCTTATCACTTTTCAAAACATTGATCAACGCGTCAGCAACGCGAGGGTCTTTGGTTTCCCCGAGAAAGTTGGCGGCGTCAATCCTGCGCTTTGCGCCGGTCTCGACAAACGCATAATCGAGCCACGTTGGTTGAAAATCCTTCAGCGCTGACTGGATTTGTTCTTTCGTGAATCGTTCCTCCCCGCGCATTTCCGAACGGCTTGCGGAGGGTTTATTGTACTTAACGTGGAGTTCTCCGCTAAAGTTCTGAGGTCCTTCCGCCACAAAATTAATGTCGCGGATCCGGACCATATTAACGCCCTGAAGGATCGATACCGGAATTTGCCAGATTCTTCCTTCCGTTGTGGAAATACCGGTTAAGTAAACAGTAACCTTCTTGCCATCGGCATCGATGACATCCATTTTGACCTTGCCACCCGGAACATTCCCGTGAAGCTCAAAACGCAATTCATTCAAGGAACTTAAATTTGCCGAATCTTTAACTCCCGGTAAAAAAAACTCGAGTCCTGCACCCACATAACCATCGGTTCCCGTATTAAAAGCAAAGTGCATGCCTCGTCCCTGATCATCCCCCAGGATCTGCACCGTGGCTCTGCCCGGGTTAAAGATCGTTGTAAAAAGATTGGGTGCTTCGGGAAACCCGGTAAGATCGGCCGGGGTGAGGTTTGGAGCAGACGAAATGCTGACAGCCAGCTTGACTTCGCTCGGTGCAGCAATCGACCTGCATGCCATAGCCAATAGACCGCCCACTGCCGCTGCGGTCCCCCACAGAACAATTAACCTCCGTGAAATCGTTACGGGCTTTTTCTCAGCTCTCGCCTCGGAGCGGGATTTTTCAGACGGAAGAACAGAATCCGGGGACTGAGGACCCAAAGCTTTTGCTGTAGGCTGTAGGCTGCGGTCTATAGTCTGTAACAGCGCCGTCCTTCCGGCGACGGTGGAGACGATCTTGCGGACTTCGATGCGCACGGCGGCGGCGTTGATGCCGTAATCACCTACCAAGACTTGCGGGTCAGAAAGGAATTCGAGTTCTCTTGTCGCCTCGCTCGCGCTCAACGCAGAATTGCTTACGTTGCGCGTTGCGCGTTGTCCGCCGGAGGACGGATCCGACCGACGCATTGTGGCGGACGCGTTGCGCTGTAAATGTTGCGCAAAGTTCAGCATATTCTCCACATACGCCTGATGTCCTATTTCATCGCTTTCCGTGATCCGCGGCGAGATAAGAGCGTACGAATAATCCTTCGACGAAAAATAATTTTTGAATGGTTCGGAGTGGAAACCGCCGGTAATGACCGCTACTTTGCCGGCGCCGGTCTCTCGGAGGCGTTTTTCGATCATCTGCTCCATCAAACCGTCGCGCTCTTTCACTCCGGCGTAAAATTTCATGGCCGCGTCGAATAACTGATTAAGTTCGGCGATGTGGGTAAATTTAACGTCTTTAACTCTTTGGATACCGGATGAAGGATGGAGGATGGCGCCGTTCAATTGCTTAACAAGATTGGAAGGCTTCAATCGTCCTCCACCATCCGCCTTCCGCGCTCCAAGAATTTGATCATAATCAGCGGGAGTGAGCTCTAGCGCGAACAACTTCTGCAACAGCCGGTAATCTTTCAGAAGTGCCACGAGATTTTTTTCGGCCTGCGTCTTGGCAAGTTTGTCCGCGACTTTCGAGGAAAGCTTCTCGGCCTCTTGCATCAATTCCGGTGCTTTCAATTCGCTTTGAAGAAGCAGACGCCCAACGAAATAACAAACGTCCGGGTAGGCCTCGTAATTGAAATCGCGCGGCAGGGCCTTGACCATGTTCTCGAAAAGCAGGCCTGTTTCGGGAGCAGGTAATTGCCGGCTGGCCTGTTCCGATTCGAGCAGTTGCTCGATCTGAGCATAGGATGATGGAAGAAAGCGCTTCAGAACTTTAAGAAATTCCGTCCGCTCCTTCATGAACGCATCTTTATCGAATTTTGAAGAAAGCTCCTGCACCTTAAAAACGCGAACGAGCATCGGCCAGTCGAGCTGGGAACCCGGCTGTGTCAGATCGAGCTTCAGCCGCTTCAGCGCTTCTTTTTTCAGAAGGGATAGCCACGCATCAAGCGGGAGCTGGTTCTTTTCAAAACCTTCAAGCTGCTTCAGATAATTCCTCAGCGCGTCATTGAGGTACGCCGCGGAAAGACGCTCGATCCCTTCGTTCATGGAGGCGAGGAATTTCTCCGTTTTCTTTTTTTCTTTCAGGACATCGATGAACGACAGGCCGTTTTCGCGGTACGCTTCAAGGTTTTCGATGCCGAATGCTTGCGGCGCAGGACTCGTTTTACCGTTTAACTCATCCAATAAATAAAGCTCCGGCCCTTTCACAAGCGCTTGCTTCGTGAGCGCGTCATTGACCTTTTGCGTGAGCTTGGGATCTTTCGGAAAGAAATTCAGGATCGAGGGATCGAGCTTGAACGCGCTGCCTTCTACGAGGAGTGTTTTGATACCATACTGTTTGTCCAAATGATGCAGAAGCGCCCTGATCCGTTGCTGTGCTTGATAATGACCGTGCGCGGTCTGGAGATGAACGACCATCGGGCCTTTGCCGGCCTTGAAATATTGAAGCGTCCCAAGTTCCTGAGGGATTGAAAATTGAATGCCGGGATCAAGCTTGGCCTGATAAGGGATGGGAACTTCGGGAGCAACAGGAGCCGGAACACGGATCGCTTGTGCCACGGCAAAACTGTCCGGAGCCCAGATCACGCTTGTCGTTGAAAACGTGACAACGGTGAAAAGCGCAATGAGCGTTTTAAATAACCGAGAGTGGTTCACTCCGTGGTCCTTTCGATCAAGGGACTTCTATCCCCTTATTTCCAAAAAGATTTTATCGTTCTATACCGCGTCTTTAAAAAGTTACAAAAAATATAACTGACAGATGTTGATATTACAAGGGTTAGGCATGATTTTTCTTCGTTTTTTTGTGGAAAATTAAATGCCGTAAAATGCCGCGAAATATTCCTCCTATTCGTTGCAGGATATAGCAATTTTAAGCACGGTATGCTTTGCAAATAGAGGAAAGCTATCAGAGCACCGATACAGATCACGGAATTGATCGCTTAAAGACGGGGAATGGAGAGTACAGACCCATTAAAATCATTTTTTCGTTCACCGTTTCCAGTTCCGCACTCCCCGCCGGGTGGGACGCGCTTTCATCTGCTTCAGAAAATAGAGAGCGTGGAATAAATAACCCTTTTGAGGAAAACTGGTGTATAATGTCTTCAGTCACAATGGAGCCTGGTAATCCCCTAGGTGACGCCAGCACTGAAACAAGCCCGTCTTGGATGAAGTCATGCGTGAAACCTCTCGAAAAAATGATCTACCCAGAACCTTCACAAAGAGGCTTATGAAAAAAGAAAAGATCGAGAACGGCCATCTGCTTTACCACCCGATCCACGGCCTTTGCCGTGTAGAAAGGGTGACCCGGCCAAGCCCGCCTAGTCGAGGGGACCTGTCTTACTCACTGGTGCCGAAAGTAGCCACCAAAATGAAAGCCCGTTTTGTCATTTCGGCGACCGACCTTGAAATCTCCGGTTTTCACGGCCTTGTTTCGCCCAGGGAAGCAAATAAGATCCTCCACTATTTGAAGGCCGGGAACGGCAAAGGCCATCCGGGAACCGATTCCTCCCCGCACCTGCAGGATCAGGCTTGGGGTTTGGCGCGGGCCCTTCAAACCTTTGCTTATGACAAGTTCGAAGCCAAAGACCAGAGGAAACGTCAGGCGCTCGAACGTTCGGCGAAAGGTCTCGTGGGAGAACTTTCTTGCGTATTCAAAACGACTTTGAAAAAAGCGGCGGACAAGGTCCTCAAGAACCTGGGACCTACGTCGAGGATCAACCCTTCGGTCCTTTCGGCTTTGTCGCTTGCCGGAGAAGATTAAGAACTGCAGAGATCACACGCCTGTCCCTCTCATAAAGTACAAACCCGGACCCAAAGGAGCCCAAGCAACATGAGTGAACATTCAGAAGAAAATGAGGCACTCTCCGTTCCCCTGCAGACCGACGCCGATGTTGTGTCTCTGATCAAAAAGATGCAACAGCAGCTGAACTTTCTTGAGAAGAAAATAGATATCTTGATCGGACAGTCACCGGAAAGACCGTTCGGGGACAGGGAGAAGCGGTTTTCAAAACCCTTCCGCCCTTCCTTTGGGGGCGGGGCCCATCACGGCAAGGGGAACTTTAACCGCGGTCCACGGAAAGAGGGTTTTTCTCATGATCGCCCCAGGGAAGGCGGATTTTCGCATGGCCGTCCCAGGGAAGGCGGTTTTTCAAAGGACCGGGCACGCGAAGGTGGATTCTCACAGGACCGCCCAAGAGAAAGAAGCTTTGGCCAGGAGAGGCCTTTTGACCGGAAGCCGGGCGCAGGACCCCGCGGATTCGGTCACGGCGACAAGCCTTTTTTTCGCCACCGGAAAGGTCCCCGGTCGTAACGCGGAGGCCTTTGAGGCTCTCCTGCGATTTTCAACAAAGTTATGGTTTTTCGGGAATTTTTTCCCACAACTGCACTGACATCAGTGCCAACAGGAGGAGATAACATGGGGTTTCAAGGAGAAGGCCGTGGTTTCGGAGGCGCGCCGCGTGAGATGCACAAGGCGATCTGCGGTGAATGCAAAAAGGAATGCGAAGTTCCTTTCAAGCCGAGAGAAGACCGTCCGGTCTATTGCAAGGATTGCTTCGCAAAGCGCAAGGATGCCAGCGGCCGCTAGAAGCTAGAAACAAGTACGGGGTACGGCATACGGCGAAGAACTCGCAAGACACCGTACTCCGTGCTCCTTACGCAAGAAGATACCCCATCCGCTTCGCAGCTTTGGCCATACGCGCCAGGGCAATTCCCACCGTTTTCCCCTCGGTAAGATTATTCATGAAGATCGCAGCATAGCCGCGCCGGTTACGGATTTTGAACGTCGTGACCTTGCTCGTAGAAAGTTTCCTGAAAACTTTTTTAGCCATATTCCCCCCTAAAGTGGATTTTTTGTCTTTAAAGTATCGGCCAAATCAAGGAAGGTTGAATTCACATAACCGACGGAAGAAGCAGAGAAACAAGAAGCATAGATTTTCTTTGCCTCTTAGCTTCTATGCCTCTTGCTTCTGAAAGTTACACCCTAACGACTTCTTTGACTTCGGGGATGCGTTCTTTGAGGTAAGCTTCGATGCCCATCTTGAGGGTCATGGTCGCACTCGGGCACCCGGAACAGGCGCCTTTCAATTGGAGTTTTACGACACCGTTCGCAAAGCCGCAGAAAACCGCGTCTCCGCCATCCCGGGCAAGGGCCGGCCGGATCTGTTCATTGATGATCTCGACGATCTTTTTTTCGATCGCAGAACCAGGATTCGTGGTATCCGCGCATTGCTCGCAAGCCTCGGGGTTCGTCTTGCCGCAGACGAGAAATTCACGTATCGTCTCGGTCACACGCGGAATTAAAATGCTCCAGGACTGCGCTTTTTCATCGCGCGTCACCGTTACGAGATCGGATCCGATCATCACTTCTTTGACGTGTTCGATCTCAAAAAGCTTGGCGGCCAGGGGGGATTTCCCCGCCTCGGCTTTGGACGCAAAATGGACCGTTCCATGCGCGCAGATCGGCATGCTCACATTGAACTTAAGCGAGTTCGGATTCGGCGTAAACTCAGTAGTGATCGAAATATTCTCCATAGCCGAAGTATATCTTAAAATAGGGCGAGGCGCAAAGCTCAAAGTTCAACGATCCCAGGACAGGAGGCAACAAAAAAAATCCCTCGTTGTACTTTGGCCGCTGTCCTCTGGCCCAAAAAAGAAGTATGCCCTTATTGGTCTTTGTGAGTATAATTTGCCGTAGTAATTGGATAGCCCGGCACTTATTTGAACATGCCTAAGGGGCAGAGGGTCATGGAGTACCTGTGCCTTAGGGACCAACTCACGAACAATGCTCAAGGAGGTCCTATGATGGACTGGGGAATGAAGAACAGATTGAATCAACTCATGCCGAACGGCCATTGTTTTTTCATGCCGATCGATCACGGTTATTTCCAGGGGCCGACCACCGGGCTCGAGCAACCGTGGGAAACGATCAGACCCCTCGTGGCCCATTTTGACGCGCTTTTTTGCACGCGGGGCACGTTACGCGCGGTCATCCCCCCGACCTTCGGAAAGCCCGTTATTTTGAGGGTCTCGGGCGGCACCAGCATGGTCGGCAAAGACCTTGCCAACGAAGTCGTCACCACGTCTATCGAAGAGATCATACGGCTGAACGTTGCGGCCGTGGGCGTTTCCATCTTCGTCGGAAGCGATTATGAAAAGCAGACGCTTTCCAATCTTTCGAAACTCGTCAACGAGTGTGAGAGCTATGGGATCCCGGTGATGGCCGTCACTGCCGTGGGAAGAGAGATGGAAAAACGCGACGCTCGGTATTTGGCTCTCGCGTGCCGTATCGCCGCCGAACTCGGCGCGCGTGTGGTCAAGACCTATTGGTGTGAAAAGGATTTTGACAAGGTCGTCCGGGGATGCCCGGTCCCGGTGGTGATGGCCGGCGGCCCGAAATGCGAGACCGAGCTTGAGGTCCTGGAATTCGTCGCGGACGGCATGCAGAAAGGCGCGGTCGGGATCAATCTTGGCCGCAATGTCTGGCAAAACCCGCACCCTCTTCCGATGGCTGCGGCTTTAAATGCCATCATTCACCACAACGCGACGGCCAAAGAAGCGCACGAAGTCTACTGCGAGCAAGTGCGGCGCAATACCCCGGAAAAATAAGAAACATAGAGACAAGAAACAAAGAAAAGATCTATGCCTCTCTGCTTCTCTGAATCTTGCTTCTAGCCCATTCACTGTGAGCATCCAGAAAGTGTTCTTATTCCTAAAATTATGAAAGTAGCGGTCTATTACAATAACTGCGACATACGCCTGGAAGAGCGCCCCGTCCCTAAGATCGGCGAGGGCGAGATCCTCGTCAAGGTTCGGGCAAGCGGGATCTGCGGCACCGATGTCATGGAATGGTACCGGATCAAGAAAGCCCCGAGGATCCTGGGCCATGAAATATCGGGCGATGTGGTCGAGTCAAACTCTCCGGAATATCAAACAGGCCAGCGGGTCTTTGTCAGCCATCACGTCCCCTGCTACACGTGTAAATACTGCAAAGAAGGCCACCCCACGGCCTGCGAAACCCTGCACACCGGCAATTACGATCCTGGCGGTTACAGCGAATTTGTCAGAGTCCCCAAGATCAATGTCGACCACGGGGTCTATGTCCTGCCGGAGAATGTTTCCTACGAAGAAGGGACGATGATCGAACCTCTGGCGTGCGTGCTCAGGGGCCAGGAGGCCATCGGCGTCAAAAAGGGTCAAACCGTATTGATCCTGGGATGCGGGATCTCGGGCCTTCTCAATATTTGGGTCGCCAAATTGCACGGGGCCAAGGTGATCTCAACGGATACGGAAGAATGCCGGAGGGAGAAAGCCAAGGCATGCGGCGCCGATGAAGTTTTTGATCCGAAAAACCTTCCCACCATCAAAGCGGAAAAAGTCATCCTTTGCACCGGAGCTCTCCCGGCGGTAAAACAGGCCTTTCAGTCCCTTGACCGGAAAGGCACTTTGCTGCTTTTCGCCATCCCGGAAACTGACATCCAGTTTCCGACCGTGGATCTTTGGAGAAATGAAATGACGGTGACCTCTTCTTACGGCGCGGCGCCGGACGATCTGGAGAACGCGCTCCGCTTGATCAGCGAAGGCAAGATCCCTGCAAAAGACTTGATCACCCACAAGCTCCCGCTCGCGAAAATCCAGGAAGGTTTCCGCCTCGTCACCGACGCAAAACAAACCCTGAAAGTGGTTTTACTTCCTTAGGGCAATACATCCAAATACCGGCATTGTTTATACGTGCCGGATACCCGCTTTTGTAAACGCCCGTTTCCATAACCGGACCTTGGTCTTAAAACCCAGCCCCGCATGAGCGGGGCTGGTCGAAGGCACATAATCGTATGGCAAGCACATCGCCCGGCCGAAGAAACGGGCAAAATATTTCTCAGCTGTTCTTCCATTCAACAGGATATGACGAATGCCGGGATGTTTTTTTATAAATCCAGAGATGTCATTGGCCTTGGCCTTCCGGATCGACAGATCCGAGGATCCGCGGCGATGACAATGCCTCACGACATCCCACAGGGCGATCCCATGATCCCGAAGCAGGGTCTTTTTACTCTGATAATTTCGGAGTTCGCCGGCGCCAAAAATCTCTTGGAGAACGCGCCAGAACTGGTTCATCGAGTGGCCGTAATACTGCTTCAGTTGAAGCGACCTCTCCCCCGGCATGGATCCGAGGATCAGAATCTTGGCGCCGGGATAAACCATCGGAGCAAAGCTGACTCGTGTCCCCTTTTTCATCTCAAACGACTTCGCAGAGAAGTCCCTTAAGGTATTCGCCTTCGGGGTGATAGATATTGATCGGATGGTCGAACGCGTGGGAGGTTTTCTTGAGGATCCTGACGTCGCGTTTCGCGTCAGAAGCGGCACCGAAGACGATCTTTTGAAAAAGGTCCGGCGTGATGTAAGACGAACACGAGAATGTGAAAAGCAGACCGCCTCTCGGGAGCTGCCTCAGGGCCTGCAGGTTGATATCCTTATAACCCCGCGCGGCATGCTGGACCTGGCTTTTACTTTTACAAAAGGCCGGCGGATCGAGGATGATCATATCGAATTCTTTTTTTGTCGTGCGCAAGTAATCAAAAACATCCTGCTGGGCCCAAACGCCCGCGTCCGCGCCGAGCTGATTCCTCTCGAAATTCTTTCGCCCCATGGCAACCGCGGATTCGGACGATTCCACGGACACGACTTCCCTCGCGCCGCCTTTGGCCGCGTAAACAGAGAATCCACCCGTATAGGCAAAACAATTGAGCACTCGCTTGCCAGCGCTTATTCCCCGGACGTACTGGCGGCTTTCCCGCTGGTCGAGAAAAAATCCCGTCTTCTGCCCGCCTTTGATATCGACACCGAAGAGAAGTCCGTTCTCCAGGACCTCGATCGCTTCCGGAAGCTCCTTCCCTGTGAGCACGCCCACGGAACGCTTGAGGCCCTCCCATTTTCGGAGATCTGAATCGCTCCGTTCGAAGATGGAATGCGCGGGGAAATATTTTTGAAGACATTTCACGATCGCCGGCTTCCATGCGTCGATCCCGGCCGTATTGAACTCCGCGACCAGAAAGTCCCCGTAGACGTCCACAACGAGCCCCGGAAGAAAGTCCCCTTCGGAATGGACAAGCCTGTAGGCATTCGTCTCAGCCGGCAGCACATGATTTTCATTAATTTTTTTTTCAAGGAAATCAGTGCCTGCCTTTGTCGACCCTTTTGAAGCAAAATGGGAGGACAAAGGCAGGAACCGCTTGCGCATCTCAAGTGCGTATCCGATCTTTTCATCAAAGAACGACTCATCGATCGTGATATCCTCGAACGCCAGCATGCGCACCACGATCTGGGACTCAGGATTGAGATAACCCACCCCGAGGAATTCGTCTTTGTCGGAGAGAACGCGGACAAGATCGCCGGGCTCGAACCCCTCGTCGATCCGGTCGATCGCGCCGGAGAATATCCAGGGATGACGGTTCTTGACGGGTCGTTCCTTACCCCGTTGGAGGACGCAACGAACGGTTTTCATGTCTTCAGGAAAGGATCGCAACGACCCACGCAAAGAGACTCACGGCAATGCAGTAGTAGCCAAAGATGAAAAAGCGGCCCTTCCGGATGAGACCCATAAGCCAGCGGATGACAAGATATCCCGCGACCGAGGCCGCGAGAAATCCGGCCAGAACGACCGCTGCGTTCGATGAAAAGTATGGGATCCCTTCTTTGAGGTCCATCACGATCGCTCCCACCATCGCAGGGATAAAGATCAGGAACGAGAATTTTGCGGCATCCTCTTTTTTGATCCCCAGAAACATGCCCGCAAGGATCGTGCTTCCCGAGCGTGAGACCCCCGGCAAAAGAGCGATCCCCTGGGCCAAGCCGATCCAAAACGCGTCGCCGTAGTGGATCAAAGAAAGATCCCTTTGCCCCTTTTGGAACCGTTCGCTCAGGATCAGAAGAAGGCCCATCACGAACCACGCCGCGGCCACAAAGGCGAGATTCGCAAAAGCAGTCTCAAAAAGATGCTTGAAGCAAACGGCCAAGATCCCGGTCGGAACGAGCGTGATCAGAATGCAGACCCAGAGTCCCCGATGGGGTGGTTGGACACTTGCAGCGGAAGCGGGCTTTTTGGAAATAGCTCTTTGAACGCTCCCAGTGAAATCCTTCAGGATATCGAGGATGTCCTTGTAAAAGAAGGTCGCGATCGCAAGAAGCGTTCCGCCGTGCAGGGCGATATCGAACGCCAGCATCGGCTCTTTCATCCCGAAGAGATTCTGAAAAAGCACCAAATGGCCGGAACTGGAGACCGGAAGGAACTCCGTAAGTCCCTGGACGATCCCTAACACCACCGCTTGCCACAAGGTCACAGTAAAACCTCCGGGAGAAACCTATTAACGAAAGACCTGCGCGGCAAGTCGGAAGCGCCGCGCCCAAATCTTCCGTTTTCTTTTCTGAATGGCGATTTGGACAGCACTGATTTCCCGATCTTTTTCTTAATAGAAAATCAGGCGCAAAAAGTCCGGGGAGCAGGCTCTTTACAGGCACCCGCTCCCCGAATATTTATTTATTTACGTATCTTCTCGTCGCGGCTGGAACAGACTCTTCGGCAGGCTCCGCGGGCATGGTGGGGGCGGATTCCTGCACCACTGCGGGCACGACCGGCGCCGCTACGGCTTGAACGGTTTCAGGCGCCGGCGTTTCCACCGCTTTTTTCTTGAACGGACATGACGAACAACCTGAAAGCGCCAACGCTAAAAGAAACAACGCTAAGAACTTGTGAGACATTTTCATGGTAAATCTCCTATGGTTAATACCGTTTTTCATTTATTTTTACGGGTTAACGGTACAATACCGCGACCCCTTAAAATCAATAGCAACGCGGTATTAGAGAAAACGGTGCATATTCCTTTTTTGAAGTTCAAGAACGATCTTACGGATGGATTCCGTTTCGCTCAACGGACAGACGAGGACCGCATCCCCGGTGTCGACCACCACATGATCTTTGAGGCCCACGGTGGCGATGAGGCGTCCCGCTCCTTTCACAACGTTACCGGAACTCTCCACTAGGATATTGTTACCCATGGAGAGATTCCCGCTGCAGTCGACCGGCAAGAGACCCCTGAGCGTCGCCCAGCTTCCGACATCATTCCATCCCATCGCGACCGGAATCGTCAGAATGCTGCCGGAAAGCTTTTCCATCAGCCCATGATCGATCGAGACACTCGGGACTTTGTCGAAGAGCTTTTTAACGGTTGCCGCGGAAAGTCCTCCGGCTGCAAGTTTTACAACCGTTTTAAAAACAGAAGGAAGCTCACGGCGTGTGGTTTCGAGCAAGCAATCCGCGCGCCAAATAAAGATCCCGGCATTCCAAAGAAATTTTTTCGAGCGGAAATACGCCCGTGCCTGTGCGAACCCCGGCTTCTCGTGAAAGTATTTGAGAAAAAAGACAGGCACGCCGCGAACCGCGGTCTTCTTTCCGGCCATTTCGAGATAACCGTATCCCGTGTGAGGCTGATCGGGTTTGATCCCAAGCGTTACAGGCATCCCTGATTCATCCGCTTGGCCGTAGGCGATCCGGAGAACTTTCGCGAAAGTGGTCTCATCCTTGATGAAATGGTCCGCGGGGAAAATACCCAGGACCGCCGAGGGGTCTTTTCGCAAGACGAGCGATGCGGCCCACGCCGCGCACGGCGCCGTGTTGCGTCCGGCCGGCTCCCCGATCACGTGCCCGCGCGGAATAGGGAGCAATCTCGCCGTTGAGGCGGCTTTGTCCAAAGCGGTGAAGACAAGAATGCGGGACGGAGATATCACTTTTTTGACGCGGTCGAAGGTTTGTTCAAGCAGCGTCTTAGGGCCGAAGAGGTTGAGGAACTGTTTGGCGCGATGTTTACGGCTTTCCGGCCAGAAGCGCGTGCCGCTCCCGCCGGCCATGATGACCGCCCAGTTCATCGGCTCATCTCACGCATGAGTGCGGTGATCTCGTTTTCAACGATCGCGCGGATCTCCTCAAGGCGCTTCTGCGTCGCGGCCTCAAAGCGCATCACAAGCACCGGCTGGGTATTGGAAGCGCGCACAAGCCCCCATCCGTCCGGGAACTGGACTCTTGCACCGTCGATGTCAACCACTTCATATTTCTTTTTCAGGTCCGCGACCGCCTGGGCCACGACTTTGAACTTGATCTCTTCGGGGCAGTTAAAACGGATCTCCGGCGTCGAAACAAGTTGTGGTATGTCCGCTAAAAGCGAGGAAAGCGGCGCATTCGCCTTGTCGAGGATCTCAAGAATACGGCATGCCGCGTAGACCGCGTCGTCGAAACCGAGCCACCTGTCATTGAAGAACATGTGCCCGCTCATTTCCCCGGCCATCTCGGCGTGGGTTTCCTTCATCTTGGCCTTGATAAGGGAATGCCCGGTTTTCCACATTAGGGGTTTCCCGCCGCGTTTGGCGATATCGTCATAGATCTGTTTTGAGCTTTTCACGTCCCCGATGATGATCGATCCGGGTTTGCGGGCGAGGATCTCGCGAGCGTAGAGAAGAAGAAGTTTATCCCCGAAAATGATCTGCCCTTTCTCATCCACCACGCCGATGCGGTCCGCGTCCCCGTCGAATGCGATCCCGATATCCGCCCTGGCGTCCACGACCTTTTGCTGGAGCGCTTTCATATTGGCGAGCACTGAAGGGTCAGCCTGATGGTCCGGCATTTTAGGATCGAGGTTCTCGTAAAGCACGGTAACGTCGTGCCCAAAGCGGCGAATAAGGGCGGGGGCCGTCACGGCCGCCATCCCGTGCCCTGTATCCATGATCACCTTGAGTTTTTTTGTGAATTTGAATCCGCTGAAAATAAAATCCTGGTAGGCCTTCACAAGCGCGTCATGGTCCGGGCGCTCAACCTTGCCTTGGCTGGTCACAAAATCATTCTTCTCGATCAACTCGCGGAGACCCTGAATATCTTTTCCGTAAAAGGAACGTCCGGAATGATGGAACTTGAAACCGTTCTCATCCGGAGGATTGTGGGAACCGGAAAGAGAAATGCCGGCATCGAGTTTGTTGTGTATGACATAGAAATAAACAAGCGGCGTCGGGACAAGACCGATCTCGATCACCGTAAGGCCGCAACTCTGGAGTCCTTTCGAAAGACCCCGGTAGAGGAATTCCGCGCTCCAGCGATGGTCGTGACCGATCGCGAGGGTGTGTTTTCCCTCGCGGACAAGCAGAGTTCCAAAAGACCTCCCGATCGCAAGCGCGACCTCTTCGGTGAGTTCTTTTCCCGCAGTACCGCGGATATCGTATTCTCTGAAAATATGGGATGGAATCGTCATTCACTGCTCCGAAGTTATGGAACCATCAAAAAAAATGCGCGGGACAGGACTTGAACCTGCACTCCTTGCGGAACCAGCCCCTCAAGCTGGCGTGTCTGCCAGTTTCACCACCCGCGCTCAAATCAAAATCTACTTTTTATTCCAAGAGTTGCCCTAGCTGCCGTTCAATTCTAATTAAAGCTAGGTGCGTCAATCTTTATGAGGACTTGCCCGTGCGCTTCCGGACGGCTTTCAGCTTGGCTTCCTTGACGGCCTTGACCTTGCGCTCTTTTTCAAGCACCGCTTCGACCTGGCCGAGTTCGGTGTCGAGTTTCTTGATCTCCCCAAGAACTTTTAACATCTCGGGAGTGTCAAGCTCGAGCTTTCCCCCTTGCCTCACTGTTGTTTGATAGACCTGGCTACCCAGTTGGGAGAACGCCTTGGCCATCTGATGCTCCAGGGTCGCTTTCTGGATCAGAAGACGCGTGACATGCGCCGCCTCTCCCGTCTTTTCCGCCATAACCTTGGCGTACTTTTTGATAGTCTCGAAGGTCTCGTTAATGATCTTTTCCGACTTTGCATAGAACTCTTTTTTATCCATGATCCACCTCATTGGATTGCACTGTCCCGGGACTGGGCGGGTTCTCAAAACAGGCTTTCGACGACTTAACGGCACTATGTTCTATCATATTTTTTAAAGATATCAAGCTCAGAATACAGAAATACTGCACCGAGAACGCAGTCCATAATATTTGATTAAAAACCACGTAGCGTTGGCAATTTTCCGGGGGCTGGGCGCACCAAATACTAGGTACCGCTTTTAGAGAACTTTCTGTTTTTAAAAAAATGCCTCGGATCACCCCATTCACCATAGCCACTTTCGGCACCCGCCACCCGGATCCGGCGCTCAAGACAATCCTTGCACAGGCGCCCGTTTTCATAGTTTGATTGACCCAGTTGAGCACTTTAAAAAAACGGGACTAGGGACTCGTTTGGGCTCTTCGTTTTTACGAGTCCCGAGGCGCGAGGAGCGAGTCCCGATCCCCTAAAGGAACAGATCTCTCTCCCCTTTGCGAATACGTTCAAGAAATTGATAAAAGACCGGGAACCCCTGGGGATTTCTTACCTTGATCTCTTCAAGTTCTTTTTCCAGCACCCGGAGCCCTACTTCACGCGTCGCGGGAGTGGCGAAATCATCCAGCCATTCCTGAAAGGTCAGCACAGCGTTCAGTTTGCAGAACTTCCCTTCCTGGCCGCCGCGCAAGAGGTCCATAATACATTTGCCCGTCCTGCCGCAACGATATCCTGCGGTGCAAAAGGAAGTAATGTGCCCCATTGCCGCGAAATCCCGGACTAATTCATCCAAACTTCTGGTGTCGCCCAACAGGAACTGCTGACGTTCGGATTCCTGGCCCTTTCCCTCTTCGCTGTAACTTCCGATCCCGATCTTAGTGGAAGCATCGGTCTGTGTGATCCCGAGACCGATCGCATCACGCCGCATCTGGGCAGTCTCCCGCGCCGTAATGATCATGCCCGTGTAAGGAATGGCGAGACGGATGAGCAGGATGATCTTCTTGAAATCCTCGTCGGATACTTTATAGGGGGAATGTTCGGCGTATTCAGAGTTGAGCGCCGGCTCCATACGCGGGAATGATACCGTATGGGGACCGATCCCCATCTTGGCCTCAAGGTGGATCGCGTGATAAAGAAGCGCCATCACTTCAAAACGCCAATCATAAAGCCCGAACAGGACCCCGATCCCCACGTCATTGATCCCCGCTTCCATCGCGCGATGCATGGCATAGAGCCGCCAGCGATAATCGGATTTGAGTGTCCCTTTCGGATGAAGTTTTGCGTAGGTCTCATGATGGTAGGTTTCCTGAAACACCTGATAAGTCCCAAGGCCGCCGTCCCTGAGACGAACGAGCTCTTCGATCGACATCGGCGCGGCATTCACATTGATACGACGGATATTGCCGAAACCGTGCTTGGTCGGTACCCTCACGTCGTAGATCGTCTTCATGCTTTCAAGGATATAATCGATCCCGGTCAGCGGATGCTCTCCGTAGACCGCGATAATGCGCTTGTGGCCGATCTTTCCCGTCAGGCTTTCAGTTTCCCTACGGATCTCGTCCTGTGAAAGGACGCGGCGCTTCGTGCTGAGATTTTCATGCTTGAATCCGCAATAGGCGCAGTTATTGACGCAATAATTTCCCATATAAAGCGGCGCGAAAGTAACGATCCGGTTGTCATAGACTTTTTTCTTGATCGCAAGGGCGGCTTCTTGCATTTCGCGAAGCATGCCGGGATCCTTCACATGAATCAGAGTCGCGAGCTCTTCCGGTGTAAGCGTCTGGATGGCGAGTGAACGCGCGAGAATGGCGCGCACGGTGGATGCATCAGGCTCCCGGGCCGCTTCGATCTTTTTCCAGATCGCATCGTCATCAATGAAATCACGGCCCTGATCAAGATATTTTGTGATCTCATCTTTTTTGATGCGGCCTAAGAGCCAGGTATCTGTATTTTTTGCGATCGCCGTTTTCATTTAATGGACCTTTGCGCCAAGGTCCGTCGGCGCGCGCCCGAGTTCTTTCAACAAGACAAGCGTCTCATCGATCTGTTTACGGACCGTTTCGTGGGCATAAACCCGGTTCGGGTAGATCGCATAACGCTCGCGATATTCTACGGGGGTGATATTAAGCATCACAGAATTAGCACCGGCAAGAAGGCCTTTGCGCCGGGCGTCCGGACTCAAGGTCTCGAAAGCCGTGGTGACAAGGATCCTCGCTTCTTTCGGATCCAAAAGTCTCGCGACAGCAATCACTTTCAACATTTCAATTTCATGCACAGGCAGGACCTTCCCCAAAGGCGTTTGGGGGTGCGGAAGGAACGGGCCAAAACTGTACATCTCGGCGTGAAGTTCTTTTGCAAGAAAAATATCATCCACGATATCCGCAAGGGTCTGGTCAGGCAGGCCGATCAGCCCTCCCGTCACGATCAAATAGCCCATTTCGTAGGCCTTACGGAGGTGCTCGAGCCTTGTTTCCAGGGAACGGCCCGGATGGGATTCCGCGTAAAGTTTGGGATTCGAGGTTTCGAAGCGCATCAAGAGCCCGCGCGCGCCGGCATCGTGAAGTTTCCGGAGACCCGGAATACCGATCTCGCCGAAACTTATGAAAATAAGACACGGCGTTTTTTCTTTGATCATCCTGATGATCCTTGCGAATTCATCGATCGAATATCCGGGATCTTCGCCACTTTGAAGGACGAGCGCCTTAAACCCATATTTTTCAACCGCCTCACAGGCGACGGCCATGATCTCGTCCGGGGTCATGCGGTAACGTGTGAGGGCCTTGTGGTGTGTCGAAATCCCGCAATAACGGCAATTTTCCCTACAATGGTTTGAGATCTCGAGAATGCCGTGAACGCAGCAGGCGTTCTTAAGATATTTCTGACGGAGGAAATTGGCGGATTTGAAGACCAGGTCAAGCGTGGATCGATCGCGGCACTTGAGCAGATAGAGCAGCTCGTCCCTGGCCGGCGGCTTTCCTTCCATGGCCTTGTCCAGGATCCGCTTGATCGCCGCGTCCGCGCTTATCTTCTCGATCCCGGCGCGCGACAGGCGCAGATCGACTTCCTGGAGTTCAAAGAACATGGTCTTCCAGGCTGATAGGATCTCTTCGGCCTCGCGGAGCGGGACTTTATTGATGACGTAACCACCCTGCGCATAAACGTATTCATCCACCCGAAGATCCGTCATCTCATAATGTGCTCTCCGGAGCTCTCCGAAATAATCCAGGACCGCAACGTTTCCCTTGAGTTCCTTCACCTTCCCGGGGATGGCATAGCACATGGCGTCTACTCGATAGCGAAGGAAAGAATCTGGATGATGGTGCCCGGAAAGAATGTCAGTTCTATCTCGGCGTTCTCAAGCATCGTTCCCTTAGCAAGCACCGCGAAGGTTTCTCTGAAAGATTCTTCCTTGACGCCGGTCAACAGGCCGACCTTGATATGGACCTTGGACACGGAACGAGCGCCCTCTTTTTTCGCGTGCTCCGAGATCCCCTTGATGATCGGTTCGATTAAATGTGTTTCATGCACCCAGCACCTCCGTAATTGCTGCGGCCAGTTGTTCCGTTGTTTTTTTTACCGATCCGGACATAGCGTCCCCGAAGAGGACCCTTTGGGGCTGAACCCCCAGCATGTAGATCCGGGCCCTGCTTCCCTGCCTCAGATGGTCCATGAACATCCGCGGCGAAAGGTCATGGGTGGTAAGACCGCTTTTCAAGATCTCGTCCCCCTCCAGGACCTGACACGCGCCCGCCTCAAGCCCTAGGTGTACGGCATCCACGATCAGTACCGTATCCGGGAACTCCTTCAAAATCTTTCCGATGTAACTTTCGGGCGCCGTCCCGGCATCGATACAAACAGCATTGACCCTACCCTGGAGAATTTCCACAAGGTACGGCCCAACACCATCGTCCCCGCGAAGCGGGTTCCCGATGCCGACGATCACGGTCTTTCCTTTGAGAATGGGGATTAAAAGATCTTCCATATTGGCCGGGATCCCAAGAAAAAGCAATATTGGTTTATTCGGTCGTGAGCGTTGTCTTCCGGCGGCACGGCGCGCAGAGGATCTTGACACGATCGGAACGGCCGTTGTCTTTCAATGCGGACTTGAGATTCTCATCGATGACCCCGAGGTCCTGAAGACGTGATTGATAAAGTGTGGGGCTGGAATAGGATAATTCTCCGAGTTTTTCGGCAATCCATTTCAAATGATCCTTGCAAGCGACCGTCACTCCGCAAATCTCGCAAAGCTGCAATTCTTTCTCGATCGTTTCGAATGCCGCTTTCCGGTCGAAAAAGGAGAGTTCCCAATCTGTGGAGGCCTTGATCCCCTGATGGTCCGCAATGCAAGCCGCCTCACACTGACTGCAGAAAATGCAGGTGTCCGTGTAATGGATCATGGTTCTTTTAGCCGCTTTAGGATCGCTGGTGTCATCTTTATAATCGAGTGCCTGGACGGGACAAACCTCGACACACGCTAGACAGCCCACGCATTTTTGCTCGTTATACTTGGGCTGGCCGCGGAAATTAGGATGCGGCACATGTGGTTCCTTAGGAAACTTCGAGGTGTAAGGCCCTACGATAAGCGCCTTCACCGCCTCGACCACTTCCCGGAGTTTCGGTAATGGAAATCTCATGATTTATTTTTTTCCTTCCCCGTCCTCGGCATACTGGTCCACCACGCTTTTTTCCCAAAGTTTAATACCGGCACGATGGGCGCCTCTCGCCAAGGCATGGGCTGCCACGGGGGAAGCCAAGACCAGAAACCATATGCACAAGATCGATTTCAGCCCTGCGGCGGTAAATCCCATGATCAGAAAAGTCCCAAAAAGAATGCTGCAAGTTCCTACGGTGACGCATTTCGTCGCCGCCTGCAGACGGTTATAAACGTCGGGAAGACGGATAAGCCCTAGACACCCAAAAAGGTCAAAGGCCAACCCGATGCCGATCAATACTAAGCCAAGGGTCTCATTCATCGAAATCCTTTCCTTCCAGATACTTGGAAAGCGCGAGTGTGCTGATGAAGCTTTGCAGGGCCCAGGCAATGCCGATGTCAATATACCAGGAACGACGTGTTGCAATGGTGAGCACTGCGCATAAACCCACGAGCATGATCCCCAGAATATCGACCGCGACGATCCGGTCGGCGCCCGAAGGCCCCCGTGCGATCCTGTAAAAACAAAGGAAGCAGCTTAAAATAACGATATAGAGGGCCCTGCCGACAAATCCAACATGGGGAAGATCGGGATAGAACAAAAACGGGAGCGGATAAATGATAATGAGTGCCACGGTGCCGGCAAGAGCCACCGTGCCTATGAACCACCTGAGCATTTTCATCTTCCTTTCCCTTCCTGCTTATCCAAATATTTTCGCCAGTATCGTTTCGAATTTTCCCGCGATCAGTTGTGTCGCCTTCTCTGCTTCCTGCGCGTCCACATGAATCCAATGGATATATAAAATGCCGCGATCCCGATCGATATCCACACACATGGTCCCGGGCGTCAGGGTGATCGTATTGGCCAAAAATGTCAGCCCCGTGTCGGTCTTGAGTTTTGTCTTGATCCGTACGATCCCCGGCTTGATCGGTAATTGAGGATGCAAAACACGGTAGGCAACATCAATGTTCGCCTTGATGCACTCCAAGATGAAAAGCGGGAGATAATGGGCCGCAAAATACCAATACCGCTGGGGTTGTTTAAAAATACTCGGCACAGAAACATAAAGATCGCCGATCATATAGGTGACAAATGCCGCCACAAAAAAACCTACCAAAAGGTGCTGCCAGTCCGGCGGCCAGTTCAAAACACACCACGTTAAAAAAGCAACGATAAAAAGAATGATCCTGCTGTTTATTTTATCTGGTCTCATGGAATGAAGGGTAAATGGGCATACCCGACCCCTTTCAAAAGAACGGCCGTTGCCGGTTGAAGGAACGTCCCGGCAACGCCGGGAAGGAACAAAAGTCCGCCGATCACGCAAATAAATGCTAAGACCACCATGGCGAATTTCATCAAGCCGGGAACTTCTTTCGTATCGGCCAATGCCTTGGGCAGCTTCCCGTAATAAACATATTTCATCACTTTCATAAAAGAAGCGAGGGTCAAAATGCTGGCAAATACGGCCCAAAAAGCAAAACCGTACCGGCCGGCCTGCACGCACGCCACGATGATCAGAAGCTTGCTCCAAAAACCGTTGAAAGGCGGTATGCCGGCGATCGACATCGATGCAATAAGATTGGTGGTGCCGGTCACAGGCATTTTCTTAAAAAGACCGCCCATGCGCTGAAGGTCCCGGGTGCCGGTGGCATACTCCACGGCCCCTGAGTTCAAGAAAAGCAGTGATTTAAATATGGAATGGTTGAAAAGATGGAAAAGGCCCCCCAGGATCCCGAGCGGCGTCCCCAAGCCGATGCCCAGGATGACATAACCCATCTGACTGATGGAGTGATAGGCAAGAAGCCTTTTGAAGTCCCATTGCCCAACGGCTAAAAACACCCCCCCGACCATGGAAAGCGTTCCCAGGACCAATAAAACATAAGAAACCCCTTCGCTGAATCCGATCACATTAAAAAAGATCCTGCAAATCGTATACGCTCCAAGGGATTTGATCAGAACGCCGGAAAGCGTCGCAGAGATAGGCGCCGGGGCCGAAGGATGCGCGTCCGGAAGCCACGCGTGAAAAGGAACGAGGGCCGCCTTCAGGCCGAACCCCATGATAAATAAGATCGATACCATCGGGATGATCTCGTTTGGGCCCTTCTTTGACAGAACCGCCGCCATGTCCGCCATGTTCAGGGTGGAGGTATAGGCGTAGAGGAATGCGATCCCCAAAAGGATAAAAAGCGAGCTGACGGAACTCATCACGCCGTATTTGAACGCCGCTTCAAGTTCGTACTTTTCAGTCCCAAAGGCCACCAGAGCATAGCTGGCGACCGCCGCGATCTCCAAAAACACGAACAGATTGAACAGATCGCCCGTAATGATCACGCCGTTCATCCCCCCTACCAACAACAGAAAAAGCGTGAAGAACTTCCATTTTGAAGTAAAGTGCTCCATATACCGGACCGAATAGACCGCGATCAGAAAGACGACCGTGTTCACCGTCACCAGCATGAACGAGGTCAAAGCGTCCAAAACAAGGGTGATGCCCACCGGCGGTCTCCACGCGCCGACGCTATAAACAAGGACGCCGTGTTGTTTGACGATAGCGACCGCCCAGACGGAAAAACAGAACAGGCAAAAGGTCGCGATCACGCCTACAAGGTCCGGCAGCCGCTTCACCCGGCGGCCGATGATCGTGGTCAAAAAAGCCCCGCCCAGCGGCACGACCACAAATAACGGTAGGAGGTTCACGAGACCGCTCATCCTCTTAACTCCCTGATCTTGGTAATGTCGAAGGTGCCGTATTTTTCATAGATCCGCATGGCGATCGCCACCAGCATGGCGGTCGTCGCAAGCCCGATGACGATGGCGGTTAGAACAAGCGCCTGCGGGAGCGCGTCGACCATGTTCGTGATCGACTGGTCCGGCGAAAAAATGGGGGCGCGTCCCTTCATGCGGTAGCACACCAAAATAAAAAACAAGTTCACGGCATATTCCGCGATGATCGTCCCGATAATAATCTTGATGATATTACGTTTTCTTATCACACCGTAAATGCCCACGCAGAACAACATGAGACAAAGGATGTAGGCCGTCATTGTTTGTGCTCCGATTCGAATTTTAGCAATACTAAGGCGACAAAGATCGCGAAAAGACCGGCGCCCACTTTCAAGCTGATCGCGATATTGCACAAAGGGATGATCCCGGCGCTGAACAAACGGAAGGGTTCCCCTTTGGAGATGAAATTCAAGAAAAAGTATCCGCTGGTAAACCCGAACAAAGCGATCGCCAAAAAGATGATGGCGCCCATGCCCTCAAAGAACGAAACAGCCGCCTTGGGGATCTTTTTAAAAGCTGTCTCCTTACCGTAGGCAAGCATCAAATGGACAAAAGAAAGCGCGATGATGACGCCGCCCGCCCCCCCGCCGCCGGGCGACACATGCCCGTGGCTGAGAATGTAGATCCCATAAAGCAGGATGAGCCCTACGGTAAGACGTGTGATCGTCTTGACGATGACGGACATGCCCTCTTGTTGCTCGCGGCTCATGGGGCCCTCCTTTTATGACTCATCTTCATCCGTGATAACGGTATCTTCCCGTTTTCTGCCGATACGACGCACGATCGCCAAAACACCGATCACCGCCGTAAACAGCACGGTCGCTTCTCCCAGGGTGTCATAAGCCCTGTAATCCAGGATGACGGCGGCGACGATATTGGCGGCGCCCGTCTTCGGCAGTCCTTCCCGCAAATAAGTTTCCGCCACCTTCATAATGGGATAACCAAAAGGCGGAAGATCGGCGCAGGCCTTCATCGCGATCGACAGGAACAAAACGATAAAACAGCCTGTGACCAAAGTGTTCAAATACCATCTGCCGGTGATCGAGAACGGAAGATCCTTTTTCAAGGTCGCCCGGATCAGAATGATCAAACATAAAATTTCCACGACAAGCTGGGTAATGGCCACATCCGGGGCCTTTAACATAAGGAACGTGATGGAAAGAATGAGTCCGACCGCACCCACGGCCACCGCCGAAGAAAGCATATCTTTGAGCTCAATGGCAACGATCGCTCCGATAATCATCAAGGCCAAAAGCAGATATAACGAAAGCATGGCTCTACCTCAGAAAAATGTAAAATAAGATGCCCATCCCCAAAAGGCACCAGACCAAATAAGTCGGCAGGATGCCGTTGTGGAGATAGGATAAAAATTTACTGAAACCGAACGTGAGCTTCGCCCCCACCTCGTAGGGATCAAAGGCCTTTTCCTTTGCCAGCTGATAAACCGGTTTCAAGATCTTCATGTCCTCAACGGTCCGGTAGAACTCCGTCCCGGAAATTCTCATATCCGGATGATCTTTCAAGTCCTCCCCGCCGACAAAGACCTCGGCTTCCCTGGGTTTTACGGCCGCGCCTAAAAGGTAGATCACAAACCCGACCAAAATGCCAACGAAGATCAAAATCGTCGCCAGGCCCGCATCCCACATCCCGAAGTTTTCAATATTCATCCCAAGGCTTGGGATAATGAACATTTTTAGAGGGATCGGATAAAAAAAGACCCCGAAAAGGACGCAAAGAAACGCGAGGATAACGGCCGGGACCCACATGGTAAATCCGGTTTCTTTTTTCTGGTTTTCCGCTAGGTTCATTTCCTTGGATGTCTGACCTAAAAAAATAGCATGGACCAGCTTCATGAAGCTTGCCAGCGTCAGCGCGCTTCCGAACATAGCCGCGACCAGCCACACGATCCATAAATATCGGGTTTTGTTCGCTGTCTCGATAATTCCCTGATAAATGAGCCATTTGGAAGCAAAACCGTTAAATGGCGGAACACCGGAAATAGCGAATGCCGCGATCAAAAATGTAATGAAAGTCACCGGCATGATCTTTGCCAAACCGCCGAGTTTGTCCAGGTCGGTCGTCCCTGTTTTCTTTTCGACGGCCCCCCCCGTCAGGAACAGACAGGTTTTATAGACTGCATTATTCAGCATATGAAACAATCCGCCGGCGATCCCGATAGGATTTCCCGTGCCGATCCCCAGCACCATGTAGCCGACCTGGCTCACGGCATGATACCCGAGCAACCGCTTCAGATCATGTTGGACGAGCGCCATCATAACGGCCGCCACGATCGTAAAAGCTCCGACCGCCATTAAAAAGGTGTTCATCGGCCCGTTCATCTGGAACATGCTCAACGAAAGCCGGGCAAGAAAATAGATCCCTAAAAGTTTATCAAGCGATGCCGGCAAGAAAGCCGTGACCGGCGTCGGTGCGTCTTCGGCGGTGTCCGGGATCCAGGTATGGAACGGCATGGCACCTGCTTTGGCGAATGCGCCGGCCGCAAAGCACAGGTAAGCCCAAACGGCAAGCTTGGAATTCAAGGCGATGCTCATTTTGTCCATCTGGAACGAACCTGTCAGCTGCCAGACAAGCGCAAGACCGAGAAGCATCAAGGCATCCGTGCCACCGATGATGATAAATGTCTTCTTGGCGGTCGCAGGGGTGCGTTCTTTTTCTCCAAATCCGATCAAAAGATAAAGGAGGAACCCCAGAACTCCCCAAAATACCATGAATAACACAAGATTATTGGCGAACACGGCACCGAGCGAAGCGGCAAGCGTGAGAATAAGATAAAGATAATACCAAAGCAGTCCCTTCTTTCCTCGCATGAAACCTAAGGAATAAAATATTGTCAGGAGGGAAAAGAAGACAATAAAGAATGCCACAAAAGCCGAAAGAGGATCTGATCTAAAAAACGTTCCGCTAGCGTCCATACTTTTCCCTGAGTTTCTCGGTTTTTTCCTGCGAAAGCCGGATGAGGTCTTCGCCAGTAAAAAGTTTTTTCCCTTTTCCGTCGCGTACGGCCATCCTCTCAGTGCAGCAATAACAAGGATCGATCGCCGCGAGGATGATCGTCGCATCCGAAATCGTTTGACCCATAATGGTCGATTTATAAGTCGGAAGATTCATGTAAGTCGGCGCCCTTATTTTATGGCGCAGCGGCCGGTTCGTTCCGTCGCTTTTGACATAATGAAAGCATTCGCCACGCGGCGCCTCGACGTGACCGATCCCTTCCCCGATCGGAAAACTTTTGATCTTGAGGTCGATCTCGCCTTTTGGCAAATTCGTAAGGCAATATTTTATGATCTTGATCGATTCGAAAGTTTCGAGAACACGGATCACTAATTTATCAAAGACATCACCGTTATGCCGGACAATCATGTCCCATGCGACCTTATCGTAGGAAGCGTAGGGGGAGTCCTTGCGCACGTCGCGCGCGATACCGGACGCCCGCGCCGTCGGTCCAAGGGCAGAATAACTGATGGCATCTTCTTTGGTCAGGACTCCAATGCCCTTGGTACGCGCATGAAGCACGGGATCGTCCATCACGGCCTTCTGGAGCATTTGAAGGGTAGGCACGATGGAATCGATCTTCTTCAAAACGCCGGGGATATCCTCGGCTTTGATATCGCGCCTGACACCGCCCGGTTTGAACATCGCGTAGTTATTCCTGTTCCCGGACAGGATCTCCATCACGTCCAGGACCTCTTCGCGCAATTTCCACGCCCACATGTAGACCGTGTTGTAGCCGAGGAAATGGCCCGCGAGTCCGAGCCATAAAAGGTGTGAATGGATCCGCTCGCCTTCCGCGACAATGGTCCGAATGTATTTCGCGCGTTCAGGGACCTCTACCGGAATAATATCTTCCACTGCCAGCGTATACGCCGCGGGATGGCTCGTGGAACAGATGCCGCATATTCTCTCGACGGCGAAGGTAGACTGATCGAATGTTTTCGTCTCGGAGATCTTCTCGATTCCGCGGTGGTTGTATCCGATCTGAACATCTATCTCCACCACCCGTTCGCCTTCCACTGTCAGGGTGAAAAATTCGGGTTCTTCTTGTAGTGGATGATAGGGCCCTATGGGAACGATCGTTTTTGCCATGTCTAAACTCCCCGGTCCCGAATGGCTTTTTTATCCCACTCTTTATAATCCTGCCTTAAAGGATAAACACCCTCGGGCCATTCTTCGGACAATAGGAGTCTTTTTAAATTGGGGTGATTTTTGAAACGGATCCCCAAAAGTTCATGGATCTCCCGTTCGATCCAATCAGCCCCTTTGAAGACCGGCGTCAGGGAATCGACCTCCAAATCCGGCTTCGTCAATTTCACCCTGAGGGAGACCACCAAGTTGATGTCATCAAGGGTAAAGTGATAAAGAATTTCCATGGAGTGGCGCAGGTCGGTCCCTGTTGCGATATTGAATCTTGCTTTCAGACCTTTGAAGATATGGGTCGCGATCTTCACGAGCGCCCCGGGCCGGATCTCGACATAGACCCGCTTGGGTGATTTCTCGAAAATGTCGACGATATCCCCTTTAAACTCCTCTTTCAGGTCCTTCAAAATTTCTTCGCGCGTCATTTCTTTTTCTTCTTTCCTATTCCGCTTTTTACTTTTCCGATCAGTTTGACCACACCCGCAATGATCGCTTCCGGTTTCGGCGGGCATCCGGGAATGTAAACATCCACCGGAATGATCTTATCGACCGGCACAGGACAGTTGTAGCTGTGGATGAACATGCCCCGTGAAAGCGAGCATTCGCCGATCGCGACCACAAGACAGGGCTTCGGCATTTGCTCATAGACCCGCTTGACCCTTGAAATGCATTTCCGATTCATTGATCCCGTTACAAGCAGGACATCGGCATGCTTGATACTACCCGCAAGCAGCATGCCGAACCGTTCTACGTCGAATCGAGGCGTCAGGCAGTCCAGGATCTCGATATCACAGTTGTTGCAGCTGCCAGTCGACATGTGGAAGACCCAAGGCGCGCTGAGTAACGCCTTTAATTTTATGCTCATCTTACAACCCCCCCACTGCCAACACAACGGCCATAATGGCCATGACCGTCACCGGCCTCCAAAAAAACCGGATGGCCTGATCGATTCTGACGCGGGGATTCGTGTTCCGGATCACCGTGATCAGCGCGACCAAACCGACATATTTCAAGATCCCATACAATAAATGGATCCCGTCCCACCGCGCCCCTCCCATGAAAAGGATCATCAGAAAGAACGGGAGGACGAATAAAAGCATGTTTTTCATCAAGCGGTAAATGGCAAGCCCTGAACCGGAATATTCGATCAAGGGCCCGCTCATGATCTCCGTTTCAGCCTCCGCGATGTCAAAAGGAACAAGACCGAGCTTCGCTTGCGCACAAAGGACGCACACCACAAACGCCAGGGCACCCGACCAGCTTGCCGCGAAGATCCCGTCCTGTGCCTGCGCGATCATCATATCTCCGAGCCGGATCGAAAAACCGGACTTAATGACCGGGACGAGCACGGCAAGCAGAAAAGGAAGTTCGTAACTTAAAATCAATTTCATTTCGCGGGAGGCACCCAGGCTCGCCAGAGGATTCCTTGACGCAAACCCTCCCATCATGATGCTGATCGAAGGGATCATCAATAAATAGAGCACCACGATCAGATCTCCGATGAACGTCCGGGTCCAGTTTATGTCATTCATCCAAAGCAAAGTCGAGGCAAGCATTACGCTCGCGAGTCCCACAACCGGCGCTGCAAAAAAAGCGACTCGCGATGCCCCTGCCGGAACAAGCGTTTCTTTCCCTAAAAGTTTCACGATGTCAATCAGGGGCTGAAAAAGCGGCGGTCCCACGCGGTATTGCACCCGGGCGGTAACCTTACGGTCGATCCAGCTGGCTGCTAAACCCAGCGTGGCTGTTGCCAGAAATCCGAACATGATGAAATAGAATAGATACATCATGCTTTTTCCCACTTCCAATGCGTCGAATGGACGATCAGATTGTCCCCTACCAAAAAAGTTTTCTCATCCAGCGGTATGTTCCCACTTTTGAGACTTAAAGCACCGTGAGAACAGGTCTTAACGCACAACGGTTCGTTCGCGTCGTCCCTCCGGTCCAGACAAAAATCACAGTTGTGGATCAATGGCGGGAGGTTCTCCGGATAGATTGCTCCGTAGGGGCACGCGTGCGAACAGGATTTGCAGGCAACGCAGCGTATGCTGTGCCGGATCAGCAGTTTCCCTTTTTCCTTTTGCTGCTCCAACGCTTCATAAGGACATGCATTCACACAATGCGGCATTTCGCACCGGCGGCAGACAAGCACATAAGTCGCAAGCTCCGCACAGCCGATGATCCCGTTATTCCCCACTCCTGACCGGTGATAATAATAACTGCACTGGATCACGCAGTCCTTGCACTGCCCCGCCGAACAAACGTCCAGATCGATGAAAAGCCGCTGGTCCGGACCCTTCTGCGGGCTCATATTTATTTTCCCCTGGTGCAATTGTTCCGCGCTCTTATCCATATCAGTCCCAGATCTCGTGAAATGTTTTGATCTTGGCGTAGGGAAAAACCGGCCCGTCCTTGCAAGCGTAATAAGTCCCGAGACGGCAGTGGCCGCACTTCCCAAGGCCGCAGGACATGTTTTTTTCCATCGAAAGGTAGATGTTCTCTTCCCGGAACCCTAGTTCGAGAAGTTTCTTGGTCCCGAATTTCATCATGATCGGCGGGCCGCAAACTACGGCAATACCGGTTTTGAAATCCATATCCAGATCGTTCAGAATGGTCGTCACAACACCGACATTTCCTTTCCAGGATTCATCACCCCTATCGACCGTGAGCCGGAGGTTCAAGTCCTTCCGCTCTTGCCAGGTTTCGATCTCCTTGCGGTAAAGAAATTCAGTCGGAAGTTTGCAACCGCCGCGAAAATAGAACCTCTTGAATTCCCCGCTCATCTCAAAAAGGGTATACATGAGACTGCGGAGCGGCGCAAAACCGCATCCTCCCCCCACAATCAACAGGTCTTTTCCTTTGAATTGATCCACGGGATAACCCGCCCCGAATGGACCGCGCACGCCGATCACATCGCCTTTTTTGAGCTCGTGGATCTTCTGTGTTACCTTCCCGACCCTCATCACACTCACTTCCATCGTATCCTTGATTGAAGGCTTGGAGGACGGTGTAAACGGTGCCTCACCGACGCCCGGAACCGTGATCTCCACAAATTGCCCCGTCCTGAATGAGATAGGCTCCGCCGGTTTAAAACGGATCGTTTTGATGGTAGGCGTTTCCGTGATCACATCGAGCACGTCGGCCCGAATGGGGCGGTAAATATTTTCGTTATGCATGGTCCACGAGCCTTCTTAGGACTTTGCGAATATCGATCGTCGCCGGACACGCGCTCACGCAACGGCCGCATCCGGTACAGGCATAAATATTTATGGCCTTTGGGAAAAAATCAAATTTTTTTTCAAAACGGTTCCGGAGGCGCATGAACAATTTATCGCGTGGATTCCCGCCGCCCGCGACCCGGGCATATCCCTTGAGCATGCAGGAATCCCAGGTGCGCAGACGCGCCATTTTTTCACCGTCCTTCTGATCATAAAGCAAAAAACAGTGACATGTCGGACAAATGACCGTACAGGCCCCGCATTCGACACAGGTCTTCGCTTCGTCCGCCCAAAGATCGGCGTTGAAATTCCGCTCGATAATGCCTTGGAAATGATCCTGTTTTGGAATTTCGTTCCGGCTGACATTACCCTCCACCTCGTGAAAGATTTTTTCCCGTTGCGCTTCTTTCTCACGAAGTTGTGTATCCGTCGCCGGCTCGAACAGGGACGGATTTTTCCGGATAAATTCCCTGCCTTTTTCGGAACCGGGATCCGCCCAAAAACCGGCCTCGATCACGGAGAGGTTGATGTCGAAATCTTCGGTCGGATGGGGGCCGATCCCCATGGCGGTGCAAAAACAAGTCTCGATCGCGCAGGTGCAGTCCGCGCTGACGATAAAGTTCTCCTCTCGGTTCTTGATGTAAAACGCATCCGGAAAATCGGGGCCCCGGAAGACATGGTCCTGGATCTTGAACCCCTTGAGATCACAGGCCTTGACGCCGATGATGGCGAAGGGTTTGTCATTCTCATGCGGAATATCCGGCTTGAAACCGTCCGCGACCTTTTCGCGGCAACGTGTGAAAAAGGCCTTGAGCGGTTCAAAAGGCCTTATTTCGCCGATGACGATGTCCGCGGCAGGACCGGCATATTTCCTGAAGAAGCGCTGCTCATCCTTCTTGACGGGAACATAGACCCGATAACCTTCGGAAAGCTTCCCGAGGAAATCATCCAGCTTGGATTTTTTTAGAAAAATGGCTTTTTCCATCACATACTTCTGTTTCTTTTTTACAATCCTAAAAACCGTACCCCGAAACCACAGAGGAGGATGACAAGCCCCGCGAACGCGTGGCCATACCGCTCAAGCTGCCCGGATACCGATGGCAAAAAATTCATTCCGAAGACGGACACCAGAACGATCCCCAGCATCGTCAGGAGCGTCATGCCGCTGAAAACTCCCGTCACAAGAGCAGTGGTCATCAAATCATGCTGCATGGCAGGAAACATAAAGACCGGAATTAACGGTTCGCACGGACCCAAGACAAAGACCACAAAAAGTGTCCAGGGGACCCACTGCGTGAGTTTTTGTTGGTCCGGATGATGCGCCTCAAACCGGCCCTTCAGGACCCGCCGCAAGCCGTATATAAAGTAAACCAGCCCAAAAGCGATCAGTCCCCATGCCGCCCATTCACCGCGCACGGATTCAAACATCACGAGTTTTTTTAAGGAGATCCCTAGATGGATCCCCAGGATCCCTAAAACCACGGAACTTCCGACGTGGCCGACGCCGCATAGCGCCGTAATCACAGCCGTTTTAAAACAGGACCATCGCCGTGCTTTGGCCATCACAATAAAAGGCACATAGTGATCGGGACCTAAAATAACGTGTAGGATCCCCATGGAAAATGCAGCGGTTACGAGAATCATGCTTTCGTGAGTCACTTTCTATTCCCCCTACTTGCCCTGTCAAAATTGACGGTCATTTTTGAGTGTTACAGTAAAGCGACAAGAACTCGATCGTAAAATCAATATTACGGATCTGCACCCTTGCCGGTACGCTGACCGAACACGGCGCGAAATTAATGATCTTTTGCAGCCCCGAGATCACCATGTGATCCGCCACTTCCTGGGCGCCTTTTTCCGGGACTGCGATGATCCCGATATCGCCATGCACCCGCTTGATGATCTCAGGCGCCCGGTCCAACGGATATACCTTCACACCCTCGATCTTTTTCCCGATCTTGTGACGCGAAACATCAAAAGCGGCCACCAGACGGATCTGGTCTTGATGAAACCCCGGATATTTCAAGATCGCGGAGCCGAGGTTCCCCACCCCGAACAACACCACATGGACCGTGGTGTCCTGCAACAAATAATTCTCGAGCGTTTTCTTCAATTCGACCGTCCGGTAGCCGACCCTTGGCTTTCCGACGCTCTTAAAATTCGAAATGTCTTTTCGGATCTGAACCGCCGAAAGCCCCGTAATGTCCGCTAGCTGTCCAGAGGAAATCAAAAAGCGTTTTTCCTTGGTCAGAGTTTCCAGGGTCCGGATATAAAGCAAGACTCGCGTGATCGTCCTTCGAGGAATCTTTTTCATGTCAACTATTCGTGAAAATGTGAACGATTCGAATTCTAGCACCAAACAGCTTCGTTGGCAAACTAATTGTAACAAAAATAACGATTAAAAAGAGTGCCGCTCTGCTTTGATGGATAAGAATTGAGGCTGGACTAACTTTCCTTGTTTTTTTTCTGTAACGCTTCGTGAATCGCGGCGGCGGCTTTTTTCCCGGCGCCCATCGCCAGGATCACGGTCGCTGCGCCGGTCACGATGTCGCCGCCGGCATAGACGCCCTCTTTGGAGGTCTTCATCGTGGCTTCATCGACAATAATGCCACCCCATTTCTGAACTTCAAGCCCCGGCGTGGTCTGGCGGATCAACGGGTTCGGGGTTCCACCGATGGCAATGATGACCGTCTCCACCGGAAATTCAAAATTACTTCCTTTCTTCACCACGGGCCTGCGGCGGCCGGACTCATCCGGCTCTCCAAGCTCCATCTCCACGCACTCCAGCCCCGTGACCCAACCGTCCTTACCCAGGATCTTCACGGGATTGCGGAGAAGCCGGAAAATGATCCCTTCTTCTTTCGCGTGATGGACCTCCTCCGCACGGGCCGGAAACTCCGTTTCGCTCCGGCGGTAGACGATATAAACTTCTTCGGCACCAAGACGTTTGGCGGTCCTGGCCGCGTCCATGGCCACATTCCCGCCGCCGACCACCGCGACCCGTTTCCCGATCTTGACCGGCGTGGGAACGTTCGGAAAATCATAGGCTTTCATCAGATTAGTGCGCGTCAGGAACTCATTGGCGGAATAAACGCCGTTCAAATTCTCCCCTTCGATCTTCAAAAAGGACGGCAGACCGGCACCGCATCCGATGAAAACGGCCTGAAATCCTTCCTCGAAAAGCTCGTCAACTGTGATCGATTTCCCGATGATCACATTTTTTTCGATCTTGACGCCAAGACTCAGAGCGCTTGCGATCTCCCGCTCAACAAGCTTTTTCGGCAGCCGGAATTCCGGGATCCCGTACATCAGAACACCGCCCAGGGCATGAAGTGCCTCGAAAACGGTCACCTCATAGCCCATATGCGCGAGTTCGCCGGCGCAGGTCAGCCCGGCCGGCCCGCCTCCCGCGATCGCGACCTTGATGCCGTTCTTTTTGATCTCGGGGATCTCCTGCGTCATGTGTTCCATCGCATAATCTGCGACAAAGCGTTCCAATCGGCCGATCGCCACCGGTTCTCCTTTTTTACCGCGCACGCACAAGATCTCGCACTGGGTTTCTTGGGGACAAACCCTTCCGCAAATGGCCGGAAGACAGTTCTCCTTGACCAGAAGACGGTAGGCTTCTTCGAAATCGCCTTCGCCCACTTTTTTGATGAATTCGGGGATCATGACACTGACCGGACAACCCGCGACACAGGGACGGGCCTTGCACTGGAGGCAACGCAAAGACTCCCGCATGGCCTGTTCGGGCATATAGCCGAGCGCAACCTCGTTAAAATTCTCGATCCGCTCCTCGGGCTTCTGTTCCGGGATGGGGACTTTCTTAGGGTCCATGTTGGGTTTCAAGTCAGAAGACATGCTAGGCGGGCCTCAGACCGATCTTGCAGGAATGGGCTTCTTCGGTTTTATACATGTTTTGCCGGCGCATCAATTCTTCATAATCCACCTGGTGACCGTCAAAGTCCGGCCCATCCACGCAGGTGAATTTCGTCTGCCCGCCGACCGTCACGCGACAGCCCCCGCACATGCCGGTCCCGTCCACCATGATAGGGTTCAGGGAAACATTGGTCTTAAGACCCCACGGCTTTGTCAGGAGGCTCACAAACTTCATCATGATCACAGGCCCGATGGCAATGACCTCGTCATATTTTTCACCTGCTTCGACGAGCGCCTTGAGCTTTTCCGTCACAAGTCCCTTCGTCCCGTAACTCCCGTCATCGGTCGTGACATAAACGTTCTTGCAGAATTTTGAAAATTTTTCTTCGAGGATAATGAGGTCTTTGCTGCGCGCACCGAGGATCACGTCGACGGAAGTCCCCATCTCGCTCAACTTTTTAAGTTGTGGGTAAAGAGGCGCCGCGCCGACCCCGCCACCGATCCCGATGACACGCTTGAGAGGATGCAGTTCCGTGGGCCGGCCCAAGGGCCCGACAAAATCCACGATCCCTTCGCCGACTTTTTTCTCACTAAGCTTCCGGGTGGTGAAGCCGGCCACTTGATAGATAATAGTGACCGTGCTTTGCTTGCGGTCGTATTCCGCGATCGTAAGGGGAACGCGCTCCCCCCCCTCATCCACGCGAAGAATGATGAACTGGCCGGGCTCACAGTGCCGCGCGACGTAGGGCGCCCGGATCACCATTTCTTCCACGTTATTGTTCAGTTTTTTCTTCTCAAGAATGGGATACATATCGACACCTTTGATTTGATGACGGCGTGTTTTATTGAAAGTGAGTATATCCGAAGGGTCAGGGATTGAAAAACTGTTTTTTGGAAGACCTTCCTTATTTCAATATTTCTTCATCTGCCGCGCACCAAGCGGGATCTACGATGCAGAGAAAAGCAAGATCTTCTTGGCCGGTATTTTCGATCCATTGAACGGCCCTTGGGGGAATATCGATCACAGCCCCGGGACCCACTTCCGCAGTCTCGCGGTCCACATGCATGCGCCCCTGCCCTTCCAGGATATAATAAACCTCTGAGATTTTAAGTGAATGGGGCTTGGTCTTTGTACCGGGTTTCACGACGGCATGCGCGAGACTGTAGCGATAAGCGCGATGGTCCGTTTTAGCATTGAGGAGTTCCCGGAGACGACAAGCATCTCCCGCAATGGATTCAGGACAATCCTTGAGCTGGCGGATCAACATCAGATCATTCTCCAATATCTCCGTTCCACAGCTTCGGCCTGGCGGCAATAAATCCTTCATCTAAATCTTTATGAGAGCCAGCGCTACCTTCACGCAGGCCCTTCCGCGCCTCCCAGATCGCTTCGTTCATAAAGAGGATATGTTGCAATTGCATCCTTAGTATTCTTGATGAAAAGAAGAATTCTTGTCGGTATGGCGAAGACCCGCTATAATTCCCCTGCTTTTTCCCGCCTTTTGATCGCATATTCTTCGTTGGGGGATGGTGTAACGGTAGCACCGGTGACTCTGGATCACCTAGTCTAGGTTCAAATCCTAGTCCCCCAGCCACATCTCTGCGCAATGTACCACGCGCAAAGCGCAACGTTCTGGTCTTTCCGTTGTGCGTTGAGCGTTGCCCGTTGCGCGTGCTATTTTTGCGCCTTCTTGATCTTCTCCCAGGTGTCCCGCAGGGTGACGGTGCGGTTGAAAACCGGCTGTCCGGGTTTGGAATCGACGGGATCTACGAAAAAATATCCGAGCCGTTCGAACTGGAAACGCTCTCCGGGTTTTGCGTCCTTCAAGCTTGGCTCAAGAAGGGCCCCGGAAACCGTCTCGAGAGATCTGGGATTGAGATTCATCAGGATATCTCCGCCTTCCGGCACGTCGCCCGGATCTTTCGCGGTGAACAAATGATCATAAAGCCGGACTTCGCTTTTAAAAACATGCCTGGCGGAAACCCAGTGGATCGTGCCTTTCACTTTACGCCCGTCCGGAGGATTGTTGCCTCCGCGCGTCTCGGGGTCGTACGTGCAGTGAAGTTCTGTGACCTTGCCGGAGGCGTCTTTGATGACCTTTTCGCATTTAACGAAATACCCGTAACGTAAGCGCACTTCCCCGCCCGGCACGAGCCGGAAAAACTTTTTGGGCGCGTCTTCGCGAAAATCATCCCTTTCGATATAAAGCTCGCGGGAGAACGGAAGCCTCCTTGACCCGGCCGCCGGGTCCTCGGGATTGTTCACGGCCTCCATCTCTTCGGTCTTCCCTTCCGGATAATTGGTGATCACGACCTTGAGGGGATCGAGCACAGCCATGACGCGAGGCGCGGTCTTGTTAAGTTCTTCCCTGATGGAATTTTCGAGAACGACCCTGTCGATCATGCTGTTGAACTTGGCGACACCGATCTGATCGCAGAAATTCCTGATCGAGGACGCCGTATAACCACGACGCCGGAAACCGGAGATCGTAGGCATCCGGGGGTCATCCCAACCGGAAACCATTTTCTGCTGGACAAGTTTGAGAAGAATGCGTTTGCTCAGGACCGTGTGTGTGAGATTGAGCCGCGCGAATTCGATCTGCTGCGGACGGTGGATGCCGAGTTCGATCAGGAACCAATCATAAAGCGGGCGGTTGTTCTCGAATTCAAGCGTGCAAAGCGAATGCGTGATCCCTTCGATGGAATCCGAGATGCAATGCGTGAAGTCGTACATGGGATAAATGCACCACTTATCCCTGGTCCTGTGATGCGAGGCTTTCTTGATCCGGTAGATCGTGGGATCACGCATCGTGATATTGGGCGACGCCATATCGATCTTTGCCCTGAGAACGCGCGAGCCGTCCGCGAATTCCCCGGCCTTCATCCGCTCAAACAGATCCAGATTCTCTTTCGGCGATCGGTCGCGGAAAGGGCTGTGGGTGCCCGGCGCAGTCAGCGTGCCCCGGTATTTTCTCTGTTCCTCCGGGCTCAGGTCGCAGACATAGGCCTTTCCTTTTTTGATGAGCGTGAGCGCGTGCTCATAAAGCTGATCGAAATAGTCCGAGGCGTAATACTCCCGGTCCCCCCAATCGAAACCAAGCCAGTGGACGTCCTCGCGGATGGAATCGACGTACTCGACCTCTTCTTTCTCCGGGTTCGTGTCGTCAAAACGGAGGTTGTAGAGTCCCTGATAGTCACGGGCGATCCCGAAACTGATGCAGATCGCCTTGGCATGTCCGATATGAAGATAACCATTCGGCTCGGGCGGAAAGCGCGTGTGCACGCGTCCGCCATTCCTACCTTTGACAATATCTTGGTTAATGATGTCGCGTATAAAATTAGAGGGTTTTATGTTCTGATCCATAGGATCTCGCTAGCCCCAGGCCTCTTCAGAGCTGCTTCTCCTCTCAAGAGCGTTTTTAATCCCGGCCACGAGCAGCTCGAGTTTGTAGGGTTTCTGAAAGTGCGCGCACACCCCTGACGACAAAAGCCTTTTTTTTATCGTGTCATCCGCAACACCCGTAATCACAATAATCGGGATTTTCGCCGTCGAAGCGATCTGCCTTAACTTTTTAAGGACCGTGATGCCGTCCCCGCGAGGCATTTTAAGGTCGAGAAGGATCAGATCCGGCATGAATTTTTGGGCCTGCCGGATCGCGTGGATCCCATCCGCGGCGCGTTCAACAGCCGAAAACCCCTCATCCCTGAGAAAATCCTCAAGCGACTGGGCAACCTCTTTTTCGTCTTCAACGATCAGTATTTTTTTGTTATGCATGGGAATCGTTTGTTTTTTACTCGTCCTTTATAAAAAATTATACCAAAAGATCCGCTTTTTTAGGAGAGAAAGCGCCGGAGACGCACGAGACAGGTGTCTTTGCCGAGAAGATTCATGAGTTCAAAAATCCCCGGACTTGCAGTCCCGCCTGTGAGAACGAAGCGCAACGGGTGGATGATGTCCTTGGGTTTCAGGCCCGCGGCCTCGGCCACTTGTTTTGTTTTTTGATCCAGGATTTGCACATCCTCGAAATCGCCGACCTCCTCGAGAACCTCACTTAACTGCTTGAGAAGCTTCATCACAGACGCATTGCTTTTGATCTCCGCCATGAGCTGAGGGTCCTTATACTCGGGCGAAGCGAAACAATAAGCCGCCTGGTTCTTTAATTCTCCGTAAGTCTGAATCCGGGGCCGGTAAAGCGTGATGAGTTTCCGCCATTTTTCTTCCGGAATAGGGTCGATCTTGCCTTTCCAGAATTCCGTGATCTGTTTTTCATAGTCTTCGCCCGGAATTGCGCGGATGTGCTGGCCGTTCACCCAAAGAAGTTTTTCGGGATTGAATTGAGCGTTCGATTTGATCACGCGTTTGAGGGAAAATTGCTTCACAAGCTCCGGAAGCGAAAAGATCTCCTGCGACGTCCCGGGATTCCAGCCGAGAAGTGCCAAATAATTGACAAGTCCTTGCGGGAGGAAGCCTTTGTTGCGGTACTCCGTCACTGCCACCGCGCCGTGCCGCTTGGAAAGGGGGGTGCCGTCCGATCCGAAAATGAGCGGGAGGTGCGCGTATTTCGGCGATTTCCAGCCCAAAGCCTGCTGGAGCAAAATATGCCGCGGCGTGTTCGGAAGATGGTCTTCCCCGCGCACCACATGCGTGATCCCCATGTCATGGTCGTCCACGATCACCGCGAGATGGAACACCGGATATCCGTCGGATTTTAGAATGACAAGGTCATCGAATTCTTTGGAGTCGTAAGTCACTTCCCCGCGGACAATATCGTAGACCTTGACCCCGGTCTGGGGGACCTTGAACTTGATGGCTCCCTCGAATTCATAGGCAAGACCTTTGGAGACCAGTTCTTGCGCGACCTCGCGGTACCGTTCAAGCCGCTTGCTTTGATAGACCAGTTCTTCGTCCCAATCAAGCCCGAGCCACCGGAGTGATTCCAGGATCTCCTGCTCAAATTCGGGCGTCGAGCGCTGACGGTCGGTGTCTTCGATGCGCAGCAGGAATTTTCCGCCCTGCTGGCGGGCATAGAGATAGTTAAAAAGCGCGGTGCGGACGCCGCCGATATGGAGGTTTCCCGTCGGGGACGGAGCGAATCGGACTCGAATGTCGGACATAAAGAGACCTCAGTCCCAATTTTTATCAATTTCCGCGAAGCTGAAATTGGGGCAGTCCTGACTACCGCCCATTAAAAGAAAATAAACATCAGGAAAGCTTGGGGCCCGTAGTCTTGAATTTTTAAAGAAAAGAACCCTCATGACGCGTGAGCATGACTGCGTTGCGTAACTGTATGGATCAACGATTTGACGCGGTCAAGGTCCAAGGGTTTGTGCAAGCAGGCCATGGCCCCGAGATGAAGGATCTCTTTTTCCTTGGATTCCGTGATAAAACCCGTGATCAAGGCCACCGGCACCCGGCTGAAATGACGGATCCGTTCCAGGACTTTTTTCCCGTCCATGAACGGCATCGACGAATCAAGAAAGACAAGATGGTAATGACGGGTCTGGATCTTCTGGAGCCCTTCCTTGCCGCTCAGGGCGCAGTCCACCTCATAGCCTTCATGCTCGAGGGTCTCACGGAACTCCTCGCAGATCATTTTTTCGTCATCAACGATCAACAGTTTGACAATGGTCTTCACCCCGTTAGAGATAGGAAGCGTCTTTGGAAATTCTCAAAAGTCGCCGCCATTTTCTTACTGAAATTGAAAAACAGTCGATGCTATTTTCGCTTCCGCAATCTCTAACGGGGTAAACCCCGAGAAAATAAGAAGCGTGGAAAGCAACAACGGTCTTTAAAGACTATTCGACATCAGGGAACTTAAAATTTTCCCTGAGCGTCTGGAGATAACTCCGCTTCGTGCTCTTCACCAAAGACAGAGGCATGTGGAAGCGGGTCACTTCGACACTATAGCTATCGTCGATTTCGATCTTTTCTTGACCGTCGGCCGTAAGGAGGGCCTTTTCGTTGGGGTTTTCCGTGCGGATACGGATCGTGATCTTTTCATCCGCCCCGATCACCAGGGCGCGCAAGTTGAGGGCATGCGGGCAGATGGGCGTAATGAGGATCGCTTCGAGTTTGGGATGCACCACGGCGCCTCCCGCTGAGAGCGAATAAGCCGTGGAACCCGTCGGAGAGGCGATCACGACCCCATCGCCGCGGAAACTCGTGAACTTCTCCCCCGAGATCGTGACGTCAAGCTGGAGAATACGGGCCAGTCCTTCACGGCTGATCACGATATCATTCAACGCAATAAATCGCCGGTCCAGATCGGCCTTCTTGCTTTTCGCGGTGCAGGAAAGCATGAGCCGGTTCTCGACCGCTGGTTTCTGGAGAAGATAGGCGTTGAGCTCCTCAAAAACCTCTTCAGCCTTGGCCTCGGTCAGGAATCCGAGCTTCCCGAAATTCACACCCAGGATCGGCACGACGCGGCTTTTCATATGGCTGATGGCCGAAAGGATGGTCCCGTCCCCGCCGAGACAGACCAAGAGAGTCGAGCCTTCGATCAGATCATCGATTGAAACGGCCAGAGAATCCAGGACGGGAATGTCCCGTTTTGCGAGCCAGCTTTTAAGCTTTTCGCAAAGTTCCGGCGCGCCTTCCTTCTTCTGATTAACGACGATCCCGATCTTTTCCATTTTCCGAACACTCCTCTCATAAAAACGGGGGTATTCTAGACTCCTTCGGCCACACCTTCAAGAAAGCTTTTTTATTCTACAACGATCGTTTCCCCGCCGAACTCCACGCGCTGCCCCCTGCGGATCTTGCAGGCCTTCCGTGTCTCAACCTGCCCGTCGACTTTCACCTCCGACTGCGAAACGGCGCATTTCGCCATGCCCCCGCTTTCACACAACCCCGTCACCTTGAGAAGTTTAAAGAGTTTGATATATTCCGTGGTAAGGGTAAAAAAGATCGGGTCCATCTAATACTGTTCTCCATTTGATTTAAAAAGGTTAACAGTATTGTACCGCGAACCCGTAAAATTAATAGTCACGCGGCACGAAGCTCCCAAGGTAATGTTCTTTGTTTGCGATACCACCTATTCTTCCACGATGACAGCGTTACCGCCGTCAACCAGCTTCTGGTTTATATAAGTCCCATTAATAAAAAGATCCGCCAGGTAACGGTCGTACTTGTCGGACTTGACGGTCCTGATGAGAATCCTCGCATGGGCTTTGCTATCCGCTCCGCGCTCTGCGCTATTCGCTGTGTTTAGCATCTTCTCAAGTGCCTTCTTCGATTCCATACCGTCCGCGGTCTCGATCTCCGGCGCGTCGATCCCTCGCAAACGAAGTGTCTGGACCGTCCGGAATCCGAAACCGAGATCGATCACGGCCTTGATCGTGTCGCCATCAATGACCTCGAGGACCTTGATTTCATAAGTGTAGAGAGCCTCCGGCTTGGAGCCTATAGCCGATAGCTCATAGCTTCCCTTCGCGCCCTGAGCGGAGGTAACGATATCGCCTTCCTTAAAAGAAAATTTCCCGGCCGGCGTGTAGTAGTTAGAAAAACCAAGATCGAGCACCCGTTCATTTTCTTCCGGCCCCCGGACAATACGATACGTGTACGGAATGCCGGGTTCAGCAGTAAGGACTTCCGCCGGAGAGACTTTTTCACCCTTGGTGACATTCCGAACTTCGTCACGCAACCGGGCCCGGTTCCAGTTTTCTTTTGAAGCACGCTCGGCCAGGGCATCCCTTTCCTCGGAAGTATTTACCGCAAGCAAGTCACGGTAATCAGACCAGCTCAATTTTGACGCATGCGGCAAAATTGGGTAGCCCCGGTAAAATCTAAGCGAGTAATAAAGCTCACGTTCGCTCATCCCAAGATCGCCGGCCAGCCGCTCCAGGACATGTTCGGCGTAGTCTGCCCGTTCTTTATGCTGAAGCACATGCGCGTCGATGAGCCTCCCGATCTCCCACGCCTCGCGCACCCGTTCCTGCTCTACGGCCTTTTCCACCCGGCCCCGGCTCTCGGCCCGCGCCTGGGAGATCGCGTGCCGCAATGCCTCATAAGTCTTAACCTCCGGCAACGCAGTGACTTCCCCGGCAGGGGCTTCGGCTCCGAGCATTCCCTGACCCGTAAAAACCACAAGAAACAGAATGCCAAGTATCTTCATCATTTTCATCCCAACGGTCCTTTCCATGAGATGGGTTTTTCGAGTCCCTAATCCCGGTTCCCGACTCTCGGTTTTTTCAAAATCAAGTGATGTGCCTGCCCCGTAGACTTGTTGTGCGGGGTTCCCGAAATTATGCCCGGAATTAGTTTGTAAGTAAAAAATGATGTGATGACATATTTGCAGAACGTTTCTTTACTTTTGCCTGCTTTCCCTTAATTTCTCGCTGACCCAAAGCATATACTCCAAGACCATCATGCTACGCAAACTATTTGCCTCGGTAGCATAATCAAGATCCAACCCGTGCATCACTCCATGTCTGTTCAGTGGTCCATACAACTCCAGCTTAGCCTTAAGCCGATCCCTCTCCTTAGTTGATACGCCAATGGAAGTTCCGTTAACCAGCAAAATGAACCAAGTAGCCATTATGGAATTTTCTTTTATTTTCATTGCTTCAATTTTATTTTTAATCACAGATGTGATTTTCTTTTCCTTTTGTCCCGAATAGATAGAACCATGTAAAACTTCATGTGAAATTCCGTCTGCTTGCGCAAGAAAAACGGGAACAGATAAGGCATATGCCCCGTTGTTATGAGCATTGATAGCATCCTTTACAATTTTTTCCCTGCTTGGATAATATGCCTGAATGGATGAATGAAGCCATGCAATGCGTGACCGGGCAAAACTTTTAAGAAATTCTTCCAGCTCCTCTTCTTTTTTGTTATCAATCAGTTCAAGTATCTGCTTTGGAGTGCCCGCATAAAATTTGAGCGACGGATACCAACCGCGATCTGCTAGTTTAAACAACATCTGCTTAAGCTCATTTGGAAGCTCATCAAAATAAAGCTTAAAGATTCCTTGAAGCTTTCCAAAGGGCTCAAAAACTTTGTTTAAAAAATCCCATTTGATCATTTTTAACTCCTGTGATCAGCATGAATTCGCAGGTTTATCTCGTAATTAAGAGAAAAGACGTCTATGGAAAAGTAAGTCAAGGTAAAAGCTTTCCTCTTAGCAATTTTTGATATCAAAATTGCTCCTTGTCTTACGGTCTTCCTGCTGCGAAGGCACCAAAAACCTTATTAACATCCTCGTCTGAAGTTAAAACTCCAAG
>JBDRCT010000048.1:0-52865 GCA_043821445.1 Candidatus Omnitrophota bacterium | reverse complement strand
CCTCGCAAACTCTCCGATCGCCTTGTCGAATTCTCCTTGAGCGTACCAACACAAACCTCTGCCGAAATGGGTGCTGGCATCCTGAGGATCCGCCCTGAGAGCCTGGTCGAATTCATCCATGGCTTTATCCATCTGCCCTTGCTCAAAATAAAGAAAGCCTTTGTCTCGATGGGAATATTTATTCATGGTTTTTAAGGATCTTAAGGTAAACCGATTTTACATCATCTTTGTGATCGAAATAGGAGTAGAGAAAAAACAAAAGATGCTCGTCGGTAAAAAAACGATACCCCCGAGCGCAGCTCTCCCGGATTGTCTGAATAGAAAATTCTATTTGTTTTACTTTGTCCCTCCAGACCAAGCCGTCCGCTTCATCAAATCCATATTCCACATAGCTGCTAAAATCTTTTTCCGTGCATTCGTCGACCCTAAATATGCGTTTGATCCCGTATCGTTCGGGAGAATTATAAAGCACCGAATTACCCCTTAAATCAAAATGGTTGAGATAGACCCGGTTTATATATTTTTCGTTTTCCTTCAAAAATAAAATCGTGGCCTCGATATCCTCTTGTTTTTCATGCGGGAAACCGCCTATGACCTCGACGCCGGACCAGATGCCCGCTTCATCCGTCCAGCGTAAAACATTTTCCAGATCTTTTAGCTCTATTTTCTTATTGATATACTTCAACAGCCTGGGGCTGGCTGTCTCCATTCCATAAATCAATCTTATGCACCCGGCCTCCCTCATCTTGAAAAGCGTCTCCTTATCTAAATGATCGACGCGAGCGCAGTCGGACCAAAGAATCTTGAGCTTTCTGGCAATGATCTTATCGCACAAATCAGTAATGTATTTTTTCGATATGTTGATCGTATCATTAAGGAAAAAAAAGCCCGTGGGGTTGTATTCTTCCTGTAGCGATTCTAAATGACTGACTATTTCGTCAGGCAGCAGTGCGTGGCTTAGCCTTTGCGTAGAGGAGATGCAAAAAATACATTCGAAAGGACATCCTCTTATAAACCTATAAGGTAAAAGCAAACTCCCCGTTTTCTGGAATTCCCTCATCACGTTTTCAATGTCGGGGGGATAATCTAAAACTTCGTCTCGGGACCTGTATTTTTCTATAGGCAGACCCGAAAAATCCGGCTTAATAGCCTCAGCGATCTTAGTCGATAAGATCAACTTTCCTTCTTCCACAACAGACAGATCCGGCATATCGCCTAATGTTTGGTTGTTCATGATTGAATTCAACAAGTGATAGAGAGGATATTCTCCATCGCCTTGGATGATGAAATCTATATCCTGACAATCGTGCTGGGTTCTCAACAAATTGCTCCATGGCCCCTGGCCGCCTAATACGATCGTGGCATTGTATTTTCTCTTGATGAACCTCGTGTAGGCCAGCGCGAACACCAAGTTGCTATCGTTTTCTATGTTATCCGGCAGCGAGAGAAGGACGATCTGATGGGCACTTAACGCCGTTTTTGAATCTATTTTCTCCATCACGGATTCGACATAGGCGTCGGAAGAGCCTTTGCAGTAATTTTTAATCCTTTGCATATCAAAAAAAATCTCAATATCCACCTTATCTTCCGGAGAAGTTGAATAATGATTATCGTAGTGAATCTTCATGTTGAGGTCGTCTTGCTCTAGGGAAAGACCTCGGGAGCGCAAATAGGAAGTGATGAGCCCCAATCCCAGGGGAGGAATCAAGCAGCAGTTGGGCTTGGAAGAGAACTGCCCTTTTTTAAAAAAACTTGGCAATCTTATGAGCTTGATCTTAGGATTCCCCATCATGAATCCTGATCTATTTTTTCATCTTCATACCAGCAATTGATGATGTGATGGCAGTTTCTCTGGCAATGCAAGATCGCTTCGCGCCTTTCATTCGCTATTGGGGAATGCCATATATCTTTCAGACCCCCGTCCCGGATATTGCCTATGGGTTTGATATAGGGGCAAAGATTCACGCTTCCATCCGGAGATACGGTAAAAGCGTTGTCGTTGAGAACACTGCACGACGTCTTTTTTATAAAATCCTGGGGCGCCTTAAAATAACGCTTGAAAAGCTTGAGTTGGGATATCGAATTGTTGATCTTGTCTTTTCTGTCTTTCGGAGCGCTCTCCTTCAGCTTGATCAGTTCATCAATCACAAGATCGACCTGTTGGCTCTCTTTGGGCCAGAGGAATTTATATTCTTCCGAGTTATACCATGCCTCTATGGGCGCGCTGTGAAAGGGTTGGACCACGGCCTGAAAAAACACGGAAGAGAGCCTTTCATCTTTTTTTACAAAATGGGCCAACTCCACAAGCCCTTCCAAATTAGGGGCCATGATCACCGTATCAATGGCAATCTCCAACGAGTCGCGGTACTTTGCCAAATATTCGATCGCCTTCATCAACCTCCGATAACTATCTGGTTTACCGCGCATATCATTATGGATCTCTTCTTTGAGGCTATACAAGGTCAAGGCGATATAATTGAGTCCCGCCTCCGCGAGCCGCTTCGCCATTGTTTCATCCATCAAATAACCGCTTGTCGCTAGCGATGTCCTGAACCCTCTCTGATGGCAAGTATTGATCAATTCTATGAGCGTATCCGGAAACAACAACGGTTCTCCGCCTCCAAAAATAACTGTAAAATCGGCGTCCTTTGGTTTGTCGATGGAGGCAATAAAATCTTTCCACTCCTTGAGGCTGGGCTTCACTATGTCTTTTTCGCTGTTCCCCCACAAATGACACATTCTGCATCTCAGGTTGCATCCGAGAGTAAGTAATATTACGCAGGAACTGGGATCTTTAATTTTACGGTCACCCGTTACCGACATCATCCAACATCCTTTCTTTGATCAACGCCTGCTGAAGATTTTCTGCTATGAGTTTGTATCCGTTAGCATTGCAGTGGCCATCGGCAGCGAACAGATCCTCTTGTCTTAAAGTCTTGAGTTTGTCTTTGAATGTTTGATGATTGTCGATCACAAGAGCGCTCGATAACATACCGGCCCTTTCCACAACACTTCTGATACGCGGGGCAACCTCATCGGGATAGTTCATTAAAATAACCTTTATATTTTTCCCCTTGATGGTTTCTATGATCTCTTTGAGATTATATGCGACCACCTTCTCTAAAGTTTTTTGATCGTTACGTAATAAAGATAATCTTTTTAGGATTTTTTTAGCTTTCACTTTTTCCTTGCCGTTATACCTGGCATCAATGATGGCTTCCATCTCTTTGATCATGGCTTGGATCTTTTCGCTGTCACCCTCATAAAGTTGAGACAAAAGCATGAAGGCATACTCGAGCACAGAGCTGTCTCCATGCCACACGGTCAGCTTAAGCTCGTTTTCGCCAAGAGAGGTTTCGTGCATTGCTTGGATATAAATACACGCTTTCCGCCAATGCACCCAAGGATTCTGAGGCTCCAGTCCTTCGGCAATATTAAATTCGTTAAGGGCCAGCTCACGCTCCCCGCTGTGAAAATGCTGTTCGCCCAAAGAAAAATGTTTCTCTGCTTCTGAAGTGCTAAATTTCTTTTTACTGTTTTCCTCGTTGATTAATTTCGGATATTTCCCGGCAGCAAGCGCGCTCAGATTCAAATAACTAATTTTGATAAGTTTATATACCCTGGACCCGCTGAGTGCGATATCTATTTTCCCCAGGAGATCATCCTCTCCGAAGGCCGAATCGGTGGCATTTTCCATATTCCAAAGATCATTGCAGCCGGTCATAATGATGATCAGATCCGGATGATACGTATGGATATCTTTCTCCAGATTTTTCAGGATAGTGGACGAATTGATGCGGAATTCCTTGTAAGCAATAATATTTTTATTTGTTTGTCCCTTCATGAGCTCTTGCAATTGTTCGGGATAGCTCTTGCCATGGGGCGCCCCGAAACCCTGAGTAAAAGAATCCCCCAAGCACAGCATGTTAAAACCATTGGAATCTACCTTCACGGGTTTGGAGGGATATTTAAACTGGAAGTACAAAACACCTCCCAGTCTTAGCATGATCTCCAAGAGAAATAACGCTAAAACTAGCAGCATTACCGTAAAAAGAATTTTCTTAGATCTTCCCAAATGCGCCATACGAAGTCGATCCCCTATCTTCTCACGTTTTGCCACGCGGGTATTAAATTGAGCTCTGAAAAAACAGAGGCCATTTTTTTATGCCTTTGAGTTCTCACCTGAATCGTATTCGACATATCTTTGGTGAACCAGGCATACAAGTCACGCACCACGGATCTGTCGATGTTATATTCCTCGAGATGGTCAAAGAGGTGCATCCCCGGCTCGAGAGTGCAAATATTTAAACTGTTAATTTTATCAATAAGAGCAGAATTCTGCCTTATAAAATCTATCGTCTCAGCAACGTCTTCTTCCGTCTCGCCCGGAAACCCGACCATAAGATTGATCTCCACCCGCATGCCTGCTTCCTTAACCTTGACAAGCATGTCTTTAGAATCCTTAACCGTGCTCCCCTTCGCCATGAGCTTCAAAACATGGTCGGAAAAACTTTCCATGCCAAAAGTAAGACCTCCGCATCCGGCCTTTTTCATTTTTTTGATCAAGGTGCTACCCATATCTTTTCTGACCGTAGCTTGTCCGCCCCAAGCCACGCCCAGATCCATATCGATGAGCCGGGTGCAGAACTTATCCAGAAATCCCAGGTCACCGTTGATCAATAAATCACAAAATTCGAACCTTTTTCTGTTATATCGTTGCACGTGATATCTCATCTCCTGAGCTACACTCTCAGGATCCCGGACTCTATAAGGTTTCTTTAAAGGCGAATCACGGCAAAAAGTGCATCTTCGTATACACCCCCTGCTGCTGATGAGCGGAATGAGATCTTCTTGTGTGTAAGCCTTCAGATCAAACTCTTCAAAAGTAGGAAAAGGTATCTCATTAATTTCAATGGACTCGGGGCGGATAGCCTTTAGACAAACCGCAGGATCATCCGGAGAATCTTTCCAAACCACACAATTTGAGTCCGTCAGAACAACATGCCCGCCCTGCATGCCTTTCAATAAGCAAAGCAGGGGACCTTCTCCCTCCCCTACCACAAAATAATCGATCAGATTTTTTTCAAATTTGGAGCGGACTTCCCTGTAGCTGGCCCCACCTCCACCGATGACGATCACCAAATTATGGTCATTGGCTTTCTTGCGAAGTATTGACAGAAGCCTATTCAAAAATGGAACGGACGCAAAGGTGGCCGAAAAACCTATGATGCCGGCATTGAAAGAAATGATTTTGTCAACTAGAGGCTCCATCCGGTCTTGAAGACTATCGACGGCTTTCCCAGATGCCCAAAATTCGAAATCCTGCGTATCCCACTTTTCTCTGATCTCTCCTGGAGAATGAAGAAAGATATCCATGTTCAGATCGTAGATCTCTGCGGCAAAACCACGGGATTTGAGGAAGGTGACCAGATACGCAATGCCTAAGGGCGGGGCATAGCTGCCCCATGGCGGGGACTGGACGAGAAGAATTCTATCTGCTACTTTATTTTCCACCGTAAATCAATGTCTTTGTTTTATATAACCCCGACCACTTCATATATTCTTTCTCTTTGCGTATGACCTCTACGAAGCGCATCTTTTCATCCCCTACGGAATAAAACAGTTCTTTTATCTTTTCTTTGTCGTCAAATTTAGAGTAGAGGAAAAATAAAAATTGTTCGTACTCATGCTCCGGAAAAGGAGACCAGCCCAGGCTTTTGACGACTTTATTCACGGCTTTAATGATCTGTTTCCTTTTCGCGGGCCACTTCAGTCCTTTCACTTCATCAAAACCAAATTTGACGAACGTGGAAAAGCCGTCCTCATAGCTGGATATCTCGAAAATATTGGTGAGACCGTACCGTTCCGGATACTTGCATAATAAACTCGTATCCTTGATATTAAACGCGTTGTAGTAGAGGGAATCTATGTTCTTTTTATTCCTTTTGACGAACGATATGGTTTCTTGGACGTCTTTTTCGGTCTCATAAGGCAGGCCGGCGATGATCTCGATACCTGTCCATATGCCTGCTTCATTGGCCAAAGAGAGCATTTCCTCCAGCTGCCCCAGATCGATATCCTTATTGATATACTTCAACAGCCTTGGGCTGGCAGTCTCCATACCGAACACCATTCGGATGCATCCGGCTACCCGCATTTTATAAATAGAGTCTTTGTCTAACCGGTCCACCCTGACGCAGTCGCTCCAACGCACCTTGAGCTTTCTCTTGATGATCTCATCACATACTTGGTCTAAATACCTTTTAGAAATATTCAGCGTATCGTTAAGAAAAAGATACCCCGTAGGATTATATTTTTCCTGCAACTCTTCCAGCCATAAAGCCACCGTTTTGGGTTCCGTGATATGGATCAACCCTCCGAAGGAACTTGCGCAAAAAATGCACCGGTTAGTGCATCCTTTTGTGAACCTGAGCGGCAGCAGGAACATTCGCGACTCATTAAATTCTTTTACCGCGTCGCGCAAACTTTCCTTGCGGATATAATCCGTCCTCACACCGCGGTACTTATACCGATCCAAAGGCAGCCCGTCAAAATCCGGCTTCATCGGCACGGGGATCTTCGTGCCATAGAACACTCTCTCCGTCGGCCGTTCGGCTGTTTTTTCTTTCAGAAGAGAGCCGCACAAAGAAAATAACAATTTGGCCAAGACGGCTTCTCCCTCATTACACACCGCATAATCGATATCGGGCCAATCGCACCCGAGTTTTTTCATAAGTTCCGGGAAATAGGCCAGGCCGCCTATAATGATGATAGGGTCATACTTTTTCTTTAAATATTTAGCCAGGCAAAGGCTGAACATGGCATGGCTGAAATTCATCGAACAGCTATCCAAAGAAAAAAGTATGATCTTGAACCCTTGAAATTCAGTCTTGCGTAAGACCGTTTCCATCATATGGTCTATTTCCGGGTCCTCCTTGCCTTGGGTGTAGGCAATGACCCTCGGATCCTCAAAAAAAACTCCCTCGTCTATTTTTTTCTCGAGATCTTCGGAAAAATAATTATCGTGATGTATCTTAATGTGCAGATCGTCCTGGGACATGACCAAGCTCCGGGCCCTCAGGTAGGCGACAATGCTGCCCATGGCCAAGGGAGGCAGCGTGATGGAATTCATTTCCGTGGAAAGGACCTCTGGACCATAAAAGTTCGGGATCCGTATCATCTTGATCGTGCAATCCCCTTGTTGGTGCGTAAAATCCAGGTCTCTGGAGAACACCTTGGGAACCTGTTCGGCATAATCATTGCTTGCGCTCTTGAGCAGTGCCTCAACCGCCGGTTCATAATTCTTCTGTCGCATATAAAGTTGGGACATGAGATAACCGAACGATTCGTCGAGCATGCCCGCTTCTTTGATCTTCTGTAACTCCTCAAGGCAAAGCGCCGGATTGTCCTGCTTAAGATATATTTGAGCTAAGATCTTGCGCGCATAACAGTCATCGGGATCGATTGCTAAAGCCTGGTTAAAGTGCTCAATGGCTTGGTTGAAGTCGTTTTTTTGGTAATAACACGTTCCTATATTGGAGTGGAGCTGACAATGCAGGGGATTGATCTTTAGGACGCGTTCGAATTCTTCTATGGCTTGATCGAATTCTTCGTTCTGTTGATAGCATAGGGCAAGCCCAAAGCGTCCATGTTCGTTGTCCGGATCAAGATCCAGAATATAATGAAATTTTTTCATCGCCTCTTCAACATGGCCCTGTTCAAAACAACAAAGCCCCAGACCTTCATAGGGATCGATGCTCTTAGGATCGATCTCTAGAGCACGATTAAACTGCTGGATGGCCTCGGGGTATTTCTTTTGTTGAAGATAGACATGACCCGATTTTAAAAGGGCGACATAACACAGCCCCAACCCAAAACGGGAATGTTCGTTGCTGGGATTGAGCTTTAACACATAATTGAATTTTTCTATGGCTTCATCCAGACGGCCCTGTTCAAAATAACAAAGCCCCAAACCTTCGTGGGGATCGACGCCCTTAGGATCGATCTCAAGAGCGCGATTGAACTGCTGGATAGCTTCGGGATATTTTTTTTGCTGAAGATAGACATGGCCTAATTTGATCATGGCCATTTCATTTTTTGGATTAAAACCCAGGACCTTGTTAAACTCCGCGATGGCAGAGTCGTAGTCTTTCTTGTCCAGATACCTTAGCCCAAGATCCAGAGCTTGAGATTCACTCAACAATGAATCATCGTTAGGCATTTTTTTTCTCGGTATTCGCTTTTAATTGGCAGATCACGTATTTCAACATATCGTTGGCTTGGGCGTGTTTGGGATGGATTTTTAAAACGCGCTTGAATGCCTCCGCAGCCTTCGCGTGTTCTTGTTTTGTGTTATAGCATAACCCCAAACCAAAATGGGAGTGCTCGTTGTTGGGGTTGAGCTTTAACACATGATTGAATTCCTCCATGGCCTCGTCAAGGCGGCCCTGGTCAAAATAACAAAACCCAAGTCCTTCGTGGGGATCGATGCCCCGAGGATCGATCTCAAGAGCGCGAGTAAACTGCTGGATCGCCTCGGGGTATTTTTTTTGCTGAAGATAGACATGACCCAACTTGACGATGGCAATTTCATTTTTGGGATTAAAACCCAGGACCTTGTCAAACTCCGCTATGGCGCGATCATAGTCTTTCTTATTCAAATATTTTATGCCAAGATCCAAAGCTTGAAATTCTTCGGGCAGTAAATTGTAGTGGGCGTCATCTTTTCTTCCCCTGGAAAAATTCAACCACTTAAACATGGCCTACCTCCTCTTCGAAAAAACAGTTGATCATTGATTTGCAGTTGTCTTTGCAGTGCTTAATCCTATCCCTTACACGCCGGGCCTCTGCAGAGGACCAGATTTCTTCCACGCTCTTTCCGTCCCGGATATCCCCTATGGGGTCCATAGATAAACATAGGAATATTTTTCCGGATGTATTCACACTTACCGAATTATACCCTAGATTGCATTTTGAGGCCTTAACAAATCTTTCGGGATGCTTAAAATAAGATCTGAATATCTTGAACTGGGGGGCGGGGTTGTTTATTTTGTACCCGTTGTTCTTAAGATCCGTGAGACTGTTTAAAACACGTTCTGTTTGATCCGTATCCGTCGGCCAAAGAAACGAGAATTTCTCGTTTGTGTGCCATTCATTGTCCTGGGGTGTAAAGAAGGGCTGCACCACCGCTTGAAAACTGATCCTATCGATGACCTCGTTCCGGTTCACCCAACCTGCCAGCTCCAGCAGCTCATCCAAATTTTGGCGCATGATGGTGGTCACCACGTGGATCTTCAGTAAATCGTTCCTGAACTTACCTAATAACTCAATGGCGTTCATGACTCTGTCGTAGGTGCCATTGACACCACGTAAAAAATCGTGGGTTTCCTTTTTGATGCCGTCCAATGAAAAAACGATCGTGTTGAGACCGGAATCTGCAATGGCCCGGGCCATCGCGGCATCGATCAAATAGCCATTGGTCGTCATGGTGGTGGCAAACCCTTTGAGCGCCGCTTGTTTTATAAGATCCAGGAGCCCCTTTTTGATCAGGGGTTCTCCCCCGACGAATTGGATCTGCGCCTTACCGTCCACAAAATCTGCGAAGGAATCTATGAATTTTTTCCATGCATCGATCTCCGGGCTTTGGGGGTCGTTCTTGCTCTGCCACATAGAGCACATCTTGCATTTCAGCATGCAAGCTTCCGTAATGATGAGGTCGCAAAAACTCGGCTTTTGCTGCTGAGGAATGTTCGTATCAGTGGTCATCGCTCTCAGAGTAGATCCTTGTCGTCAAAGCAGTTAAGGACATTCAAACAACTCTCTCTGCACTCATAGATCTGTTTCCTCCGGGCGGCAGCTTCCCCGGAATTCCAGAGGTCTTTGATGCGCTGCTCGCGGATATTCCCGACGGGCGACATGGAACCGCACAGCAAAACTTCTCCGGTAGGCCTGACATAGATCACATAGTCGCCCTGGTTACATACCTTGCCATCGCGTACTTTGTCGGGCTGTTTAAAATAGGCTTTAAACGTCTCCAGCTGTTTAACGGAATTGGATATCTTAAAGCCTTTGTTCTTGCGCTCTATGAGTTGGTCCATGACAAGATCGAGCTGCGTTTTATCATGAGGCCAAAGGTAGCTCAGCTCGGGTTTATCGAACCACTGAAGGTCTTTGGGCATAGCAAGGGGTTGTGAGATCGCCTGGAAATAGACGGAGCTCAATTTTTCGTTCGCTTCGATCCAATCGGTCAGCTTGATCAGACCGTTCAAGTTGGCTCCCATGATCACCGAAAGAATGCTGATGCTTTTGGCCCCGTGCTTGTTCAAGAGCTCGATCGCCTGGATCGCCCGCTTATAAGCGCCCGGGGTCCCTCTCAGGAAATCATGGGTGCTTTCATCCGTGCTGTCCAAAGACATGCTGATCACGTCCAGACCCGAATCCACGATCCTCTTGGCCATGGTTTCATTGATGAGAAAGCCATTCGTGACCATCACGGTCGTGAACCCTCTTTTGTTCGCGAACCCAATGAGGTTTAGCATACCTTCTTTGATCAGCGGCTCGCCACCGGCAAAATGGATCCGGATCTTGTTGCCACCTAGCTCTTCGAGGGAAATGATGAAGTTTTTCCATTCCTCAATCGAAAGTTCCCGAGGATTCTTAGGGGACTGCCAGAGCCGACACATTTTGCACTGGAACATGCAGTTCTCCGTGATCCCGATGTCGCAAAAAACGGGGCTGCTTCTCATGGCCATGGTCCGCGCTCCTTCCCTATTCCGCAAAAAAACAGTTCAAGATGTTATTACAGCTTTTCTGACAATTCCGCATGGCCGCCCTTGTTTTCACGGCGGCTTCCGAATTCCAGATGTCCCTGATGTTTTGTTTTTTGATGTTGCCGACGGGGCGCATGAAGCAGCACAGCATCACCAGGCCTAGCACGTTCACATTGAAAGTGTATTCGCCGAAGTGGCAATCGTGGACGCGGACAAAGGATTCCGGGTTCTCATAATATTTTTTGTAAGCGATGAGTTGCGGCATCGCGTTCAGGATCCGGTACCCCGCTTTTTTATACGCCATCAGCATGTCCAGCGTCAGGGACACCTTCTCAAAGTCCGTCGGCCAAAGAAGCCCGTATTCTTTGTCTAAATACCAGTGATCGATCGGGTCCGTCCGGAAGGGTTGGGACAGCGCCATGACGGAGATCCCGGTGAGAAACTCCTCTTTATTCACCCATTCTATGAGGTCCTTGATGCTGTCAAGATTGCGGTTTGAAAGCACAGCATGAATGTTGATATGGCCTTTTTTCCAGTGTTTTTTGAGATATTCGATCGCCTTTATAATCCGTTTGTAAGAGCCGGGAACGCCCGTTAGAAAATCCTGCGTATTTTCGTCGAGCGTGTCCAGCGAAACGCCAAGCCTCCATAAGCCGGCGTCGGCTATTCTTTTAGCCATAGTCTCATCGATCAGCGTAGCATTCGTAGAAACACAGGCACGGATGCCTTCCTTGGCGCAAAGCTCGATCAGATCCAGCATGTTCTGCTTAAGAAGCGTCTCTCCTCCCCCAAGATTAAGCTCGAAAGTGGGCGGGACCCAACCTTTAAGCGAGAGAATGAAATCCCTGCACTCCTCGAAGGTGACCTCGTCTTCGAGCCAGTAGCCGTTCCTCCAGAAATAGCATTTCCTACACTTTAAATTGCATCGTTCTGTCACTAGAAAATCACAATAGGAAGGAAGATCGGCCTTGCCCGCGGATTCCTTGTCCTGTGCGACGGATTGTTTTTCACCATCACTCATCGAAATGTGTCTCCTTGATTTAAATGGATCTTATGATAAAAACGGATCCCCTTACTGAATATGCAGGAGATCAGATCTCTTCATCCTCTTTAAAAAAGCAATTGACCATATTGTTGCAGTTCAAGTCACAGGTGTGCATCCACTCTCTCTCTCGAACAGCTTTTTCGGAGAACCATAAAGCCTTGATATCATCTTTCTTGATGTTGCCGATCGGCTCCCTAAAACAACAGAGCGAGATATTCCCAACAGGGTCCGTATTGATCACATAGTCCCCTAAATAACACGTCGCTTTTCTCGCTCTCTTGGTGGGATCCGCAAAATAAGTCTTGTACACCTGGAGTTGCAGCGGGAAATTGTGCAGGGGATATCCGGTATTTCTTAATTCGATCAATTCATCCAACACGGAGTTCATTTTCACCATATCCTTGGGCCAAAGAAAACCATAGCCCTCGCTTTCGTGCCAATGATTATCCAGCGGCACAAAGAACGGCTTTGCGATCACCTGGCAATAGATCCCGCTCAGGAATTTCGCCTCTTTGACCCATTTCACCAGATCGACGATCTCGGTATAATTCACCCCCGAAATGACCGCGATGATACCGATTCTCAGATCGGGACAAAATTTTTGGAGATTTTCGAAGGCCCTCATGACCCTTTTGTGGGCTCCGGGCACTCCCCTCAGAAAGTCGTGTGTCTCCTCGCGGGTGCTGTCCAGCGATATGAAGATCTCTTTGAGGCCGGAATCCCTTATCTTCTTTGCCATTTCCTCGTCGATAAGATATCCGTTGGACGGCATAAGGGTTTTAAAACCCTTATCGGTACCGAACCGTATCAGTTCAAAGATATCCTTCCTTAATAAAGGCTCGCCACCGCTGAACACCAGTTCTTTCGGGCCGTCCAGCAAACCCTCGAGGGAGCCGATAAAATGCTTCCATTCTTCCGTCGAGGTCTGATAGAAATCCTCTTTGGCTTTCCACATCTCGCACATCTTGCATCGGAACATGCAATTAGGCAGCAGAACAATGGAGCATGAATTTGGTTTTTTAGTGTTCATTTTCGTAATAACAGTTGACCACAAGCTCGCAGTTCCGCCTGCAGCGATTCATTTGCTCACGGATATCCTCGGCCTTTTGGGAGCGCCAGAGTTCCGCGATATTATCCGTTTTGATATTGCCGAGTTTTTCCATAAAAAAACAGAGATAAACATCTCCCAAGGCGTTTACATTAACAGCCTGCTCGGAAACATTGCATCGTTTCGACTTGATAAAATGATCCGGGCTTTTGAAGTAGTCTTTATATGATTGCAATTGTCCCACGGGATTTTCTATTTTCCTGTAAGACTTCTTCATTTCTATGATCTTATTTAATACACGTTCTACTTTGGAATAATCCGCGGGCCACAGCTCCTTGAATTTTTCTTTTTTAAACCATTCCCAATCGACCGGGGCGCCAAAAGGACGCATCACGGACATAAAATACAGGGAATCCAGGAATTCATTCTGCTCGACCCATTCGGCCAACCCAACAATATCATCCAGATTCGCCGCCGTAATAATAGAGTTGATGCCCAATTTCATTCCTTTTTTCCCAATACGCTTAAAATGTCCCAGGGCGTTCATGGCTTGCTGAAAACAACCTTCCCGGCCTCTTAGGCGGTCATGCACCAAAGGGTTCAGGCTCTCAAGCGATAGATTGAGCATGCTTAAACCCGAGTCCACAAGCCCCTGAGCCATGGCTTCATTGATAGGATATCCGGAGGAGGTCATCACTGTCCTGGAGCCCTTTCCTCTGATGTGGCTTATCAATTCCAATATCCCTTTCTTAATGAGGGACTCTCCGCCAATAAGATGCACCTCCATAGGATCTGAGTTCAACTGGCCCAGGGAATCAACGAATTTTTTGCAATCCTCGGCGGTGATCTCATCTTGAGCGGTATCAAGTGTCCACAAGTGACACATTTTACAGCGCAGAACGCACCGATTGGTTACGGTCAAGAGACATGTCCTGGGCTTTTTGATCTCCACGATCATCTCACTTCGGAATATAATCCGTTATATTTTCGATCTTATAGAAACAATTCACCGCGATATCACAGTCCTTCTGACATCTGTTGATCTCATCCTTGGCGTTATCCATTTCTTTCGACGACCACACTTCGGAAAACTTTTTTTCCCTGATGTTCCCGATAGGAGGCATGCAAAAGCACATGTTGATATCGCCGTAAGCGTTGATCTCAGGGGCCAGATCCCCCCGGGGACATTTGATCTTGCTGTCGTGAATGAATCGGTACGGGTTCTTAAAATACTCCTTCACAAGCCTCAGCTGCTCCGGAGGATTACAGATCTTGTAGCCCCGCTCTTTGCAGACCGCCAGATACTCAAGGACTTTATTGACTTTTTCCAGATCCTTCGGCCAAACATCGCTATGCCTTGTATTCTTGAACCACTCCCGTTCCTGATCATCGCAATCAAAGGGCTGCAAACAAGCATTGATAAAGAAGTCGTTGATCTTCTCGTTGCTGTTCGCCCATTCCGTAAGATCTCTGACCTCGTCTAAATTCTTTTCCATCAAGGTCATGGTAAGGCCGATGCTCAAACGATCCCCTTTATTATTCCCGCGGTGTTTGTCTAACAGTTCAATGGCATTCATGACCTTGGCATAGCTTCCCTTGATCCCCCTCAAGTAGTCGTGGGTTTCTTCCTTAAAGCCGTCGAGAGAGAGAAAGATGCCGTTCAGCCGGGACCGGACGATCTCTTTCGCTTTCTCTTCATCGATATAGAATCCATTGGTCGTAATGGAGCTGCTGAACCCTTGATCCCTGATATAAGAAACGATCTCAAAAAGATCCTTTCTCAAAAAAACTTCCCCCCCGATCAGGTGGATAAAGATCGGATCGGTCGTGACATTGCGCAGGTCATCCACAAACCCCTTGATCTCGTCAAAACTCAATTCCTTCCTGTCGATCGGCCTCTCCGCGTTCTTCCACATATTGCACATCTTGCAGCGGAAATTACACGTCTTCGAAACTACCAACAGGCAAAAAGCGGGCACTTCTTTCATGCTTTTTTCTCTCCTGGGGTCGCCGACTCGGGTTCAAAGAAACAGTTGGCCATGATATGGCAATTCTTCCGGCAGGCATAGACCGCCTCCCGGGTCTTTTTCGTCTGCGGAGCCGACCACATGACGGGCAGTGACCCCGTCTTGATATTTCCGATCGGATCCATCAGACAGCAGAAGAACACTTTGCCGTAAGGATCGACATGGAACTCATAATCCCCAAGATTGCATTTGACCTTTCTCAGGAATTTGTTCGGAGCGAGAAAATAGTCGCTGAATTGCAAAAAATGGTCGGGATGATTTCCTATTTTATATCCCTTGACCTTGAGCTCCCGCAGCCGCTGCATCACCGCCGAGGCCTTCGAGGGATCTTGAGGCCACAGAGCACTGTTCCTTTCCTTCCGGGTCCAATCCGCATCCATTTCCTCACCGAAAGGTTGCGTCACCGCCTGAAAGCTGATCATCTCCAACCGCTTGTCCTTCTGCACCCACTCGACAAGGTCCAGGATCTCATCTAAGTTCTTTTCCATAATAATGGTCAAAATGGCGATCCGGAGTTTCCGGTCGCTGAACCCGTCGAGATGCTCGATCGCCTGCATGATCTTCTGATGACTGCCTGCCATGCCACGCAACGAATCATGCGTGGGGGCCGTTAGGCCGTCCAAAGAAAGGGTCAGCGTCCCAAGCCCGGAATCGATGAGCTTTTCCGCCACGGTCTTGTTGATCAGAAAGCCGTTCGTCACCAGATTTGTTTTGTGTCCTTCTTCATGGATAAAACGGATCAGCTCAAAGATGCCCTCCGTCAGGAGCGGCTCACCTCCGGAAAGATGGAACTCGAACCCGGGATCCACAAGTTCGCGCAAAGAACGGACGAATTTCTTTTTTTCTTCCAGGGTCGTTTCGACCTTTTCACCATCGCGCACATCCCAAATGCGGCACATGCGGCAGCGGAACATGCAGCGATAGTTCAGGACCCAGCAACAAAAACGCGGCTTTGTTTCCGGCTCGTTCTTTGTTTTGAAGATGGAGAGCATTGCGACCCCTTTTCATGACAGGAACTTCTCTAGGATCTTCTACGATCCACTCACCTTTTGCAACAACCCCATGCGTTGTTACCTACACCTATTCTCGCGATGCAGGGCATTAAAACGCCATTGCCCCCACAAAAGCCGGCAAACGATTACCCGTTCGTCTTGGGAATAGTCTCTTCCTTATAGAGCATCGGGTCGTCTTCAACGTAGCAACAGTTAAGGAGAAGATGGCAATTACTCTTGCATGCGTCGACTTTCTGGCGAATGAGGTCTGCGTCCTGCGAACGCCACAGTGTCCTGATATCATCCTGCCGGATATTCCCGATAAAATCCTTGAAAAGGCAAAGCTGGATGAACCCATACGCGTTCACGCTGATGGCCCTTCCCCCCACGATGCATTTGACCTTGTTTACAAGCTTTTTGGGATCGTTGAAGTACGCTTTATAGGCCCTCAGGTGCTCGACCCTGTTCGATATCTTCGAACCGTTCTGCTTCAACCGGATCAATTCATCCAAAAGCGCCATGACATTCACTTTGTTCTCCGGCCAAAGGTAGACATTCTCTTTCTGCCACTCGTCAGTAAAGGGACCGCTATAATTCGGCTGAACAACGACCATGAAATAGATCCAATTCACACGCGGGTCGCCATCCGCGAACCGGACAAGTTCAGGGATATCACCCACGCTTTCATTCATGATGATCGAGCACAGGCCTTTTTGGGTCTGGGGGGCATATTGGGTGAGATTATCAAGCGCACTCATGACCCGGTCATAGACTCCGGGGATTCCCCGCATCTTGTCATGCGTGGCGGCCAAGTGGCTGTCCAGCGACAGGCTCACGGCATCCAGACCCGCATCCCCGATCCTTTTGGCCATGTCTTCATTGATGAGATAACCGTTCGATGCCACAGTCGTCCTGAACCCTTTCTCCTTGGCATATTTGACAAGCTCCAGGAGACCGGGCATCGAAAGGGCCTCCCCCCCGCCAAAATCCATCTCGAAACCTTCATCCACCAGTTCCCGGAATTGGGCAATGAATCTTTTCCATTCCTCAATGCTTGGGGTTTCTCCCGGTTTGGGCTGGGGTTCATGCCATTTGTTGCACATCTTGCAACGCAACATGCAAAAGTCTGTGGCTGCGATACAGCAGAACATGGGCTTCAGATCCATTTCACTCATACGCTTTCACCGGCTCCCTTCGTCTTTTTTAAATCTGGATGATTCATGAACGCATCAACGACATAAATTCACGGGGTTGCACTGACCGCCCCTGTCTCAAAAGGATAATCGCCTTCGAAATAACAGTTCAGTAGGAAATGACAATTATCCTTGCAGTCGAGGATTTTCTTTCTCGTATTTTCCGCGGCCTCTGAGTATAAAATAGTAGCCAGATCGTCTTTCTTGATATTGCCGAGAAGATCCCAGCGATAACACAGGAAGATATCCCCGATGGAACTCACATGCACCCCTTTATTCAGATTGCATTGGCCGATCTTCACGAACCGGTCGGGATAACGGTAATATGCTTGAAAGGCCATGAGCTGTTGAACGGAATTCCCGATAAAAAAACCTTTGTTCCTTAAATGGATCAGTTCCTCGATCACCTTCAAGGCCTTGTCCGTATCCTTGGGCCAATGAAAGTCCAATTTTCCTCCCTTGTACCAATGTTCTTCCACGGGCGTATTGTTCGGTTGCATGGCCGCCATAAAAAGAATGGATTTGAGCCTCGGGTCATCATTGACCCAGTGGGCCAGGGGGATGATCTCGTCGAGATTCGCGTCCATGATAATACTGCAGATCCCCACGTGGAGGCCCGGACAATACTTGTGCAAAAGCTCGATGGCCCTCATCACGCCGTCATAGACCCCCGGAACGCCTCTGAAAAAATCATGTTTCTCGGGCTGTAGGCTGTCCAACGAAAGGATCATGCTGTGCAGGCCGGAATCGGCGATCCGCTTTGCCATTTCCTTATCGATGAGATATGCGTTACTGGCAACGGCCATTTTAAAACCCAGGCCGGAGCAGTACTTCACCAGTTCCCATAACCACTTGACCATCAGTGCCTCGCCGCCACCGATATCGATCTCAAACCCCTTGTCAACAACGGTCCTGAGGGACGCGGCTGCTCTCTTCCAATCTTCTAGCGTCGCAGCAGCATGTCGCTTGATGAGATCGTCCCCTTTCCACTTCTGGCACATCTTGCAACGCAGCATGCAATCATCCGTAATACCAAAACAACAGAATCCTGGCTTCAATTTTCCGTTCATCAAAGGTTGTTCTTCCACGGACGGACTATCCTTTTTCACTGAAAAAAGTCCTTTGATATCCATAGATCCATTGTCCTCAATCGTTGCCGTTGCCATTTCTTAATTTTCGATACCATGTCGCTGTGTCCATCGCCCACCGCAAAACTTTCTTCTCCAAAGGGTGCAGGGCGTTCACCGCGGCACAGGCTAAGGCATTGTGTCCTAGATTATCACAGCTTTTATAGCAACCCATGGAACAATTTTCATCATTGCCAATACCCTTGAAAAAAGGGTCTGAAGGATCCAGCTTTAACGCCTTCTGTCTGAATATCCCCTGTTCTTGGGAATGCCATATTTCGTAAAAAGAATTCTTATACAAATTCCCCACCGGGATCCGGTGCGCTTTCAAACAGGCATTCACATCGCCATTCGACATGATGCGGCTGAACACCCATCCCACATAGCATGGGGAACGGCCGAGGAGTCCGCTGTCATATTGAGCGCTGTCCGCACATTCGTCAGAAAGCCTCCGCATGAAATGCTCCAGGTTTTCGACCTTTGCTTTGTTTTTCCTTTTCTTGATGTTCTCACACTGCTTCAGGACTTCCTGGCGTTCTTTTTCGTTCAATAGCAATCGATCCGTCGCGCCGGGGATCGTGTCAACGACGGTGAATTCCAAAGATTCACAACCCGTTTCCTCGGCAAATTCGACCATTTGTTCCAGCTCTTGATAATTCAAGTTGGAAATGACGTTGTAAACTTTAATGTAGGGCCTGCCGCCGGAACCTTTCAAAAAATTCAATAGCTTGAGCGTCGACTTGATCCTGTGGAACGTAGCCTCGTCCTTGTTGGGATGGGTCAACGCATAAGTCCTGGGTGTTGCGGCCCACACGCTTACGGTTAAAGCGTCGACAGAAAGATCGACAAGCTTTTTGGCGATCAACCCGTCCACCAATGTAAAGTTCGTATTGATGCAGCAGTGCATCCCCCGTGCCTTTGCATGCTTGATGATCGAAAGAATGTCCGGATGCATAAAGGGCTCCCCGCCTCCGGAAAAGAAAAGCTCGCTCGTTCCCATTCCCGCAAGCTCGCTCATGACCGTCTCGACCAATTGGGTCGGCAAGGTCTTACGTTTCTTGGTGCCCCGGTAGACCCTATCCCCTAACAAAGGGGAATTGCACCAACAGCTGACGCAGTCGTTATTACAATTGCTGGTAACGTCGATCTGTACACAGTCCGGTCCTTTGAACGCACGGGTACCGTCAAAGATCCCCAGAATATTCAGGTAACGCTTCTTTGCTTTTTTGATCTGGGTTGCAAAAACTCTAGGAAGATCTAACCATGACAAGCCCTGTCTGAAGGAAAAAGCCGCAAGGACTTCTTTGTCGTACTGAGGTAACTTGGGAATAATGTGAGTGCGCACTTTACTGCGCACAAAGATGCCCGCGCCCACGAGCGCAAGATACGGAGCGCAAGTCAGTATGTTATGTTTGAGTTTCCTCAAAAATTTCAAAAAGTAATTCAAAAGCTGGTAATGACGCCGCCTTATCTTCCATACATGCGCCCGCCAAGCATGATCCGCCTGACGCTTGGCTTTTTGAAGATCCTCAGGACTGAGGCTATCGGTGCGGAGCATGCTTTTAAAGCTCCCGTTATAATCGGAAAAATCTCGGGAAACGATATGCCCTTTTTGTTCTAACGCCTGGAAATAGGTTGTCCCGGGAAACGCCGTCGCGATGGAAAACTGCACGGAATCCGGGTTCAGCGCCTTGACAAAGGCGATGGTCTTTTGAATAGTTTCCTGCGTTTCCCCCGGCAAACCAAAGGAGAACGTAAGATGGGTCTTGATGCCAAGCGACTTGGTGAAGCGGATCATGCGCTCCGTTTTGCGTAGATCCATATTCTTACAAATGCGGTTCAACAACTCCTGATCGGCGGATTCTACGCCGTATTTGATCGCGACAAGTCCTGCCGCATGCAACCTTTCCAGAATATTTTCTTCCATAAGGTCCGCGCGCGCCATCATCGCCCAAGGGACCTGGAGATCTCTGCGCTTGATCTCTTCGGCAAATTCTATCATTCTTAATTTGCCGATATTGGTCGTGTCGTCGTCAAAATAAACGGATTTAAATCCCATGTTCCTGACAAGATATTCCATCTCGTCGACCACCTTGACAATATTCCTGACCCGGTACCTGTTATTGTGATACATGAGCTGCGGCCACGCGCAAAATAAACACTGGTAAGGACATCCCCGGGAAGACCACATCTGAACGCTCGGCAAGGGAATGCCTCCCGGATTATCGATGTATTTTTTCATGGGAAGCTCGTCCCGTAGAGGCCATGGGAGATCATCCAGATCCTCCAGAAGAGGCCGGGCAGGATTGACCTTGAAGTTCCCGCGGTCTCTGTAGATTAAGCCGCGCAAACCGGAAAGGCTTTTTTTCGTCTTCAATCTTTGGACTAATTCCAACAAAGTGAGCTCATATTCTCCGATAAAAACATAACGGATGAAATTATGTTTGGAAAGAAACTCCGGATCGCGGATGCTTGTTTCAGGACCGCATAAAGCCACTGGGAGATCTTCCGGGATCTTTTCCAAAATACCTAGATCGTTCCACAGAGAGGGCGTGGATGTCTCAGCAACGAGGAGGTCGGGCTTTTCCTTGGAAACAACTTTGAAAAAATCACTCGCTGACAACTCTTGGGCCAGGGAATCGACCAATTTTACTTCGAACCCCTCTCTCTTCAAAAGAGCGCCCGCGTAGGCAAGAAAAAAGGGGTATGGTAAGTATCTCTTTTCCCGGACGGTTTTAATATGCGGCCAGCGGGAGCCGGCCCGCACACCCCACAGCCCTCCCTTTCTCCAGGGCAAATTAGCTAGAAGTATCTTCATTCGCCTTCTTCTCAATCCTTTCCGCTTCCACCAGGTCCCGGATCTCCTTTGTAAGAGAATTTGAATAGTAGAGCCCGCGCTCAATGTTCGCCAACATTCTTGAGACATCGTTCCTGACGTCGAAAATGAATTGCCCCATGGCGGCAAAAATCCTAAGGAGCAACCACAACAACAAACTTGACAGAATCACCACCCAGAATTCGATTGAAACGAAGTTGAAAAGTTTAAAGGCGAAAAATATCCCCACGACAATGACGCCATGTGCGGAAATTTTTAATAGTTGAGCTGTTCTCATACTTTCTCCTCCTTGATATGGATCGAACCATTAAAAAATTCATACTCCCCGGGCGCAAAATAAACCTCCTCTTTTGTGTTCACGCGGAGGCAATGGAAAAGACGGGACTGCACGCCATAAATATGTGCCGAATTCTCGACAATGACCCGATACCCGGGCATATCAGCCGGTTTGAATAGGACCGTGGGTAAATGGTCCGAATGAGAAGACAGGCTGGAAACGCCATCCGCCTTATTGGCCCAGAGACAGAATCTAAAGAAATCATCGCTTGTGAACCCTTTGGGGAATTCTTTGATTTTTTCGTCCGTACTCCATTTTTCGTATTCCGAACTCATCATCATAACGATTTCCTGCATATGGATCGTCGTCTCCCGGAATACTTTCATTTTTGCACTCAGAAAAATTGTTTTTTCATCCTTCAAAAGGATTTCCCAAACCTGGGTAAGGGGGATCACGGGCCAGAACCCCGCCACCGTAAGTTTCTTTTGCGAGGACGATTGGATCTCCCACCTTGCCTGCGCGGAGTCATACCAGCTCCCGTTAGAATAAAGAGACGTATAGATCCCCAAACCTGCGGTCAAGGGCTTTCCACCCCAATCAAGCTGGCAGCTTCCATCGTAAAATTTGATCCTCGTTCTTCCGGATTCGAGTTGATAGGAAGCCGGGTGGGGTTCCTTCGAGATAGCCGTCTGTGCCCCGGAAAAAAATCTTCCTTTAAAATAAGTGCTCCTCCGCCGGGCTTCCTCGGGAGAGGAACGATCCGGAACAGTCCGGAAAATGGACCTGAAACAATCTTTTTCTTCCGTGACGATCTCAGAAGTTTGGTCTTTCTGAAGCGTCTCGATCTTAAAATTTTCTTTCTGTCCGCAGGAAACAATCGTGGATTTATTATGGAAGCGGTCCCCGTCAAAGATTTCGCAGGGGATCTGGAAAAAACATTCGACCATTTCATTTTCTATTAATAAGGTCTCCGGTGATCGCATTGTAATTTCAAAATCTACTGTTTCGTCATTTTGTGACTTAAAATGCCAGGCTTGAATTAAAATCCCGGGGTCCTTCCATCTCATAAAACACAGGATCTCCCTGTCGGAGATTTTCTTGATCCTCCAGACTGCATCCTCCGAATGGATTTCTTTTCCTCCTGCTAAAAAACGAGTCCGTACGCCGTAGTGAGAGGTGAGTTCCCGGTCGCAATGGATGATGCGCACTTTAGCAGGACTGATTATTAATTTCAAAGAGGGCCCACAAAATAAAACCAGCTCCTGCTTTCTTTTTTCTTCCAAAAGCTTCTTCGCCTCCACCTCCCGGGCCTCCCTCTCCCGAGTCTCCCTCTCCCGAGCCTCCCTCTTCCGCCCCTCTTTCTCCCGAGTCGTCATTATCTCTAACTGTTTTTCCGCCTCCAGCCTCCGGCGCTTTTCCTCCTCCATTTTGCAGCGCGTTTCCTCAGCCTTTATGGCAATCAACCGCTTTTCTTCTCCCAGTCTCTGGCGCTCCTCCTCCATCTTCACCTGCCATTCCTCCGCCAGCTTCCCATGCTCTTCCCCGGCCTTTATTAAACTCAGCTCTTTTTCTCTTTCCAGTCTCTCGCGCTCTTCCACCATATTCACCTGCCATTCCTCCGCCAGCTTCTTATGCTTTTCTCCGGCCTTCTCCAAGATCAGTTGTTTTTCCTCCTCCAGCCTCTGGCGTTCCTCCTCTATTTTCACCTGCCATTCTTCCGCCAGCTTCCTATGCTCTTCCCCGGCCTTCTCTAAGATCAGCTGCTTTTCCTCTTCCAGCTTCAAGCGCTCTTGCTCCGCTTTCAACTGGATTTCCGCTGCCAGCTTCCTATGCTCCTCCCCGGCCTTTATCAAACTCAACCGTTTTTCCTCGTCCAGTTTCCGGCGCTCTTTCTCCATCTTCAGCTGCCATTCCTCCTCCAGTTTTCGGCGATCTTCCCCGGCCTTTTCTAAGATCAGCCGCTTTTCCTCCTCCAGTTTCAAGCGCTCTTGCTCCGCCTTCAACTGCAATTCCTCCTCCAGCTTCCTGTGATGTCCCCCAGCCTTGATTAAACTCAACTGCTTTTCCTCTTCCAGCTTTAGGCGCTCTTTTTCTGCCTTTAACTGGATCTCCGCCACTAGCTTCTTATGCTCTTCCCCAGCCTTGATTAAACTCAGCTGCTTCTCCTCCTCCAGCCTCAGGCGTTCTTCCTCCATTTTCTCCTGTAATTTTTTCGTCAGCTCTTGATATTCTTCTCCAGTCTTCTCTAAGATCAGCTGCTTTTCCTCTTCCAGCTTCAAGCGCTCTTGCTCCGCTTTCAGCTGGATTTCTACCGCCAGCTTCCTGTGCTGTTCCCCAACCTTGATCAAAATCAGCTGCTTTTCTTCTTCCATCCTCACGCGCTCTTTTTCCATCTTCAACTGCCATTCCTTCGCCAGCTTTTTATGCTCTTTCGCAGTCTTTTCTAAGACCAGCTGCTTTTCCCCCTCCAGCCTCTGGCGCTCTTGCTCCGCCCTCAACTCTCTTTCCTCATCCAGCTTCCTGTGCTGTTCCCCGGCCTTGATCAAGATCAGCTGCTTTTCCTCCTCCAGCCTCTGGCGTTCTTTCTCCATCTTTAACTGCCATTCCTCTTCCAGCTTCAGACGCTCTTCCACTACTTTCAACCGCTTTTCCTCCTCCAGCTTCAGACGCTCTTTCTCCACCTTCAACTGCCACTCCTCCTCTAGCCTCCGTTGCTCTTCCCCGGTCTTCGCTACGATCAGTTGCTTTTCCTCCTCGAGCCTCCGGCGTTCTTTCTCCACCTTCAACTGCCTTTCCTCCTCCCGCTTTCGGAGCTCTTCCGCTTCCTTTAGCCGCTCTTCCTCCTCCTGCTTCTGAAGTCTTTCTTCTTCCGAAATTTTGGCGCTTAAATATTGGTAAAGCTGTTTGTCTACCTTCACAGGTTTCAAATAAGAGGCCGCGACCTCATCGAGAGTTCCCTCTAGGACGATCCGGCTGTCCCGCAGGTAGATCCCCCTTGAGCATATTTTTTTGGCCAGATCAAGATCATGAGTGACCAAAACGATCGTCGTATTTTTTTCTCTCATCTCCAAGACCTTGTCGACGCTCTTGAGGCGGAAGTTGTCATCGCCCACCGCGAGACAATCATCGATCAAAATAATGTCGGGATCCACGTGGATCGCCAAACTAAAAGCCAGGCGCACATACATCCCTTGAGAATAGCACCGTACAGGGGCATTGATGAATTTGCCGACATCGGCAAATTTAAGGATGTCTTCATATTTTTTATCAAGCTCTTCGCGGCTGAAATGGTAAAGACTTGCGTTGAGCAGCAAGTTATCCCGACCCGTTAATTCCGGATGAAAACCGGCTCCAAGGTCCAGGAGGCTTCCCACTCTTCCGTTGACTTTTACCTCCCCTTTTTCGGGCGCGAGCAACCCGGCGATCAGCCGGAGAAGCGTGGATTTCCCGGCTCCGTTAGGACCCATGACGGCGACCCCTTCGCCTTTTTTAACGGTGAAAGAAATGTCGTGGAGCGCTTCGAAACTCTCCCGGGTAGATTTGCCGTCTAAGGTGAGTTCGATCTCATATTTTTCAAAAACATTTTTTAATTCAATGGCAATATCGTTCGATGGGTTCATATTTTTTTCAGAAAATCTCTTTCCCGGTTATGGAATACGAAAAACCCCATCCCTCCGACGGCCAAGGACAGCAGCAAAGCGATCCCCAGCAGACCCAAACTTGCATTTCCGTTATAAAGCAATGCACTTCTATAAAGACTGATGTAGGGGGTCATCGGATTAAAGCGGAAGATCCCCGCATATTCCGGGGGGATCATCTCCGTGGAATAAAAAACGGGTGTGAGCCACAACCAAAATAAGAGAAGGGTGTTGAGCAATTGGCCAATGTCTCTGAAAGAAACATAGACCGCAGAGATCATCGCTGACAAACCTGCCGTGAAAAAAAGATGTAAAAGAAGTACCATCAGTAAAAGCGGCAGCATCAAGACCGCCTTGGGATTGACGACTACAAAAAACGGCAGGGTGATCAAAAGCCCTGCCAAAAGAAGCGTAAAATTCGCCAAAACGACGGAGATAGGGATCAACACCCTTGGCATGGAAAATTGCCTCAACATGTTTGCATTGCCTGGGATCGAGGTGACGACTTCCGATAATGAACCGGCAAAAAAGTTCCAGGGAAGCCACCCCGCTAGAATAAAAAGATAGGCATTCTGGATGTTCATCTTCATGACCTTCGTGAAAATAAAACTAACAATGAGCGCGAGGAGTAAGGGAGTGATGAATACCCATAGCATGCCAAAGACGCTGCCCGCATACTTCCCTTTAAGGTTCTTGCGAACCAAATTTAAAAGAATTTCTCTGTGCGTAAACACCGTCGCCAGGAGGTTCATGGTTCTTTTTGATCTGTCATGTCTTTACGAATAAACGCGCGATTATATTCTTGAATAATGTTATTGAATAGTGCTTTATCTGGTCTCAGACCCGCTCGCCGCAGTCCTGCTTTTCATGCTTTGCGGCCGCTTTTACCAGATCCTTTTTATCCGCTTCGGATAGTTCTTTCGGGTTCGAGAAGAACATTTTTATGACCTTAGGCCTAAAAAACAAAACATAGGACCAAGCGCACAGGTCGTAAAAGACAATCGGTATCAGATAAAGACAGAAGGCTCCGAATGTCTCGTTCTTTGAAATGGCGCGATAGCGGTTCTTGATCAGATCGCTGTGAAACTCATCGCTTAAATACCGGCGCGCCAAAGTTTTCCCCTGCCCGGACCCATTGCGGGCCGACCCCCCTCGCACATGGCACGCTACCGCGGTGGGAATATAATAAGCTTTCCATCCGCGATTATGAGCCCTCCATGAGAGGTCCAGGTCCTCATAGAACATACGGAAAAACGGATCAAAAAAGTTTATCCCCTCCTTGATCTCATCGAGCATTTTCCTTCGATAAAACGCCACAGCCCCGCCCACCCCGAAAATAAAGCCTTCTTGTTCAAACTGACCCCGGTCGGATCGTCCGTAGCCTCGCTCGCGGACCGTTCGCCAAACACTTAAAAATAACCCTGTGGTATCCACGGTCTTACGGTCCGGACGCAAGATCTTGCCGCTCACCATTCCGACCGTCTCATCCGTATGGAAACCTTTTAAAGCCTCACGGATAAAGTCTTTGTCCAGCGTCGCATCGTCATTCAAGCATAACACAAAATCGCCCGCGCTTATTGTGATCCCCCGATTTAAGGACTCCCCGTAATAAAGGTTCCGGTCAGGCGTGATGATCTTGATCGAAGGGTAGACTTCCCGCGCTTTCTGCTCCAGCACCTCGTCCAGAGAATTATTAACAAGAATGACCTCCGCGGGGGGACAGGTTTGCCGCCGCAAGAACTCCAGGCAGGAAACGAAATACGCATCACGTCCGCAGGTGGGGACAATGACGCTGACCGGGCTATGATGCATGAGTCGTGTCCGTCGCTTTCAGTGAAGAAATCCTCGGGCAGCCGCCCGCTGCATATGTTTCCGTACTGCGATGGAATGCCTGGGTCAACATACGCTCTCGAGCGCCGAGCTTTTCCCCCGCCGGGTGATATCCTCCACCGCAGACCCCTGGAGGAGGTTCCTCTTTACCCAGATTTCTCTGAGGGTCGCAAACAATGCCGCTCACGTTCCTGTGCGCGGGTCAACATTTCAGCGACCCGCTTACCGTCCAGGATGGCATCTTCCATCGACATGTATTTCCACGAGCCATACCGCCCGCACGGAAAGATGCCATTTTTATTCAAAAAGTTCAAGGCTTTCTCCCTTGCCGCCTTATAGTGCCGGTCATAGATCGGATAACCGTACTCGATATCATTGATATCTTTTGCGCAGATCTTGTCTTTTGGGGAAAGCAATCCGGTTTTTTTTAAATCGCGAGTGATATGGGATATGGCCTCTTGTTTGTTGATCGGCTTGCGGTCCGAGTAGGAGACTTCCGCGTACAAAGATCCCTTCCCCTCAGGAGCAAGATCCGAAGAAAAATTATGAGGAAATCCTACTCTGAAAAAACAGTTCTCTTTTTGCGGAAAATAAATCCAATGCCGCTTCAAGGTATCGCCGTTCAAACTTACGCCCAAATTCAGATTAAAAATAGAGTTCCATCGCAATCTGTTAAAAACCGCCCGCATCTCCTTTGACAAGCCCGGGATCAGGCGAGACATTTCAGGAAGGGGGATCGTCGAGATCAACGTGTCAAATTTTTCCCTTCTTCCGGAAGATGTTTTGATCTCCCTCTTGGCAAGATCGATCCGGGAGATCTCGCTCCGGGTATGAACATGCTCCAGAGATTTTGCAAAGGCCCGGGGGAGCTGCTCGATCCCTCCCTTCCCGGGATACCAAAAATGAACGTTGTAGCCTAATTGTTTTTTGCTTTCCCTTTTAGCCCCCTCAAACACTTGCTTTAGAGACGGAACCGGGATCATCCTATCCAGCCATTCACAGGTCAGCTCTCTGGGAGGAACGGTCCAAAATTTGGCGTTGTAGGGATCCATAAAATGACGTGCAATGCCCTCTCCGAAAGTTTGACGGATCCATTGCGAGAAATTCATGGTTTTTTTTATGGATTCGCCGTGCTTTCTTTTTTGAGCACGGACAAATCCCTCGAGACATTCCTTAATCACCCGCGGGGGAAGGCCGAAAAGATTCGCTTGAAAGGGATATCGCGTAGTGCGCCCGTAAGCAGAGATCCACGCGCTCCTCTCGTGTCTGACAAACTGTTCCCCGAACAGTTTCCGCACAAGGTTAAGGGCGTAAGGATTCTTGAAATGCAGCAGGTGTCCGCTGTAATCGAAGGTAAAACCACGGACCTTCTTGGAACGGCAAAGCCCCCCGACTTCGCCCTCCTTTTCAAAGACGGGACAAGAAATGCCTTTTTTCCTTAAATGCCATGCCGCGCTCAGGCCCGCGATCCCGGCACCTAAAATAAGTGTTTTCTTTTGAGATCTCAAATTTGTACGCGGCTCATTTTCTTAATTAAAACAAAACTCCCAAGTCCCGCAAAAACAAGCGTTAGGACCGCAAAAAGGTTGGAGACCTTGCTCAAGATGAGCCCCACCATAACAAAAAAAAGAGTCCAACCCATCATTACGGCCAAGGTTTTTCGTTTCGAGTATCCCTTTTTTAAAAATCTCAATGCCATGTGGTCCTCACTCTTATTGAATGCCGACTTCCCTTTCCGGACACGCATCAGAATGAGAAACAGCGTATCGAGGATAGGAAATCCCATGAGAAGCATGGGGACGAGAAGGGCTAAGGGCCTTTCAAGTGTTGCATAGTGCGCGGTAAGACTGATCGCTGCCAGCACGATCCCTAAAAAATGGCTTCCGCTATTCCCCATATAAACCTTTGCCGGCGGAACATTGTAAACCAAAAAACCAAGAACGGTTCCGCCTAAAACACAGGAAAGAGTTAGGGTTATGCTGTCCCCGTTCATAGCGGAAATGGCACAAAAACCCGTAAGGATTACGAACGCCGTCCCGCCCGCCAATCCGTCCATCACATCCAGAAGATTCATGGCATTGGTGATCCCGATGATCCATAAAAGGGATACGACCATATTCCATGGATCTCCTACGTAAACAAAGTTTGTCCTTACGCCAAACCCCACCAAAATAGAGGCGGCGATCAACTGCACTGCAAACTTCTGGATCACGGAGAGTTCTTTATGGTCATCGACAATGCCGACGAGGAGGATGACGGCCGAAGCGATCAAGACCCCTTGGATCTCTTTGGGAAAACCAGCAACGTAGGACCCGGTCGAAAGGAGGCCCGCAAAGAAAGCCAGCCCCATGCTGACCCCCCCGATCGAAGGAGTGCCTTTGGAAGTCAAAAAATTCCACCGGTGGGAAAGCTCTTTGATCAACAACGCAAATAGTACGGATAAGAAGAAACTGCTCAGTGCCACCCCGAGAGAGTTAATAAGCATGCATCACCCCTTTCGTCTTGACCAGTTCTTGATACAGATCTTCGTGATCTTTTACCATAGTCCCCGTGTCAAATTTTTCATTAATGCTTTGCCTTGCGTCGCGGGTAATACGCTCCTTCAGAGAAGTGTCCTGTAAGAAAATACGTGCCTTTTCTAACATGGAAGGCATATCATGGCAAGGCACAAGAAACCCCGTCTCCCCCTCCGCGATGATTTCGGAAATACCTCCCGTCTGGGTCGCCACGACCGGAACCTGGCTCACGATAGCCTCCAAAACCACGATGGGCATGCCCTCCCATAGGGATGTTAGCACAAAGACGTCCATCGCGGGTAAAACTCTTGGAATATCTCTTCGCCAACCCGTCAAAATGAACCGGGAAGCCAAATTGAATTTCGCGATCAATTTTTCGATCTTTTCGCGAAGAATACCGTCTCCTACCATCAGAAATTTGGCTCGGGGAAAAACCTGACTTGCCAAAAAAGCCAGTTGCACAAAATCCTCGGGTGCTTTTTGCGGCTTAAAGCAAGCGATCGTTCCGATCACCGTCTCGTTATCGCTGATCCCAAGTTCCTTTCGGATGGTGGGATCCCTCCTGCCGAATTGGGCCCTATCGATACCATAGCGCACTAAAGAATATTTCCCATCCGCCCCTATCTTGTGGTCCAAGCCTTTTTGTCTGTCATGGTTCGACACAACGATGATCTTGTCCGTGAATTTTGCACTCCACCTTTCGAGCCTAAGATAGAGCTTCCTGAAAAACGGTTTCTGAAAATCATTGAAAGACCACCCATGAACCGTATGAATAACGATCTTTGTCTTAGCCAGGGCCCCGGCCCACCGGCCCAAAATACCGGCCTTGGAGCTGTGCGTATGGACGATATCGATCTTGTTTTTTTTGATAAACCTCAGGATCTCGATCATCGCCAGAAAATCTTCGAAAAAATTGATCGGCCGCTTTAAATGTCTGGATCTGTAACAGGTCAGACCTCCCGACGACAGGGCCTCTTCCATAAGCAGGCCTTCCCGGGCTGTAAACAGAAAAAGATTATAGTCTCTTCTGTCAAGATGGCGGATCAGGCTCAGTAGCTGTCTCTGCGCGCCCCCTAACTCCAGCTGAGTGATCACATAAAGGATGTTGATCTTTCGCATCACAGAAATGCCCTTCCGATCACGGCCTTGAGATCAGTTTTCACGCCCTGCCAAAGATCCTGGATTTCCATTTGAAAAATTCCACTGCAAATAAAAAAGGGTAAAAAGGGGGACGAGGTGGCTTATCTGTTTTCTGTACAAACACGATTTTTCCCTGATTCCTTGGCTTTATAAAGAGCCACGTCCGCGCGATGGACCATGGCATCCGGGACATTCTCCCCTGGACGAAGAGCCGCAACGCCAAAACTCGCTGTGACTGAAATCTGCTTTCCCTCCCATTCAAACCTTGTTTCTTCGATTTTTTTCCTGATGCGCTCAGCCGTAGCCTCTGCAGCCTCTTTAAGGCCGGTCTTTCGAAGCGTGACAATAAATTCCTCGCCTCCGTAACGGGCCGCAAAATCGATCTCGAGAAAAGGCCGGTGTGTCCGGATGAGGGCGAGAATGACGGCCGCTGTTCTTTTGAGGACGATGTCCCCTGCAAGATGTCCGTAGGTATCGTTGATCTTTTTAAAATTGTCGATATCGAGCAGAATGACCGAGAGCGGTTGTTTTCGGAGGCTCGCTTCGTGTACGATCTGGTTCATGATCAGACGAAAGTGACGGATCACATAAAGATCGGTCAGGCCGTCTCGCGTGGCAAGATGAAAAAGATGAGATTTTTCGCGCATCGCGGTGACCTGGACATAGATCGCCGAAAAAATAAAAAGGCTGAGCATGAGCAGGGCCGGATAGACCACGTAGAACCCTAAATGCCATTTTGCAAAAACTCCGAAACAGAACGCGAACCATCCCGCGACCAGTAAAAGCCCCGTAACAAGCGCCCATGCTCCGCTCAGTGTGACAAATAAGAGGGTGGCCAGACATCCGCTCCCTAAAAGACAGGTCATGTTCCCCCAAAAGGAGACCGGACGCACCCAGTTCCCGGTGAGCGCCGCATTCATGATCTGCGCGTAAACGCCGATCTTCGCATAGGCGGCATGAAGGGGCGTCACTTTAAGCTCCGTCGCTCCAGACGCAACGGGTCCCACGAGGCATATTTTCCCGGCGATCCGTCCCGGATCGATGACCGGACGCATCCCTTTTTGGATCGCATAAAAACTGTGGATTAACTCCGCATAATTGTAGCGCGTAAACTCACGGTCCCAGACACCGCTCCAGGGGATCAGGATCTTTCCTTGAGGATCTTCGAGCGCCTTCCATGCTTGGGACGACGGAATGGGTTTTTTCATTTCATCGAATGCCACACGAAGCGGAAGAAAAAGATGGGTTTCTTTTCCTTCTGTAATGAAAGGATCAAACCTTCTCAGGATGCCGTCCGCGTCCGGCGTAAGATCATTGTGTCCGGTTGCCCGCGCTTTTTTTTCAAACTCCGGCATCGGATGGACCCAGACCTTCTTGCCCTCTCCTTTGTCCAGCATGATAGGCATCCCATGCACCCAGAATTTTTTCTCCTTTTGGGGCTTCAGCTCCACCGGAAGATAGAGAGGAGTTTCAACCTTCTCCAGGGATTGGGCCAGATCCTGATCGTTCTTGGGTTCAGTCGGTTCGGACAGATCGAGATCAAGAAGAATCGCGGCTGCTTTCCATTCGTTCAAAAGGCGCGCCATGATCGCATGATAGCTCCGTGGCCAGGGCCAGGGGCCCACCTCATCCAAAGCTGTTTCCGAAATCTCGATTAGAACAATGCCGGGATAGGCTTGTCCCCATGTAACGTGCCTAAGGAAACTATCACGGACAAGGTCCTCGAAGCGGTCCAGTTTGTGAGTTCCCAAAAGAATCGCGAAAACACCGGTGATCAGGAAATAAGTTCCGAAGCGGACCCATTCCCGATAGCCTCGCGAACGAGTGCGTGTAAAAAGTTTTTCGGTCGCTTCAATGGGCTCGTGGGAGGTCATGGACCTTGATTTTCATTTTGTTTTATTAGAGAGGAAACCAAAACAGTCATGGCGAAATAGGAGAAAGCCTTATAGAAAGACTATGATATTGCTCAAAAAAATGCGCCATGGGGGGATTCTACCGTATTTCCCCCTAAAGAGCCAGTAAGGGTCGCACCTGTGTAAGGTGTACGGAGTACGGCGTTATGAGGAGAAAAATTTTTACGCCGTACGCAACACGTCTTGCGCCGTACGGTATTAGGAGCAGCCCATGCTATTGCCGCAATTCAGGCATTTATAGCAGGAGCCGCTTCGCACGGTCACATGTCCGCAATTCGTGCAAAAAGGCGCATCTCCCATCATATTTGAAAGATGTTCGCTCGCTCCGGCAGCGCCGAGGGAAATGTTCTTTTTGACAATACTCGCCGGCGAGACCGGGTCTTTGGCGGGAGCGGGAATTTCGATCACAGGTGCTTGGGCAACGGTGAGACCCGGTTTTTTGTTGATCTGAAGGTCCTCGGGTGCCGGCGGGATCTGGACAAATTCCGTCATCCCAAGATACTCCATACCCAGCACGCGGAAAAGATAGTCTACGATCGAGGTGGAGAGCTTGATATTGGGATGATCCACGAGCCCCTGCGGTTCAAAACGCGTGAATGTAAAGACATTCACGAATTCTTCAAGCGGCACGCCGTACTGCAGCCCCAGTGAGACCGCGATCGCAAAACAGTTCATCATGGAGCGGAACGCGGCGCCTTCCTTATGCATGTCGACAAAGATCTCGCCGAGCGAGCCGTCCGGATATTCCCCGGTCCGGAGATAGATCTTTTGGCCCCCGACCCGGGATTCTACGGTGATCCCTGCGCGCTTTTTGGGCAAGCGCTTGCGCTGAAGGACCGGAGGATGTGCGCTTTGGATTTCGTTCTTCTTTTCGGATTTTTTGTCCGAAGCCGAATCGTCGGATTTCGTGTTGAGCGGCTGAGACAATTTAGATCCGTCCCGGTAAAGCGCCACGGCCTTAAGCCCCATTCTCCAGGCCTCCACATAGATCTTTTCGATCTCTTCGACCGTGCTTTCGTGCGGAAGATTCACGGTCTTGGAAATGGCCCCGGAAATGAACGGCTGCGCCGCGGCCATCATCCGGATATGCGTCATGGGCTCAATAAAACGTTTGCCGTGTTTCCCGCACCGGTTCGCACAATCGAAGACCGGCAAGTGCTCGGGTTTGAGGAGAGGAGCGTCTTCGATCGTCATCATGCCGCACACCACGTTGTTGGCTTCTTCGATCTCCGCCTTTGAGAATCCGAGCGCTTCGAGCACGTTGAACCGGAGATGACTGTAATCCTCCGGCTTAAAACCAAGCCTCTTGAGCGTTTCTTCCCCGAGCGTCCACTTCGTGAAAGCGAAGCTAAGATCAAAAACCGACGGCAACATGGATTCGATCTTGTCCAGTTCGACAGGCGTAAAACCCTTGGCCGCCAGGGTCCCGCGATTGATCCACGGAGTTTTTTCGAGACGCGAAGTGCCTTGAACGTATTCGACGATGTCCTGGGTCTCATTTTCGGAATACCCGAGCTTGTGAAGGGCTGCGGGAACACCTTGGTTAATGATCTTGAAATAACCGCCCCCGGCAAGTTTCTTGAATTTCACAAGCGCAAAATCAGGCTCGATCCCGGTCGTGTCGCAATCCATAAGGAGCCCGATCGTTCCGGTGGGAGCGATCACGGAGACCTGCGCGTTGCGATAACCGTAAAGCTTCCCGATCTCGAACGCATCTTCCCAGTCTTCATGTGCCGCCACCAGGATATCCTGCCAGCAGTGCTCAACCGGGATCTTGTGCGCCGCTGCTCGGTGTTTTTCGATCACGTGTATCATTGAGCTTTCGTTCTTTTTGTAATCGGAAAATGGGTTCTTGGAAGCTGCGATCTCCGCGGAAGTTCTGTAAGCATGCCCGGTCAGGACGGCCGTAAGTGCGCTGCAGATCGCCGAGGCTTGCGGACTGTTGTAGGGAATGCCGCTGACCATGAGAAGACTTCCGAGATTGGCATAACCGATCCCCAACGGCCGGTAAACATGACTGTTCCGGGCGATCTGTTCGGTCGGGTACGAAGCGTAATCCACCAGGATATCCATGGCCGTGATGAAAATGCGAATGGTGTGGCGGAATCCTTCGATGTCAAAAGTCCCGTCCGGTCGCAAATATTTCATGACATTGATCGAGGCCAGATTGCACGCCGAATCATCGAGGAACATGTATTCCGAACAGGGGTTGGATGCATGGATGCGGTCGGCGTTGGCACAAGTATGCCAATCATTGATCGTGGTATCGAACTGGACGCCAGGGTCGGCGCACGCCCAAGCGGCAAAAGCGATCTGGTCCATCAGATCCTTAGCTTGGAATGTTTCGCAAATATCTCCGGTGGTGCGGAAACGCGTTTGCCATTTCCCGTCATTCAAGTAAGCACGCATGAACTCATCGGAGATCCTGACCGAGTTATTCGAGTTCTGTCCCGCGACCGTTTTGTAAGCTTCTCCGTTGAAATCCGAGGAATACCCGGCTGCGATCAGCACGGCGACCTTCTTTTCCTCGCGGACCTTCCAATTGATGAAGTCCATGATCTCGGGATGGTCAAGGTCCAAACACACCATTTTTGCCGCGCGGCGCGTGGTCCCTCCGGATTTCGTCGCGCCTGCTCCGCGGTCCAACACTTCCAAGAACGACATAAGTCCCGAGGACGTCCCGCCGCTTGACAGCTTTTCCTGGCGGCCGCGAAGTTTCGAAAAGTTTGTCCCTGTTCCCGAGCCGTATTTGAAAAGTCGTGCCTCATTTTTTATCAATTCAAAGATGGACATTAGGTTATCATCCACGGATTGAATAAAACAGGCGGAGCATTGCGGATTGGAATAAGAGTCCGTGGATTGACGGATCGCGTCGGTGACCGGGTCCCAATAAAAATTACCGCCGCTCCCCTTGATCCCATAAAGATCCATCCCGCAATTAAACCATACGGGAGAATTAAACGCGCATTTCTGGTGGATCAATAAATGAAGCATTTCCTCTTCGAAGACCTGTGCGTCTCCCGCGGTTTTAAAATAACCTCCGAACCTTTCACCCGCGACCCGGATAGAATGGGCAATGCGGTACACCACCTGCCGCGCGCTTATCTCGGAACCCGTCTCGGGCACTCCCGCCTTCCGGAAGTATTTGGAAACGATAATGTCGGTCGCAAGTTGGCTCCAGCTCTCGGGAACTTCCACATTTTCCATTTTAAAAACTACCGAACCGTCGGGATTCGTGATCACGGAACTGCGCTTGGCATATTTGATCTCATCGAGAGGATGCATGTCCGGTTTTGTGAAAAATCTCTTGAACGCAAGCCCCCGGCCTAGGCCCTGCTCTTCCCGAGCGGATGGTAGGTTCTCGGTCTTCATGAAGCGTCTTTTCCCTTAAACTTTTTAAAAGCTTATTAAATATTACTATATGTGGGTGCTTATTTGTGCCTCAAACACTACATATAGTATCGCTTTTGATTTTTTCTTGGATCGCTTTTGGTGATTGGATCCCTTGAATGTTAAGACTCGTGGTCCGCGGTTATCCGATTTTAAAAATGCGTTACAAAAGTTTCGATTGTTTGCACTTTTTAAAATTTCAAAACGTGTTTTTGAAATTCGCTCTCTGCCGGGTGACTTACTTGTGATTTTTTTCTCTTTGGCTCGGCGAGAGGAATTCTAACAAAGAAATTTTTGAAGTCAAACGCTTATTAAATTTTTTTTCGTTTCTCTTCCGAAGATTATTTGCCAATGCAAAATTCCGAGAAGATCACGTCTAAAAGATCCTCGGAATAGATCTCTCCGGTCAACTCTTTCATAGCCTCCAGGGCTGCGCGAAGGTCTGGCGTCACAAATTCGAACGACATTTTCGTTTGAAAGGATCGTTCCGCACGGCACAATGCTTCAAGCGCGGCTTCCAACGCCTTTTTGTGCCGGAGCTTCGTGATCTGCTCCCCTGCCTCGGAAGTTCCTTGCTCCAGATAACCTGCGATCTCTTCTTCGAGCTCTTTAAACCCTTCACGCGTCTTCGCAGAAAGACGGATCGGGGGCCTATCTCCCAGAATCGCTTTGATCTCTTTCATTCCGGTCCGGAAAGCGAGATCGGATTTGTTCACAAGTGCGATCACTTTTTTGTCTTTTGGAATAAGATAAAAAATATGGCGGTCGGCTTCCTCAAAAGGCACGGAACCATCCATGACATAGAGCACCACATGACTTTCTTTGAGTGTGCCGAGCGTCCGCTCCATGCCCATCTTGTCCAGCGGATGTTCGGGCTCGGAAGTCACCCCCGCAGTGTCCCGGAGCCGGACATAGAACCCCCGGATCTCAAGGGCTTCTTCTAAATGATCGCGCGTCGTATGCGGCAGGTCGGAAACAAGCGCCCGATCGCGTTCAAGAAGCGCATTAAAAAGCGAGGATTTCCCGACATTGGGTTTTCCCACAAGAGTCACGAGAAGACCTTCCCGGATCAACTGGTTGCGCTCAAAACCCGCGACAAGTGAACGGATCTTTTCCCGGATATTTTGGAATTGGCCTTGCAGGCCGGCCTTTCCCTCCGCTTCCAGCTCCTCTTCCGGGAAATCAAGATAGGCTTCCATGTGAGCCAAAAGCCGCATCAGCGAATCTTTCAACTCCTTAAGCGTGCGGGAAAGAGAGCCGGAAAGTTGACGGATGGCGATGTCAAGCGAGCGGTCACTTTTAGCGTGGATCAGATCGAGCACAGCCTCGGCCTGGGTCAGGTCAAGTTTTCCATTTAAAAAAGCACGGCGCGTAAATTCCCCGGGTTCGGCGTGGCGGACACCTTTTCCGAGCAAAAACCCGAGGATCTTCCTCGTAACCGCAAAACCGCCATGACAGCTGATTTCGATCACGTCTTGCCCGGTATAGGAGCGCGGGGCGCGGAAACAGCTTATAAGCACCTGGTCCACGAGAAGCCCTGCGACGGGATCCGTGAATTTCCCCCAGCGGATCGTATCGGCGGGCGCATCGCTTATTTTTTCGTATCCGTGAGAAATAAGAAACGGCTCGACCGCTTCGAACGCCCCAGGGCCGCTTACACGGATCACCGCAATGCCTCCTTCGCCAGCGGGCGTTGCGATCGCTGCGATGGTATCATCCAGTTCGAGTTTGGACATAGGTGCTCCCGCGCAACGATCAACGGTCAACGCGCAACGTGCCGCTTTTTCGTTGCGCTTTGCGCGTTGTGCGTTGAGCCAAAATTTTCCGCGCTTCTCCGACCAGATAAAAAGATCCCGTCACGACAACTTCTTTTTCCGCCGGCGCGATCTTTTTTAAAAGACTCAGCGCTTCCTTAACATTGGGGGCGGTGAGAACACACTTGAAAAGCCCTTTCGCTTCGTGGACAAGCATCGCGACGGGCTTAGCACGATTTCCCGCGATCCCGGTCAGGATCACTTTGGAAAAAAGCAGGCCTAACACTTTCAACATTTCGCGGCTGTTCTTATCACACATGGTGCCGAACACAAGCCAGGGATCCCGGATCTTCAAGGTCTTCAAAGACCGCACCAGTTCTCTGACGGAAAGCGGATTGTGCGCACCGTCCAAAATGAATCGCCAGCCGCTTCGATGAAAACTTTCCATCCTCCCTTTCCAGTCTCCGGATCGCAATCCTGTTTGGGAACGTTCCGGGTCGATTGGAAAATGGAATTCTTTCGCCAAGACCTCCGAAGCCTTGAGCGCGGTCCCGGCATTCATCTTTTGGAAATTCCCGGCAAGCCCGAGCGGAACACCGGAGACAGGCTTCGCCTTCCACAAAGATCCCCGGCTTGCTTTCACCCTGCGACGAATGACCCTGATCGCGTCCGGAAATTGTTTGCCGGTCACGGCATGGGTGTAAGGTTTGATGATCGCGGCTTTTTCCGCCGCGATCCTGGCGACCGTTCTCCCTAAAAACGCTTCGTGGTCAAGGTGGACCGGCGTCAGGATCACAAGCGGCGCTTTCAGCACATTCGTTGCGTCAAGCCGCCCGCCAAGCCCGATCTCGAAGATCCCCAGAGTGATACCCGCCCGCGCGAAGATCCGAACGGCGAGGAACGTCAGTATCTCAAAATAGGTCAAAACTCCCAGGGTCCCCGGAATGGGCTTTTTAAGAAGAAGTCTTCGGATCTCCGAAAGACCGTCCGCCCAAAGTTTCTGGGAAGCCATAGCCCCCTGAACGCGTATCCGTTCCCGGGGATCCTCCACGTGCGGCGAGTGATAATAGCCGACCCGAATGCTGTTGGCCTTCAGGATCGATTCGAGAAAGAAACCCGTAGAGCCTTTTCCCGTAGTTCCGGCGATCAGGACGGGGAAAAACTTCCTTTCCGGATGGCCGCCTATTTGAAGCAAATGTTCCATCCGCCTGAGGTTGAAAAAGGGGTTCTTGGGAAATTGCATGAGCTTTTCGAGATCGGCGAAAGAATTTAAATAGCGAAGAGCTTGGGAGTAGTCCATCGTCTAGCGTGACGGGCAATGCTCAACACGCAACGAGAGTTTTTTACGCCCAACGTTGTGCATTGCGCGTTGCGCCCAGTTAGTGTTTAAAATGCCGCTCGCCGGTAAAGGCCATCGCGATGCCGGCCTGATCGCAGGCCGTGATCACGTCCGCGTCGCGGATCGAGCCGCCGGGTTGGATGATCGCCTTGATCTTATACTTGGCCGCGACCTCGATAGAATCCGGCATTGGAAAGAAGGCGTCGCTGCCGAGCATCGCGCCTTCGGTCAGATATCCGGCTTTTTGCATCGCGATCTGCACCGAATCCACGCGCGACATCTGCCCTGCTCCGATCCCGACCGTGGACTTGCCTTGCGTCAACACGATGGCATTCGACTTCACAACTTTGGAGCATTGGAAAGCAAAGATCAGCTCCTCGGTCTCTTCCTCCGAAAGCTTGGCTTTCGTGACAAAATTCAGCTTTTTTTTCAGCTCGGCCATATGGTCCTTGATGGGCCGGTTCTTTTCCTGGACAAGGATCCCTGTGCGCAGGAATTTTATGTCATAAGGATTTTCATCGCGGAATTGATGGACCTCGATCAGTCGGAGATTTTTCCTGGCCTTGAGAAGCTTCAGCGCTCCGGCCTTAAAAGAAGGGGCGACCAGCACTTCGAAAAACGCGAGTTTCTCAAGGACTTTTGCCGCGATCTTGCTGTCACAACAGCGGTTCACGCCCACGATCCCGCCAAAGGCAGAAAGAACATCGCCGTCGATCGCCTTCTCGACCGCGACCAGGGCCTGGGTGTCCTGGGCGATACCGCAAGGGTTATTGTGCTTGATCACACACGCCGCCGGCGCGTTGAATTCCGCCAAAACATCCAGGGTCGCGTCCACATCCACAAGATTGTTAAAGGAAAGCTCCTTGCCGTGAAGCTGGTTCCACGAGGCCGCCGCCTTGTGGGTGGTTGGAACATAATAAGCCGCCTTCTGATGCGGGTTCTCGCCGTAACGCAGGTCCTGCGACTTTTTGAAATGAAAGACGAACTGTGACGGGAGTGCGGCCTCTTCTCCGGTTTTTTTCTTGTGTTTGGCCATGTATTGGCTGATCACGGCGTCATAGGCGGAAGTTTTTTCGAAAACCTTTTGAGAAAGCGCGAAGCGGGTTTCATCCGTCACGCTTCCCTTGTGCTCATCCAGTTCTTTTGCGACGCGGTCATAATCCTGAACATCCGTGATCACGGTCACCGACTGATAATTCTTCGCCGCGGAGCGGAGCATCGAAGGGCCTCCAATATCGATGAACTCTTTGGCATCGTCCATGCTCAGTTTCCCCTTGCTCGTGGCTTCCTCGAAAGGATAGAGATTCACGACCACCAGGTCGATGGGTTTAATGCCATGCGCCTTCACCTGTTTTTGATGGCTTTTCTTGTGGCGGAGAAAAAGAAGACCGCCATGGATCTTCGGGTGGAGGGTTTTCACGCGGCCGTCAAGCATCTCGGGAAATCCCGTGTAATCCTCAACCGCCATCGCGGGGACTTTGGCCTGCTTGAGGGTTTTCAGGGTGCCGCCGGTGGAGAGGATCTCCGCGCCATGCTTGCGCAGGGTTTTGGCAAAAGGAATAAGACCTGTTTTATCGGAGACGCTGATGAGTGCGCGGCGAACGGTGTGGCGTGACATCTTGTTGGATCCTCCTTTTAAAGAAACGGTGCAGTTTTAAAGTGACGGGACCGGGTTTTCCCGTACCGATCATGCGGCCATCAAGTTCGCGGACCGGCAGGACCTCCCAGGAAGTATTGCAAAGAAAAGCTTCATCCGCGTTAAAAAATTCATGCCGGGTCAGCGGCACTTCCCGGACTTCTGTCCCGAGTTCGCGGGCGCATTTTATCACAAACCTCCGGGTCACTCCATTCAAGATTAGATGTTCCGGCGGTGTGAGCAGTATCGCGCCGCTTTTTTTCACGGCCCCGGAGTGCATGGAGCGGTATTGGATGATGAAAAAGTTCCCGATGCGTGTTTCCGAAAGAATGCCCCCTTGATCCAGGAATATCCATTCATAGATCTTGTTGGGATGCGGCTCCGTGCTGGCCAATATGGCCTGCTGATAGGCCGAGGCCTTGGCTTGCCATGGAAAAGTATTGGGTCCGCCGCGAGGAAAAGAGGCCGTCTTAAGTGTCACGCCCTTCTCATAGAGCTCTTTCGGGTGTTCCCGCGAACTTAGGATCGCGAAGGAGCGTCCCTCCCAGAGGGTCAACCGGACATAACATTCTTTTTTACCAAAAGCCTTGAGCGCCGCCCTCAATTCGAGCCGAAGTCTCGCCAATTCGGGAAAAGGTCTGTAACCCACGGTCTTCGCAGATTCCAAAAGACGTGAAAGGTGCTCTTCCTCGTGGAGGATCCGGCCGCCGTAGGCGCGCATGCTTTCAAAAATGCCGGCGGCTTCCGTTCGCATGAGATCAAAAGAGAGCTCTCCGCTCACCTCTTTTCCGTTTTGATAGATCGCGTAGTTCATCATTTATTTCCGCCGGCTTCCCGAAGTGACTGCGTCAGTGCCTTCGCCTTGTGGAGCGTCTCTTCATATTCTTTCTTGGGATCCGAATCATAGACGATCCCGGCGCCCACCTGAAGATGACCCTTCCCGCGCCTCAAAAGGATCGTCCGGATCACGATGTTCAGGTCCATGTCCCCGTAAAGATCCAGATAACCCAGGGAACCGGTATAAATACCACGCTTCACGGGCTCGAGCTCATCGATGATCTGCATGCAACGGATCTTGGGACACCCCGTGATCGTCCCGCCGGGGAACATGGCCTTGATCAGGTCCAGCGCGTCCTTATCTTTTTTGAGCTTTCCCGTGATCTTGGAAACGATGTGCACCACGTGGGAATACTTCTCAAGCGTCATGAATTCTTTGACCTTCACGGAACGGTAACTGCAAACACGGCCGAGGTCGTTCCGCTCAAGGTCCACGAGCATCAGGTGTTCGGCCTTTTCTTTTTCATTCTGAAGAAGGTTCTTCCGCCATTCGACAAGCCGTTTCGAGGCGCCGCGGGCCGGACAGGTTCCCGCGATCGGCCGGGTCTCGCACGTGCGTCCCTTTTTCCGGACCAAACGCTCCGGCGACGAACTGACGATCTCAAGGTCTCTTGTTTTCAAAAAACAGGAGAAGGGGGACGGGTTGATCGCACGAAGTTTGCCATAGAGTTCGAGCGAGGATCCCCGGTATCCGAAAGAAAAACGCTGTGACAGATTGGCCTGATAAATATCTCCGGCCGCAATGTACTCCTTGGCTTTTTCGACCATCCTTTCGAACTGTCCCTTCGTCATTTCTGCCGTGAATTTTTTGAATCGGAAAGATTGTTTCTGCAAAGCCGGCCCTTTAAAAAAACTCTTTGGTTTTCTGCGTTGCGCGTTGCACGTTGCGCGTTGCGCCGTATTCATCACGATGTGATAAACGCGTTTTTGATGGTCATAGACGATCACGTTCCGGAAAAGCCCGAGATAAAGCCGCGGCAGAACGGGCGCGGATCTGGGCCGGAATTTTATTTTGTCGCAAAGGTCCGCGGTTTCATATCCGAAGTAACCGACGAACCCTCCGGCAAAGAACGGGTGGGGGTTCCGGCCGCGAACCTGATATTTTGCGAGGACCTTTTTAAGCGCAGGGAAAAGTTCGCCGGCAGGATATTTTCCGTTCAGTTCGCCTTCCACGCGAAGGACTTTCTCATCCAACCGGATCTCAAGGTCGGGGTCCATCCCGATATAGGAGTATCGTTGCTCGTGCGAAACATGATGGGGAGAATCCTGAGTTTTTTTTCCTTTTGAAAAATGAGAATCAGGACTGCCCCCATTACCGCTTCGCGGTAATGGATCAGTATTGGGACTGTCTAAAAAGAAACAGGCTGGGGAATGTGTGTGGACCGCTTGAAAAATTTCCCAGGGGCTCCTGGGAGAACGGAAGGTTTCGATCATAAGAGGCATGAGGCACCCAAAAAACGACGGGGAACTTTGTGAAGTTCGGAATTATTCTTGATGTGAATAGAAAACAAGCCCGGTAGCGAGCTTGGGATAAAAATAGGTGGATTTCTGAGGCATGCGCTCGTTGACGGCGCCCATCTTTTCGAGCATTTCGACCTTCGGAGGCTGCAAAAGAAAAACCGCCTGCGCCTCGCCTTTTTCGAGCGGCGCTACGGCCCCGTCGACCGTATGTTCGAACTTCAAAACCGCTTCCCAGCGATCTTCCTTGAGCCCGAGCAACTCGGCAAAGATCAGATGCGCCAGGACGTTCACGTTCAGGTCGTACCAAATGTCGGGTTTGCCCTGGATCATCCGTTCCTTCGCCTTTTCTTTGTCGACCATCGTCAGGAGAAAACACCCCTCCTCCAGAATCAATCCAAAAACTTTGCCCTCCTGATCATAAGAAAGCGTCATCTCTTTCAATTTGGCAAGTGAGACTTCTTCCACTTTAAAATATTCGCCAAGCCGGCGAATGGCATCGCCGCCGGTCATGCCAAGTTTGGTCACGATCCGGTGTGTGGGGAGGACGATAAACCCGGGATCATCAAAGCTTACGAGCGCCATGTACATGTAATCGAACGGAAAAAGCACAAGGTCCGAAGAGCGATGTTCTTCTCTTTGCTGCCGGGCATATTCCAATGCAGTCTCGTAGCGGTGATGTCCGTCCGCGATATAAACCTTTTTGGAGGCCAAAGTCTTATGGAGCTTGTTCAGGATGTCCATGTCCTCGATCGCCCAAAGCGTGTGCACGATCTTGTCGTCATCCTCAGCCTCAAAGATGGGGTTGGAGTTCATGGGATCTTGAATAATGCTCCGGATCTCGAACCCTCGGTCCTTGTAAAGGCCGAACACGGGAGAGAAATTGGTCCGCACCGTCCGGAGAAGGCGCATGCGATCTTCTTTGGGGCCATGGAGCGTCTTCTCATGGGGAACGATAATGCTTTTTTCGAACGGCTCAAGCCGGACGCGACCCAGGAGTGCGAACCGATTCTTAACCGATTGCGTTACCGGATCTTTAAAAGTTTGCCGATACACATAAAAGCAGGGCTCGTGCTCCTGGATGAGAATACCTTTTTTCTGCCACTCTTGGAATGTATCGCGAGCCCGGGTGTAGGCGTTATCTTTGTCCGTATCCGCGGGATCTTTCCGGTTCAGGATAAGACGGACGCTATTGAACGGTGAGCTTTCATAAAGCTTTTTTTGTTTCTCAGGAGAGATCACATCATAAGGCGGCGCGAGCACTTCGGAAATTTTGACGCGTTCAGGGTCATAGCGCCAGGCCCTGAACGGCTGAAAGTCGAGGTGCTTTGTTGAGTGGCGAGAGCCGCGCGTGTCTATCATAGTGGCGGAATAGTAACATAAGGCATGTCCTTTGACAAGAATATCACTGCGCAAAGCGTACGGTGTAAGGCGAAAAGAATTTCGTGTGACGCCGTACGTCTTACGCCGTACCGAACTTATTTTACTTTCGCACCATCGGAAATGGGACGTTCGGGAACAACGAGGGTGAGGAGCGTGGCATCGGAGGCTGCCAAAAGCATCCCTTGGGATTCTACGCCGCGAATGACGGCTGGTTCCAAATTGTCAACGATCACGATCTTCTTCCCCTTGAGCTCGTCCTCGGTGTAGTAGGCCCGGATGCCGGCCACGATCTGCTTGCGTGCCTCGCCCACTTTGATGCCAAGGACATAAAGCCGGTCCGCATTCGGATGCGGAGCCACGCTTTCGATCTCGGCTACCTTGATATCTAATTTCTGAAAATCCTCATAAGAAGCCATGAGCCCACTCCTTTGTTAAAAACAGAACGGTTTGTAACCTATGAACGGATTGCATTTTAGCATAAAGATAAAATAGGAAAAGCTCAAACAAAGTTTAGGGTTATCGGACGTACGCGGCGTAACCTTCGCTCCCAATAATGCTTAGAAACGCCTTGTTTCGCTTGATTTTCAAGGACTTACTGCTATCATATCTCGCCATCGGCTTAAAATCCCATCGTCTTCATGCAAATCAAACGGGAGGAATCAATGGGGAAGATCAATATTGCGATCGTGGGTGTTGGAAATTGCGCGGCGTCCCTCGTGCAAGGGATCGAACACTACCGCGCGATAGCCAACCAAAAATCCGGAAAGAATAAGCCCATTGAGCATCTTGGCCTTATGAACTACGACATGGGCGGATACCTCCCCCATGACATCGAGGTGGTGGCGGCTTTTGACATGGACAGGCGTAAAGTAGGCGAACGCCTGGATGTCGCGCTTGCCGCAAAACCCAATTGCGTTTGGTCCATCGGCTCGCTCCCCAAAAGCAAGGTCAAGGTCGACATGGGCCATATTCTTGACGGGTTTTCCGAACACATGGCCTCCTATAAGGAAGACCGCACCTTCCTTCCCTCTGATAAAAAACCTTGTAATGTGGAAAAAGTCCTCAGGGAAAGCGGCGCGGAAATTCTCATCAACTACCTTCCCGTCGGCTCTCAGAAAGCCACCGAATTTTACGCCGAGGCGTGCCTGAAGACAGGTGTGAGTCTTATTAATTGCATGCCTGTTTTTATCGTTTCTAATCCGGCCTGGGCGAAACGTTTTGAGGCCAAACGTATCCCTTGTGTCGGTGATGATATCAAGGCCCAGATCGGTGCTACGGTCACGCACCGTACGCTCGCAAAGCTTTTTATGGACCGCGGCGTCAAGATCGACCGCACGTACCAATTGAACATCGGCGGCAACACAGACTTCCTCAACATGCTCAATCGTTCACGCCTGGAATCGAAAAAGATCTCCAAAACCTCGTCAGTCCAAAGTCAGCTCGATGTGCCGCTCGACGATGACAATATCCACATCGGTCCTTCGGATTATGTGCCCTGGCAAAACGACAATAAGGTCTGTTATTTGCGCATCGAGGGCCGGGGTTTTGGCGGCTTTCCCGTTACAGCGGAGATGCGCCTCTCAGTCGAGGATTCGCCCAATAGCGCGGGCTGTTCGATCGACGCGATCCGGGCCTGCAAGATCGCGCGGGACCGCAAGATCGGCGGACCGCTCATCTCCATGTCCGCTTACACCATGAAACATCCGCCCAAACAGATCGTGGATTACGAAGCCAAGGAACTTGTCCGTAAGTTCATCCAGGGCACCTGCCCTCGGTGATGGCCCATGTCCCTGCGTGAGACTCTTTATCCAAAAGTAGAACCGATCGTCACGAGGATCGTTTCTTTTTTAGCCTCACAGGGTATTTCTCCAACCCAGCTGACGTTCGCGGGAGCTGCGCTCAGCCTTCTGACCGGCGTCATCTACGCAAAAGGTTATCTTTTCCTCGGGGGGATCCTGCTTTCCGTGGCCGGAACCGCCGATCTGCTCGACGGTCCTTTGGCGCGTTCCACAGGAAAAGCGAGCCCCTTCGGCGCGTTCCTGGATTCGACCGTGGACCGTTATTCCGATTTTTTTGTGTTGGCGGGCCTCGCGACCCATTTTGCACGGGCTGGCGAGCCCTTCTGGTTCTTCGTCACGCTCGGCATAATCCTCGGCTCTTTCGCGGTCAGTTATACCAAAGCGCGGGCCGAAAATTTTATCAAAAATTGCGGCGTCGGCTTCTTCGGAAGATCGGAAAGGATCGTTCTCTTGATCGTGGGGACCCTCATTACGCCGCTTCTGAAACTTGTGTTGCTGGTCCTGGTCGTCGGCACTCATGTGACCGCCATTCAACGCATCCTCCATACAAAAAAAACCCTCGCCGAAACCCCGCAGGATTAAATGGTTCGCTTACCGCGTTCCTTTTTCTGGGTCTTCTTTCTCGTCTCCCTTTTAAGCTTCGGTTCCCCCTCTCGAGCAGAAACGGCTCCAGGCGCGGAGCTGGAGGGCATTCTCCGGAAGATCGAATCCCGCCATTACCGTTGGATCGCGATCCGCGCGGATGTGTTCCTCTTTTTTGCAAAGGCCGGGGATCCGAACGCCATGTGCGGCGGCGAACTTCTGTATCAGCGCCTTGACGAGCGCATGTTCCTCACCTGCGTAGACGTCCGGCAGAAATTGATATTCGTTTTCCGTACGCTCGACCGCCGTTTTGATCTTTATCTCCCCGCTCAAAACACGGTCTATCACGGATCCATCTTTGATCTGGAGGATTCTCCGGACATTGAAAGCCATCTCAAGGCCCGTGATCTTTATCGGGCGCTCAAACCGCTGGCCGTAGACGCTCGCCGCGCCAAGATCGAACGGACCAACTCCGCCATCACGAGCCTGGACGTTTATGGCCGGAATAAGAATGAAGGAAAGCTGGAAAGAAGATTATACCTGACGCCCGAGGGGGATGTTCGCGGTGAACTTTTTTATAATGCGGAGGGGCGGCCGGTGACAGAAATCCAGCGCTATGACTTTCGCGAGCTTCGGGGTCATGCCGATTCCTACGGTCCGATCATTTTCCCGAAAAAGATCACGATCACGTCTCCCGAAACAAAAAAGGGCAGCGCGATCTTCTTCACGCAGGTCACGGCCTTGGATACGGTCGATCCGTTGGAATTTATTCTGAGGGTCCCGCCCGGAACCAAAGAAGTGTTCTTGGATGAAAAGGACAAGAGCTTTGCGACCCCGACTCCCGCGCCCAGTTCTTCCGCAAAAGCAGTACCCGTTTATTTGGCCAAGCCCCGCAAAATACCCGCGACAAAAATAACTCCTCCTGCGCAGAAAGAGAAAAAACCGTCCGAAGCCCCGAAACCTGCGGCCACGCCGACATTGCCGGCTTCCGCAAATGTAAACGTATCCGCAAGCACGGATGCCGACATGGCTCTGGAAGGTCCGTCCACGGCCGAGTCGTCTTCTGCATCAGACGCTCAAACCACCCTCGACCCTTCCGTAGCTCCTTCGCTGGAAATGAGGAAATCGTGAGGTTAGACGGGAAGTTCTGATTTTAAAGGGGGCAGGCATTAAGCGCTTGCCTGTCCACTTTTGAAAAACAGGATAAGGGCGGAAAAAAGACCGGGTTTGTGAAGCGGCTATTTAAAAAATAATTTCGCTGCAACGTAAGAGAGGGCTGAGATCGCCGCCGAACACGGGATCGTGATGATCCACGCCCACACGATATTCCCCGCAACGCCCCACCGTACCGCGCTCATGCGTTTCAGAGAGCCTGTGCCCATGATCGCGCCTGTGATCGTGTGCGTCGTACTGACCGGGATCCCGAGCGCTGAGGCCATAAACAGGCTCGTGGCAGCCCCTGACTCCGCGCAAAAACCATCCACAGGACGGAGTTTCGCCACTTTCTGGCCCATCGTCTTTACGATCCTCCAACCGCCGCACATCGTGCCAAGCGCGATCGCAGTATGGCATGTGATCACGATCCAAAAGGGAATATGGAATTCTTTGCCGAGAAGCCCCGCACTAAAAAGCAGGCTCGCGATAATGCCCATGGTCTTTTGAGCATCATTGCCTCCATGTCCCAAACTGTAGAACGCCGCGGAAACCAGCTGGCCTTTTCTGAACCAATGGTCAACTCCGGCCGGCGAACTTTTACGGGCAAGCCAGTGGACGATCACACCATAAAGAATACCCAAAAGAAACCCGACCAAAGGTGAGATCAAAATAAAAGCGACCGTTTTGATGATGCCGCTCCAAACCAAAGACCCCGTGCCGGCCTTCACAAGCGCCGACCCGACCAAACCTCCGATCAGGGCATGAGAAGAACTGGTGGGGAGCCCAAAATACCAGGTAATAATGTTCCAGGCGCAAGCGCCCATGAGAGCTCCGAAGATGATCTGGCTGTCTACGATGTGAATGTCGATGATCCCCTTCCCGATCGTATTGGCCACATGAAGTCCGAAGAAAAGGAACGCGATGAAATTGAAGAAGGCGGCCCAAAGCACCGCATGTTGGGGGGAAAGAACGCGGGTGGAAACGACGGTCGCGATGGAATTCGCGGAATCATGGAACCCATTCAGGAAATCGAACGTGAGCGCCAGCAGGACAAGGAAAAGGATCCAGGTGGTCATGTTTCTCCTTGATTAAATGAAACGGGTAAACATGGCTGCCCAAACTTTTTATTTCTTTTCCAGAATGGTAGTTTGGACAGCCCCAATTTCAACTCCGTTAAAATTGATGGGTATTGGGACTGCCCAAGTCGCCATCCATGAAAAGAAGTTGAGGACCTGGACGTCATAATAATCCCCCCGGCTCAGGCGTCCTGGTTTTCTTTATTATTATTTTCTGATGAGAACCAGGACTGCACTGATCTTTGTTCATAAATTTAATCGAGAATCAGGCGTGTTTGACGAGAATGGATTCGACCACGTGGACCACGTCCTCGCATACATCCAGGACCGTTTCCGCGTCCTGATAAATATCCTTCCATTTCACTACGGCGACGGGGTCTTTGGCGTATTTTTCAAAAAGCTCGCCCAACATGTCGTCGCGCATCTTGTCGCCGAGATTCTCGAGGTTATTCACTTCAATGCAAGCTTTCCGGATCTCTTTATTCTGCTTCATATCCCGGAGCCCTTTGACGGCCTGAGAAACGCCCTTGACGGACATCTCGATCACGCGGGCGAATTCCGAAAGATTCCGTTCCATGCTGAGGATCTTGTAGACACGAAGGCGCTTGGTGATGGTGTAAAGCATATCGATGATATCATCCATCTCTTTGGCAAGATCGTGAATGTCTTCGCGGTCGAAGGGCGTGATGAAAGTGTTATTCAGCTGGTCCATGATCTGGTGCGAAACTTCATCCCCGAGATGCTCGATCTCCTTCATGATCCCGACTTCGGCTTCGTCGACCTTATAATCGGACACCATTTTTGCAAAATGAGTCGCGGCCTGGACCGCATAATCCGCCTGTTTGTCAAAAAGATCAAAGAAACTGGTTTCTTTCGGAAGAAGGAATCCAAAGACCATAATTTTCTCCTTTATAGGTTCAGCAGTGATACAAAGATTTTGGAGGCTATGCTTGCCTCTTGCATGGGAAGATGATTTACCGGAACAAAATCGTAGGTATGTTACTTGGCTCTATCCCGTTCGTAAAGGGGAAAAACCGGGGTGCGCTTGAAAAAAACAGAGCCCCACGGCCATAAAACCGTGGGGCTCCGTTGAATTTGTTTTGAATCTTATGCCGCGGACCGGATCGCTCGAAGCGCCTGCATCGCAACCGCAAGCACCGCATTCAGGACATCCGACTTGAAACTGTAAAATCCCTTTGCGCCCTGTCTCTCCAGCATTCGCGCGACAGCATCCTCGATCTCTTCGGCCTCTGTAACCTTAAGAATCTCCTGAGATACGCGTGCCCCGAGGGTCAAAGCCGCAACCTCCTCAAGTTCATCCTTACCCACAGGTTGATCGATCATAAGACCCTGAACCGTATCGCCGAGTCGGTTCAAGGAATCGAAATCGCCCATGAACACATAACGCAGCAGTCCGCGGGAAATAGCCCGCATCTGTGCTTTCTTTTGCTCAATAATTTTGTTCACTCCGGCCATGGGGTCCGCCTGATCGACCACCGCGATGTTAAAGCGGTCTTTGATAGCCAGATTTTTGGCAAAACGGTTTTCCAATAAATCCGCCCCCATTTTCGTCGCTTGAGACTTCAAATAGGCCTTGTCTTGCGCATCAGCCATCCAGACAATGATCATGTGCTGTTTCGTGTTGGCCAATGCGACAAGATTAGCCTCCCCGATCGCCGTCCCAGGGGCCATGAACCGGATCAAAAGTCCTTCTTCGTCTTGAACGTTCAATATTCCTCTCACCTGTTGGACCAAGACAGGCAGCGGTGTTACTTGCGCTTTCGCAAGCACCGTAAGCACTTCCGCCATTTGTCCCGCTGTGATTTCCGGGGATGCAATTCCCCCGGCCAATGCAGCAACGAGAACCTTCACCAAAAGTTCAGCGTTGACTCCCGTCCCCTCGACCATTTTTTCGATCTTTCTAAGATCTTTCGGCCTGAATCCGAGACGCGCTTTCCTGACTTCTGCAATTTGAGGACCGAGTTGCCGCACCACAGCAACGGTATGGGCTATCAGCTGTGATCGGTCGGCTGTACTTTGACGGACCTCGGAACGGGTCGGCACCGCGTACGCTCCGCCTTCTGGAACTACCGGTTCGAACGTCCCCTGCCAGGTGGTCGTATCGATATGATAAACGCCCACAGGCAACAACGTATTTGCATCCACCATATCGATCAGGATCTCATTTTCGTAAAAATGATAGGCGCCCCCCGGTTTTGGAACCGCACGGCCGGTGTCCAACACAAATTCCAGGGTCCGGGCATTCACGTCCAGCGCGGCATTCAGTGCATAAACATACGCCTTCGACCCGCCGCCCGTGATCCGCGTCGCGAACACCATGTATTTTCCGTCAGGACTCACATCAAAGTGCGGGGAATCCCAGAGGTCCTCCTGGGCAGCGCTCTTGTCATAAGCTTTCCAGGTCTTGCCTATTCTCAGATCGTGAACGCTCAAAACCTCATTGCCGGCCATGGGATTACCGGGATTTGTGAACAACGTCTGAAATGCATAATTCGCGTTCGATGCCGCAAACGTCCAGCCTGTGGATAAAGGGCCCCACCGTGAAGATCTTTGGTCGTCGGCAGGGACAAGCAGCACCTGGCCGGTAGACGTGTGCACAACATCCCAGATCATGCTCGTCAAATGCCCGTTCGAATATCCGATCCCTTCAACGCTGACCGCGCCGTTCGGACCGGTCGGAAGGCTCAATGAAACTTTATACGGATACCCCCAACCGAAAAAAGCCATGCTCAAGCCGGCCTTGGAGTCCTGGATGGTAACGCGGCCATCGGCAAGACGGATAACGAAAAAGGCAGGAACATTTCCGTCCTGCACCCGGTTCGTCGTGTTGATCGGGACAGGAAACGCAACTGTTATCTCTTGACCCGAGCTGAAATCCTTCCCGTCAAAAAGTCCCCGCGGGATGCCCGTTAGAACGGTCTCTCCTCCATACACGGGAATCTCGCTTAGGGAGAAAGCGTGCTCGTCGTCCACCGGCATTGTCCCTCCGTACGAGTACGGAAGAGGAACAGATACATTGCCATGTTCGTCGACGTTAACGCTGGTGATTGCGTTCAGGTGGTTACGGATCTCTGCTGTCTTGGGAATCAAACTGACGGACCTTTGGTCATTCGAAGGCACCAGGAGCCTGTTGCCGAGCGGCGTGCGCACGACATCCCAGATCCTGCTCGTTAAGACCCCCTTGTTTGCACCGATCCCTTCCACGCGGACCGCATCCGGCGGAAGTGTTAGCGAGATGTCATACCAATAAAGTCCTTGCCCTAAACCCCACACGCTGACCCGGGCCCTGGAGTCCTGAATGCTGATCCTTCCATCCGCATGATGAATGATGAAGAAGGCGGGAAGATTGCTCTCCCGCACCCGGTTCGTCGGATCGATGGGAACACCCACCGTTAAAGTCACTTCCCGGCCCGAGCTGAAATCCTGCCCCTTAAAAAGCTCCATCGGAATACCGGTGACGGCAGTTCCTCCTCCATACACGGAATATTCACGCGCCGAAAGTGCGCTATCGACCGGCCAGACCGTGCCGGCCCTGTCTTGGGCGAATACTTTGCCTGCCGCATCCAGCCACACGCGCACAATGTCAAAAGCATTACTGATCACGACCGGACGGGTCGCGATGCGGCCCTCTCCCGGCCTCTGGCCCCGGTCCGGCACAGGATTCTGGATCGTGCTCTGGCCCGGCTCTCCGGATATCCGTCCGATCGGCCGTATGATCTGCGCGCTCAAATTTCCCGCGCCTAGTCCTGCGCTGGCTGTGGCTAAAACCATTAAAAACTTAGGTAGTATGGATCTTGCCTTCCCGCGGGAACTTTCGGTCCTCATTTCGGAACGGACGCTCGTGGACCTTTGCTCCTTGGCCGGAACTAAACTCAACCCCGTCCCTTCCGGCATCCTCACAACATCCCAGACCCGGCTCGTCAAAAAACCCCAGTTCACATCCGCCCCGATCGCCTCCACAGAAACCGCGGTCTCAGGAATCGTCAGAGAGACGTCGTAGCCAAAACCCCCGACCGGATAAAGCTTCGAACTCAGGGCAGCCTTGGAATCTTGGATGCTGATCGTCCCGTCTTGATGATGGATG
>JBDRCT010000047.1:0-9852 GCA_043821445.1 Candidatus Omnitrophota bacterium | reverse complement strand
TAGCCTTCACCGTAGCGGCCATAGAGTATCGCGTCATAAAGCCTCCTGATGTCGGGGTTTTGACGCATACTGTAGCCTAAGGTTGAAGGGGACATTTCATGTGCTAGAGCAAGGGGACATTTCATTAGCTTACGACATTTCCTAAAATTTGCATAGCTAGTCGAATTAGCCCAGCTTATAATGTCGCCCAATCCGAGGAGGTATTCTCTGAAGAAAACCCTGGCAGAAGCTTTCTGCGAAGATTTAACGGCTTGCCTTAGATCTGACGAGAGAATCTCCTCCGACAAGCGGTGGGATCGTCTTGATGAAGGTGTCAGTGCGTGCCATGTTCCTATGGCGGGCGTTTGCAACGTAGCTTAAGAAGAGATTTCAAATGATTTGTAAAATGTTCATCCAATCTCAACCTGGGAAACTTGGGCTGCTCTTCTGTCTCTGTTTGATCTTGTGGGGATTTTCCGCAGTATCTAAGGACGATCCAGCCGATCAGGAAAAGGAAGAAATTTATTCCCCTTACCTAGAAGCGAAGATTTCATACAAACATTGCACGAACCCTCGAATGACGCACAACGATATGTTACCGTACATGGAGGAGCATCGGGATCTTTTTAAAGATAAGGTAGTGTTGGATATAGGGACAGGATCGGGCATCTTAGGTCTTTATGCTGCAAAACTCGGCGCGAAAAAAGTTGTTGCGACCGATATTGATAAAGCCGCGATCGAATGCACACGAGAAAACTCGAAACGATTGAACTTCTCACATGTGATCGAAGCCCGCTATGTGCCCCCTGGAGACCTATCGGCGTATGCGGTGATAAAACCCGAGGAAACCTTCGACATCATTCTTTCCACTCCTCCGTTCATCTTAAATATGAATGCCCCGGTGAACACAAACTTCGTGGATAACGGAGATCTCGGCTTTTCAATCATCAAAGGACTTGAAAAACACTTGAAGCCGAACGGCAGGGCGGTCCTCGTTTATGGCTCCCTTTTTTATCATGAAGCCATGGTGAAGTTCGCCCGCTACATGGGCTACGATGTCGAGCATTATAAGCCGAGAGGCCTCAGTGTAACCGAAGTGTATGGTCTATTTAATTGCTACTTGGCTAAATTTTTAGAATATCACAACGTTCCTTCTGCTGCATTTAAATTCAATCACAAAATAGACCAAGGATCCCCGCTGATTCGAATGCCACTTGAGCCTGTTCCCAAAGAATACTACCGCGGTTTTATCATCATTCAAAGAAAGAAATAAAATTGGGAGGAAATGAAGGAGGCTGTAGACAACTTATGGACACTAGGACAGACACCAAAACCAGAAATTGGAAATGAAGGGAAGAAAGGAAATTATCGTAAGTTTTTAACAGGCAGCGATAAAAAAACGGGTGGGCGTGGGGAGTTGGTGCCTTCCGTGCGTTCCACTCACTTCAGGTTGGCCACTCGCACTACAAACATGATCCCCGTCATGTTTGCAAACAGTGCTCTCTTCAATTCCCCAACCTACAACAAAAAAGCCTTTCAGAACGTAAAGTCCCGAAAGGCTTTTTGGGGTGGGCGAGGGGAATTGAACCCCCGACCCCAAGATCCACAATCTTGTGCTCTAACCAACTGAGCTACGCCCACCATAAGAATTGTTACAAGTAAATGCATGCGAGGAGGAGGGCATTATAGCGAAAAAAATGTGTTAGGGAAGGAAGAAAGCATCCTTTCTGTCTGAGGCTTAACTCCGTGACACTTGACACAGGATTATCCCAATTTCCTCTTCATTTAGACGTAATTGAGCTATAATGAAACCAATGAAGGTTTTAATTTCATAAAGTTATCTGGAGGTATTTATGAGAGAATTTCTAGTCGGGTTGTTGGTGATCATCATGGTATTGGTCCTTTCCGGTGTCGGGATACTTCTTCTCCCGCTTCTGCTTGTGTTGGGTATATTCCTCCGTTTGGCCATCGGACTGATCGTTCTGCTTCTTGCAATATGGCTCATCGGAAAAGTGACACTATTTCTGATAGACATTCTTACGAAGAAGGAAAACAAACAAGCCTGACGGAGCGTTTATGGAACGACTTATGACGGCGAAGCAAGTAAGCGAATTGATCGAGGTAAAACCCTCCACGGTCTATCAATGGGTGCATCTCGGGCTCATTCCCTATGTGAAACTTGGCAAATGCGTTCGTTTTAAGAAGGCAGAGCTTTTTCGCTGGATCGACAAGAATTTCCGCAAAGAGCGTATTTCCTTCCGATCCGTTGAAAAAACCCTCATCAAATACTCTCCTTCAAGGCAGAAAGAATTTTTCGAATTGGAATAGCTCCGGACAGTATAAGGTGTAAGGGGTACGGCGTGAGTTTTCTCGTCGTACGCGATACCCTCTATTCCTTCCCGTGATGGTTGTATTGCTCCTTCAAAAGGTCTAGAATAGTGCGTAGATAAGAGTGCCGGAAGTTAGGCGGTATTGTGTGGTTTGCACCCTAGCGGCAAATAGGAGGTGATCCATGACAGAGCCCCAGAGGCATAAGCTAGTTGCCAGTTGCACGTTAATGGTGACCATGTGCCTGATTCTCTATTTCATCGCGTTTGGGTTCCGTGCTTTTGATCCGAAGAGCCTGATTCTGTTTGTCGGATTTTTTGCAATAGCCGCAAAGCTTTCTACGGTAAAGCACAGGCGCAATCCGATGATCTAAAACCGTACGGCGGTATGTGTACGGCGTACGGCGAGAAGTTTTTAGTGCCGTACTCCTTACGCCGTACGCAAAGCGTGCTTTTACGATTGTAAAATCTCACCTCATTCAGTAAACTACCCCATCTATCGCGACTTTAAATTTTTCCACTTGAATGGTAGTCGGGATAGTTCCAATTTCCGCCCAAGTCTTTATTTTCTTTTTATAAATGACGACTTGGACGGCCCCAATTCCCGCTTTGCGGTAATTGATCAGTATTGGGACCGCTTCGTAAAAATTGAAAGGCATTGAGACTATGAAAGAAGAAATTGACGCGCTCAAGGACCGCATCACGGATCTCAAGGAAAAACTCCAAGAGATAAGGGGGTATCTTTGACCTTGAGGCCCAGGAACGTGAGATTTCCAATATTAATGAAAAAATGACTGCGGCCGATTTCTGGGACCGACAGCAGGACACCCAGGCGACAGTCGAACGCTTAAAAGTCCTCAAGAAGGTCGTCGACCCTTGGCATAAAGCCCATCAAACCTCAGGAGAGCTTCTGGAGCTCGTCGGGATAATGGACGAGAACCAGGAAGAATCTCTTAAAGAACTGCAGGAAGACGTTGCGAAACTCGCTCGGGAAGTAGAGCTCCTCGAATTCCAGAGACTTTTGTCGGGGCCTTTCGATCCCAATAACGCCATTGTGAGCATTAACTCCGGTGCGGGGGGGACCGAGGCTTGTGATTGGGCCCAAATGCTTTACCGCATGTATACGCGTTGGGCAGAACAGCACGGTTATACAGTGCAGATGGTCGATCTGATGCAGGGGGAAGAAGCCGGGATCAAGAGCGCGACCTTCATTGTGCAGGGAGGTTACGCCTACGGTTATTTAAGAGCCGAATCGGGGGTGCATCGGCTCGTGCGGATATCGCCTTTTGACGCCAATAAACGCCGTCATACTTCATTCGCGTCCATGGATGTGATCGCGGAAGTGGATGATATCCCGGAGATCGAGATCAAAGACGATGATATTCGGATCGACGCTTTCCGGGCCGGTGGGGCGGGCGGGCAGCATGTGAACAAAACTTCGAGCGCGATCCGTATCACGCATCTTGCGACCGGGATCGTAACACAGTGCCAGAATGAGCGCTCTCAAATCCAGAACAAGCAAGTGGCGATGAAAGTTTTGAAGGCGCGCCTCTATGAAAGATTGCGTCAGGAAAAAGAAGCGGCGCTTGCGACACAATATGGGCCCAAGAAAAAGATCGAATGGGGCTCCCAGATCCGCTCGTATGTTTTTCACCCTTACACCATGGTAAAGGACCACCGCACGGACTTTGAGACCTCGAACGGGGATGCGGTGATGGACGGCAAGCTGGATGAATTCATCGAAGCCTATTTGAAACAGAATGTCTCAAAAAACTAGCGTGGAGCATGGAGGATAGGGGATGGCGTAAAACCGGATTCTACACTATCCGCCATCCTTCATCCGATATTCGATAAAAATATGCTTAACTATATTTTAAAGAAGATCTTCGGGACACAGAATATCCGCACTCTGAAACTGCTTTGGCCCATCGTGGCGCAGGTGAACGCCTTTGAGCCCGAGATCCAGAAATTGACAGATGGAGAACTCCGTGCCAAGACCGATGAATTCAAAAAGCGGCTCGCGGGCGGTGCAACGCTCGACGATCTTTTGCCGGAGGCTTTCGCGGTAGTGCGCGAGGCGTCGAAACGGACGACCAAGATGCGTCATTTTGATGTGCAGATTCTCGGCGGCATCGTCCTTCACAAGGGAAAGATCGCCGAAATGTCCACTGGCGAGGGGAAAACGCTCGTCGCTACGCTTGCGGTCTATCTGAACGCGCTCGAGGGCAAAGGCGTTCATCTTGTGACCGTTAATGATTACTTGGCCCGCCGCGACCGCAACTGGATGGGGCCGATCTATGAATTTCTCGGGATGACGGTCGGAGTCATCCAGCATGACATCCCTCAAGAAGAGCGCCAGCGAGCCTACGCCTCGGACATTACCTACGGGACGAATAACGAGTTTGGCTTTGATTATTTGCGCGACAACATGGTCACAAGTATCGAGATGCGTGTCCAGCGGCCGCTCCATTACGCGATCGTCGACGAAGTGGATTCAATCCTGATCGACGAAGCCCGCACGCCGCTGATCATCTCCGGCCCCGCAGAAGAGTCGACGGACAAATATTATAAAGCCCACCATGCGGCGATCGCGCTCAAGGGCCACCGGATCGTAAAGGAGGAGGTCGATCCCGAGTGGAAGGCCAAGCTTGAAGAGATCAAGAAAACGGTAGATTACATTGCGGATGAAAAGGCCAAGACGATCCGCATGACCGAACAGGGGGAAACCAAGGCCGCGAAGCTCATGGGCGTGAGCAATATGCACGACTCGGATACGGTCGCGGAGCGGCATCACATCATGACCGCTTTGCGCGCCAAGGAGTTTTTCGAGAAAGACGTGGACTACGTGATCAAAGACGACGAGATCCTGATCGTCGATGAATTTACGGGCCGCCTGATGCCGGGGCGCCGTTTTTCGGACGGGCTGCACCAGGCGCTTGAAGCCAAGGAGGGTGTGGAGATCCGTCGCGAAAATCAGACGCTCGCAACCGTGACATTTCAAAATTATTTCCGTATGTACAAAAAACTCGGTGGCATGACCGGTACTGCCGCGACCGAAGCGGTCGAATTCGATAAGATCTACAAATTGGATGTGGTCGTAGTGCCGCCGAATCGTCCGTGTATTCGTATCGATTCGGCGGATTGTATCTACAGGACCGAAAAAGAAAAATTCGAGGCGGTGGTGCGTGAAATTGTGGAAGAACACAAAAAGGGACGCCCGGTACTGGTCGGGACGATCTCGATCGAAAAGTCCGAACGCTTGAGTCGCATGCTCCAGAAGATCAATCTTCCCCATGTCGTCTTAAATGCCAAGTATCACGAAAAAGAAGCCGAGATCGTGGCGCAGGCCGGACAGCCGGGCGTTGTGACGATCGCGACTAATATGGCTGGCCGCGGGACCGATATCGTGCTCGGGCCCGGCGTAGCAGAGAAGGGTGGACTTACCGTGATCGGTACCGAGCGGCATGAGGCCCGGCGTATTGATAATCAGTTGCGCGGCCGTTGCGGACGCCAGGGTGACCCGGGTTCCTCTAAGTTCTTTATCGCCATGGAAGATGAACTCATGCGGCTTTTTGGGTCCGACAGGATCTCTGCCATGATGCAGCGCCTCGGGATGCAGGAAGGGGATGAGATTCAGCATCCCCTCGTGAGCCGTGCCATGGAGACGGCTCAGAAGCGTGTGGAGGCGCACAATTTCGAGATCCGCAAGCACCTGCTCGAATATGATGACGTGATGAACCGCCAGCGGGAGTTGATCTATGGCGAGCGCGATCTGGTGCTGAAGGGTTCTCCGGAAGAGCTGAAGAAGCATGTTCTTCTGATGGTCGAGAATGTGGTGGAAAACATGGTCCTGACCTATATCAATCCAGATGTCCGTGAAGAGAACAAGAACCCTGAAGGGTTGATCACGGCCTTAAGCGAAAAGTTCGGCGCGGGTTTCCGTGAAGTGATGGACAAAAATTTAGATGATATGGACGGATTGCTCGAAGCCCTGGAAGACAAAGTACGGGAACAGTTAGAGCGCCGGGAACAAGAATTTGGGCCGGAGCGCATGCAGTATCTGGTGCGTTTCATCCTGCTTCAGGTGATCGACACGAAATGGAAAGAACACCTCTATGGACTCGATAATCTCCGGGAAGGAATCGGTTTGCGCGCTTATGGCCAGCGCGACCCGCTTGTGGAATACAAGCGTGAGGCCTTTGACATGTTCGATCAAATGACGGACAGTGTCAAAGAAGAAGCCATCGAATTCCTTTTCCGGGTCCAGCAGGTCCGTGAGGTCAAACCGGTAAACCCGATCGAAGAGTCTCATGCCCAGTATCTTCATCCGGAGGCCGGATTCTCAGAAAGCAAAGGAGCGTCTTCCGCAAAATTGCCCCGAGGCATGGGCGCTCCGTCGCCCTTTTCGCCGCGCAATGAAGCGCCGGACGATCAAGCCCCGGCTCCGATCAAGCGGACCCATGAGAAAGTCGGCCGGAACGACCCCTGTCCCTGCGGCAGCGGTCAAAAATACAAAAAGTGCTGCGGTGTTAATGCATAGTAAGGCGTACGGCGTACGGCGTACGGAGGTAACGAACACGCCTTACTCCGTACTCCGTACTCCGTACCTTTACCAGGTAGTGTCCGGGCTTCTGCTCGCGTTGTCCTTTCCCTCTTCAGGCTGGGGATTCCTGGCATGGCTTGCTCTAGTGCCGCTTCTCGCCTCTCTTCACCATGCTCAAAACAATTCGCAGGCCCTGGGCTTTGGGCTGATCTCAGGGATCCTTTTCTTTCTTTGTTCCATTCACTGGCTTACGCACGTATCGACCCTAGGCTGGCTGATCGTGACGCTGATGGAATCGATTTATATCATGATATTCGCGTGGCTCGCGTACGCGGGGATCAAGTCTTCCAAGCCCATTATTTTCAAGGTGCTGTGGATCTCGCTTGCATGGACGGTAACGGAATTCCTGCGTTCCGAAATGCCGGTATCCGGTTTTGGATGGAATCTGCTCGCCTATTCCCAATCCTCCTACGTTACTCTTATTCAGTTTGCAAGCGTCCTGGGTGCCTATGGATTTGGATTTTTGATCGCGCTGGTGAACGCATCCCTTTTTTACGCCTGGTTCGAGCGCAAGAACCGAAAGACGGCTCTTGGTTTGGTGGCGGTCATCGTTTGTGTGCTGGCGGGGCTTTGGGGATATGGAAAACTGACGCTCGCGAAATTTTTGGACCCCAAAGAATATCTGCGCGTTTCGGTCGTGCAAGGGAATATTCCTCAGTCTGTAAAATGGGAGCTCATGGCGAAGGAGAAGATCCTTGAGATTCATGAGAAATTGACCCGGCTTGCGGCGCTCGAACAGACAGATCTGATCATTTGGCCGGAGGCGGCTTTTCCGGGGTATTTCAACAGGGATCTTCAGGCGGAGCGGATCTCCCGGCTTGCGGAAGAGATCCAAACGCCGCTTTTGCTCGGAGGGCTCGAATGGGAAAGCGAGAAAGAATCCTATAACAGCGCTTATTTTCTTGAAAAATCCGGCGCCTCCGGACAACGTTATGACAAACTCCGGCTCGTGCCGTTCGGGGAATATGTCCCGCTAAAATCTATTTTCGGAGGACTGAAGCCTATTGCAGATGCGCTTGGGATCAGTAATTTTAACGCCGGGGCCGTACCTGTGATTTTCCGCTGGGCGCGCGAGGACTGGCCCTTCGGGGTCTTGATCTGTTTTGAAGATATCTTTTTGGATCTCGCCCGGGACTTGGCGGACCGCGATGCAAAATTCCTTGTCGTGATCACGAATGATGCCTGGTTTGGAAAGACCAGCGCGCCTTTCCAGCATCTTCAGGCGTCGATCTTTCGCGCGATTGAGAATGGCGTATCGATCGTGCGTGCGGCGAATACCGGTGTTTCGGCTTTTGTTTCTCACCAAGGACGCGTGCTCGCCACCGTCAAGAACGCGAACGGCGAAGAGACTTTTGTAATGGGGCAGAAGACATTCGATCTGCCGCTCGTGGCAGAGCGGACACTTTTTCGGCGGGGCGGTCATGTTTTTCCACATATCGCCACGGCATGTTTTTTGATTCTCGGGCTATTCTTATTCGGGAAGAGGGCTGCAAAATGAGAAGTAGAGATGCGAAGAGGCGGAGAAGCAAAGGAAGAATAAAGCGAAAACAGATCTTCGGTTTTTTCTATGCGTCTATGTTCCTCTGCCTCTTAGTTCCTGGTTTGTTCGCTGGTTGTGTCCGCGTCGCCGGAACGGCGGGATATTGGCATACCAACGCGGAGGGGGAGAGCCAGGCCAAGCAGGTTGGTTTTGACACAACAAACCTTGTTCCAAAAGATAACGAGCAGGGAAACATTACAGTTTGAGGAACGGACCCGTGCACACCTGCGGGGCGTACATCGTGGCACGGATATCAGATGAGAGAGAGTCCGCCGTCGACGGTGATTGTTTGGCCAACGATCCAGGAGGATTCGGGGGATCAGAGGAAGGCGACGACGCGTGCGAGATCTTCCGGCTTTCCGATCCTTCCTCCCGGGGTTCTTTTCAACACTTCCTTTTTAAAGTCATCAAGGAACGGAAACATTTTCAGCGCGTCTGTGTCCACGAGCCCGCCTGAGACGCAATTAACCCGTATACCTTTCGGCATCAATTCCACTCCCAAATAGCGGACCGTGGTTTCGATCGCGGCCTTAGAGATTCCGATGGCTCCATAATTGGGGATGAAGTGGTGCGCGCCAAGGCTTGAAAGGGCGATGATGATGCCTTCTTTTTTGGCTTCCAGGGTCGGAAGTGCTTTTTGCACGAGCGCGAGAAATGCCTTGGCATTGATATTCATTGAAAGGTCCCATTGATTCATTTTGAGCTGATGTACGGGCTTGAAGGCACCAAGCGCGGCATTGTGGATTAAGATGTCGAGTGTTCCAAACGTTTGAAGGACGCCTTCGAAGAGAACTTTATGAGCATCAAGGTCACCGACATTCGCCTGGAACGCAGCGGCCTTGACCCCTTTCACGAGAAGTTCTTCGACGGTTTTTTGGGCGGCTTCTTCATTCTGAAGATAATTCACCGCGACATTCACACCCTCGTCGGCTAAGCGGAGAGCAATGGCCCGTCCGATCCCGCGAGAAGCTCCGGTGATAAGGGCGACTTTGCTTTTCATGGAATTCGTCATGAGCGATAAGATAGCTATATTCTTTTTGAAAATCAATCAATTTTATGGACATGAGCACGTGTTTTACGACACAGGGCATGTTGGGTGCGTATAAAAAAATACTTTGCATGTTGTGTTCCGTGCTTCTAGCGGCGCTGAAAATGACTTGTTTCGGATAGGATCTTTTTTCCCGATTTTCGATCAGAAAATGAGACAAAATAATAGTGATCTGCCCCGTGTATTGCCTTACGGTCTGCAATCTCCTGGATCATTAAAGTAATTTAATTATAAAAGGATATTTTTCCCATGAATCAAAGGCAAAAACTAATCGAAATTCGATATATCAATATATAGCAATATATAGCGTTCAAAAATTTGACAATAGATTTAAAAACAGGTACACTTCTTTTAG
>JBDRCT010000046.1:0-12773 GCA_043821445.1 Candidatus Omnitrophota bacterium | reverse complement strand
AAACCGAGCCACACGCTCTCGCCGTGACCTTCACTCCCGATCTCGTCCAATCCGTCGTTCCAGTCACCGACCCCCATGAGCGGCAGGCCGTTCTTACCCGTGCGCTGTTTGATCACAAGATCGATCGACTTCATGCAATGTTTGTAAAGCGTGTCCGCCCGTGTCGTCCGGTGATACAAATGCCCCCATCCCTGCTTATTTTTCGGCAGGGGCGCGAACGGGAACTCGGAGATAAGATATGCGGCCATTTCATCCAGGATCGTGTGGTCTCCCGTCGCCCGGACATACTCCGCCGTACCCCAGGCCAGCCAGAGCGGATTGTCGGAGGCGTGGGAGCGGCATGAGAACGCCGCGCGCCCGTCGGTCAATGTAAAGAACCAGTGGGTCACATCGCCTTCGACAAATTGCTGGGACGCGTGCAAAAGGATCTGCTTGCGCGCCAGGGCCGGATCCACCCAGATCAGATTGATGGTGTCCTGGAGCTGGTCGCGGAAACCGAAAGCACCGCTTGTCTGATAGAACCCCCGCCGGGCCCAAATGCGCTCGGCCAGAACCTGATACTTAAGCCAATTCTGGTACCGGTCGAACTCCGGCTGGTTGGTTTCGACCTTGACCGTTCCCATGAGCCCGAGCCACCACTGGCGCGTACCTTCCAGTTCCTTGCGGACGGTCTCGAGGTTCTTGTATTTCTGCACCAGTGCGACGGCGCTTTTATGATCTTCCGCTTGGCCAAGCACGATCGCAACCGTGCACTCGCCGCGAGCCGGGATCTCGACCGTCCCCACAAAACCCGCGATCTGTCCGCCGTCGTTTAGCTCTGTCGCATCGGACGCGGCATTCTCCACCATGAACGGCCGCTTGACTCCGCGATGCGATCCGAAGAACCGGCCGCGCTTTGTTTCCACGCAATCTGCCGGGATCGACATCGAAGCGAACGCCCATCCGGAACGGAAGATATTACGGCAATTCGAAAAGTAAAGCGCATCCGAAGACCTGTCGTGGCGCACCTCAAGCGGCCCCGATCTCTCCGGCTGAAAGGACAGCACCATCTGAAAATAGGGCGCGATCCGCATGCGTCGGGGCTTGTCTTCGTCATTTTTCAGGGTCAGTAAATACACACCAAGCGGATCCGCGGGCGGCACATAGACGGTCAACTGGGAGGAAAGACTTCCGTCTTTCATGCGGAAGACCGCCGTCCCGTCCACGCTGAACTCCGACTCATGCCTGGCGTTATTGTCATTCAAAGGTTGATACGTCGGCGAATACCATTCGTCACGATCCGGATCATAAAGATAGATCGCTTCCGTCGGTATTTCTTTCGTCACCGTATCCGGCCAGTCCGGCGTCAGACGGTTCTGCTGGGAATTACCATTGCACGACGTGTGAAGTCCCCGGTTCGTCACCATCGTCGAATGAAGCGCATTTGACATGGCGTGATCGAAAGGACGCGGCGTGTAAGGTGTCAACACCTTCAGCTTATTTCCACTGTCCAGAAATTCGTAATAAGGTTGCGGCGTTCCGGGCGGGATCTCTCCGTGGCCAATCAAAAGCGCGCGATGCTTTCTTGACGGAAGTGCCGTGCCATGGGCTGGGTTCGGTTTAAGATATTTCGCGATCATCTCAAGCGCTACTTTTTTATTCCTCGAGTAACCGATCATGAGACGCACCGTCGCGGTCGATTTGGGCGCCACAAGCGCATTCACCATCAAACTGCCGATCGGATCAAATGTCGGATAGGCCGCCGTGTCCTTGGCCGGCAGGAAATCCAACGTCTCCAGGCTGCGCGGCGCCCAAAGGCTCTGGCCGCGGCCGATGAAATCCACCCGCCCGGTATGAAAACCTTCCGGTGCAACATCCGAGGCCAAGAGCCCCATGGATTTTGTGCTCTTCTGCCATGACAGGATCGCGTTGGCTCCAGCGACGTACTCCATTTCCGGATACAAGCGGGCGTACTGCGTGTGAAAACGGTCATGAAGACCGCCGTTGAGGACCCATTCGAGGTACGGAACGACCTTTAACTGACGCGACCTTTCGGTCAGATTTTCGATCGTGATCTTCCAAAGCTCCGCCGTGCTTTCCTTGTCGGGAAGACTGATCTCGATCGTGGTCTTCACTCCATGGCTTGTGTTGGTGACTTTCAGAACATCCTCACAACGCTCGACCTGGGATGGCTCGAACTGTTCGGCCGGGAAATTTCCTGCGACCGGCCAAGCCTGGGGTTTGCCGTCCGAGCCCGCCGCCGTGTCTACGAGATAGAGAACACGGCCGCAAGGATCGATCTGATCATAAGAACGTCGACTGATATCGCATTCTTTGCTGAGGAGTTCGCTGTAGATCTCCCCATTTTTCTTGGCCACCACTTTATACTCAAGATTTGCCACTTCACAACTTTGGATCGAACGCGCACGAGAGCGGCGGCGCAATAACCGAACCACGAATGAAAATCCCGTACAAACCAGAATGCACAACACTACGAGGAGTAGCATCTGCAGCATCGAGAGAGCTTGCAGAAAAGGGATCAGCCCCTTCCCCCTCGCGGCATTTTGGATCTTCTCCGCCGAACTCCAGACTTCATCCCACTGCTCGCCGCGCGGAATATAGAAAGGGATCAAAAGTGGGGCCCATGTCGCGAACCTCTTCACCCCTTCCGGGATATATCGCTGCGCTGCCGCTTTGCCGATGAATTTCGAGACTTTTTCGTCTAGCTTGTCCATGCCGAGGAAGCTTAAGTTCACGAGCGTTGCAACGCGCAGCCCCATGTGATCCATCCAGATCAGGATCCGGAAGAAATCGAACGCCAGGATCCAGACGAACATCTTCATGCTCCATGCCACGAACGCGGGGGCCGACATCGTCAGGTTGTTGTAAATGGCAAAGAGCGTCCGGATCGCACCGTCCTGGTTGTACCAAGTCGGGTTGGGCATCATTCGCAAGAACGTGTAGATAATGGGCGACATCCAGAGACCCCACCGCAACACATGGACCATCAGCTCGCTTAATTGGGCCAGGCCCGCTTTTGAAAAGAAGAACTTGATCGGCGTTTTATCCTTGTCAAAGAACGCCTGCATGAACACTTTGTTCACGGCGAAAAGCCACGTGGCCACCGACCATTTGATCACACCATCCAACGACTCGGTGAAAAGCAATTTGACGCCGCCCGGGCAATACCCCAGGTCCATTTGACCCCATTTGCTGATCAGGACAGGCTGGACGTAATGCCCCAAGGAATTCAAATAGGGATAGGTCGTATAAGACATTTCCCCTAAAGAGTTGAAAGCGGGATATGACGAATATTGCACAGCCGAAAAATGCGTGGTGACATAAAGCTTGAACTTGTAAAGGATGACCGCGACTTGTTGAGTGTCCAGATAAAAAGCGACGGCGCTTCCGAGAAAAATGCCGAGAAGCGAATCAACGAAATAAAGCCTCCAGGACTGGACCTTCCCGCAGCCCCGTGAGGCATAGTAAATGTCCCGCAGCAAACTCATGCCGCCAGAAGCAAAAAAGCCGATCAGGAGACCAAAGACGACCCTGTCGGAAATTGATTTTTCAATGTACCCTTGAGCGATCATATAAGCAAGTCCAAATCCGGCCACCGCTCCACGAGCGTAAAGTGTTTTACTGCGATAGCTGTAGCGCACCCGCTCGAAGAACGGCAAACTGCCGTCGAAGGTCTCGATAATAGTTTTCACGAACGGAAACACCAAAGCCCCCAGAAGGATCCCGATCACGTAAGGAAAGGAGGCCATGATCTTTTGTGCCGCAGGGGCCGCGAAAATCATCGAAAGCGTGTAAAGGATCGTCATCAGAATGCCGCTGTAAGCCATACCTTTTTTCATACCAGTCGTTACATTTTTAAAAATGTTTTCTGCCGAAGGGGCAATGCGCTTGCCGCCATCCAACAGAATCCCCGTGATGAGATAAATTTCTCCCCATAATCCGCCGAAGGAAAGCAAGGTGGCGAGGACGGAAATAAGGGTTCTCCCTATTTCCGGTAAACTGGCCACCCAGGAGAGCGACCCCAAATTCGCAATGGAGGGAGCTACCACAACCCCTAAAGAAACGAGCAGAAGAAATAAATGAGCCTTGACCGTCCGGAGCAGTCTCCCTTTCGTCACGTACCCGATCCCGACGGCAAGGAGTTCGTTGAAAACGAACACGACCAGAAGCCGGCCTATTCCCTCGAGAAGTGCGGGCCACGCGGCCAAAAGTCCTAATGTAGCGCTGTAGGTCAGGGTCTGCAAGAGAGTCACGTTTTCAAGCAGAAGCAGCCAACCTACCATGAAGGGCGTCCCGATAATCAAAGCTCCAGGGACAGCCTTCAGATTTTTTCCGAAGGAAGCGAACTCATGAGCATTAAAGATCTGATAGATCAGGAATGCGACCGTCGCCGTAAGCTTATTGATCATGAGGAGATGGCACCACATCGTGGGAGCCTGCAGGAGTTCCAGGCGGCTTGAAGATGCCGCGAGAAGCCCTGCCACCAGAACATTCTGGAAAACTTCGACTGCTGTGAGATGCTTCCCCGTAAATTGGTGTTTCAAACATTCCGCGATCAAGGCCCCCAAGGCTGCTACGGCAAGAATGGCCACCATGGAACCCGAGCTCAAAATTTCCAAGGCCCCTAACGAATAGATCCCTATCGCCGTTCCCAAGATCAATACCGTGATTGCTCCATAGAGAAGATCTTTTTTAAGTCTCGAGAGAATCGAAACTTCTTTCGGGGAAACAATATCCGGACCCTGACAGTTTGCCGGACGGGACTGTGCCACATCACGATTTTGACCCAAGAGCTTGTTTAAAAAAGCGGTCAAAAGCGCCAGGAGGAACGCAAGGACCAGGACTGATCCGAATTTTATGGCAACAAGATATTGCTTTAAAAAAGTCGTCTTGCAAAAATCGAACCCCAGATACAAGGTACCTTTGATAGATCCCGCGCGCCCTTTGGGACTGATAATAAAGTTCACTTCCTTCAGTTCACCGATCTTCTTCCAGTGGACTGATTTCCGGATAGCATTCCATCCCGGCTTCAGACCGAGCGGGATCTTCTGCGTATTTGCCGTTCCGACCACCTCCGCTGTGATCGAAAGCTGAGTGAGTTGCGGCGCCTCAAGTGCCCTGAGGCCGAACTCGATCGTGTTCATAGGCGCACCGGTCAGATCAGCAGGAAATTTTTTTGTCCAGACGGTGATCGAAGATCCTTCCGGCAATGTATATCCCAGGTCATAAATATCTTTCTTTGATTCTTCATCGAAGGAGAACGTCATATCGCCTTTGGCGGATCCGTTATGGGACACTCCCCTATCTCCGGCATCCAGAAGACCGAACGAGGACCGGACAGATGGTACAGAGGTTTTGGCAAGACTCACGACTGGCGTTGCCTTTACGGCCGCGGGAACTTTGGCCACGGGAACTGCCGCAGGCGTTGCAGTTGCCTGGGGAGCAAATGTCGCGCCGGTTTTTACGACGCCGGCAACAACTGTTTTTGTGATAGTACTTGATGCAGTTTTTTCTACGGCAGGCATCACAGCAGGAGATGTCACGGGTTTGACAGCCGCCACTTGTTGAATGAACTCCAAAGAAAGGGACAAAGTCCCCTCAGCAACTGGGGCGACGCCTTTCGAACTGACCACAAAAGCGACCTCTTTAAAAGCGCCGATCTTGGCCCAATTGAGTGTTTCCTCGACGGAATTCCAACCATTCTTAAGGCGGAGAGGGACCCGCTGAACCCCTTGAACCCCACGTACTTCCATCGTTACGGAGACTTCGTCCGCCTGAACGGCCACGAAGGTCTTGACGCCGATCTTGGCCCTATTGACCGCCGAAGACGTGAGCTCCGCCGGAAAATTCTTGATCCACGCAGTAGCCATAGCGCCTTGAGGGATCGAGTAATCGAATTCCAAAACGTCCTTTTTGATCGTCTCATCAAAGGTCGGGGTCAGCGTGCCTTTGGCAGCGCCGGTGACCGTCATTCCCCGCTCACGTGCGTCCAGAAGGTTGAACGTCGAAGCCGCCCACACACAGGTCGTGATCGTGAAGCTCAGGAGAAGGGCCGCCAAGACTCCGCGGGCCGGGATAGTACTGAAAAATCGAAGGGCTTTAAAAACAGCGGGCATTTCATCTGTCCTATTTTTAAAGGGTTTAAAAACTTTCCAAAATTTTTTTGCGTTCTTGAGCCTGGGTGGTTATAAAAAGACAAAACTGCTTTGCATTTCCGGTCCGAGACTGCGCCTAAAAAGGAGGGGCGTATTATACCAAATTACCGTTTTTTCCCAAGTTTTTGTTTGAACCGCACGTATTTCATTCTAACTTCAAAAGACGGCCCCGGGAAAGGCTTCAAGCTTGTATCAGTCAGGAATCCCCAACACATTCCGGATAACGGGCATCATCAGCCCGGCCTGCCAACGCATCATACCGCTCACTTCCATAATCTTCTCGACCGAGCGAGGTTCGTGCCGGGCCACGGCCGTTAAAGTGGCGCGGGAAGCCAGAAAACAAGGTTCGATCTTAAGCTCTCCTGCTATCGTCTTGCACGCGGCAAGCAAAGCCTCCACTTTCTCCGGAGAAGGCTGCCTCTCCCTCGCCCGGATCCTGTCCGGAGCGACCGGCCACTCCGACAGAGGAAGACTCTCCGCAAACCGGATCGAGCTTTCCAAACGCGCGAGATGATCCCCAGTGATCCTTTTCATGAATTTGGGGCCCGGGTGAAGTGGTTCGTGAGGACTTTTTGCCCGCCAACGGGCAAACTCGATCAGATCTTCATTGGGCAGGATCATAAAAGGCGGACGATCTCTTCGGCGGGCTTCCTCATCCCGCCATTTCCAAAGCTCACGCACAAAGACAAGCTCCTTCGGAGCCAAGCCGTAGGACCCTTTAATGCGCCAGGCTTCTTTCTCGTCGCTTTTCTCCTCAAGACCAGAGGTCTCAACCACGCGCTCGCAGCATTCCCTGTGCCAGTCTGTCCGCCCTGACTCCCGAAGATTCTGAGCAAAAGCATCGGCGATCGTTTCTAAATATTTTGTATCATCAGAGGCATAGTCGAGTTGCTTGGCAGATAAAGGCCGCCTCGCCCAGTCGGATTTTTGACCCGCTTTCGAAAGCGCGACCCCGCAAAACTTCTCGGCCAAGGCCGCGAGTCCGATCTTTGCATATCCCAACACCTGGGCCGCTAGCATCGTGTCGAAAACGGGGGCTTTCGGCCGAAACTCAAATGATTTTTTCAGCATGCGAAGGTCGTAGTCCGCACCTTGAAGGATTAATTCTTTCCGAGATAATACTTCCAAGAACTCCGTGAGCGAGAACCCGGCGAGAGGATCAACGATATAGTTCGACCCGGAAAAACTTAATTGGATCAGACAGACCTTCTCGAAATAGTGATGCAGACTGTCAGCCTCCGTGTCCAATCCTACGCGTGAAGTCGCCAAAAGTGCTTCCGTGAGCTGCGCGAGATCTTCCGTGCTATCGATATAGGAATATCCCAGACCGGCTTTCAAATTCATGTTTTTCCCATCTAACCTAACCGCGCTATTTTCATTTTTTCGGTGTGCGGCTTTTCCCTTTCTGGGAAATATCGCTCGCGGAAGGGCGAACGATCTCTGAGATGGTCACCTTCCCCACACCTTTTTTTGTAACGACTACCTGTCGCTCAGAAGGATTCGACAGTTCCGTCGCCTTGGGAAGGTCGGGGGCCTTTTGAGTCCCCTCATTTGCCTTAACTGGATTGCCGGCCTTGCGTTTCGAAAAGCACTCTTTGCAATAGACCGGCCGCTCTCCGGTGGGTTTGAAGGGAATTTCGCAGTCTTTCTGGCAGTCCGCGCACACCGCTTTGTGTAAGACCTTTTCCCTGCGCCCTCGGGCGTGCTCATGAGAACGACCCTGGGCCGGTTTTACTTCATTCGGACGCCCGGGCAGATTGAATTGCCGAGACGGCTGGGATGAAACGGTGGGCTGAGGGGCCGTCTTCGGAGACTCCCGTCCCGCGAAAGACCTGGACGACATTTGTCTGATTACCAGATCTGTTTTGTTCTCCAAAATTTCAAGTCTCTCGATGACTTTCGTCATGAGCATAACAAGTTCCGGCAGCCCAGGTACCGTCTCTTTGGAATTGGATTTTAACGATGCTTTTGCCTTCCCGAATATTTTCATATAACTCCTCTTAACGTTTTGCAACGCACCAGGAACCAGCCCTGGCTGATAACGCGAAATTTCTTATAACTTGGTTGAGTTTAAACTCACAGATGATGCTGCCCCGCACACAAAATTATTTTGCATCTTACTTCAAGCCGCAGAAAATAACAATGTCAGAACGACATCCAAGATAACAGACGGTTTTGTCGTTACTTCTTAACGGCCTAGCGCAGTATTGCGCTTTTGGAGCGCGGATGATCGCAGCATTCTTACAAAGTAGCGCGGATGCGTGTCTTGATAACGCGGCCTCCGTTTTTTAGGAGACGCCTGATAACTTATGGAAGGATCTTGCATTAAGAACGCTTTATCTAATTACGCTTCCGGGAATAGGCGTGGGTGGCGTGACCGTAGAACATCTCAGCGCATTCCATGAGGGTCTCAGAGAGGGTTGGATGCGGATGAACGATCCGGGCCAAGTCTTGTGCCCTGAGTCCCATCTCGACAGCCAGAAGACCTTCACTGATAAGTTCCCCGGCCCCGACGCCACAAATCCCAACCCCGAGGATCTTTTCAGTCTTGGGATCCACAAGAAGTTTCGTCGCGCCGTCCGTCCGTTCCAGTGTAAGCGCCCTGCCGGAAGCAGACCACGGAAATTTCACGATCTGGACGGGAATATTTTTGACCGTCGCCTCAATCTCGGTCAGTCCGCACCAGGCAAGCTCCGGATCCGTAAAGACCACCGCGGGAATGAACGGATCTTTCGCAACACCCGCTTCCCCCAAAGCCGCGTTCACGGCAGTTTTCGCGTCCTTCGACGCCTTGTGAGCCAACATCATTCCCCCGGTAACGTCGCCGATGGCGTAAATGTCCGGATCCGCGGTTCGTTGCCGCGCGTCGACTTGAATAAAACCTTTTGAATCCACCTGAACCTTTGTTATCTCGAGACCCAGATCCCGGCCGTTCGGCGTTCTGCCGATCGAGACGAGTACGCGGTCATAAACTTCCCGCTTTTCCTCGCCGCCAATTGTCATCCGGACTTCGATCCCCTCCGGAAGAGCCTTCAACTGAGTCACTTTGGCATTCAGCCGGATCTCTTTAAAGATCTTTGAGGCGCGTTCTTGGACAAGCCGCACAAGATCCGCATCGGCTCCGAGCAGGATCCCGCCAAGCGCCTCCGCGACCGTCACTTCACTGCCAAGCGCGGCGTAAACAGTGCCGAGCTCCATGCCGATGTACCCGCAGCCCACCACGAGCAGTTTCTTCGGAATATCCTGAAGTGCCAGGGCCTCAGTTGAGGTCATGACCCGGGCATCTTTGATATCAAAGATAGACGGCAATGTGGCTCGTGAACCAACGGCAATAATAGCTTTGCCGAATTGAATTTGCTTGGGACCTTCCGGAGTTTCGACGCGCAGAACCTTAGGCCCTTCAAAGACCGCATGACCTGTGATCACCCTGATGTTTCTCCGGCCGGCAAGATTCGTGATCCCGGTTCCGAGTTTTTCAAGGATGGACTCTTTCCATGCGCGCAATTGGTCGAGATGGATGACGGGTTTCGCGAATGTCACGCCGCATTTCCCGCTCTCCCCGGTTTCATAGATGAGTTTGGCGAGATGAAGAAGGGCTTTAGAAGGAATACAACCGCGGTTCAAACACACGCCGCCAAGGCGCTTTTCCTGTTCGATCAAAACAACTTTTTTCCCTAGCGCAGCGGCATAAAACGCGGCCGTGTAGCCGCCGGGCCCCGCACCGATCACCGCAACGTCTGTTTGGATCGTTTCCATGTTAAATATCCTCGCCCACCGAAAATGAATGTGCGTATTTTAACAAAACCCGGCGGGAAAGGAAGGTTTCCTTTCTGCCCTATGCAGACACCACAGTATGACGGGTGTCAAAGTGTCAGTGTGTCAAAATCTCTTTGCGTGGTCTGACACTTTGAGATTCCGACACTTGGAGACTTTGACGCTTTTTATAGAGCACGGCGACCCACCGGCACCCGCGAAGGATTTTCAAACATTTTAACGGAACACCGGAAAATCCGCGCCTGAATACCGGGAAGTTCTGGAGAGCGATCCCCGACACAAGAAGATGACCTCCCGGGCGAACCCGGGCGATGATCTTCTCACGGTGTTCCAAGAGGGCCTTGGAAAGCAGGTTCGCGCCGATGGTGTCAAAATATCCGGAGACTTTTGACCTCCTGAGCTGAGCGTAAAAAAACGTCCCGTTCTCGCATTGGTTCCTCCGGAAGTCCTTCCGGGCGACAAGAGCTGAGGGCTTGTCATTGTCGTATCCGGTGATCTTCCAGGCGCCCAATTTCGCCGCCACGACCGACAGGATCCCGGTCCCGCACCCAATATCGAGAAAATTCCCGATCCTTCCGGCAAGTGACTCCAAGAGCCGTATGATGAGACGCGTGGTCTCATGATACCCTGACCCAAACGCGCTCCCGGGCTCCAAATAGATCGGTACACGCCTTCCGTTGGGCTTGAACTTGTGCCTCTCTCAAAACGGTACGATCACGTACTTTGTGCTGAGGGGCTTTATGTGATAATCCCGTTTCCACTTGTCGAACCAATCGTGCCGCTCGAGTTTCTTGATCTTAAGAACAAAGGAACGGCTCCGTTCCTTATGTTTTATAAAGCTACGGCCAGCAGGACTGCTCCAAGCCTTATATTTTTTTCGGATCTCTCGGACTTTCTTTACGGAACGGGTGTAGCAACTGACACGGAACACATCTTTGTAATCGGAAAAGACGAGATCCCGCTCCGGGACCCGGCAGTTTAAAAAAAGTTCCCGGGCTGATGTTTTTTCCTGAGCTCGAAGGCCATGACCGCACAAGGTGATCTCGATCATGGAATGCTTTCTGAAAGGCGTGGTGGTTTTTTTCATTCCAACGGATAATCAGAGATTTTGACGAACTTGTAACCCTTGGACCGGAGCTCACGAACTGCTTTCATCACGCTGTCCACGAAGGAACTTTGAAGCGAGACACCTCCAAGGATCGTAATAGCGCCCGCGGCAGGGTTCACGAGGACATCCAGGATCTGTTTTTGCCCAAAATTTTTGCCCTGCGCTCCAAGGTCGGAAGAGCCGAGGGCTTCGTACCCAAGCGCCTTGACAATGCGCACTGCCACTTCATCATAGTGACCGGAGCCGGCGTGGTAATATTGCGGCAAAACACCGGTAACAGCTTCGATCCTCCTGGCATTCTGTTCAATCTCCGCAAAAAGCTCGCCGACGTTACCCGTACCGGGGATTCCGTTCGCGCTTTTCCCGTTCACGGAGCATGCCTTACGCGACACGCCCTGATTCGCGATCTCAAAAAGAGGATTGGCGGCAAGTTTTTTGAGGATCGCACTGTTCTTATCGACCCAATCCCCGCAAATGAACAAAGTCGCGGGAATGTTCTCAGCCATCAGGAATTTGATCAGCTTCGCGTCTTGGCCCGTGTCCATCAGGTCACAGGTATCCACCCCGAGTGCTACGACTTTGTCCTCGGTCTTAAGGCGCGTCTTGACTCCGGAGACCGTTTCGCCCCACTCGTGCGGGGCCTGGCCGGAGAATTCCACACCGATGATTTCGCGAAGAAGCTGGTAATCCTCGGATTCGGGTTCCGGTTTGCGCTGGGAATCGGCAGCCATGCAAAACCATGTCCCTTGAAGAGCGCTCCACGCCGAAAACATAAGGACCCAAACAATGCGTTTCACTTATCAGCCCTCGAAGTGCAATATCCTCCGTCCCTTAGGAGCATCGGAACTTCGCCTTAGTTCTTTGAGCATCTTTCGAAGCAGTTCTTTTGGCAGGCCCACCACATTCGAATAGGAACCCCGGATCTTACGCACGATCTTAAGCCTGCCTTGGATCGCATAAGCTCCTGCTTTATCAAAAGGATGGATGGTATCCATATATTTTTGGAGCCAGGCTTCTCCGACCGGTTTCATCCACACATCGGTCCTGGCGCATCCGGTAAACAGACATCCTGTTTTCCGGTCCCAGATCGCAAGGCCGGTATAAACGGCATGTTTTCTCCCCGAAAGTCCGCGCAATATACGTAAAGCTTCGGCCCGACTTCGAGGCTTTCCGAGACCGCGACCCTGATGCCAGACCATTGTGTCCCCTCCCAGAACAAAACGCCCGCCGCTTGGAAGCGCGGCTTTGCGGGCTTTTCCGATCGCGTGGCGTATGCAAAGAACCTCGGGAGTGGTTTTCTGGCACCACCGCTCCCGGTAGGCGCTTGAGATAACCTTAAAAGGAATTTTTAAATCCTTGAGAAGTTCCCGTCTCCGGGAAGACTGGGAGGCAAGATAAATGATCCATCGACGTCTTGGCATGATCAGCGCCTCTGGTACATCGTGAGAGATTTGGGAGATAAACCCTGAATCAAATCAAAAAAAAAGAGGGGGTCGTGAAACCCCCTCTTTTTCAAATACAAAATACAAACGATTACTTACCGCTGAGATTCACATCGCTCGGAATGGGAATATCGGCCGGGATCGGAAAGGTGACCAATTGAACGGCACCAAGAACCGTCGTTACAACGGTATCCACCACCCCTTGGGCGACGCCTGACCACACATTCTTGCCTTCGTTGGAATATTCGTTAGGAGTGGAGAAAAGCTTGGTCCAACCCAGAGCTGTGTTGGTCA
>JBDRCT010000045.1:0-2387 GCA_043821445.1 Candidatus Omnitrophota bacterium | reverse complement strand
TCGAGGGCTGATATTGGTTATGACCAGAAAAAAGCAAGGCAACTGAGGCGCAGGCACGAATAATAACGGCAGCGCGGGATGATCACTCCTTTTGACCGTTTTAGCGATAGGACGTCCCGGGAGGGAGATCTACGCGGCCCTGTTTTCTGATGGCAGGCCCCCGTGTTCGGTGAGGACCATGTATTGGGTTTTGGATAGGCATGACGAAGTGAAAGAACGAAAAAATCAGCATCAGCTCTTTACCTGCGCCAACCCGGAACTGATCGCCGAAGGTCAAAATCAAAGTTGGTCATGGTATATAACAAAACTCGAGGAGGGGACAACAAAGTTGGCGTATTTTTACCTCTGCGTGATTCTCGACATCTTCAGCAGGTATATCGTGGGGTGGATGGTCGCACCAAGAGGCCTCTCAGTTTTGGCAAAGAGATTGATCGAAAAAATCCACGAAGAACAGTGGGGTGACCAGGATCAACTGATCATCCATTCCGATCGGGGACCCGGCATGCCATCAAAATCCGTCACCCTGCTCCTGGCCTATCCGGGAATTACGAAAAGCCTGTCACGACCTCATGTGAGCAATGGCAACCTCTATTCGGAATCCCAGTTAAAAACTCTGAAATACCGGCCGGAGTTTCCGGAACGGTTCGGTTGTATCGAAGACACTCGCTCGTTTTGCAAGAACTTCTTTCACTCGTACAATGCTGAACATTGCCGTTCCGGAATCGGTTTCTTCACCCCCCAAAGACGTCCACTATGGACGAGCACCGCAAATGATCAAAGAACGGCAGGCGGTTCTGAGTGCTGCCTTTTTGAAACATCCGGAACAGTTCAAAGGGGGAAATGCCAAAACCTACGGTATGGTCTTTCCCTCATCTGCCTGGTTCAACAAACCGGCGCTTCCCAAAAGCGATCCGTCGGTACACAAAATTTTTGGCGGAGGTGTCTCATTTTTAATTGACAAGTTTCAGTAATACAAATAGTGCTTGACCAGAAACGAAATTTATGAATATGTAAAAGGTGTATAACAACTTAATATCAATAGTAAATATAGATTATGTTACGTATAGGTAGGTGAAAGCCTTTTAGATACCCTTTTATAGGAGCTGGTCTCCTGCCTACCCTCCCACCGTCGCCTGATTTCACCAAAAGTGTGAGTAAAGCCGTTTCTGTAAGGTCAAAAGAAGTAAGCTGATTCGAAACCTTGACAGAAATTTTACTCACGGCATAAATACATTAAACTTATTCCCTAATCGCCTTGAAAAATCCCCGCATTTCGGCTACTGTTGCCTTAAAATTACGGGAGCGTTATGAAAACGGGAAATGGAAATGGATCATGAAAGAGCCGGGAAGCTGAAGAAACTGCGTGCAATTTTAGGGGATATGAAGAGCGTCGTCGTGGCCTTTTCCGGCGGGGTGGACAGCACCTTTCTACTTAAGACGGCGGCGGAAGCGCTGGGCGCAGAAAAGGTCCTGGCTGTCACCGCCCAATCGCCGACCTATCCGGCCTGGGAATTTGAGGAATCACGGGCGCTTTCCCGCATTCTCGGAGTCAGGCAGGTGATCATTGCCACGGAGGAGCTGGAGAAGGATGATTTTGCCGCCAACCCGCCGGAGCGCTGCTATTTCTGCAAGCAGGAACTGTTTTTCCGCTTGTCGCGGATTGCTGAAGAGGAAAGGGCGGCCTTTGTCCTTGACGGTACGAACCTCGATGATCTGGGCGACTTCCGCCCCGGCCGGAAAGCGGCGCAAGAGATGGGCGTGCGCAGTCCCCTGTTAGAGGCCGGCATGACCAAGGAGGACATCCGTTTTTTCTCGCGGGGGATGGGACTTTCCACCTGGGACAAGCCGGCCTGCGCCTGCCTCAGCTCCCGTTTTCCATACGGGACCAGGATAACGAGGGAGAAGCTGTCCCAGGTGGAGCGCGGCGAGGATTACCTCCGTGCGCTCGGCTTCGGTCAGTTCCGCCTGCGCCACCACGGGGAGACGGTCCGCATCGAGATCAGCCGGGAACAGTTCCCGCTGATGATGGAAAAGGCGGGGGAGGTCGTCGGCAAGCTTAAGGCCGCCGGCTTCACTTATGTGGCGCTGGATCTGGAAGGCTACCGGACCGGCAGTATGAACGAGATCCTTCCGGCCAGGGAGCAGCCGTCTCCACGGCAGGATTAAAATTGTTGCGAGGTCGTCATGAACGAAAAACGCTTGCGTGATATCCTGCAGGGGATCAGGGAAAAGAGGCTCGACGTAGATGATGGTGTGAAGGAATTGAAGCAGTTGCCTTTTGCCGATCTCGGATTTGCCAAGATAGACTCCCATCGCGAGCTCAGGCGCGGCTTTCCGGAGGTTGTTTATTGTGCGGGAAAAACGACGGAGCAGGTCGTGTCCATTGT
>JBDRCT010000044.1:0-23004 GCA_043821445.1 Candidatus Omnitrophota bacterium | reverse complement strand
GTACTTATAAATATCCTTGCGATGCACTTTAAATGTGTTGCACATCGTCCGGAGATTGATGAAGTTGGGGCTCTTGCCCTGCTTGATCAACTCATATTCCCGGACAATAACTAACCATTTACTGCTCAGCGCTTTCTTGGTCGATATATTCACGGTACAGCCTCCCGCAAGGGTTAAAGTAGGGTGCGTTCTTCGAACAAACACATCCTACAGGCTGTTACCAAAACTGTGAAGACCTACACGCCGTCCGGTATTCGTTCCGTTTAACAACCAATGAAAAAAAACCATCAAGGGAGAAGCGCCATGAAAACACCTTTTAATTTTAACAAGATCATCATGTGGAGTGTGGTGATCGGCCTAACGTGTATCCAAGTCCAGCGTGTCTATGCAGACGAAGTTTCAGAATCACCTTCGGCAGAGACAGTCACAAACAGCACCCATACCACAAGCCCCAAAGAAGCCCCCAAGGAAAACAGTGATTTGATAGCAGCTTTAGTCACCGACAAAGAAGCCGTGGAGCGAATTGAAACAAAGCACGCGGAAACCACCGATAAAATTGAAAAAGCCGCGAAAGAAGTTGATGAAACCAAACTCGAAGCGCAACACTTAGTGGAAGAAAAAAAGGTGATGGAAAAACAGGCGGAAGCTAAGGCGCAGGAGGCAACAGCGGTTAAAGAAGAAGCCAAAGTCATTTTGACCGAAGCGATTAAAACCGGCGATGTTGAAGCAAAGCAAAAAGCGCAAAAAATGAGCCAAGAGGCGCAAAAGCTTAAGCAGGAAGCGCACGTTCAAGAGGAGAAGGCTAAGGCGCTGGAGCTGAAGGCGCAAGCAAGCGAGCAGAAGGTTTCGGCGGATGTGGCGGCCATTGAGGCCATGAAAAAAGATCTTGAAGATCTGCGCAAGGAAAAACACAGCCGCAGAGGGTTGATCGATAAAGCCATTCATGGGGGCGTGATCGTCCTGGGCGGTTTATTTTTGCTGTGGCTGCTTCGTTTTGCGGTTAAACATCTTCACTCGTTTGTCAGCGAGAAAGATGCCATCCGGGAAAGTGGGAAAACACTCCGGATCAAAACGCTGGCAGCGCTTCTAAAGTGGGCGGGGTCTTTGATCATCTTGAGCATCGCTGTTTACATGTTTCTCGAAAACTTCGGCGTTGATATGACCCCTTTTCTGGCCGGCGCCGGAATCATCGGTTTGGCCTTTGGTTTCGGGGGGCAGTACCTCATCCGGGATATTATCAATGGGATTTTCATTCTGGTCGAAGGGCAGTACCGGATCAATGATGTCGTAAAGATCGGAGAGACGGGCGGTCTTGTAGAAAACGTCAACCTGAGGATCACCAAGCTCCGGGACCTGGAAGGGCGCGTGATCTATATCCCCAACGGAGAGGTGAAGACGGTGATCAATTTCACCCAGGAGTACGCCCAGGCCCTTCTGGATATCGGTGTCGCGTATAAAGAAAACGTGGACCACGTGATAGCGGTCATCAAAGACGTCGCTAAAACACTGAGGGAGGATCAACATTTCAGCAAACTCATCATGGATGATCTTGAAATGCTTGGCGTGGATGATTTTGCCGACTCTCAAGTCACGATCAAATGCCGTTTCAAAACTCTCCCGATCAAGCAATGGGAAGTTGCGCGGGAGTTTCGCCGGAGGCTTAAAAATAAGTTTGATGAGCTAGGCATTGAAATCCCTTTTCCGCACAGAACACTTTATTGGGGGACCGGCGCAGATAATCAATGGCTCAAAGACGCTCTTGGAAAACGGGATGGCCGTATGGGTGAGGGAGTAGAATAACGCAGCCCTGCTTTAGACAATTAAACCCAGAGTGAATAAGGATTTTACAATTAAACGGAAGTGCATTATAATTTAATTAGATATGGAGTCCAAAATCTCTCTAGGAAACATCAGAGCTGGCAGATGGTTAAAGCAGGGGACATCGGACGAACCCTACGCCGCGTTCATTCCTCATCCGTTGCCGCCGGAGCCTTCTGTCCAATACAATCTCAAACTTCAGGATCTGCACGAACGCGCGAACAGGGCGCTAGGCCGGTTGGACGGCATCTCCGCATTTCTGCCAGACCCCGACCTGTTCATTTATTCTTATGTTCGCAAAGAAGCCGTTCTGTCTTCTCAGATCGAAGGGACACAATCCTCGCTCTCTGACCTTCTGCTCTTTGAAATGCATGAAGTGCCGGGAGCGTTGAAGACCGATGTGCAGGAAGTTTCGAACTATGTGGCCGCGATGCAGTACGGCCTGAAGCGTTTGAATGGGGGATTTCCCTTAAGCTTGCGTTTGATCAAGGAGATCCACGGAATTCTTCTCAAAGGTACCCGCGGAAGCGATAAAGAACCCGGAGAGTTCCGAAGGTCCCAGAACTGGCTGGGAGGAACAAAGCCGGGGAATGCGCGCTACGTGCCGCCTCCCGCGCATGAAGTGATGCCTGCCATGGGCGCCCTTGAAAAATTCCTGCACGGGGATCCCGTTAAAGTGCCGGCGCTTATGAAAGCGGGACTTGTTCATGCTCAGTTTGAAAGTATCCACCCTTTTCTGGACGGGAACGGAAGGCTTGGCCGGCTTCTGATAACATTTATTTTATGCGCCGATAAAGCGTTGTCGGAACCCTTGCTCTATTTAAGTCTCTACTTCAAAGAACACCGGAAAATGTACTATGAAATGCTTCAACGTGTCCGGGCAGAGGGAGATTGGGAAGGCTGGCTCGATTTTTTTATGACCGGGGTAGAATCCGTGGCGCTGGAAGCCGAAGCAACCGCCAAAAAGCTTTTCTCCATGTTCGAAGAACATCGCCGGAAGATCCAAAAGATCGGGAAGGCGGCTTCCACAGCTCTTCGCGTGCAGGATTTCCTCAAGAAACACGCCATCGTCTCGCTTTCTGCGATGTCCCGGGAATTGGACCTGTCTTTTCCCGCCGCAAGTAAAGCCATCGGTAATCTTGAAAAGCTCGGACTCGTCAAGGAATTTACCGGGAAACGCCGGCACCGTCTCTATTCTTATGAGCCCTATCTGCGTATATTGCTTCAGGGAATGGAAAAACCGGTTTGAGGGCAAAAGTATTACGCATAACCAAGTCGTAAAAAAACGGGAAACAGGAATACCTGAATCCGCCACGAAGAAGGACGGATCCGTCCTCACCCGAGGTGAGGCGGACAACGATGCGGTTTATCGTACTGATTTCTGATAACGGAGTGATAAAAATCAGTGCGAACTGATCGAAAAAGGACATGCCGTCAGAGTACGGAGCTGACCTTATGCTCCGACTCGATGCTTTTTATCGCACCGTGGTGCTGCGGTGCTTGTACACTGGTACAAGTGCTGTACGGGTGAGGGAATAAATTAAGGCAGGATATCCATGTGTAGGGCGCCTACTGTTTCACAAGCGTTCTATCAAATTATCGGAGCCACCCCCTTCTATAGGAGTTTGAGAAAATGAAAGAAAACCTTAGAAAATACGGAGTATCCCTTATGGCGGCGGCTTTTTTTGTACTTCTCGCTGCGGGGAGTGTGGACGCTAGCACTGACAAGCTTTCTGCGAATCAACTTGTTAGTGAATATAAAGCCAACGAGGTGGCGGCGGACGAAAAATACAAAGGCCATGTCGTTACCGTGTCTGGGATCATAGGAGACATAAGGAAGGACTCCAACGGGCGAACCTATGTGATCCTAGACATACACGACCAAGGATTTCTCACTGGCGTGCAATGCACGTTTGCGGAAGGAACAGAGCCTCCGGCTAAACGCCTTTCTAAAGGGTTGATTGTCACAATAAAGGGCGAAGTGACCGGCAAGCTGGGCTATGTGCTTCTCGAAAAAGCCACACTGCAATAATAATCTCCCTCTACTAAAATCACGCTATCCCACAGGACCGCTCCGCTGATCCTGAAACTCACCTAGCCAGACCATCCGTCTCTGCGCCATCGACTGCCCGGAAATGACCACAGCGGAAGGCAAAGCCGCCAAGAAATTCGTTGAAACCGCGCTCCAAGGGGTAAAGAATTCAGCGTTAAAATTGGGCCAAACCTTTGTTGATAGCTCATAGCCCAGCGCTGTTAGCTAGAAGCTATCGGCTATATGCTAGAGTCCTAAGCATTGTACGGGTGAGGGAATAGCTTAATTTAAAAGTTTTCTAGTTCGGGGTAGGGAACAGGCGTATACTTCCACCGGTCAAGCACCCTAAAGGGTGATAAGCGTCTTGATTTTTGCATTATCGAGGGCGGTTTCCTTTTTAAGGGAACCGCCTTTTTTATTTATAGGGAGGCGTTGAGCTAACGTCTCTCTGCGAACGGCAGCTAATAAAAAACATAAGAGGGCTTTTATTTATGAAAATCAGACATAACCGGGCAGTAATTATCGGCCTAACGGGATATTTAGGAAGTGGATGCACAGAGCTCGCGAAGTATATGGCTTTAAAGAGTTTTAGTCATGACGTGAAAAAAGAAATAGAAAAAGATAACTCTCGAGTGATAGGGCATCTTTATGAACAAATAGATCTTCGGGCCAAGCAACTCCGCTCCTATTCCGCAGATACAAATCCAAATCAAGTGGAACAAACCCAAACACAATTACAAAATGAAATGAAAAGCTTGAAAAAAGAATTAGAAAGAAGAGAAATATTAAATGTCGCAAGACGCCATAAAAGAGAAGTCAAGCAAAGGTTTTTTTACATTTCATTATCAAATATAATTATTTTCTCTCTCATTCGTCATGCGAATTATGCTCAAAAGGGTAGCGAAATTATTGAAATGCTGAAACGAGGCTTAAAATCCAACCCCTTAAATTTTTCTTTAGAAGAAGCCGTGAGCCTACTCAAGTTATTCGAAGATGAAGCTAAGGCAACATTTAAAAATCCGTTCAACGTAAAAACGAAGAATATTTCAAAGCCAGATGCAGAGAAAATCAAATTACTTTTCGATAATTTTTATCTTATCAAAGATAGTATTGTTGCAAAGCACGGGAAAGCTATTTTGCAAGACTATGGTGACACTATACGGAGTTGTCGCAACCCATATGGCGAAAGAAGCGTTAAGGGGAGCTCTGTTAGCGCAAGGGAATTAGTCAAAATAGCCGATCATTATATTCGTTTTCTTCAAAAATATTTTGGTTACCGGTTTTTTGTTCTCGAATGTTTTAAAAATGCTCAAGAATTGTTTTATTTTAGAGAAAAATATTCATATTTTTATCTATTCGCAATTGAAGTAGATCGAAAAATAAGGATAGAAAGGTCGGCATTGAATCGAGAAGAATATGACCGGATCGAACAAAGAGAAAAACGGCCGGAAGCAGGTGTTGAAAAGTTCGCACAATTATCTGTATCTAGATGTATGGAATTAGCGGATTTAGTTATAAAAAATAATGAAAATAATGGAATGTATAAAGACTTGTTTTGGAAAATATTGAAATATTTCGCATTAATTCTTGAGCCCGGGTGCTTGAAACCTAGCGAAAATGAGACATTAATGCATTTAGCGTATACGTTTTCTCTGCGATCCAATTGCAATTCAAGACAAGTTGGGGCGATCATTACTAATGCCGAAGGATATGTGATAGGCGCTGGATGGAACGATGTCGGCGAAGGGCAAATTAGTTGTGGCCAAAAAATGGTTAAAGATTATCAGAATATTGATTTTTTAAATCATGGGAAGTGTTTGGATATGAAAAATTTGGACGGTGACGACTATGTTTGCTGCAAAGAATTATTCGAACGAAATAGAGACTTGCATTGCGTAGCTTTGCACGCAGAAGAAAATGCTATTCTTCAATTAGCTAAATTTCATTCAGGCGTTCCTTTTGGAAGTGCGATTTATATAACAACATACCCATGTGCTTCATGTTTAAAAAAAATAAGTCAAATTGGCATAGCCAATATTATTTACACACAGCACTATGAAAATCCAATTCGTGAAAAAATTCTCTTAGAGGGAATTAAGCCTGTCGGTGTAGAAAGTTTCGAAGGGGTTCAATATTTTTCGTTGGTTCGATTATACAAGCCTTATTATGATAAAAAAGAGCAACAGCAGATTCTCAAGTTTGATCCTAAAAGAGAACAAACTCAAGAAACAGTTTTAATTTAATCTTTGTAGCGAAACTTTGGCAGATAACAGATGGACCTGACGATTTCTATAAGCTTGCAGTGTCGAAAGGTATTTGGCGCCTCGGGGACATGTAGGGTGAGCCAAAAGTAGCCGCTCTTTTTGAACCCGGTACCAAAGAGACAGGTTAGATAAACGCCATGCTTTCCAAAGACGAATTAACAAATGCCTGCCTTTTGGCTGATCTGAGCGAATTAGCCTACAAACCCCAATCCGAAATACAAGCGGTTCTTCCTTCCCTAAATCTTTCTTTCGAGGATTTCTTCAATGACCCCACATCCGGGACGCAGGGTTTTCTTGCGAAAAATGAAAGGGCTGCTTTTTTACTTTTTCGCGGCACAGAGCGGGACAAGCCCGAAGATGTCATAGTCGATCTGCTCGCGTGGCCGGCATCTCACCCCTCCGGGAAAGTCCATGCGGGATTTCAATTTGCTTTTAATTCTGTGAAAAGCGCCGTCGAAAAACATTTCCAAAAACTACAAGACTTTCCAGTTCCGGTCTACGTTGGGGGGCATAGCTTGGGGGGATCGCTGGCTGTTCTAGCTGCTGCATATATGATCGATAAAAATATCCCGGTAGCGGGGCTTTATACCTTTGGCCAGCCACGCGTAGGTAATGCGAAATTTGAGAAGCATTATGCCCCTCTGATCGTGGAAAATTACTACCGGTTCACAAACGCCCAGGACCTCTTCCCGCACGTTCCCCCTTGTTTCATGGGCTACCGGCATTTGGGTGAGTCCAGCTATCATTTTTCGGACGATGGAAAGCTTGGGAAATCTTCCTCTCGTTGGGAGTGGATCGTAGAATCCGCCTTTATTTTATTTGCTGCCTACCGGAAATCTGAAAAAATACGAGATTTTGTTCATAAACTGATCAGACGCAATCCTAAAGAATCCGAAGCGTTAAAATTGTCAGCGAAGGAAGCTTCTAAGGATTTTTTCAAGATTTTTAAATGTAATATTGTCGATGACCACGACATGAAAACTTGCTACATCAAAAATCTGAAGAAAAACCAGTAGAGCTATATCTGGCACCATTCGAATTCGAGAAGATTGAAAATATGGGAAATCAAATTAGATTTGTGGATAAACTTAGGACCTTTTTCAATAGTTGGACTGTCAAAATCGCAGCGTCGTGCATTATGGCTTTTTTAGTTAAGGTTTTTTCAGATTCAAGCATCACGGCTCTTTTCTTCGCGACAGGAGTTTTTTTCGCGTTTATTTCAATTTTTGATAACAATATTACAAGCTGGAAAAAATGGGTTTCGATAGGACTTTTAATAGTGGTAGTTTTGGGAGGTGGTTTAATTTGGTGGATAAAATATCATCCTCGTACATTTCAAGTCGCTCCTGGCACGGCAGTAAATTTCAAATTAACTCCAAGAAATTCAAAATTTTTTGTTAGAACAGATATAGCGAAATTAAGAGGTGCCCAGATGCGCTTGGGTATTGTGCCATTTGGGGATGGGGATAAGCTTTTAGACGTCAGCCAATCGTGGGTTTCTTCAAGACAGGTAATAGGGGATCCGCTTTTATATAGTTTTGATTTTTCAAAAGAACAGTTTGATCGCAGTGCACGGCAAGTCACGATGGCATTTTTGTTAGTAGAATGGAACGGTTTCCCAAGCGGCTTCATGCCTCTTGTTTTTTATTCTTGGAATTATACGGAAGGAAAAGATTGGGCTATGTGGAGAAGGGATTTACCAGACCAAATTTTTGACCCCGATCAGAGCGACGAAGTTCAAAGATTTATTAACAATGTCAGCGCATGCATGATTGGTCATTCAAAAGATAAGGAATATGACGTCTGTTTTAAATAGAAAGGCGCCGAGTAAACCGGACGCCGTCTCCTCCACAAAGCACCGGCGGACAGGCGCGAGGAGAGGTTAGCTAACGACCAAGGAGGTAAATAATCATGCACTTTGAGTTAATAGTGATTATTGGTTTATTGGTGTATATCAGCTATATGCTTTGGTCAATTAGAGAAGCAATCTCGGTTGTTGCGATAAAAGCTTTGGTTGGAAATTCATCAAAAGAAAAATAATTTTCCATGAAACAGATGACCACCGTCTGAACTGAGGCCACCGCCTTAAAATCGGCGGGACAAGCGGGGCAGGCACATCACTTAACTCCCAAAAATTTTATGAATATTTATCCGGTATCTGAAAAGAAGCAACACCGTGGTGAACCCGCCTGTCCGCCTCTGGCGGGGTACCATTCGATAATTCAAAAAAGGAGAAAGAAAATGACAACCCATATTGTTTTGGCAAATTTTACGGACCAAGGTATTCGCGAAATAAAAAATACAACGACACGCGCCAAAGCATTTCGTGAACTGGCGGGTAAAATGGAAGTCAACATCAAGGAGATCTATTGGGTGCTTGGGCATTATGATGTGGTTGTTGTTCTTGAGTCCAAAAAAGAAGAAAACGTCACCGCGTTTATGCTAAAAATAGGTTCGCTTGGGAATTTAAAATCTCAAACTCTCCGTGCCTTTACCGAATCTGAAGTGAACACAATGATCAGTCAGTTATAGAAAGGTACCCGAGTAGAAAAGTACCCGGTACATCACAGGTGCTATTTTATTGCCTCGGGGACAGGTAAGACAAAATAGGAGGATGTCATGGACACACAGGGCTTGATAAATCTTGCCATGGTCATTTTTGTATCTCTCGTTATATTCTTGATATGCAGAGAGATTGTGTGTTGGTACTTTAAACTCAGTGAAATAGTAAGCTTGCTCAAGGATATCAAGACTTCTTTGAAAGACAATGCTCTCGGCAAGAAGACTGAGCTTTAAGAACGAGGGATGATGTTGAGTTATGGAAGATGATGAAGGACTTTAATGAATAACAAAAATAGCCCCATTCAAGGGCGTGACAATCCTTGCCCCGAAGATAAGAGAAGCTTCATTGAAGAAGCAATGGATCATTTTGGAATGCAGAACGGCACCCCTCGATAAATGAGCGGAGAGGCAATGGCATGCGTAAATCCGTGATCGCGGTTTTTGTGCTCGTCTTGATGCTCGGCGGGGGTTCGCCGGCCGCCTACGCGAAGAATTGTTTCCAGGAGAAGGAGACTGTGATCGATAAAACCGGGGATTGGTTCGCGACGCTCGGCAAAAAAGGCATGGAAAAGAAGTGGATCCTGCTCCAGCGCAAGCGCGACCGTTTCACGGCCTGCGTCCAAAAAAGCTGAACAGACCGGACGGCGCTGACTTTAGAAAATCGGAGGCGTTACTGTGGGTGCCGGGCTAGCAGGGTCGCATGGCACGGGTAGTAACGCCTCCTAATAAAATTCCCCTCATCCATCCTTCAGGGTGGTCGATAACTAAGGCGCGGTGGTGAGCGGAAAATAGGAGGGCCCCATGGCCCAAAAGATCCTTGTGGTGGATGACGAACCCGATCTTCTCCGGCTGGTTGAGATCCGGTTAAAGAAAAACAAATATGAGACCCTGAGTGCGTGTGACGGGAAGACGGGCCTTGAAATGGCCGGACGGGAACATCCGGACCTCATTCTCCTTGATGTCATGATGCCGGTCATGGATGGGATCGAGACTCTTCGTGCCTTAAAACAGACTTCCGAAACATGCTCCATTCCCGTGATCATGCTTTCACAGAAAAAAGAAACCAGTTTGATCATGAAGACAGCGGATATGGGCGCTGCCGATTATATCCCTAAACCCTTTCTGCCTGAGGATCTATTGAAGTCCATCAAGAGGAACATCTGAAGTCCGCAAAGAGGCACATTCCCTCATCCCATTCTTCGGGGCGGTCGATAATTAAGGCGCGGTGGTGAGCGGAAAACAGGAGGGACCCATGGCCCCAAAGATCCTTGTGGTTGATGACGAGCCCGACATTCTCCGGCTGGTTGAAACCCGGTTAAGGGCAAACCAATATGAGACCCTGAGTGCGTGTGACGGGAAGACGGGCCTTGAAATGGCCGGACGGGAACATCCGGACCTCATTCTCCTTGATGTCATGATGCCGGTCATGGATGGGATCGAGACTCTCCGTGCCTTAAAACGGAATCACGAAACAAGCTCCATTCCCGTGATCATGCTTACAGCGAAAAAAGCAACCAAACTTATCATGGATGCACAGGATCTTGGCGCTGTCGATTATATCCCTAAACCATTTCTGGTTAAGGATCTATTGAAGTGCATACAGAGGTACATCCTCTAACCTTTATTTGCGTTCTTCAAATCCTGGATGTTCAGCGGATGTATTTGAATGGCCACTCTTTTCTACTTCCACCCCATCGCTCCGATATTGTCCTCAAAACCCGCCCAATCTCCCGATGCCAGAACCATGCTAATTTTGATGCCAATACCCGCCTGGTCAATCCCCCGGATCAGGTCTACAATAGAGCGGTACCCCGCCACACATCATCGGCGGGCAAACAGGTACTTCGGCACTTGTATCCATGCACAAGTACGATGCCGTACCGACTGTCGATAAAAGCAATTAATTGAAAGTCGGTGCTGCACTGATTCTTTAATAAAACTTAATAGGGGAATCAGGCGTCACTTCTTAGGTGTGACGTGTCCCAATCCCCCTATTAATTTTAAGGGTTGATTGGGACAACACTAAACTTCATTTAAGCTTTATGGGTCGTTCAGTGTGTACGGCATCGGGACACATCGCTTAACTCAAGTGAGGCGGGGAACGGTGAACGATGAACGCCTGCGTTACCCGTTTCCCGTTCCACGTTACACGGGATTAAAATAATTAAGGAGAGGATGATGAACGTGAAAGGGGCCCTGATCCTGGGACTGGCGTTGTGGCTTCTTCCTTGCGTGGAACGACACCATGCGTAAATCCTTGATCGCGTTCTTTGCCCTCATTTTGATGCTCGGCCCGACATCTGCGACCGCCTATCCCACAAATTGTTTCAAGAAGAAGGAAACCCTGATGAATAAAACCGGGGATTGGTTCGCGACGCTCGGCAAACAAGGCATGGAAAAAAAACGGATCCTGATGAAGCGTAAGCATGACCGCGTAAAGGCGTGCGCCCAAAAAAACCTGGAAACCGGACCGCGGGGAAAGATCAGCGGACAACCGAGGAGCGAATGATGTCTTTCTCAAAACGGAAATCTTCATGGGTTCCTTTAATCGTGTGCGGCGCGGTCGCGTTGACCGGCTGTCAGACGATCCGGGACAGTAACGCCAGGTCCGAAGAGGAGATGCTTGCGGCCGCGGGTTTTCAGATGAAACAAGCCCTGACGCCGGAACAATTGGCGAACGTCCAAAGCATGCCGCAGCGTAAGCTGGTCCCGCATACCAAGGACGGCCGTGTCCTGTATGTTTATGCGGATGCTGAAGCCTGCCGGTGCGCTTATGCGGGTACGGAAAAAAATTACCAGGATTATCAGAAAATGGCCTATCAGAAAGAGCTTGCCGACGAACAGGAAACCACGGCGGAAATGAATAGCGAGGCCAGGTTTGACTGGGAGGTCTGGGGACCCTGGGGGCCTTGGGGTTATTGACCGGAAAGCATCGCTGAACTCATCGGAAACAGGCTTAACCAAGGAGGGGATATATGGAAGACACAACGAAGCCGGAGACGAAGGGCAACGCTTGTCACTGCGTGGCGGGGGTCGGGGCGCTTGTGATCGCGCTCGCCTGGTGGCAGCCCAGCTGGGGCGCGATCGCTTTGACGGTCCTGGGCATCATGCTTATTATCAAGGACGTGAAAGGCAAATGCGGCTGTGCCTTTGTGTGCAAGCCGAAAACAGGCCAATAGAAAAATAAAACGGCGGACGACGCGCCGCGCAAAAACAAAACGCCGTACCCCGTACACCTTTCGCTGTACAGAAAGGTATCCTGTACCCTTCGGCCGTTTTGTTGTGGTACAATCCGTTTGAAACGGTGTGTCAAGTCTAACTTTCAAAGGAGAAAATATCTATGTCCGACTATATCTATACATGGCGCATGGAACACGCGAGGATCCTCGATATCCTTACTCAGACGATCAAGCTAGGTATTTCAAACAGGACGGGACAGATGAAGTTGCAGGAACTTAAAAAGGCGCTCGAGTCCCATCTTACAAATGAGGACCTGAATCTTTACCCCGTGCTGAGAAAAGCCGCGGAGACCGATGTCAATCTCAGGCGGGAACTCTTCCTTTTTGCCGCGGACATGGACCAGATCACCATGGAGATCAAGGCGTTCTTCCGGAAAGAGGAAAGAGATCCGATGAGCAGGGACCTTGCCGCAGAGTTCCACAAGATCTCAGGCGCGATCCGCAGCCGCATTGCCCGTGAAGAGAGCCTCCTGATAAAAGAGCTCGAGAAACTGGCGGCCCCGCAGCACAGCACTCTTTAGAAAGGTACCCGATACCCTTCGATACCGCAGCTCACAGCCCGCCTAAGCACTCCGGGAAAAAGGAATTCATGCGCACCGAAGAAGATCTTTACGTGGAGACGGGGTACAAGGTCCTCTGGGAGGATGAGTTCTTTCTCGTGGTGGACAAGCCGGCGCCGCTCCCGGTCCACGCGGTGGGCCGCTTCAAAGAAAAGAACCTGCTCAGCCTTTTGATCCGGGACCTGGGCCCGGGCCCGGAAGGTCTCAGGATCGTGAACCGGCTGGACTCGGAGACAAGCGGGCTCGTGCTTGTCGCGCGATCGGCGTACGCGGCGGGAAAGCTCGGGACCCTTTTCGAGAAAAAAGAGGTGGCGAAGGCATATCACGCGGTGGTCTTCGGAACGCCCGAAGCGCGCGAAGGAACGGTCTCGATGTCTCTCGGGCTCAAAGCCGAAAGCGGGCACAATATCCGCAGTCCCGATCCCGGAGGCGAGAAGGCCCGAACGGATTATCAGGTTTTAAGCAGTGCCGGAGAATATGCTTTGCTCAAGGTGATGCCGCGCACAGGCCGCACGCACCAGATCCGGGCGCACCTTTCTTTTCTGGGGCACCCCATCGTGGGTGACAAGATCTACATTGATCCACGGATCTTTGAGCGGTACATTCACGAGGGATGGCGGGAGGAGATGCGGGCTGTCGTGAAGACCGAACGCCTTCTCTTGCACGCGTCGCAGCTGGAATTTTTTCATCCCGTGACCGGAGAGCCGGTCAAATTCACCTCCGCGATCCCGCCCTGTTTCGACGCATTCTTAAATGAGGCAAATCAACATGACTAAAAACTCAAGCACCGCTTGCTGGGACTGTCCAAGTCTTTATTTCTTTTTATGAACGGCGACTTGGACTGCCCCAATTTCCACCCATTAGAAATTAATAGGTGTTGGGACTGCGGTTTTCGCAGGGACTTCGACAATACTTTTCTGGGGATCTGCACCTGGTTCGAGGTCCACGGGAAGGGAGCGAACAAAGAAATCCCTCCGGCTCTGGCGGACAAAGGCTGCAAGCATTGGAAGAAGAAGTAAAAAGATCCGGAGGTGCGATCATGTTCAACAAACTGATCCAATATCTGGTGGCGAGGGCGGGCAAAGAATACTCCGCGGGTTACCGGGCCGTGGCTGCGGCGCTGGGCGCGACGCTTTTTCTTGCGGGCTGGCCGGCGCTTGTCTGGGTTTTCGGGTTGGGGGAAAAAGAGGCCGTGTTTCCTCCCCCGGCCCCGGTCTTTTTGAGCGCCCTTTTTTTCGTGGCCGGCATTCCGTGGGTGGGCTGGGCCGTGCTGTGGCAGCTTTGGAAAGGGAAGGGGACGCCCGTTCCCATTGTGCCCACCCAAGAGTTCCTGCCTTCCGGTCCTTACCGTTATTGCCGCAATCCCATGATGCTCGGTTTTTTCCTTTATCTCGCGGGTTGGACCTCGCTTTTCAACCGGGCGGGTTCCTGGGCCGCGGCGCTTGTTCTCATGGTGCTTCTCGTCCTCGAGATCAAGTTCATCGAAGAAAAAGAACTCGAACAGCGCTTCGGAGACGTCTACCGCGCGTACAAAAAAAAGACGCCGTTCTTTATCCCGAAGTTCCGCTCCTAGGACCGTGGCCAAAAGATGAAGGAAGCGAAGCGTGTTTGGGTCGTTCTGGCGACAGGGCTTTTTCTTCTGGCCGGCGCTTCTGAGCGTTCGCTCATGGCGGAAGAGAATGTTCCACAACTCCCCAAGGTTTATTTGAATGGCGCGCCTGTCGAATTGACGGTTCAGGACCTGTCGGGTTTCGGGACCCGGCCTTTAAGGTTGCTGGTCCAAAGGAACAACCGGGCGCGTCACGATGAATTCATCCAGACCTACGCTCTCGGAACGCGCGAAGGGGACGAGCTCGGGATCGAACCGGCGGCGCCCGTGGCGGGGATGCGCGTGACGATCTATAAGATCCTGCAGGAGCCCGGCGGCTCCCGCTATTTGAGCATGCCCTCCTCCGTTTATTTTGACAAACCCGGCGAGACCCTTTACCGGGAAAAGATGGGACCCTTCCGGGAAGCCTTTTTCATCGCGGTCTTCGAGAAGACCGATTCGCCCGATGAAAAAGAGATCAACGTCCGTTATTTTGAGGAGCGGGTGAGAAGGCTCTCGGTCGCGGCCAAGACCAATCTTTTTTTCTCCTCCCTGAAGTTAAAAATGAAAGATTTCGCGGACTTGAACGCCGGAGAATTCTTTGAAAGGGACGCGCAGCTCTTGGTCGATCGGCTCATTGACCCCCGCCGCATCTTTCTCATCCGCATCTGGAAAGCCGGCAAGGCGGCCCCCTAGAAACTTCCGGCAACTTTCGAATTTTACGGAAATAAGCCCGAGCCTGCCCGCACTGAACAGCCCATAAAAATTTATAGGAAGTTTAGTGCAGCACTTGCTTTCAATAAAACTTTGCATGAAAAGCAAGTGCGTCGTCACACCCGATTTTTTTTGATTAAGGTTGCGTTTTTTAAGCCGCCTCATTATCATGACCTATCATGGCCGCGAATCTTGATTACGCATACGATCAATACCTGAAGACCCATGAAACCCGCACTGTTCCCGCCATGGGCCGGTTCAAAGAAAAGCTCAAAGACCCCGCGTTCGCGTACGGCCGGTTCACGGTCCCGGCTTTCTATAAAGCTTATTTTGTCACGCCCAAGCAGCAGCACCTTCTTAAACGCGCCGCCTCCGCTTTCTCCCAGGTCCTCAACAAGACCGCGCGCCTTTATTTTGAAGAAGCACAGACGAAGTCTCGCTTCCGTCTTTCCCCCGAAGCCGAAGAACTCGTGAGGATCGATCCGGGTTATTCGCAGCCCGTCGTCTTCAGCCGCTTCGATGCGCTCTTGGAAGGGGAGGGCCTGAAGCTTTTGGAGTTCAACTGCGACGCTCCCGCCGGCGCCGCTTACACGGACCAGCTGGAGTCCTCGTTCCTCTCCGAAGAACTGATCCGGCCTTTCGCCGAGGAGCATCATCTGGTAGCGAGCGAACGCGTTCAAAGCATTCTTTCAACCCTGCTTTCGGTCTATGAAGAGTTCGGCGGCTATGAAACTCCCCAGATCGCGATCGTCGATTGGCGGCACGCGAGAACGACCCCGGAATTCGAGCATATGAAAAGTCACTTCGAGGCCAAAGGCTATAAAACCACGATCGCCGATCCGCGCGAGCTCCAGTACAAAGGCGGCAAGCTTTATCATAAAGGGTCCCGCGTGCACCTGATCTACCGGCGCGCGAAATTTGACGAACTTTTGGAACGCCTCGACGAGGTGCAGGACCTGCTGCGCGCTTATAAAGACAAGGCCGTTTGCATGGTCAATCCCTTGCGTTCGAAACTCGCCTCAAGCAAATCGATCTTCTCCCCTTTGACCACTCCCGAGTTCGATCGCTTTTTCACGGAGAATGAGAACGCGATGAAACGCCAGCACCTTCCATGGACGCGCTGTCTTTCCGACGCCGAAGATTTTTATGGCCACCGGAAGGTCTTCCTGATCGATTTCCTGAAGGACGAGAAAGAAACCGTCGTTTTAAAACCCTCGGGCTCCAGTCACGGCACCCGCCGGGTCCACATCGGACGGGAGACGCCGGACGGCGACTGGAACGCGGCGGTGGACCGGGCACTTAAGGAAGAAGATTGGGTGATCCAGGAGCAGGTCCCTGTCCCGGCGATGACGGTCCCCGACGTGGTGAACCAGAAGCTGGATTTTATTTACAAAAAATTCAATTTCAACATGCTGGTCTTCGGAGGAAAGTACGCGGGAAGTTTCGTCCGTCTGAGCGATGAAAGCGTGATCAACGTGGCGACGGGCGGCGGGCTGATGCCGGCCATCTGGTCGGACATCGTTTCCGAAACCGGCGCATAAAAGAGATCCATCCGTAAGGAGGCCGGAAAAGATCCGGGGGGTTTGATGTGTGAGGTTTCGCGACGCGGGATTTAGTGATTGATTTGGAAAATAGGCAAGAGTATTCTTGTTCTCTAAAGGAACCGTAATCATGCCCAAGAAAAAACGGAAAGTCTTTCATCTCAAAGAAGCGAACACCCTTCTCCCGGAACTTGAAAAACGCCTGAGACTTCTCCGGACCAAAAAAGAAACCTACAGCCGCACCCATGATCTTCTTTTCATGCATGAACTTGTTTGCGCGGCCGAGCAAACGCAGGGGTTCTTAGAAGAGAACGACGGCCTGGAAGACGGCATTCACGCGCTGGAAGAGGCGATCGAGGACCTGGCCAAGGATGTCGAAGCGATCGTTGCGATGGGTTGTTTCCTCCGTAATATCGAAAAAGGCCTCGTCGAATTTTTCGGCACACATGAAGGTCAGGAAATTTATTTTTCCTGGCAGCTTGGTGAACCCTGCGTCGGCCATTACCGTGCGCCCGGCAAAAAGGTCCATGAGCGCATGCCTCTTTCCCAAAAGCCCGCAACAAAAAAATAAAGCAAACAAGGTCCAGCCTGAGAGAAGGACAAAATGTTCCGGTGCATTTTTAGCGAAGGGCAAAAATATAAAAATCTTCTGAATGGCCGGTGGGTGGCCTCGCGCTCGGGGAAGCGGGACAAGATCTTCTCGCCGGCGGATGGTTCTCTGGTCGGAGAAGTTCCTACGGTAGGTCCGGAGGAGGCGGGCGAATTCCTGGAAACGGCCGCGCAAGCCCAAAAGGCCTGGGCGACAACGCCGGCCCATGAGCGCGCCGAGGTCCTCCACAAGGCGGCGGACATCCTTCTGCGCAAAAAGGACACGATCGCGAACGTCCTGGTGCGCGAGATCGCCAAGAACAAAAAGTCCTCTCTCTCCGAAGTGACGCGCACGGCGGACCTGATCCATTTTACCGCGGAAGAAGGAAAACGTGTTACGGGCGAAAGCCTTTCATCGGGAGCGTTCCCCGGTTTTCATGAAACGAAACTTTCGATCGTGAACCGTGTTCCGTTGGGTGTCGTGCTCGCGATCGCCCCTTTCAATTATCCCATCAACCTGGCGGCTTCCAAGATCGCGCCGGCGCTCGTGGCGGGGAACGCCGTGGTCTTCAAGCCGCCGACGCAAGGGTCCATCAGCGCTCTTTACCTGGCCCGCGTTTTCTGCGAAGCCGGACTCCCGGCGGGCGTTCTGAACGTCATTACGGGTCAGGGCCGCGCGATCGGGGACCATCTGGTCAGCCATCCGCTCGTCGACATGGTCGCTTTTACGGAAAGCAGCAAGATCGGAAAGCACATCGCTACGATTGCCGGGATGAAACCGCTTCTCCTGGAGCTCGGCGGCAAGGACGCGGCGATCATTCTGGAAGATGCCGACCTTGCTTTGGCCGCCCAGCACATCGTAGCCGGCGCTTTTTCCTTTTCCGGTCAGCGGTGTACGGCCGTCAAGCGCATCCTGGTGCTGGAATCCGTGGCCGACACACTGATCGAAAAACTTTTACCGCTTGTGAAGAAAATGACCGTGGGCCGCCCGGAAGACGATGCGGACATCACCCCGCTTATCTCCACCGAGGCCGCGGATTTTGTCCAGGCCTTGATCGAGGATGCGGTCCAAAAAGGCGCGAAGCTTCTCGCGGGCAACAAGCGTGAAAAAAACCTTGTCTATCCCACCCTGCTGGACCGTGTGACGGTGGATATGAGGGTCGCCTGGGAAGAACCTTTCGGTCCGGTGCTTCCCATCCTGCGGGTCCCAACGGTTGAAGAGGCGGTCCGGATCACGAATGAATCCGAATACGGGCTTCAGGCCTCCATTTTTACGGAAAATATAGACTCAGCGTTCAGGATCGGAGCGCAATTGGACGTCGGCACGGTCCAGGTGAACGGCAAAACAGAACGCGGGCCCGACCACTTTCCTTTTATCGGGGTCAAAAGTTCGGGGATGGGGACCCAGGGGATTCGTTATTCGATCGAAGCCATGACCCGTTCCAAAGCCATCGTCCTCAATTTTCATTAAGCCCTTACCTTAAGTCCAAGCTCCCCTTAGCCCCGAAATCCGACGATAGCGTTAAGAATACGAGGCTCCCTTCCTATATGATCATTCAAGCTAGTTTTTAAAAGATACCAAACACCAGTCCGCGATCTTCATTTCTCTATTTCCAGACATGGTCCTTTGATTATTAAAATCTATTAACCATCAATATATAGCATTATATACAAAAAACAAATAAAAATATATTAAACAGATCAAAACAAAATATACTTTTTAAAGTATTGACAAATTTGCCTGAGGTGTTATGCCTACATCAGAGGTAAACGAATTGCAAAAGTCTTAAAAAACATCGAGTCGAGAGGTGATATATGAAAAATGAAACGGGAAGATCAAAAATCACTCGAACAATCAGTTTTTTGACACTCGGTTTTTTTCTTATCAACCAAACCGCTTTTGCAAATCCCGGTGCCGGGATCACGATCGCCTTCAAGGGTGAACGGCCTCCTTATTTGAACTTTGTCATTCCCGAAGAGCTTGGCACGGTCGACGCTCTTTACGAAGCGCCGTCCTCCACAAATTCCCAGTTTATTCTTCATATCCAGGACGCCCACGCCAATTATCAGGCCCAATTGAAGATCAAAGAGCTTCTAGGCTACATGGATAAAAAGTACGGTTTTAAAACGATCTTCGTGGAGGGCGCCTCTGAGAAACTCAATGCGGATTATCTGCGCCTTTTTCCGGACGAGGAAAGCAACCTGAAACTTTGTGATGAACTTGCCAAGCAGGGGGAACTCACCGGCGCGGAGTATTATCTTATGGAAGCCGGAAAAAAGAGCGAAGCTCTCGGGATCGAAGAAGCCTCGTTGTACAAGTCCAATTACCAAGCTCTGAAAAAAGCATTCGCCGGAACGGCGGATATCACGCGCTTCTTCAAGGGATTTGATGCCAAGCTTGATCAAGTGGCTTCCAGGACCTTTACGCCTGAAACCCGCGAACTCATCTCGGACTGGAAGCGCTTCGAGCAAGGACGCCGCCAATTCATGCCGTTCGTCAACGGTCTTGTGAAGCGAGCCCAACCCATTCTGAACGTTGATCTCGAAAGCCTTTTTGCCCAAGTGGGCTGGCCGCAGATTACGCGGCTTCTTGTGATCCAGCAGATGGAAAAAGAGCTGAATAAAGCGAAGGCTGTCGATGAACAAACCGCACTTATTGAAATGCTTCGCGGGAAGGGTGTTTCCCAAGAACTACTCGCCGCTTTGGAGAACTTTAGTGAAGGCAGCGTCAGCGTAGGGAAATCCGTGCGTGAGGTTTCGCCGCGCGAGTTGCTGGAGCGTCTCGCTGCGGAGGCCGGTCCCAAGGGTTTCAAGTTCAGTGATTATCCCCATTTCAGTCTTTATGCCGGTCATGTGATCCTCCGTTCGGAGCTGGATCCTAAGGTCCTTTTCGAAGAGATCGAAACCCTTTTTACGCAGATGCTCGATACCTTAACCCAGGAGCCAAAAGAAAAGGCACTCCTGGCCCTTTACAGGGACGGCGAGCTTTTGCGTAAACTTCTTCATCTGGAACTCAACCGCGCCGAGTGGCAGCGGGCTGTCGAAGCCCAAGACCGCATCACCGTTCCGTCGCTCGTGATCCGGCTGGCGGATATGGCCGCCGCCTCCGGGGAAAGCGCGGCGCTGAAAGGCCCGCAGCTCATGCCCGAAACCTTTGGCAGCAAAATGAACGAGATCTTTGCGGCCGGCCTCGAGTTCTATGATCTTGCCCGGCAACGTGAAAGCATTTTCTATCAAAAGATACAAGCGGTCATGGGCGAACGGAAACTCACAAAAGCCATTTTAGTGACCGGCGGTTTTCACACCGACGGGATGAGCGATCTCTTTCGTGACAACGCTGTCAGCTATGGCATCGTCACCCCGAGGCTCTCCGAAAAGTCCGATGAGCATTTATACCGCACCACCATGTTGGAGAACCGCGACTATCCCTTTAATGTTTCCTATATGACCAAGGTTCTAAATGGCGCGCAGTCCTTTGCGGCCCAGGAGCAGCAAGTTGGACCCAACGCAGTCCCGAATTTTGTGAAAACCCGAACTTTTGCAATGATGAAAAGAATAAATCTCAATACCGATCAGGCGGTGGCTGTTTTAAATGCTTATTTGACGCGGATCGCTGGAAGCGTTAACGTCAATGTCCCTCAGCTTGCTTATGCCCATGCTCATGGCCGCTCCGAAATTCGTTTGATTCCCCGGTCCGAGTCGGGAACGAGCACGCCTACTATTACGGCGGCTCACCCTATCACTTCGGTTGCCGCGTCCGCGGCGCGTTCCGAAATGAGAGCGATCGCGCGGAGAAGTTTTTTGGCGGAATTGGCAGCGGGGACTTTAGGTTTGCTCGGCATCACGCAGAATATTTCAGCGTCACAAACGGCACTTTCACCAAACGGTCAATATCAAGTCACGCATGTGGGGGATTTCCTCGAGGTCCTTTATCCCGACGGTCATGTGGAACAAATCCAGGTGGCCGCGCAGCAAGTATCGCTTGTAGATTTTAACGTGACCGATACGGGGATTTTCATGGTATTTGACCAGCGAGGGAACTGGGGTCTCAACTACGTTGCCTTCAATGACATCAAAGTCATTCGTTCCGTGCAGCTTCCCGAAGAAGTCACGGTTTGGAATCCTCAGAGCATTGTGTTCGTGGGGGCGGGGATCGCGGACATCACAGGGACCGACCGGGTCGTCCGGCGCGTCACCATGGCATTTTCTCCGGATGGCCAGTATCAGGTTGTCGAGGCGGGAGGCTATCTTCACGTTCGTTATCCCGGCGGTCGCACGGAACAGATCCAGGTAGCCGCGCAGCAAGTGTCGCTTGTAAGTTTTAACGTGACCAACGCAGGAATTTATATGGTGGAAAATCAACGGAGGAATGGGTCTCTCCAATACGTTGCGTTTGATAACATAACGGTCATTCATCCCGTACAGCTTCCGAAAGGAGTTACGGTCTGGAGTCCTGAGAGCATTGTGTTCGTAGGGACGGGGATCGTGGACATTACCGGAACCGACCGGGTCGTCCGGCGCGTCACCATGGCATTTTCTCCGGATGGCCGGTATCAAGTGATCCAGACGGGGGGCTATCTTCACGTCCGTTATCCCAACGGCCGCACGGAACAGATCCAAGTGTCCGCGCAGCAAGTGTCGCTTGTAAGTTTTAACGTGACTGATGCGGGGATTTACATGGCGCTCAATGCGCGGGGGAACTGGAATTTCGACTTCGTTGCCTTCAATGATGTCAAAGTCTATCGTCCCGTGCAGCTTCCGATAGAAGTAACGGTCTGGAGTCCCGAGAGCATTGTGTTCGTGGGGGCGGGGATCGCGGACATGACCGGGACCGACCGGGTCGTCCGGCGGGTTATTTTATCCGGCACTGAAGGAAAGGTCGCGATCAATGTTCGTCCGGGAGAATCCATTCAGGATGCGATCGATCAGGCAAAAGACGAGGGTATTATTTTATTGGAGAATGGGATCCACGGGCTTAGTGCTAATCCCGATCCTTCCAAGCCGCTTGTCCCGGTCACCCTTCATAAACCTGTCACGCTTCGGGGTTTCAGCCGTGACGGAACTATGGTTCGTGTAGGGATCGTGGTTAAAACCGCTGGTGCCACAGTGGAGAATATGACCATCGATCCGGAGCAGGTCCCCCCCTTCGGCGCGGCATACTACTACGGCAGTTTCCGCGCGATCACCAATATTATTGTTTCCGGAACGGACAATGTGGTAAGGAATTGCAATCTCCCCGGATTCTCGCCTGTGGCGGTTGAAGATGCAACGGACACGCTTCTTGAAAGGAATCTGATCCTAAACAAAGAAGCGCGTACGAGCGTCCGGGGCTACAGCGGTCCGACTTATTTGAAACCCGGCATTGATATTAAAAATTCAAACGGCGTGCAGATCATCAACAATACGGTCTCTTTTCCCGACACGACCAATGGGCGCGGTATTGCGGGGAGCAATTCCAGCCGAGTCGTGATCAAAAATTCGATCGTCGTACCGGGGGATGGAACAAGTCTGATCCGGTATGGGGGAACTTCGGTCGCTGTTGATTTTGACGAGATCTCTTACTCCATCATCAGGACTAATTGGGGTTCAAGCGTGATCCCAACCGTCCTTGACGCCGATCCTCTCTTTGTGGGTCCAAATGATTTTCATCTTCGGCCGGGGTCTCCGGCGATTGGGGCGGGTCAAGACAGGACGGATATCGGAGCATACCCCTTTTTCCAACGCGTTCTTGTGCCCAGGGAATTCGGTCAACCCATTCCTCGTCCCGGGACGGGTTACGGGCGTTCCGAAATGCGGGGTATCAACCGACGAGGGTTTTTGGCCGGGGTGGGCGCATTCTTGAGTTTTTCCGGCAAAGCCCAGCAAGGTTTCCAGGCACAGCCATTATCTTCAGTAACGTACATTTTTAATTCCTCGCGGATCGGTCAAGTGACAGTTGATGAGAACGGGGTGATCATCGCACTGGCCTCGGATTCGCCGAGATCCCTGGAGGTCAAAGACGGGGTGGCTTTTTCCGCGCATACGATCCCGGTATACATGGGGGAGCCTGTGACGACCGCGATCTCCGGCGATCTTTTCAGCGGGGTTTCATTCACGCC
>JBDRCT010000043.1:0-27178 GCA_043821445.1 Candidatus Omnitrophota bacterium | reverse complement strand
AAGATGCCGTCGTAACCAAATTCTTGATAACGGGCTTTCCAGCGTTTCATGGTTCGGTAAGAGACTCCGATGATGTCAGCCGCCTCAATCCAGAGGATTTCTTCGGAAGCGGCCTTTAAAATAACTTCTTGGATTTTCATATCCTTCACCGTAGCGGCCATAGAGTATCGCGTCATAAAGCCTCCTGATGTCGGGGTTTTGACGCATACTGTAGCCTAAGGTTGAAGGGGACATTTCATGTGCTAGAGCAAGGGGACATTTCATTAGCTTACGACATTCAAAAAGAATTTTGTATGAAGGCTTTAAATTTTGATCTACAATATCAGTGGTCTCGGACGGTTCCAATACCAATCAATCGAAGCGGCACTTGGCTCTCTTTAATTTAGAAAACAAAGGTAGTCAGTGCCATCCTTGTCAACCGTTCAGGAAATAAAAATCAAGACAAGGGCGGTCACATAACCCGGGAGGGAATAACTTATGTCAAAAGAACAGATCAATTATCTCTTGGCACTAGCCACTCTTATCGTTGTCTGGCTCTATTTTAACACTTTTTATTCCGCAGCGAAAAGAAATTATGGAGGGGGCCCGGGTGGAGGGATGATGGCCGCTTCTGGCCAAAGGTTCCCGAATCCTATGGGGATGCAGAATATTCAGCAGCCTCCCAACATTACCGAGCTTTTAAAGAATCAGCGCCGGGGCTGGCAACCTCCTGCCGCGCCGGGGGAAACGCCGCCGACATCTTCTGATATTCCTCAAAAGGACAAGACCCGCTAAGTCTTAAGCGTTGGTATTTTGAGGAAAGCCATGGAACCATGGCGGGCTAGGGGAAAAAGGGCATAGAGAAGATCTCCGCGACTAGTTTTTCTGTTCGGGTGGGGCGGGTTCTTCCTGTTGGGGTTCCTGAGGGAGATAGTCTTTAAGGTCAGCGCGATTATTGACCTCGTTTGTCCATATCATAAAATCCGTCTTTTGCTTTGTCTCAGCTTCTTCCTTCTCCTTCGGATCCGTCAGTTTGTCGGCTCCGGCAGGCACAAAACGCGCGATCTGCACACGCAAGAGCTTTTGGATACGCATGAACTCCCTGAGCCCCTCCTCAAATTCACGAGGGGAGAGATGAAGTGAACGGGTGAGCCAGATCTTGTATTGTTCTGCCGTCGGGCTGACCAGACCCTGCTGCTTGAGGATGTTCGCGATCTCCCTGCGGACCTCTTCATCCGTAATCGGGATCCCTTTGAGTTTAGCCTCGCGGGAATAAATAATGTTCTGCCAGGTGTAATCGCGCAAGAGTTTCGGGTCCTCGACCGGTTTTTCCGACGGCATAAAAAGCTGCGTGGCGCGATAGAACTGGTTGTATTCCTGAAAACTCACGGACTTGCCGAAGGCTTCGCCCGCAAAGCGGCTTTCTTTTTTGAGAGCGCTGACCGAATAACCACCCCACAGGATAAAAGAACCCACGACGAACCAAATAATAGTTTTAGTATAACGGCGAAAGATCTTTAACATAATGGCGGACAATGTAGCACGGAGTGAAAAATAGTGAAAGGAGAAAAGTCGGATCGTCTTAGAATAAATAATAAAGACGCATCATAGATACAGTCATTCCACAAAAAAACGTTGATAAGCTTATAGAGGAGATATATCATAACCCAATGAATCGCAAAGGGATGACGTTGGCCGAGATCGTGTTAAGCATGCTTGTCTTGGCGTCTGCCGCTTTGGCGGTGACTTCGGTGATCGCCGTTACGAATAGCAACAAGATGAGGAACGCTCGCAGTGGCAGTGGTAGTAGTGGTGAAGGTGGCAGTCTTGATCTTCAGGCCCTAGGCCATGCGAGGGCACAGCTCGAACTACTAAAGGACGCGGTGAGCACGGATGCCACGCGCTCCGCACCGCTCGTGGTTTCCACGACGTCCTACAATACGACCAGTACTCTTCCTGCCGCTTTTCAAAGTGTCGGTGGTACGAGGACCTATAAGGTTTATAGCGTTGGCGGTGGAACCGATCTTAAAAAAGTAATTGTGGCCGTCGCATGGACCGATCCCTGAAAACGAGCGAAGGATTCACCCTTCTCGAACTTCTTATTGCCTTGGCGCTCGGGTCCGTTATTTTGCTTACCTCGTCCGATCTTTTGGTCAATTATGCAAAATTTTCTTCAAATGTCATCAAGTCCGAGGCATCACTCATGATGACGGCGTTAAACACCTTTGAAGAGATCGTTGACAAGATCAGCTTTGCGAATAAGGCGGTTTGCAGAGGCGGAAGCGAAGTGGCCATGGATGTGCCTGCCGTTGCTTTTCCTGGCACTTGTGCAAACAACTCGAGTTGTGTCCAATTAAGATGCGATACGATCGCGGTAACGAACACCCCTTCAACTTTCAGTGACGATACGGTTTACACCTATTGGTTGAGTGGAACTGATCTCTACAGACAAGTGAATCCTCCGGGGACGTCGGCCATCATCGCGACGGGCATTAATACTTTTTCGGTTTACCGGGTCGATAACACCAACGCCGCTTCAACCGCATATTTAAATACGATCCGCGTCAAGCTCGGAGTCGAGGCTTCCAGCGGGGCGACCAGCGGCATGCTCAAGGAATATCTGGACACCACGGTCGTGATGCGGGGGAAGAGTTTAAATTAGCCATGAAAAACGGATTCGCACTTATTACTTGTCTGGCGGTCGTGATGGTGGTCGCTTTGGCCACGGCGGGAATTTTTCAAGCTATCGGCAGTCACGCCAATATGAAGGCCAACAATCTTCAGGAGGTTCAGGCCAGGTATCTTGCCGAAGCCGGTGCGGAGTATGAACTTTGGAAATGCAGGCCAGCCATCGCCGGTGGGGGGGGTGGTTGTATTGATAATGCGACGTACAGCATCGACGGAACAACGGTCCCTATTGACGTGACCTCCCAACCAATGCCAGTCGGCTTTTATACCATTCAAACGGCAGTCGATTTTACCAATCTATGACCAGTTCAAGAGAGTTCGACAACGAATTTTCCCGGGGAGGGAATATGGATAGGACAAAAGGATTTACTATGATCGAAATTTTGGTGACGATCTTGATCTTGGGTGTTCTTGCCGCCGTCACCATACCCGGTTTTACCAAAGCGAAGACTAAAGCCGAAAAAGATCAGGCGGTCGCTTATCTGAGGACCGTCCGGACCTCCATGAGGATGTACTATGGAAAATGGAAGACTTATTTGCCTCTCGCGAACACAGGGGCGATCAAGAGCACGCTGGGCGCCGAGACCCAAGCAGCGGGTTATGGCTTTTCTGTGGCAGCTCCGACAACGTCGACCTTTACGGCGACGGCTTTTCGAAGCGCAGATTCAAAAACGATCACCTTGAATCAAGATGGGACATGGGGTGGGGACATACCCCCGCCAAGCTGAGCGGGTATTTTTTTCTAACAAGTTAAAGAGAAGAAGGTGGTATGAGCAGAAAAGGTTTTACTCTGATCGAGATCCTGACAGCGATCACGATTTTGGCCGCTCTTATGATCATCGCGTTCACCAGTTTTAACAAAACAAAGTACAAAAACGAGAAAAATCAGGCGATCGTTTATCTGAGGGCCATACGGACCGCCGAAAAGTTGTATTGGGGGAGTTGGAAGACTTACGCGGTGCTTGCCGATAAGGCGGCGATCAACACGACGCTGGGTGTTGAAATTCAATCGAGTTGGACCTTTGCCGTGACAGTTCCGACGTCGACGACATTTACGGCGACGGCTACGTCGGATGCGGCCAGCGGATCTAAAACGATCACCTTGAATCAGGATGGGACGTGGGGCGGTAGCTACACACCTTTGCCGTCAGTCTGAGAAGGTATTTCCAAAGAGGGACTGTTTATACGAACCGGACTGATTCGGGAAAAAGCCGTTGACAGGTTCGAAGGTGGTGGGTTTGAACGGGGCTTTCAAAGTATAGTGCTTTTTGGATCCCAAAAAAGAGGATTGCGATGAAAAAAGGATTTACGATGTTGGAGATTTTAACGAGTCTGATCATCATCGCTACTTTGGCCGCGGTCTTGTTGCCCCGTTTTTCAACCACCAAGGCAAAGGTCGCTCAGCGCCAGGCGGAGTCTTATCTCCGGGCCATCAGGATGTCACAGAAACAGTTTTACGCAAGGAACGGACTTTACGCGTGCTCGTCAGCCTGTGCCAACGCAGCGGCGATCAATACTGCGCTCGGCGGGATCGGGATCGCAATGAGGGACCAAACTTATACTTTTTCTATGACATCCCCAACCGCCACGACTTTTACGGCGACGGCGGATACGACAGGGACTGCGAATGACCTCACCCTTAACCAGGACAATGCTTGGACGAAGGGAGGGTCTGCCTACACGCCGCCTTGAGCGCTTTTTAAAAAAATCGAGTGTTTTTTATCCGATCACAGTGTTAAGATCTTTCCATGAGGTGTAAAGTGTTTCAAAGGAACATATTTGCCGGCCTATTAATTTTGACGTTGATCCTCGCTCCTTGCGCTTACGCCGGGAAAGTAGAATATCCCACGCTCTATCCCTCTCCGAACGGCGAGTATCAGTATTTAAACAGCTGGAATGATTCTTACTTTGCCACGCTCTCCGGCAATGTAGGTATTGGGATGTCAAGCGGTGCATCGGTCAAATTAGAGGTGGCCGCTCCCACCGCCATTAAGGTAGGACAAGCCTATCTCTCTCCGGGTTCAGGAACTTCAATTAGTCTGGCAACTAACACATGGTATAACGGCAGCGCCTGGCAATTTCCCGGCGCGGTCGCGGGAACAGAGCTTTATTTAACGACCGGAAATGCTGACATATGGTACCACAACGGTGCGGGCGGTTGGACCCAATGGGCGAACGTAAGCTCGACCGCTGGTTGGGCAGCGGGATGCGCGCAGGTCCTTAAGCAGAACATTCACACCCTGACATTAGCCGACTATGCATTATTGCGGGAAGAGTTCCGGGCCACGGACCTATTTTCATACAATAGGAAAGATATCCCCACGGAACCGGAAGTGGGGTTTATTGCGGAACACGCGCCCGATCTGATACTTGATAAAACCAAAACCCAGGTTCCCCTTATCAAAGGTATCGGTTACCTGGCCGCCATTATGAAAGCCCAGGAGAATGTCTTAGTTCCTTTAGAAAAAGAGGTTCGGGATTTAAAGCATGAAATCTTGGCATCCGGGGTCCAACAGCACGAAATTGATACGCTTCAAAAAGAAGTTGAAAAACTTAAAAACGAATTTGTTTGTTTAGAATTTTGAGTTTATGAGCAACCCAATCCGAAAAAACGGGGGAGTAATGTTTCAGCGGAATATTTTAGCCGGTATTTTCATTTTGATTTTTTTTGCGCCCTTCGCATATGCCGGGAAAGTGGAATTAACCACTTACTACCCTTCGCCTTATGCCGAGTATCTGAATTTAAAAAGCACGGCTGATTCTTATTTTGCCTCTTCCGCGGGGGGTGTAGGTGTTGGGCTGACAATGGGAACTTTAACAGCCGGGATCAAATTAGAGGTGGCTCAAAACGAAGCCATCAAACTAGGGCAGGCCTATCTCTCTTCCGGCGGGAATTATGCTCATTTGGCGAACAATGAATTTTACAACGGTAGTTCCTGGGTCGGATCAGCTCCGGGTATATTGTTTCAATTAAATGGCGCCACAAACGCTATTGTGTATGGCCAAAGCGGCGGTACTCATACTGCTTGGGCGACTGTAAGCTCTACGGCCGGTTGGGCTGCAGGCTGTACGCAAGCCCTGAAACAGAATATTCACACCCTGACATTTGCCGACTATGCGTTATTGCGAAAAGAGTTCCGGGCCACGGACCTATTTTCTTACAACAGGAGAGATATCCCCACGGAGCCGGAAGTGGGGTTTATTGCAGAGCACGCGCCCGATCTCGTGCTTGATAAGACCAAAACCGGGGTTCCTCTTATCAAAGGCATCGGTTATTTGGCCGCCATTCTTAAAGCTCAGGAGAACGTCTTAATGCCTTTGGAAAAAGAGGTCCAAGCTCTCAAGGATAAAATACGGGCATTCAGGATGCGTCAACAGCAACAGATAGAGGCACTTCAGAAAGATGTCGAAGGGCTTAGAAAAGAGTTTCATGGTTTAAAGGGAGAAGTCCGAGTTTATTAAAAGCTCGGCCCCAAAGACGGAGAAAAAATGTTTCAAAAAAATATTTTGGCCGGCCTTTTAATTTTAATGTGGGTTCTCGCGCCCTCCGCTTACGCTGCTTGCACCGGTTACGACTGCTACAAAGCGCAACTAACCACGTATTACCCCATCCCGTATGGCCAATATACGAATTTAAAAAGTACGGATAATACTTATTTTGTCACAAACTCCGGCAATGTGGGGATCGGGTTAGATACGGGCCTGACGGCGAAATTAGAAGTGGCCCAAAATAACGCCATTAAGATAGGGGGTGCCTATCTCTCTTCCGGCGGGAATTACGCCCATTTGGCAACTAACGCGTGGTATAACGGCAGCGCCTGGCAATTTCCAGGTGGGAGCGGAGTAGTGTTTCAATTAAATGCTGCCACAGACGCTCGCGTATATGGTCACAATGGTTCTACTTTAACCTCATGGGCATACGTAAACTCTACCTCGGGTTGGCAAGCAAGCTGTATGCAAGCCCTGAAACAGAATATTCACACCCTGACATTTGCCGACTATGCGTTATTACGGGAACAATTCCGGGCCATGGATCTGTTTTCCTACAACAGAAAAGATACCCCCACGGAGCCGGAAGTAGGGTTCATTACAGAACACGCGCCCGATCTGGTGCTTGATAAGACCAAAACCGGGGTTCCTCTTATCAAAGGCATCGGTTACCTGGCCGTCATTCTTAAGGCCCAGGAGAATGTCTTAGTTTCTTTGGAAAAAGATGTGAAATTTTTAGAGCGCGAAGTTCTGGCGTTCGGGGCCCGGCAGCAGCAGATCGAGGCGCTTCAGAAAGACGTCGAAGTGCTCCGGGAAAAGCTTAAGAATTTGAAGGACGAGACCGGAAAAGCCTGACGGAAAAAATCCCGGGTTTATTGACATTGCCCGTGCGGTTTTGTATGATACCGCAAATGGGACACCCAATAGTTCAACTTACACATCGTTTTGAGAAAACCCCCCTCACTTTTCTTCTTGCCCGCACAACAAATGACAGTCCCGCTACTAAAGCGTCGGTGGGCAGGCATTCACAAGGGGACAGGCACAAGATTTCTCTAGTAGCCTGTCCCCTTTTTTTTCACGACTATCCTTGTTCCTCCTTTGACTTCTTAAAAGGTGACAAGGATTGCCCCAATTTCAACTCCGTTGAAATTGATTGGAATTGGGACTAACCGGAGGAACTTTTTATGTCAGTTTTTATCGGTCGCGACCGCAAGGCGCGCAGGGCTTACGGTTTTGACGAGATCGCTTTAGTGCCCGGAGACAAGACCATCAATCCGGACGAAGTGGATATCCGAATGCCTTTGGGGAAGATGACGCTTGAGATCCCTTTCCTGGCTTCGGCCATGGACGGGGTCGTGGATCCGACCTTCGCCAAGGCGATGGGGAAGCTGGGGGGCCTCGCCGTGCTGAACCTTGAGGGGATCTACACCCGCTACGAGGATTACAAATCGATCCTCGAGGAGATCGCCAAGTCATCGCCCGAGAAGGCGACCCAGCTTGTGCAAAAACTTTATGTCAGGCCCATCAGCGAAAAATTGATCGCCAAGCGCGTCAAGGAGATCAAAAAAGCCGGCGTACTCTGTGCGGTGAGCGCGATCCCTCAACGCGCCGAAAGATTCGGCAAGATCGCCGAGGACGCGGGCGCGGATGTTTTTGTGGTGCAGTCGACCGTTACGACGGTGCGTCATATCGCGAAAGCGTATCAGGTCGTGGATTTCGGAAAACTCTTCAAGAAGATGAAGATCCCCGTGATCCTCGGGAATTGCGTGACCTACAAGGTCGCGTTGGAGCTGGCCGAGACCGGTTGCGCGGGACTGCTCGTGGGGATCGGTCCCGGTTCGGCTTGTACGACCCGCGGCGTTCTCGGGATCGGGGTACCCCAGGTGACCGCGATCGCGGACTGCGCTGCGGCGCGCGAGTTCTATCACAAAAAAACAGGTCGCTACGTTTCGATCATCGCGGACGGCGGCATGTCGACGGGCGGCGATATCTGCAAATCGATCGCAAGCGGCGCCGATGGCGTGATGGTGGGCTCCGCCTTTGCCCGCACGAAAGAAGCGCCCGGCCGCGGATTCCATTGGGGCATGGCCACGCCCCACGCGAATCTTCCGCGGGGCACGAGGATCCATGTCGGCACGACAGGGACCCTGGAAGAGATCCTTTACGGTCCCGCGCATCTGGACGACGGAACGCAGAACCTCGTCGGGGCGCTCCGTACTTCCATGGGAAACGTCGGCGCGGCCAATATCCGTGAGATGCAGATGACCGAGATCGTGATCGCCCCGGCCATCAAGACCGAAGGCAAGCTCTTTCAAACCGCGCAAAAGCTGGGAATGTGTAAATGATAGGGAATAGGGTTTAGGGTATCGCGGATAGAAAAAGCATCAAAGAATTTTTGTTTTTCTATACCCTATACGCTAACCCCTATACGCTAAAAACATGGACGAAAACATTGTTGTTCTTGATTTTGGATCGCAGTACACACAGCTGATCGCCCGCCGCGTGCGCGAAAACAAAGTATTCTCCAAGGTGCTTCCCTTCAACGCGCCACTTGAAAAGATCCTTGAGGGAAAACCCGCGGGCATCATCCTCTCCGGTTCTCCCGCCAATGTCTATGCCAAGGGCTCGCCGATCCCGGATGAGCGGCTTCTGCTCTGCGGGGTTCCGGTCCTCGGCATTTGCTACGGGATGCAGGTGACGGCGCATCTTTTTGGCGGCCGCGTTCACAAGTCCAATAAGCGTGAATACGGATTTTCCGAACTCCATATCGATAAATCCGAGAGCCCGCTTTTCAAAGGCCTTCCGAAGCGTTTGACGTGCTGGATGAGCCACGGGGATAAGTTGGAGCGTCTTCCTAAAGGATTTGAACGTCTCGCGCATACAGAGAACGCGCCCTTCGCGGCCATGGGCGATATCCGACGGAAGATCTATTGCATTCAGTTCCATGCCGAGGTCGCTCACACGCCGCTTGGTTCTAAGATCCTCAAGAATTTCCTTTCCCGGGTTTGCGGCTGCCGCATGACCTGGACGCCGGAATCCTTCATCACCGAAAGTATCCGGAATATCCGCCGGCAAGCGGGGAAGGATCGCGTGGTGCTCGGGCTTTCCGGAGGCGTCGATTCTTCGGTAGCGGCCGTGCTCCTTCACCGGGCCATCGGAAAAAAGCTCAACTGTATTTTCGTGGACAACGGGCTTTTGCGGCTCGGCGAAGCTGAGAAAGTGGAAAAAACTTTCCGCGGCCACTTTAAGATGAATCTCAAAGTGGTGGATGCCGAAGAGATCTTTTTGTCGCACTTGAAAGGCGTGATCGATCCCGAAAAAAAACGTAAGATCATCGGAAAGGCCTTTATCGATGTATTCAGTGACGAGGCCAGAAAGCTCGGAAAGGTGCCTTTCCTTGCGCAGGGAACGCTTTATCCGGACGTGATCGAATCGGTTTCCTACCATGGCGGGCCCACCAGCGTGATCAAAAGCCATCACAATGTGGGAGGGCTTCCGAAAGACCTGAAATTCAAACTGGTGGAGCCTTTGAAGGAGCTCTTTAAAGACGAGGTCCGTGCGGTCGGGCGTGCGCTGGGGATCGATAAGGATATTGTCGGGCGCCAGCCTTTTCCGGGCCCGGGGCTCGCGGTGCGTATTTTGGGGGAAGTGAACAAAGAGCGTTGCGATCTTTTGCGCAAGGCGGATTGGATCGTCATCGATGAGATCAAAAAGGCCGGGTTTTACGACAAGGTTTGGCAGTCCTTCGCCGTGCTCCTTCCGGTCCAGAGCGTCGGCGTGATGGGGGATGAACGTACGTATGAGAACGCGGTGGCGGTGCGCGCCGTGACCTCCCAGGACGGCATGACCGCGGATTGGGCGAAGCTCCCGCCCGAGCTCTTGGGGCGCATTTCGAATCGCATCATTAATGAAGTTCGAGGCATCAATCGCGTTTGCTACGATATCTCCAGCAAGCCCCCGGCCACCATTGAGTGGGAATAACAAAACAGCGCAACGCACACCCTGACTTTTATATAAATAAATGGGTAGTCAGGATAGTCCTGATTTCCAATGAAAAATTAATGACAATCAGAGCAACGCGCAAAGCACAACGAATATGAATCATAAAACATTTAAGCGTTGCGCGTGGGTCGTTGCGCGTTGAGCGAGTTATGAGCCATAGCGACTTCGTCCATCTTCATTGTCACACCGAATACAGTCTTCTCGACGCTACCTGCAAGATCGATGAGCTCATGACCCGCGCCAAGGAGCTTCGCTTCCCGGCGCTTGCCATGACCGACAACGGGAATCTCTTCGGAGCCATCCAGTTCTATTCCAAGGCCATGAAAGAGGGGATCAAACCCATCATCGGGATGAGCACGTACGTGGCGCCGGGGTCCCGGCTCGAGAAACAGGCGCACGGGATCAAGGAAGCCTCTTTTCATCTTACGCTCCTGGCCGCAAACGAGCAGGGTTACCGGAATCTCATGAAACTCGCGAGTATCGGATACACCGAGGGTTTCTATTACCGGCCGCGTGTGGATAAAGAAGTGCTCAGGGAATATTCGGAAGGTTTGATCGCGCTCTCCGGCGGGCTAAAGGGCGAAGTTCCGTATTATCTTTATCATGATCAGATGCATGATGCCAGGAAGGTCGCGGAGGAATATGCCGGTATCTTCGGGAAGGACCGGTTCTTCCTCGAGATCATGGAGCACGGGCTGGAACCGCAGAAGAGGATCATCCTCGGATCCCAGAAACTTGCCAAGGAACTCAAAGTAGGTCTGGTCGCCACCAATGACGTGCATTACATTCATCAGAACCAGGCGATGGCGCATGACGCGCTGATCTGTATCGGGACGGGCGCGAAGCTCGACGAACCGAATCGCATGCGCTATCAGGGCGATCAGTACTATCTCCGGTCCGCGGAGGAAATGCACAGTCTCTTTAAGGATATTCCGGGGGCCCTCCGTTCTACGATCGAGATCGCGGAGCGTTGCAACCTGGAACTCGATTTTCACAAGATCTTCCTTCCGCAATTCGCGCCGCCTGACGGGAAGACACAGGTCCAATATATGGAAGAGCTTTGCTTCAGATTCTTGCATGAGCGCTTCAAGGGCGAGATCCCCGCGGAGTATGAGTCACGCTTACGCACCGAGATCACGCTAATCCACAGGATGGGCTATATCAGCTATTTTCTGATCGTTTGGGATTTTATAAGGTTCGCCCGGGAAAAGGGGATCCCGGTGGGTCCGGGCCGTGGGTCGGCGGCGGGAAGTCTCGTTGCTTATGCGCTTTACATCACGGATATTGATCCCATCAAGCACCAGCTTTATTTCGAGCGGTTCTTAAATCCCGAACGTGTGAGCATGCCGGATATTGATATCGATTTTTGCTACGAGCGCCGCGATGAGGTGATCGACTACGTGAAACGTAAATATGGCGCTCAGAATGTGGCGCAGATCATCACGTTCGGGACTATGGCGGCCAAGGCGGCTGTGCGTGACGTGGGGCGGGTGATGGGGCTTCCGTACGGGGAGGTGGACCGCATCGCGAAGCTGATCCCTCTGGAACTTAAGATCACGCTCAAACAGGCCCTGGAGCGCGAACCCATGTTAAAGGATATGGTTGCCACAGACGTACGGATCGCGCAACTGATCGAGACCTCCCAAGCGCTTGAGGGGCTCTCGCGCCACGCCTCAATCCACGCCGCTGGTGTTGTGATCTCAGACGTGCCGCTCACGGATCACGTGCCGCTTTACAAGACGGAAGACCAGATTTGCACGCAATACACCATGAAAGATCTGGAAAAGATCGGCCTTCTCAAAATGGATTTTCTGGGTCTGAAGACGCTTACGGTGATCGATGAAACGGTCAAGATCGTCCAGAAAATGCATGGCGTCAAAGTCGATATCACGAAACTCCCGGAGGACGATCCCGAAACCTATGAGATGCTCTCCAAAGGCGATGCGCTCGGGGTGTTCCAGCTTGAAAGTTCGGGGATGCGCGATCTTCTCAAAAAAATGAAGCCGAGCCACTTCGGCCATCTCGTGGCGTTGCTTGCGCTCTATCGTCCGGGACCTCTCGGGAGCGGGATGGTGGATGATTTCATCAAGCGCATGCGGGACCCGAAGCTTATCCAATACGATCATCCGGCCCTGGAGCCCAGTCTGAAAGAGACCTACGGCGTCATCCTTTATCAGGAACAAGTCATGCGCATTGTCAGTGACCTTGCTGGATTCACGCTCGCTCAGGCGGATTCTCTGCGCCGGGCGATCGGAAAAAAGATCCCGGAGGTCATGGCCAAGGAGAAGAAGGCTTTTATGGACGGTGCGATGAAGCGCGGAGTCAGGGAAAAGGTCGCGGAGAAGATCTGGGAGCTGATCGATTACTTTTCGGGGTACGGTTTCAATAAGTCCCACTCCACGGCTTACGCAGCCGTGTCCTATCAGACGGCTTATCTTAAGGCCCATTATCCCGTGGAGTTCATGACGGCGCTTCTTACCTCGGAAATGAACAATACCGACAAAGTGGTGCAATATATCGAAGCCACCAAGAAAATGGGGATCGATGTCCTGCCTCCCGCGGTGAATGAAAGCTTTTCGGATTTCACCTGCGTGGGGAATCATATCCGGTTCGGGCTTGCGGCCATCAAGAACGTCGGATCGACCGCCATCGAATCCATCATTGCGACCCGGATGAAAGACGGGCCGTTCCGCTCGCTCTTTGATTTTGTCCAGCGCGTGGACCTCCGGACCTGCAACCACAAAGTCCTGGAGAGCCTGATCAAGTGCGGCGCTTTTGACGAATGGAAGCTTCACCGTTCCCAGCTCATGGCGATGCTTGATCCGGTGTTGGACATGGGGGCGAATGTTCAAAAGGACCGTAGCCGCGGACAACTTTCTTTTTTTGAGAATAGCAGAGGAGGAGAGGAAGGTTTTCAGGACCCGCAGGCCGTGGTCCCGGATATTCCCGAGTGGCCGGAGAACCAAAAACTGGCGTATGAACGCGAGCTGATCGGTTTTTATGTCTCCTCGCATCCTCTTTCCAAATATGCCAAGATCCTCAAAAGCTATGCGACCGCGACGACGGCCAATCTTTCGGAATTCAATCACCAGGCTGAGGTGACGATCGGCGGGATTATTGACACCATGAAAGAGATCCTTACGAAAAAGGGAGACAAGATGGCGTTTTTGAGCCTTCAGGACCTGAACGGTTCTTGCGAAACCGTCGTGTTTCCGGGTGTTTATAAGGCTGCCGGGACTTTGATCCAAAAGGATGCACTTGTCTTCGTCAAGGGCAAGGTCGATGCGCGCGATGATGTGGCGAAACTCCTGGCCGATGAAATTGTCCCCCTGGAAGAAGTTCCCAAACGATATACGCGTATGATCGCCATCAACCTCAAGACCGCGGGGTTGGGGACCGAGGTCCTGCAAGAAGTGCGAAAGATCCTCATGGCCCACAAGGGAAGCACGCCTGTTTACCTCACGCTCCAAGACCCCAGAGGACGCATGACGGTCCTGGATTCCGGTGACAACCTCAAGGTTTCGACCTCGGACATACTCTTCGAAGAACTTGAACGTCTTTTAGGCGAAAATTCTGTCAAAATCCGGTCCTAGGATCCATTTTTTCGTTACCCTGACTTGATGAAAAAAAATAAACGGTAGTCAGTCCCAATACGTTTCAATTTCCATTTTCTTGGAAATTGGGGCAGTCCAAGTCACCATGAATGAAAATAAAATAAAGACTTAGACAGGATTATCCTGATTTCCGATAAAAAGATGATGAAAATCAGGGTAACCTCAAGCATTGCTTGAAGTTACAACTTAAATCGCTTGACAAAGCCGATTCGATTTGCTATTTTTTTGCATCTTCAAACAGGACAAGCAGTTGGGTAAAAACTCCCTTGCTTCTTCGTCAAAGGAGGTGAGCACTTGACTAAAAAAGATATTGTGATGAAAGTTTCGAATGAAACGAATCTCACCCAGATCGATGTCAAGAAGATCGTTCAGAAAACCCTCGATGTGATCTCCGAAAGTCTTCAGCGCGGCGAAACCGTGGAGCTCAGGAATTTCGGTGTGTTCAAAGTGAAGAACCGCCGGGGCCGTTTAGGACGGAATCCAAGGACCGGCGAGGAAGTGACGGTTCCCGAAAAAAAAGTCGTGGTGTTCAAGCCGGGACTCATCCTGAAGATCAAGGTGAAGTAGGGAAGTGTCGGCGCGCCCGGATATTCTGCGGCGCGAAAGTGATTTTCAAAGATTTTAAGGAGGCGGTATGGCGGAGAAGGGCAAGGTCAAGTGGTTCTCGAACGTCAAGGGTTTCGGATTCCTGCGCAAGGAAGGCGAAGAGCGCGACATTTTCGTTCATTATTCCGTGATCCAGGGAGATGGCTATAAAAGGCTCAATCCCGACGAGGAAGTCGAGTTTGAGATCGTGCAGGGAGAAAAGGGACCGCTTGCCAAGAATGTTGTCCGCCATAAAAAGCCGAAAGAGGAAGGAAGTGCTGCGGCTGCTCCTGAGGCTAAGAAGGAAAGCAAAAAGAAAGAAGCCCCGGCCAAGAAATAAACCCGTGTTTTACGCTTTTCGGCATTATCTTAGACTATCAATCGACCCGCGGGACCTTTCTCGCGGGTTTTTTTCCATCCCTGAATCTATAAGGATAGGCGATGTCCGAAAGAAAAAAACCGAGAAAATTACGCCGGTTCTTTACCTCCCAGATCTTGAAAAATACTCCGCATGATCTTTGGCTTGAGCCGGCCGAAACCCATCATCTCCGGCAGAGCATTCGTCTCAGGCCGGGGGACGCCTGTCTTGTGACCGATGGCCAAGGCGGGGAAGCGGAAGCCGTGGTCGGTGAGCCTGCTCCGGACGGACGCACTTGTCTTCACGTTCAAAGAATACTTATCAAAACAGGTTCTTTTAACGATCGCCTGACGCTCCGGGTTTTTCCGGTGATGTTGCGCAAGGGGAAAACGGATCTTCTAGTCGAAAAAGCCCAGGAACTTGGGATTCACGAATTCCATCCGATCGTCTCAGAGCATTGCGAGGTCCAGATCACAGAGGAAAAGACAGGGAAGATCCTCGAACGTTGGAACCGCATCGCGCGCGAGGCGAGCAAACAGTCGGGGAATCTTAAGATCCTCCGGATCGAAGCGCCGCGAAGTTTCAAGGAAGCTTTCGGGGATCTTTCCTGTGACGAACCCGTCGTGATCTTTCATCCCGGGCCGGATTCGGTTACATTCCCGGAATGGTTGGCCGGGATCCGGGGACTTAAGACCACGATCAAAGCGTTGAACATTTTTATCGGGCCGGAGGGCGGCTTTTCGGAAGATGAGATCCGCTGGGCACAATGGTACCGTAAGGAGAAAAACCTTCAGCTTGTGGAGTTGGGGGAAGTGCTTTTCAAGGCCGACACCGCCTTCGTCGGGATCGTGGCTTCACTCAGATTCTCCGGTATTCTTTCCGAATGACCATGGATGCATCTTCCCCTTCAAAAAACGTCCGCTTTTACACGCTCGGTTGCAAAGTCAATCAATACGAGACCCAGGCCATGCGTGAGGCTCTGGAGCGGAAAGGTTACCGGGACATTGAAGGGCAAAAGGGCGTTCCTTGCGATCTCGTCGTGGTGAACACTTGCACCGTGACTCAGGATTCGGACCGGACGAGCCAGTACTGGATACGGCGTCTCCGGCGCGAACACCCCCGGGCCCGGCTTGCGGTGACCGGTTGTTATGCCGAAAAGAACCGCATAGATCTCGAGGCGATGCCGGAAGTGGACCTTATCTTTTCGAATCACGAGAAACCCTCTCTCACCGAGAAGCTTTCGGATCCGGTGGACGTTTGCGGTGCAACACGTCCGGATGAAGTCCAGACTTTTATGCCGCTTTCGATCTCGCGATCTAAAGGAAAGACCCGCGCCTATGTCAAGGTCCAGGACGGTTGCGATCATGCCTGCAGTTTCTGCAAAGTATCGATCGTGCGCGGTCCTTCACGCAGCCGCGCGCTCTCCGAGATCCTGGATGAAGTCACACGGCTCAGGGACGGTGGTTACCGGGAGATCATTCTGACCGGCATCCAGCTTGGGGCCTATGGCCTCGACCTGGAGGCTCGTCCGGGTGCCGGGGAACGGCCTTATCTTTTACGGGATGTGATCGAAGCCAGTGCGCAGGTCGAGGGGGTAGAGCGCATCCGTTTGAGTTCGATTGAACTTAGGGATCTTGGCAAACCTATCCGCGAAGCTTTCCGGAGCGTTCCGAAACTTTGTCCTCACATCCATCTTCCGCTTCAAAGCGGGGACAACGAAGTGCTTGCGCGGATGAACCGGCGCTACACGCGGGAAGAATACCGTGACGTAGTCCTTCAATTGAAAGAATGCGTCCCGGATTTTGAATTGAGCGTGGATGTGATAGCCGGATTTCCGGGGGAGAACGAGTCGCAATTTGCGAACACTTTGGAGTTACTTGAAGTCCTCAAACCGCTTAAAACCCATGTTTTTCCCTACAGCCGCCGGGAGGGAACACGGGCCGCGGCATGGGGGACGCTTCCCGTGCCAACGGTCCGTGAACGGGTCCGTCAGCTGATGGAATTGGCCGATCGCATTTCCGGGAAGGTCCGGAACCGGTATTTGGGTCGCTCGATGGAGATCCTGGCAGAACATGAGGATGATCGCTCCGGGATCTCGGAAGGTTCTACGCCGAATTTTCTCAAAGTCTTTTTTGAGTACCCACAGAACGTGCAAGGGTGTATCATACCCTTCAAATTGACCCGGCTTTTTCAGGATGGTTTCCGAGGAGACCCCGGCTTGCCCCGTTAGTATCCGCAGAAATGGCTTCTGGATCCTAAGCGGCCAAAACGTCCGGGATCAACCTAAGCAGTTTTTTGAAATATCTCTAGAGGGTTCACCCCGTTAGAGATCTCGGAATGTTTTTCTAAGGGAATAATTCGCGGAAGAAACAGGGATGGTTGGGAGCATCGTTGTGGAAACTAACGGAAACGCCCTCAGCGTTTCCTATCTCTAACGGGGTAAACACATGGAATGGTTCTGGACCTTGGTCGATCGTTTCCAAAAGGGCATCGCGGGTTCGGCGCTTCACAGTTTTGCGCTGACCGATTGGGTTTTTTTGTTCCTGATTCTGGTAGGATTGGCCTGGGGGGGTCGTAAAGGTTTTAGCGACATGTTCGGGAAGTTGTTGGGGATATTCCTCGTGAGCATGCTGACCTTGAGTTTTTACCAGAAGGTCGCGAAGAAGTTCCTGTCGTTTTTTCCCATAAGGTTCGCCGAAGCCGCCGCCTTCTTCCTTCTGGCTGTTTTCCTATGGATCTCGATTGCGTGGTGTCTCAACATTTTCGGAAAGTTCTTTAAGATAGAGGCCCAGGGATTTTTAAAGACCCTGGGCGGAGTGATCTTTGGGGTTTTGCGCATGGTCCTCTTGGTCAGTTTTGTCGTGCAATTTCTTTTGTTCCTCCCCTTCGAACCCGTGCAAAAGATCTTCAAGCGGGGGCGCACCTACGCCGGTTATGCGATCTCCCGGATTGTGCCCGATCTCCACGTATTGGTCATGACTCCTTTCCGCAAGCCCACCTCCCGGAAGAGCGCAGCATCCGTTCAGCCCGGCGGGTAGAAGAAAGACGCGTTATGGAAGAAAAAAACTCCGGGACGCGTTATGAGGACCATGTCGTCGAGCAGGTCGGCGCGGCCAACGATATCGTCGAGATCATTTCGCAGTACGTTCCTCTGAAACGCGCCGGAAGGCATCTCAAGGCCTGCTGTCCTTTTCATCAGGAAAAAACCCCTTCTTTTATGGTCCAGCCCGAAAAACAGATGTTCCATTGTTTCGGATGCGGGGCCGGCGGCGATGTTTTCAGTTTTCTCATGCGTTATGAGAACATGACGTTTCCCGAGGCGCTCAAGTCCCTCGCGGATCGCGCGCATATCACGCTTCCGGAACGGCGTTCCTACAAAGACGACGGCGGGCAGAAGGAAAAACTCTACGAGGTTTGCCAAGCCGCCGCCGACATTTATCACGAACTTCTTTTTACGGAGGCCGGCGTTCCGGCTCGTGCGTACCTGGCCGAGCGAAAGATCACCGAAGAGATCCTCCGGGAATTCAAACTCGGCTGGGCGCCGATGGAATGGCGCGCACTTTTTGATCGTATGGTCGTAAGAAAGTATCCGGAGGCCCTTCTCAAACAGGCGGCCTTGGTCCAGCAATCGCCGAAGGGGAATTATTACGATACTTTTCGAGGCCGGCTCATGTTCCCGATCTTGAATCTTCAAAACAAGGTGATCGCATTCGGCGGACGGTTGATCGCCGACGAGGAAGGCCCGCCTGGGAAACAGGACGAGGCCCGCCCGTCTTCGCAGGGCGGCCCCAAGTATCTCAATTCGCCCGAAACACCGATCTTTTCAAAACGCCGCGAACTCTTCGGCCTGAATCTTGCCAAAAAATACATCAATCGCGAATGGCCGACTCTCGTCCTGGTGGAAGGCTATATGGACTTTCTCGCTCTCTATCAACATGGCTTCAAAAATGCCGTAGCGACGCTGGGTACCGCGCTCGGCGAAGACCACGTGCGGCTCATGCGGCGTTTTGTGGAAGAAGTAATCGTGGTCTATGACGGGGACAAAGCGGGCGAGGCCGCGTCCCTGCGCGGTCTTGAGGTCCTCTTGGAGGGCGGGATGCAGGTGAAGCTTGTGAGTTTGCCGAAAGGGGAGGACCCGGATGATTTCCTCAACAAGCGCGGGAATGACGCCTTCGCGGCGCTCCTCAGGAACGCCAAGGATTTTTTTGATTATAAGTTGCAGGCCCTTCTCGCGCGTTATCCGCGACAGGATGCGTTGGGCCTTTCTAAGATCAGCCGTGAAATGTTCGAGACTTTCCTCAAAGTCAAGAATACGGTCATGCTTTCGGAATATTTCAAACGGCTTGCCCGCGCCTTGCAAGTGGATGAACATTCTTTGCGCACCGAGTTCTCCCGCCTGAATAAAAAAGGCAGCGCCCCTCAAGGGCGGTCCCAAGAGGCCCTAACGACCCCCGAAGCGGTCAAACCCGCGCCCGAAGAATTGCTGCTTCTGGTGCTGATGGCGGAGGTGCCGCCTTTTTGTGATCGTGCTTGCGAAGAAGTCCAAGAGGCGGACCTCAAAACGCCGGTCTCGCGCCAGCTTTTCGAATATCTCCGGCAGATGAGCGAGCAGGGGAAAAAATGCTCTCTTTCGGGGCTTCTCGTCCGGATCCAGGACGCGACATACCGCGAACAGCTTGTGGCGGTCATGGCTTCTCTGGATGAGACGGCTGAGCGGGAGCAGATCCTTGAAGATTGCATCGGAAAGATCAAGCGCGGCCGTGCCACGGGGCGGCTCGGGGAATTGCGCCGTCTGATCCTCGCGGCAGAGAACGGGCGGGATGAAGCCAAGGTGCGTGCCGCGACTCAGGAATACCAGGAGCTTTTAAAGCGGTCCCGGAAGGCTGAGAAGGACGAATAAATCGCTTGGTTTCACGAGGCGTGATAACTATAATACGCAACTCTATGAACCCCGTTAGAACTCCGGCGCCTTCGGGTGCAGGAAACTGCGGGATCGGTATGTCGAAAAGTGTTTTCCTAACATCCTAAAAGGGATCGGAGATATCAAAGCGGGGTTCACCCCCGTTAGATCTTAGATCTTTGATCTTTTGAGCTTGATTTGTTTATATCGGTGTATTAATTGAAATTTAACTTTGTAATGAAATACCACCAAGGAGATCTAACGGGGTGAAAAAGGTATCCAAAAAGCCCGCCCGTTCTGCACCTTCCAAGCCATCTTCGGCCAAGGCCAAGGCTAAAATTAAGGCTAAGATTAAGACTAAGGTTAAGGCTAAGGGAAAGGCTCTGCCCGTGCCGCCTGTCAAGGGGAAGCCTGGAAAAAAAGACGCCGCCCTGGCGAAGCTCCACGGCGAGATGGTCCAAAAGCTTTTGCTTCTCGGTAAGAAACAGGGGTTTGTGACCATCGAGCAAATGAAGAAACTGCTTCCCCCGGACATGAACAATCCCGAAAAAGTCGAAGAAATCATCGGCGTTTTAAATGAAAAAGGGATCGAAGTCACGAGCGGCTCCACGGGGGATCCGTCCAAATCCGCCTCCGAGGTGATCCAAGACGTCGAAGTCAAAAAGGGAAAAGATTCCGAGCTCGAGGAGGACGCAGCGGTCGAAGAATATGAGCGCGGGCGCATTGATGATCCGGTCCGCACTTATCTCCGCCAGATGGGGCAGATCTCGCTCTTGACCCGCGAGCAGGAGATCGAGATCTCCAAGAAGATCGAGGCCTGCGAAGAAGAACTGAAGAAAGTCGTTTATCAGACCAAGGCGGCCCGGTTCGAAGTGCTTGAGCTCGCCAAAAAGATCCTTGATGGACAGGTCCAGCTCGAGGCGATCGTCGATGAAGAGCAGACGGTCAAGATCCAGACGATCAAGAACAAGTTCAAACTGCTCATCCGGAAGTTCCGCGCTTCCCGTAAAAAATCCAATGTGGCCGAACTTTTATTGCAGTTCAATCTCAGCATCGCCATCGTGGAACAGATCATCGCGAGTCTCCGGGGGAAACTCCGTGAACTGAAAAGGAACCGTGATGAGATCAAGAAGTTCCGGCGGGGCGGCGTGCGGGGCAGGATCGGCCGGATCGAGGAGCGGAACCGCCAGATCCTTCATGAGCTCGGGGAGCCGGAAGACAAACTGCATGAGCATTTCAAGGCCATCGTTCGCAAGGAATGGGAACTGACCAAGGCGAAGAAGGCCTTGGTGGCCGCGAATCTCCGCTTGGTGGTGAGCATCGCCAAGAAGTACACGAATCGCGGACTTTCCTTTTTGGACCTGATCCAGGAAGGGAACATCGGTCTGATGAAGGCCGTGGACAAATTTGAATACAAGCGCGGTTACAAGTTCTCGACTTACGCGACTTGGTGGATCCGCCAGGCGATCACCCGCTCGATCGCGGACCAGGCCCGCACGATCCGTATCCCGGTGCATATGATCGAGACCATCAATAAATTCTTCCGCGCGTCGCGTCACCTGGTCCAGGAGACCGGGCGCGAACCGACTCCCGAAGAGGTCGCACAGGTCATGAAGATGCCCGTCGAAAAAGTGAAGGGGATCTTGAAGATCGCGCAGGAGCCGATCAGTCTTCAAACGCCGATCGGAGACGAGGGCGACACGAGCTTCGGGGATTTCATTGAAGATAAGTCTGCGGTATCTCCGGCCAACGCCACGGCCTACAGTATGCTCAAGGAACAGATGGATGATGTGCTTTTAACGCTGACCGAGCGCGAGGAAAAGGTCCTGCGGTTGCGGTTCGGGATCGGCGACGGTTACCCGCGGACCCTGGAAGAAGTAGGCCATATTTTTAACGTGACCCGTGAGCGTGTCCGGCAGATCGAGGCCAAGGCGCTTCGGAAGTTGCGGCATCCCACCCGGTCGCGCAAACTGAAGAATTTCCTGGATATTAAGCTAAGCGAGTAATAGAATTACGGCGCCGTTCCTTAGAACAGATATTTTTTGTGCGATGGACGGGATCCTTCAACCGCAACGAGGTCAAAATGTCAGAGCATCAAAAATGCCTTCTGATCATCGATGATGAGGACGATGTCTGTCAGATCGTCAAAGAAAGGTTCGGGCGGTTAGGCTACAAGGTGGTGACCGCCAATGACGGCGCCGAAGGATTCCAAAAGGCCGAAGAAGAAAAGCCCGATTGTGTGCTTCTCGATATTCGCATTCCGGGAGGCCAGGACGGACTGACCTTCCTTCGAAATCTTCGCTCTTACCGTCACGTGGACCTCGAGGAGCAGGACCGTGTCCGGAAGATTCCGGTGATCGTGCTCACGGGGGCCGGTGTGACGATGCAGCCGCTCTTTGAGATCGAGGGGATCAAGGGTTTTATTGAGAAGCCTTTCGATCTTTCAAATCTCCAGACCAAGGTCGAGCACATCCTCCGGACGCGTTAGCCCCCCAAATCTTTATGGGTGAAGATCTGTTGCCAAAGCAGTATTATTCTCTAAGGTTCGGGGCATTCCATGACGAAGAGAGAGAAAACATAGTCATTCAACGGAATGAGTTCCAAGTCTCGCCAGTTGCCTTTTTGTCTTAAAAAGTACTCGTTGCAACGCTAACTCCGGGAATGAAATCATGAAGAATTACAGATTTGCCCTCCTGTTGATTTTGGCCGTGATCCTGGCACACCCGCAGGGTTTTGCGGCGGAACCCCCTCCGAGTCAGCAAATGGGCGGTATGACGAGGACCCGTGAGTTAGAGGCCAGATCCAAGAAATTGACCGCCGAGATCCAGCAAAAAAGAAAGAAACCTGATATTGCAGAAGATTTGCCCGCCGAAGCGCCGCCCGTCCTTCCCGGTGAAAAGATCCTCATTAAGAATATCGTCGTGACCGGGGCGACGATCCTCCCGGAAAAAGAGATCAGGGACATTGTCGCGCCTTTTGAGAATAAGGAACTCCCTCTCTCCGAGATGCAAAAAGCGGCCGATCTGATCTCCGAGGCCTACCGTACCCGGGGATATATCACCTCACGAGCCTACCTCGCCCCCCAGAAGATCGAGAACGAAAGGCTCGAGATCAAAGTGATCGAGGGGAAAATGGGGGACCTGGACGTCACCGGGAACCGATGGTACAAAGCCTCTCTTTATAAAAAAAAAATCGATCTAAAGAAGGGCGATAACTTCGACTACAACAAGCTTGCCGCGGGCTTGCGGAAGATCAATGAACAGCCGGACAGGACCGCCAAGGCGGTGCTCGTTCCGGGCAAGGAACCGGGCGCCACGGACGTGGCCCTGGAGGCGAAAGACAAGCTTCCGCTCCATGCGGGGTTCACCTACGATAATTACGGCTCCCGCTATATCCTCAGGAACCGCTACCAGTTCAACGCCTCGGACAATAATCTTCTCGGCTTTGAAGACGTTCTTTAGTTTCTCTATCAGTTTGCGGAAGGCGGCGCCTACAGCCTCATCGGAGGGAACTACATTATTCCGGTGACCCGGAAGCTCAAGGTCGGATGTTCCGCGTTCTGGAGCAAATTGCACTTATTGAACGATTATAAGTCCCTGGATGTGAAGGGGAACAGCTCGCTTTTTAGCCTGTTCGCCACACAGTCGCTTCTCGATACGGAGAAATACAGCGTCAATCTGAACACCGGATTCGATGTCAAAGACATCTACAATTACCAACAGGGCACCAAGACCAGTTACGATAAGATGCGGGTCGCGAAGATCAGCGTGGACGCGGACCTTTCCGACCGGTTCGGGCGCAGCATCTTCACCAACGGGATCGAGGTCGGCATCCCCAGATTCATGGGCGGTCTCAAGGCCAAAGATCCGCACGCTTCCGCCATCGGATCGGGAGGTGCGTTCACGAAGTATGTCATGAATCTTTACCGGCTGCAGCCGATGCCGTTCCAGTCGACCATTCTTTGCAAGAACCAGCTCCAGGTTTCTAACAGGGCGTTGACCTCCACCGAACAATATCAGGTGGGCGGGATCATCAACGCGAGGGGATATGCGCCGGCGGAGATCACGGGTGATATCGGTTTTTCCAGCACGACCGAATGGTCTTTTCCGGTCTATGGACTGCCGAAAAATTGGAAAGTCCCGGCCACAAAGATCAATTTCTACGACGCCACGAAATTACTCGCGTTTTATGATTACGGCAACGCCCGTTTCTTAAAAAGCGCGGCGGGTACCCGCGAGAAATTCGATCAGCTCCAGGACTTCGGATGGGGCGTCCGGTTCAATCTCGCCAATAATCTTACCGTGAAAGCCGACTTTGCTTATCCGATCAGTGCCGGCGCCAATGGCGGAAAGACGCAGCAGCGCGCCTGGGTTTCTGTTTCGGCGAATTACTAAAAGACCGCCGCGTTTTCTTTTTTCCGTCATTCACCCTCCACCCTCCACCATCCATTATTTATCTTTTTTAGGCCCCGCTGCCCATTTTTATCCCATTCAGAAGCATCGAACATCCATATCTTCGAACTACTGACAGAATAAAGAGTTACGATGTTTTCGAAGCCTCATAAGCGAGCTCCACTGCGAGTTTTTTTTCAAAAAAAGAGGCGGGTTATTTGCCTTTTAAAGAGACGTGTGTTAGCATTCCGGCCGAAGAAATAAATTTTGAGATCCTTCGTAATGAAACAAAAAGCTCCTCTAAATCTGACACTGCTGGCCGTAATTTTTTCGGTCCTTTCTTCCGCGCCTTTATTTGCCGAAGACCTGCAGCCTGCTGTCGATCTTCCCTCCGGTGAAAAAATCGTTTCAGGCGACGTCACGGTCGACCGTTCGATCGCGAACAACTTGAACGTCAACATCGCCTCCCAAAACGCCATCGTCGAATGGGCCAATTTTTCGGTTGGCGCCGGGTTCGCGGTGAATTTTAATTTCAATATCGCGCAGCCATCTTTAGGCAGCATTTTAAACAGCGTCACCGGTTCCGCCATGTCCGTCATCAACGGCGCGATCAATTCCAACGGCAGCGTTTTTCTCGCCAACCCGAACGGCATTGTTTTTGGTCAGACCGCCGCAGTCAACACCGCTTCGTTCCTCGCCTCGACTTTGAAAATGGATTACGACAGTTTCCTGAACCCCGTGAACGGCCAGTATAAATTTCTCAAAGGCGACGTGAACGGATTCATCAAGAACGCCGGCAGGATCGCGGCCAAACCGGGCGGCTACATCGCGCTCCTTTCGCAGGCCGTTGAAAACAGCGGAACGCTTGCGGTCTCGAGCATCGACGCCAAGGTCGGGCGCATCGTCCTGGCCTCCGGCGAGAAGATGACGGTCGCGATGGATGACCGGAGCCTGATCTCGGTCGCGATCGATGAGGGCGTCAAAGAAGAGATCTTCGGGCCTGACGGCACCAAGATGGATTCCGCGATCAAGAACAGCGGTTCGATCCTGGCCGACGGTGGCAAGGTCACCCTGACCGCCAAGACCCTCAATAAAGTGTTCGATTATGCCATCAATAATACCGGGATCATCCAGGCCAATAACTTGGTCAAGCATGATGGGGTGATCGAACTGGTCGCCGAAGGAGCCCCTATCCTTAACACCGGCACGATCGCGGCCGGCACGGTGACTGTGACGGTCAAGGACGCGGGTTTCATTAACATAGGAAAGGTTAGTACGAACGGTACCCCTGAACTTCCGAATGCGGGTACCATCACAATTAATGCCTTAACGATCCTCCAACAGGGAACGATCTCAGCCGATGCCCTTGAGGGCGGGAATGCCGGGGAAGTGAGCCTTGTGTCAGAAAGTTCCACTAAGGCGGATGATCATTCAACGACCTCGGCCAAGGCTGTGGGCGTTGTCGGGAACGGCGGCCGAGTCCTGCTTGACTCCAAGAACGGGAATACTCGCGTCAGCGCGCTAGCCATTATTGATGTTTCTGCCGGTTCAGAATCCGGCAATGCCGGTTCAGTCGAAGTTGGAGCATTCGACCAGTTGGGTTTTTTTGGTGTCCTCAATGGCCGCGCCCCTCCGGGTGGGAACGTTGCAACCGTAAAATTTGTCTATCATTCCTCTTCCGTTCCGCCGGTCATTATTGTTACTGATCAGGCGGACTATTCTCCGTCAGGAACTCCCATCATTTCAGGCTCCGGCTTTCTGCCCGGCCAAGCAGTTACCCTCAATATATTCGCCCCGGACGGCACCCAAGAAATCGTCACAGCCACAGCCGATGCTGACGGTAGCTTTGCCGCGACCTACACTCCAGCCGTTAGTTTAATGTATGGGCAGTATTATGCGACCGGTAGTGATGGCGTCCGCAGTGCCGTAGTCATGTTTACGGATGCGGGAGTTGCGATTACGGCAGCAACCGGGGGAACCGGCATTTCAGCAGATAACGCCGCAGATGCTTCATCACCGGCTTGGACGACACTTACCGACATTGTGATTGCCGAGAGTAACAAAAAAGATTTTAATAAGGAAACAACAAATGTAACGCTTGTCCTTACAGCTCCGGCAGGCTGGACTTTTAATGCGGGCATTGGGACAGTAAGTCATATTACGGGTAAAGACATTAGTAGCTCTAGCATAAGTGTTACTAGCAGCACTGTTACTGTTACTCTTACTGTGGGTAGTGAAAGTAGCTCGGGTGATGCGATAACAATCCATGGCATTCAAGTGCAGGCGCTCCAAGGTGCCGCGCTACCTAGTAGTGGTAATATCCTAAGTTCCGGCACGGCTACTATAAATGGCATTACAAATGGCTCAACAAACTTTGGCTCCCTTTCCCAGGTTGCCGGCGCAGCTCAATACTTTACCTTGAATGCACCAGCTAATATTACTGCCGGAGGGGCCAGGGCAGCCTATGTTGTTACCAGGTACGACCAGTTTAATAACCTGGTTACTTCAGGCAGCCAGGTTGTCAGTCTCTCGCAGAGCGCAGCCGGTGGTAACGATAAATTCTATAATGCGGTATCAAGCGGCAGCGCCATTACTCAAGTAACTATTCCCAACAGTTCTTCGAGCGCTAACTTCTGGCTTTATGCTGAGTTGGCTAACACACGGACCATCACCGTCTCTGCAACTGGCATTACTTCGGCTACCGATAATATTACCGTTAATCCTGGCACAGCCAGTAAGTTGGTTTTTACCACCTCGCCTTCGGGCGTTACATATGGTTCCGCTTTTTCGGCAGTAGTACAAACGCAGGATCAATTCGGGAATAATTCTGTAAACGGCCTTGCCAACGATAAGAATGTTACCATTACATTAACTACCGGCCTTGGGACGCTATCAGGGACAACAACTCTTAATATCGGAAAGCATGGTGGAAATGGAACGGCGAACTTCACCGGCTTGACGATCAGTGCAGCTAACGATGGCGACGTGCTGACGGCTAGTGCAACCGGTTTAACTAGTGGAACTACCACTTTCGACGTAAGTAAGGCTTCTCTGACAGTCACTGCGGATAACCAAGGAAAAGTTTATGGTGATACGGATCCGACGCTGACGTACACGCCGTCTGGGACGTTGTATTACGGGGATGCCTACAGCGTGATCACCGGGGTGAGCT
>JBDRCT010000042.1:0-2564 GCA_043821445.1 Candidatus Omnitrophota bacterium | reverse complement strand
GAAAAAACTTTGCGCGATATCTCGCAAGCCATCGCCGCGCATATTGAACCAAAAATTTTCCCACACATCACCCTGGAAACCCTGACGGGCAAAACCTGCGTGAAGGTGGCATTCACCGGGAAAGAAGCCCCCTATTTTGCTTACGGCAGGGCTTATATGCGCGTGGCCGACGAAGACCGTCAACTGACAGCCAAGGAGTTGGAATCGCTGATTCTGATCAAGAATCGTGGAGCCCTTCGTTGGGATAATAAGCCGTACCAGGGGAGCTTGAAGGAGCTCGACGGGAAAAAGATCAAACGCTTCGTCACCCGTGCCGGCCTGGTTTGGGACAACATCCCCAACGCCTTGGGAAAAATGGACCTGCTCGAAAACGGCCAACCCCTCAATACCGCAAGACTCTTTTTCAGCAAAACACCCCCCATGCAACTGCGGTGCGCGGTCTTCGCCGGCACCAAAAGCGACACGATCATTGATCGCCATGACTTTGACGGCGATATCCTGGAACTGATCGACGAGGCGCAGAAATACATCCTTAAAAATATCCATATCGGCATGCGGCTCAAGGGTTTATACCGTGAAGACGTACCGGAGATTTCGGTTGCGGCCCTGCGCGAGGCGATCATCAATGCCTTCTGCCATCGCGATTATCGCGATCCGGACTACATCCATATTGCCGTCTTCAAAGACCGCGTAGAGATCCGCAATCCCGGAGGGCTTTTTGAGGGACTCACGATCAGGGAAATCCGCAAAGGAAATGTTTCGAAGCGCCGCAATCCGCTGATTGCCGATCTCTTCCGTCGCATCCAGATGGTCGAAGCTTGGGGCCGGGGCTTGCCGCTGATTCTGCAGAATGAGCCGAACGCAAAATTCAAAGTCATCGCCAAGATCTTCATCGCCAGTTTTGACAGACATTCTTTTACAGAGGGTGAGGCGGGGGCTGTCGATAAGGCCCTGCAAGCAGCGGGGGAGCGGTCGCGGCCCGAGTCGCAGCCCGAGTCACAGCCAGAGTCGCAGCCCGAGTCACGGCCAGAGTCGTTGCGCGACAGGGTGACTAAGTTACTGCAAAAAGGGCCACTTGCAAAATCGGAAATTTCAAAACAGCTTGGGCAGAAACAAATTTCAGGGCAGCTTAAAAAGGTTTTGCGTGAACTGATTGAAGAAGAGGTTTTGTCATTTACACTGCCGGACAAACCAAAAAGCCGTCTGCAGAGATACCGGCTGACCAAAAAGGGGCAGGACTTTATCTCAAAGTCGGCAAAGGAGTCGGCTTCTGATTAGAAGTGAAATGGAACCGCAGATGGATGACCTTGTTCAGTCTATTGGTGAAATTGCACGGGCAACCCGGCGGCTTGCGCGGCAAGCTGAAAAACAATATGCCCCTGAAGTAGAGGATATCCTGCGAACCCGGTGCCGCGATCCCCAGCGCATCGAACACCTGCTTGAAGGCATGCTCGATTTTGGCTTCGACGCGGCGATGGTCCGATTATATAAAACACTCTGCCGCTACTACTTCGAAATAGACCCGAGGGCAACCGCTTCGTATGTCTATGCCTATCGTGACATGTGGGATGAAGAAGGGCAAGCGAAGGGTAAAGTGAGAGGTGTGGAGTGATGGCTGGGGAAGGTTGGGAAACAGTAACCATTGAACAATGTTGCGAAATTCTTGATCGCAAGCGGGTCCCAATAAACACCGAAGGCCGAGAAAGACAAATTGGTGATGTTCCCTACTATGGAGCGAATGGGCTTCAGGGATATATCGATGGATTCATTTTTAATGAACCTCTGATTCTTATTGCGGAAGACGGTGGGCGCTTTAACGAATTTGCGATCCGACCAATTGCTTATCGTATTTATGGAAAAAGCTGGGTAAACAATCATGCTCATGTGTTGCGTGCAAAAAATAAGTTTTGTCAGGACGCAATATTTTACAATCTCGAGCATAAAGATATCCAATCCTTTATCGTAGGAGGGACTCGATCCAAACTCAATCAAAGCGCCCTTAGATCAGTAACCATAACTTTACCTACCTCCAAACAAGAACAAACCAAAATCGCCGAGATTCTATCGACGGTGGACCGGGCGATTGAAGAGACCGAGGCGGTAATTGCCAAGCAGCAGCGCATCAGGACCGGCCTGATGCAGGACCTCCTCACCCGCGGCATCGACGAACACGGCAACCTCCGCTCCGAACAAACCCACCAATTCAAAGACTCGCCGCTTGGCAATATTCCGGTAGAGTGGGAAATAACTCAAATTGGAAATGCCGCTTCGTTGCAAAGAGGGCATGACATTACTGAAAGCGAATTATGCGCTGGGCCTTATCCTGTTGTTTCCTCAAGTGGTATTGTTGGCTATCACCGTGAATACACGTCAAATAGCCCTAACGTTGTTGTCGGGAGAAAAGGAACAATCGGGAAAGTACATTATTTGGAGAACGATTTTTGGGCTCATGACACGAGCCTCTACGTGACGAATTTTTATGGAAACAGTGAAAAATATTTTTACTATTTATTCACTCACCTCGATCTCGCACGCTATGGAACAAAGTCTGGATCTCCATCATT
>JBDRCT010000041.1:0-5923 GCA_043821445.1 Candidatus Omnitrophota bacterium | reverse complement strand
ATCCATCGTGGCCGGCGTTGAAGAAGGGCGCGTGGCCTACGGGAATGTTCGTAAGGTCATCTTTCTTTTGATCTCGACGGGAGGCGCGGAGATCATTCTCTTTTTGTTTGCGCTTTTTTCGGGGATGCCCTTGCCGCTTTTCGCCACGCAGCTGCTTTGGCTCAATCTTGTGACGAACGGGATCCAGGATGTGGCGCTAGCCTTCGAGCCCGCCGAGGGAAATGAGATGAAGCGTCCGCCGCGCTCTCCCAAGGAAAAGATCTTTAACCCGCTTATGACCGGCAGGACTCTTTTGTCAGCCACGGTGATGGGAGTGATCGCGTTCTTTTTTTATCAGAGATTGCTCGCGGCCGGTTGGGCTGTTGAGGATGCGCGGAACAGCTTGTTGCTTCTCATGGTTCTTTTCGAGAACGTGCATGTCTTCAACTGCCGTTCCGAATCCTTGTCGGCCTTCTTGCATAACCCCTTGCGGAACCCGATCCTTTTCTTTGGATTGATTAGCGCCCAGCTGATCCATATCGGAGCGATGTACACGCCCTGGCTTAATGATGTTCTCGGAATTCATCCGGTATCCTTGACTCATTGGCTCACACTTTTGGGACTGGCCTCGATTCTTTTCATCGTTATGGAAACTGAAAAAATAATCCGTAATTTTATGAGATCACGGAAAAGAACACCTCCTCATGGTCTTATCGTTGCTACGTAGAATCAATGACATTCTATGAGGGAAGCACGACCATGAGCATTTGTCAGCGGACCGGTGGTAAGGTTTTTTAGGGGAGGTGGCTTGTGTTCGGAAAACTCTTGATCCTTTTTATTGCAGTGCCGCTTATCGAAGTCCTCATTCTGATCAAGATGGGGGAAGTGTTCGGCTTCTGGTCCACGGTGCTGCTTGTGGTCGTGACGGGTTTCCTCGGGGCTTTCCTGGCACGGATCGAAGGCTTCCGGACCTGGCTTAACATCCAGCAGGAGTTGCGGCAGGGCCAATTGCCTGCAGAAAAATTGATCGACGCTCTCCTCCTGTTCGGGGCGGGTCTGCTTTTGATCACACCGGGGGTTTTGACAGACATCATGGGATTTCTGCTTCTGATCCCGGCAACCCGGTATCTCTTCAAGCGATGGCTCCGTAAAAAGTTCGAAGATATCCTCCGCTCTTCGCAGAACGGCGGTTCCGCAGACATCCGCTTTTTTATCCGTTGAGACACTAGCTGTGAATATCGACCTTCTGATCGTTCTTGGGTTCATCGTTTACTCCGTAACGATCGGTTTTGTGATGCAAAAAAAGGCATCACGCGGGCTTACGGAATACTTCCTGGCCGGCCGGACGCTCAAGGGATGGCAGGCCGGGTTCAGCATGGCGGCCACCCAGTATGCCGCCGATACACCGCTCCTTGTGACAGGCTTGATCGCGACGGCGGGGATCTTTTCCCTCTGGCGGCTCTGGGTCTACGCGATCGCTTTTCTCTTGATGGGTTTTATGCTGGGACCCTGCTGGCGGCGTGCTGGTGTGCTGACGGACGCGGAGTTCACGGAACTCCGTTACGCGGGAAAAAGCGCCGCGGTCCTTCGCGGCCTCAAAGCCGTTTACATGGGGATCTTCATCAACTGCACAGTGCTGGCCATGGTGCTTCTCGCGGCCACGCGGATCGCCGAACCGTTCCTTCTCTGGCACGAATGGTTCCCCGGCCCCTGGGTGCAACACCTGGCTTCGTTCCTCGAAGCGCACGGCCTCGCGTTCACGGTCCTTCCCGCCGGCGACCCATTTTTCTGGGTCTGCTCTGCTGACAATATCATTTCGATCGCCGTGATCGTCGGTTTTACGGCACTTTATTCTATGACCGGGGGATTGCGGAGCGTAGTGGCGACGGACGTGGTGCAATTCCTGATCACGATGATCGCGACCGTTTTTTACGCAGGTGTGATCATCACCAAACTCGGCGGGCTCGGGGCGCTGACCGGAAAATTGACCGCGCTTTATGGAGCTTCCGCGGCGCAAGGGGTCCTGTCCTTCGGCCCGCCTCCGGTGAATGAGATCGTGATGATCTTCCTCGTGGTGCTTTCAGTGCAGTGGTTCGCCCAAGTGAATGCGGACGGGACGGGGTATCTGGCCCAGCGGACAATGGCATGCCGAGGTGACCGGGACGCCCGGGCCGCGAGCGCGGTTTTTACGGTCGCACAGGTCCTTTTTCGGACGCTCGTTTGGCTGCCGATCGGTGTCGGTCTTTTGATCCTGTATCCGGCAGAGAGCCTTCCCGCGATGAACACGGCGGGCGAGCATTTCCGTCTGGCCCGGGAAGCGACCTTTGTGACCGGCATCCACGACCTTTTACCCGCGGGACTCAGGGGACTGATGCTCACCGGCATGTTGGCCGCCCTTGCCTCGACGGTGGATACGCATTTGAACTGGGGCGCCTCCTATTGGGCGAACGATCTTTACAAGGGGCTCCTTATGGAGCGGGGATTCGACCGTGCGCCGAAAGGTCCGGAGCTTGTTCTCGTTGCGCGGCTTTCCAACCTGATCGTGCTCGCCTTCGCCCTTTGGATCGCCGCGCACCTTCGCTCGATCCAGAGCGCGTGGCACTTAAGCCTTCTTTTCGGGAGCGGGATCGGTGTTGTGCTGATCCTGCGGTGGATCTGGCACCGGATCAATCTCTGGTCGGAAGTGGCCGCGATCACATCCTCGCTTGTGCTGACGCCCATCCTGATCTTTGTCTTCAAAGATTGGAACGAAGGAACCCGCATGCTCGTGATGCTTGGGGTTTCGACGGCGGTCTTGATCCTTGTGACGCTCGTGACGCAGCCGGAACCCCGGGAAAAACTCATTCATTTTTATCAAACAGTGAAGCCCCCCGGCTTTTGGGGGCCCGTGTCCGTTCTTTGCGGCGAAGCGGCGGGCATTTCGTTCACGCAGTTCCGCCGCTCGACTCTCGCGACCATGCTCGGCGCTCTTTCGATCTTTCTTTTGGTCATCGGACTTGGGAAGATGCTCCTTGCGGGTTCCTGGGGAGGGGACGGGATCGCATTCTGGTTAGCTATGATCGGCATGGCACTTGTTCCGGTCTGGTGGTATTTAGGGGTTGGAAAACGGCGCTAGGCGGAAAAATCAAAAATGTGAGCACCTTATTTATTTTAAAAACGTCAAATTAGTTCCAAAAAATAAAGTCAGGAGGTTCCATGGAGATCCAAAAATTATCCGTGAAGGCTTTTGCATTAGCCGGAGGCATTTTATGGTCGGTTGCCATGCTGACCGTCGGCTTTCTGAATCTGGCGTTTCCTGGTTACGGCAAGGCGTTCCTTGAGGGGATGGGTTCGGTCTATCTTTGGAATCCCGCCGCGGCCTCTCCGAGTTCCGTATTAGTTCTGACGGCGATCGCATTTCTTGACGGCACGATCGGCGGGCTTCTCTTTGCATGGCTCTACAATCTCGGTTCATGCTGCTGTCATAAGAAAAGCGAATAGCCCGATCTCTTACATTATAAATAATGACCCTCGTTCACGTCGTTATTCTAACAGAAGACGGCATGCGCAAGACACCCGCAGGTCGATTGCATGGGTCTGGGGCTTAAAGAGTGAATCATCGGGCCTAAGTTTTTAAGCTAGCTGCATGAAGGGAGAGAGATGTAGACTGGATGCGTAAGGGACAAGGGTTTCGGGTGTTTCTATGGGTACGGAACAGACCGGAACAAGATTTAACCTTCGCTCGACAGAGCGGAGGTTTCCATGTTTTTAAGGGTCACGGAGCTTGAAGGTTATGAAAAAAACAAGAGAGACAAACGATCCCGAAGGTGCGACCCGGCACACAGAGAGCGGCAAGTTGCTAAAGGAAGTGGGTCCATGAGAATACTTATTGCTGATGATAAGAGGGATCTGGTCGAGATTCTGGAAGAACGGGTGAAAATGAGAAATTGTGAGGCGGATATTGCTTTTGATGGCGAGCAAGCCTTGGAGCTGATCAAGCGGAATCAATATGATCTGGTGTTCGTAGACCATGATATGCCCGTGGTCACCGGTTTGGAATTGATCGGATACATCAAGAAAAATCATCCCGGTACAAAGACAGTAATGGTGACAGGGTATGCCCACATAGAGGCTTCGCTTGTCAAACGTTCAGGTGCGGATGAGTTTTTGACCAAACCTTTTGAACTGGAGGCGATAGACGAAATTATTGAAAAATATAGAAAATGAGGCGCCAAGACATCCAAGAAATTGATGGATCAGCTCCAGATCCCGGGGATCTTTTCTCCGTCGAGACAGGCGCCGTTCTTTAAATGATTAGCGATGATAAAGTAACCCTGCCGCGCAATGACTTTTTCTTTTGAGCCCGGACAATAAGTGGCCTCGCCTTCGGGGTAAGCGATATTTCCGGTATAAACGTATCGGAGACCTTCTTCCAGGGCGATCCGGCGTGCACGGATAAGGGTCTCGGGGGACGTAGGAGGAAGGTTTTTCAATTTGTACTGCGGGAAATAGCGGCTGAAATGGAGCGGCACGCTATCGCCTAAGTTTTCCTTGATCCAACGGGACATCGCGTGAAGATCTGCGTCGCTGTCATTCTCACCCGGGACAAGCAGTGTGACGATCTCGAGCCACACGCCGCTTTGTTTTATCGTTTTCAAGGTCTCCAGGATGGGTTCTAAATGTCCCCCCGTGAGTTTTCCATAGAATTTTTCATTAAATGCCTTAAGGTCCACTTTGTAGGCGTCTATGTATTTTAAAAGCTCACGAAGCGGTTCCTTCTCGATATAGCCGTTTGAAATCATCACGGTTTTAAGTCCCCGGTCTTTGGCGAGTTTTGCAATATCCAGCGTATATTCATAAGAGATAATGGGTTCATTGTAGGTAAAGGCGATGGTCTTTGCGCCGCTTGCTAGGGCGCTTGCGACGACTTGCTCCGGCGTTGCGGATTGCGTTTCAAGATCTTTCGGGAAGGTCTGGGAGATCTCCCAATTCTGGCAGAAAAGGCACCGCATGTTGCATCCGGTGGTGGCGATAGAAAAGGCGTTGCTTCCGGGCAGGACGTGGAAAAAAGGTTTCTTTTCGATCGGATCGACGTGTACAGTTGAGGTCTTTCCATAAACCATCGAATAAAGTTTCCCCTGGATATTTTTACGCGCTTTGCAAAAACCCCATTCTCCGGATGAAAGTGTGCACCGGTTTGGGCAAAGGAAACATTGCACCATGTTGCCGGGCAGGGATCTGTAGTAGAGCGCCTCCCGTGAACCTGCGGCATCCTTTGCTTCCGTTCCGCGAGCCTTTTCGCGTGTGACTATGAAAAAAAATGCTGACCCCAGAATACATATCAGGAACAAAACAGCCAGGGATCGCCGAACCGGATTTCCGGAATTCATCGGAAATGCAGCCACAGGAAAAACCCCAAAAAGATCGCGGCGAGGATGCAGGCATACACGGCAGCTACGGTCTCACTTTTGAAGATCTTCCAACGCAAAAGATTGGCGGGAAGAGGATGGAAAATGTGGATCAGGAGAAGAACGTAAAAGGGGATGGGCAGGATGTTCCCGTGGAGTTGTCTCGCCAAGCGCGGATCCATAATGTTTTTAGTGATGCCGAATCCCGAGAGAATAAAAAGAAGTATGATGACGAGCAAGATCCAGCGGCTGTGGCGGTCGATCGCGGCAAATATTTTTGGCATAAAGCCCTCTTTTACTAGTATGAAGAACAAAATAAACTTCGTAAATAAAAAAGATCACGGATGCTATCCCGATTAAAAAGACTCGAAATTTCTGAGTCAAAGGCCTTCCCTGGAATTTGATTAAAAAAGTGTTGTTGGCAGCACGTCAAGATGTCCCCTTTTGTTAGCACATGAAATGTCCCCTTTAGGGTGTTTAGACAAGACATAAGGTTTGTTCTTTCTTTGAGGTTTTGGAGATGTTATTGGGGGTGTAGAAGCCGAGGAGATGGGGTC
>JBDRCT010000040.1:0-93859 GCA_043821445.1 Candidatus Omnitrophota bacterium | reverse complement strand
CTTTCTATCCAGGATTTCCTTGAGCTTACGATAACTGCTTACAGTAACAACAGCATGATTCTCTAAGCCTAATCGTTCGGCCTTTTCCGCGTATTCTTTGGCCAGCTCAAGCTTACCCATTTCTTCGCATAACGACGCCATTGCTCTGAATGCGCGGTCGCTTTGAGGATTAATCTCGATCGCTTGCTTGAACACGTTTTCAGCCTGAAAGAATCTGCTTTGATGTCGATAAAGCCCCCCTAATTCAATGAAGGCATTCTCGTTTTTAGGATTAAGCTCAACGGCTTTTCTTAAGAAGTCTTCGGCCTCTGAAAATTTACCTTGGATCCGATAAAGCCATCCTAACCAACCGTAGGCCTTATCGTTTTTAGGATTAAGCTCAATGGCTTTTTTGAAAGAGTCTTCGGTTTGGGAGAATTTGCCCTGCGTTTGATAATGCAACCCTAACTGAACGTAGGCGTCATCGTTTTTAGGGTCAAGCTCGATTGCCTTTTTGAAGGAGTCTTCAACTCGAGAAAATTCGACTCGATCATGATAAAATGCCCCCAATTTAACGTTGGCCTTATCGTTTTCGGGATGAAGCAAAATGGCTTTTTTGAGAGAGTCTTCGGTTTGGGACAAATTGCCTTGATCTTGATAAAGCCGCCCTGATTCAACATGGGCGTTACCCTTTTCAGTCCCCGTATCTTCTTTGGCTTTTCTGTTTGGATCCAATCCGCTCGATCCATAGATGCCCTCGCGCCTGATCTTCTTTAAAATATGCATAAAGAGCATCCTGCCGAATCTATAGACTCGGCAATGTTTAAATAGCCAAGCATCAGACCCCGGTATATCTTCATAATATTTGACACCCTTATCATTGATCCCCATCATCGCAACGACCATATCGGGACGATACTCGGCCAAATAAGATTCAACGCGACTTAATATGAAGTGAGTGCTTACAGTAGTTTTGCCCTTATCTATGACGCTAAAACGCACCCCGATATTACGCTGGTTCAAGACTTGTTCGAGAAGGTGTGGGTACTGTTCTTGAGTGGTAGATTCCCCCAAGCAGAGGATACGGTAGGCACCTTTTTGTTTTATCGATCGTAAATTTCCGTACTCTTGTATCGATAACAGAACAAATCCCCCCAAGCGCATTCCCACCTCAAGAAGTGCAAGAGACAAGATCAAGCCCAACAGCACGAAGGCTATTTTTTGCCAAGCTGAAGTTGCCCTTTGCGGGGTCATAAGATATTTAATGGGTCCACATCGAGTTGGAAAGCAACGGCGGAAGGTTTTTTGAGGCTCATGAGAAGCGAATGGATCTGGGGCGAGAGCAAAAGGTCCTTCGGGATCTTAAGCATGACATGCCACCGGAAATGCCCGCGCAATTTATAGAACGGAAGCGGCGCGGGACCTAGGATCTCAACCTCGGGGCACGCACCACGTTCTACGCTCCACACCTCGTGGCTCGTGGGACGTGGATCATGGACCGAAAACTCCTTTTTAAGGCCATCTCGGATTTCCCTAGCAAACAAATACGCTTTCTTCTCATCATGGGAGCGGATGATGATGTTCACAAGTGACCGGTACGGAGGATAATGGAATTCTTCCCGGCACTGCTTCTCGTGAGCGTAGAAGTTCAGGAAATCATGTTCTTTCGCGAACCGGATGCTCGGATGCTCCGGCATCCAGGTCTGGATCATCACGCGGCCCGGCTTTATTCCCCGGCCCGCGCGGCCCGCGAACTGCGTGAGAAGCTGGAACGTTCTTTCGCCGGACCGGAAATCCGGAAGCCGGAGCCCCACGTCCGCCAGCACCACCCCCACCAGGGTCACGTGCGGAAAATCGAACCCTTTGGCGATCATCTGCGTTCCGATCAAAATGTCGATCTTTTGTTCCCGGAATCTTTCCAGGATCTTCTCATGGGAATCTTTTCCCCGGGTGGTGTCTGCATCCATCCGCGCGATGCGGGCGCTTGGAAAAAATCGCGCGACCTCACTTTCGACTTTTTCGGTCCCGAATCCCATGAAGCGGAGCATCGGGGCCTTGCATTCGCCGCAGACAGCCGGGACTTTTTTCTGAGAATTGCAATAGTGACAAAGCAGGAGGTTCTTTTCCTGATGGAACGTGAGCGAGACCTGGCAGAGCTTGCACTCTTCGACCTTGCCGCATTTTTGGCAACGGATCGAGGTGGAAAACCCCCGGCGATTGAGAAGAAGCATGGTCCCTTCCCCATTCTTAAGATTGGCCCCGATCTCGCGCATGAGGGGCGGCGAGAAAAGAAAGCTCGGACGTTTGTCTCCTTCATAGCGCTTGAGATCGATCACCTCGACCTTGGGCATGGTTTTTTGATCGATCCTCTCCGTGAGATCGACGCGGTCGATCTTCCCTTGTTCTGCGAGTGCCATACTTTCCAGAGAGGGCGTTGCGGTGCCCATCAAAAAAAGTGCGCCCTCACGCTCGGCGCGCCAAGCCGCCACCTCGCGGGCGTGGTAGCGGGGCGTGGTCTCCTGCTTATACGAGCCTTCGTGCTCCTCATCCATGATAATGAGCCCGAGATTGGGAATGGGGGCGAACACCGCGGACCTCGGTCCGAGCACGACGTTGCAGGTTCCCATTTCAATGCGCTTCCAGGTGAGAAAACGCTCCCCGTCGGTCATCTTGCTGTGAAGAATCTCGAGGTTATTCCCAAAATGTCCGGAAAAAAATCGCCGGAGTTGTTCGGTGAGCGCGATCTCGGGTACGAGGCAGATCGCCGCGCGGTTCTGTTTCAGGGTTTCACGGATCGCACGGATGTAGAGCTCACTTTTGCCGCTGCCCGTAACACCGTAGATCAGCATGGGTTTGGGATGCTTCACGGTCAAAGTTTTGTTTATGATCCGGAACGCTTTTTCCTGTTCCGGGGAAAGAGCGTAATCCTGCGGCGGGTGGACCGACGCGGCATTCCCCTGCTTGGCTTTTTCAATGTACTTCTCGGTTTTTTTCCCGTATTTCACCCAGCGCGGAAGTGCGTTCTCGATCGCTTCGCCCCAGCTGGAGCCGTAATATTCTCCCACCCATTTCGTGAGTTGGAGCATGCCGGACGAAAGAACGGGCTGGTCGTCAAGGATCGCGAGAATAGCCTTGAGCTTTTGGGGACTCTCGGTGCCGCACTCATTTTCGCCAGTGCCGACCAGGTACCCCGTGATCTCGGTGTTACGGAACGGAACGGTCACGCGAACGCCGGGAACGGCCTTGGAGAGGAGAGGCTCCGGGATTCCATAGCTGAAGATCGTGGGGATCGGGAGCGGAACCGCCACTTGAGCTACTGGAACGGATATTGTCTTGTCATCCTGAGACGTAGCCGAAGGATCTCGTTTAAGATTCTTCGCTCCTGGGGGGCTCAGAATGACGTTCTTGGAGAAAGCTTTCACTCCGCGGACCTCGCAAGAAGCTGGATGACCTTCTTCATGTCCTCCCAGACCTTGCGTTTCTCGCCCGGGCTTCGCAGAAGATATGCCGGATGATAAGTGCACATCACGGGAATGCCTTCGTATTCCTGGAACGTGCCGCGCAGCCCCGAAATGCCCTTTTCGGTCTGGAGGAGCGCTTTGACCGCGTGATTGCCAAGGGCCACGATCGCCTTCGGACGGATCAATTCGATCTGGCGTTTGAGAAAAGGGCGGCAATTCACGACTTCCCCGGGCGCCGGCGGACGATTGTTCGGAGGGCGGCACTTCAGGACGTTGCAAATGAAGACCTGATCGCGAGTCATCCCCATGGCTTCGATGATCTTGGTCAGGAGCTGGCCGGCGCGGCCGACGAAAGGAAGCCCCTGCTCGTCTTCATCCGCTCCCGGAGCTTCGCCCACAAAGACAAGCTTGGCCTGAAGATCGCCGGAACCAAAAACGACCGTCTTGCGGGTTCTCGCGAGTTCAGCGCAAAGTTTGCATTTGAGAACCGTGTCGCGAAGCGCTTGGATTTCGCTATGGGACGATTGGCTCCCCGTTGCAGACTGCTGAAAAACCCCGTTCTCGGTCGTCCTGAGCCCCGCAGAGGGCGAAGGATCTCGCTTGAGATTCTTCGCAGTTTCACGGCTCAGAATGACGGAATGAGAGGATTTCGGGGATACGTGCACATGTTCAATGCCGTCTTCTTTCAGGGCCTTCAGGAATAAAAGGGACTCGTTCTCCGGCATAGAGACTATTTCCCGCCGAGGATCATTTTGACGAGATCCTCCGAGGCGTTGGGCTTTGCCAGAAGCCTTACGGCGTCCTGCTTTTTCTGTAAGGAAGAGGGATCATCCAGGATCCCCTTGACGATGGTGTGGATCTCGTGAGGATCGTTCAAGAAATACGCCGCGTCGCGCAGCTTCAGGAGCTTCACATTCCGGGTTTCCTGCCCGGGGATCGGCGCCATGACGACCATGATCACGCCCTTGGTCAGGGCTTCGGAGGTCGTGGAGCCTCCGGATTTCGCAACCATGAGATCGCTGACCTCCATGAGGTCAGGCATAAAATCGACGAAGCCGAAGATCTTCACGGGATAGGGATAGACTTTAGCGTCCAGGATCGCCTTGAGTTTTTTGTTGTTGGCGCAGACCACGAAACATTGGACCTTGTCCTTGAACGCCTTGAGCTCTTCCAGGATCGCCTCCTGGGGCCCGAGGCCGAAGCTGCCGCTCGTAAGAAAAATAGTGAACCGGTTCTCTTCCAGACCGTATTTCTTCAGGATCTCGGGTTTTTTCCCCGTAGGTTGAAAGGCGGGAAGAATGGGAATGCCACCGGCGGTAATGATCCCGTCCGGAATGCCACGCCGGATCAAGTCCTGTTTGGTCTCATCGGCCATGACCCAGTAGTGATCGGTTCCGGGATTGATCCAAAACGTGTGAGGATAAAAATCCGTGACAATGGTGATCATTTTCGACCGGATCAGGCCCTTTTGCTTGGCTCGGCCCAGGATCTCGGGAGGAAGGAAATGGGTAGAGACGATCACATCGGGCTGGTTTTTGATGATGTCCTCCACCAGACGCTTCGCGTGGAGGCTATTCGTGAGCGAACGAAACGGCCGGATCAGCTGATAGACCCATGCGTGATCCAAAACCTCGTAGGATCCGCCCCAGAGATTCGGAACATGACGGACGGACCAGTAATAAAAGGAAGTGTAGGCTTTTTGAAAAAAGGCGTCGGTGAAATCAAGGCAGTTAAGCAAGCGGACTTGGAGGTCGCCCGGGCCCTTCTTTCCAAGGAGGCCATAACGCGCCAGGCCATCCTGGACCGCCATGGCGATCTTGCGATGCCCCTCCCCGGCCGTCGCGTGAATGATATCGATCTTCATAAAGTCCTCTCAGATTACCATGTCCGTGACGTCATGCAACTTTCCTGAAACCTCATGCCGCTGCCTTCAGGATGATCGGGACCGCTTCGCGGAGATCGTTGACGATATGGTCAGGCCGAAGCTCTTTCGTCAGTTGCTTTTCCGTCTTCCGGCCATATCCGGTCCGCACTAGGATCGTCCGGATCCCGAAATTCTTTCCGGCCTCAAGGTCGCTCATTTTATCCCCGACAAAATAGGTGCTATTTTTGTCAAAGTTGAGATTCGCGACGGCTTTTTCAAGGAGTTGCGTCTTGGGTTTGCGGCAATTACATTTTTCTTTTTTGGCGTGAATGCAGTAGCGCGCTCCGCGGATCTTGATGTCGCGCTTGGCCATGGCCGCGACCATCTTTTCATGCACCTGCCACATGGCCGCCTCGCTGAAGGTCCCGTCTCCCACGCCGGCCTGGTTTGAAATAATGAAAATATCGAATCCTTTTTCGCTTAAAGCCCGGAGCCCTTCCAGCGCGCCTTTTTCAAAACGGAATTCCTTCCAGTGCTCCACGTACTTCCAGAGATCCACATTGATGACGCCGTCCCGGTCGATAAAAACGACTTTGCGGTGCGGGTTCCTCATGATTTCTCCCCGAAGAAACGCCGGATGGCGCCGGCCACGGCGTCCACTTCCGGTCCGGTCATGCCCGGGAAAAGCGGCAGGGTCAGGACTTCTTCCGAGAGCCTCTCCGTGACCGGGAGCTTCACTTTCCGGGTCTTGTACTTTTTCATAATGGGCTGGGCATGGACCGGGGTCGCATAATGGACCATGGTCGGTATGCCTTGAGCCGCGAGATGTTCTTTGAGAGCGTTCCTTTTTCCGTCCGGCACGCAGACTACATAGAGGTGATAAACATGATAGGCCCGGGCGGTTTCCCGCGGCAGGCCGAGCGGAGTTCCCGCAAGTTTTTTGTGATACATTTCGGCGACCGCGCGACGTTCCCGGTTCAGCTCATCCAGGAATTTTAGCTTGATGCTGAGGAACGCGGCTTGGAGGCTGTCCAGACGGCTTGTCCAACCGATCTCGTCGTGGATGAACGGGTCGTCAATGCCCTTGCCGAGATTGCGGTATTGGATGACGCGTTTCAGAAGCTTTTCATCGGAGGTGGTAATCATGCCTCCGTCCCCGATGCCGCCCAAGTTCTTGGTCGGATAAAAACTGAAACATCCGGCATGGCCGAATGCCCCGGCCATCACCTTGTTCCAAAGGGCTCCGTGGGCCTGGCAGGCGTCTTCCACGACTTTCAGTTTCTTTTGCTTGGCGAGGGCCACCAAGGCCGTCATGTTGGCGCATTGGCCGAAAAGATGCACCGGGATCATGGCGCGGGTCTTGGGATTGAGCGCCTGAGCGACGGACTTCGGATCAAGATTGAAAGTTTTTTCATTGACGTCGGCAAAGACAGGCGTCGCGCCGACGTGAAGCACGGCAAGCGCGGTCGCCATGAATGTGAAGGAAGGAACGATGACTTCGTCTCCTTTTTTGATGTCCAGCGCGCGCAAAGCGAAGATCAGGGCGTCCGTCCCCGAGCCGACGCCCAGGGCGTATGGTGTCCCGATATAGGCCGCGAATTCGGCTTCGAGGTCCTTCAGCGCGGGGCCGAGAATGTAGGCGCCGCTTTTCATAATACGGTCAAAGGCCTCCTGGGCCTGGGCGGCAAATTTCTGGTGCGATCGGGAGAGGTCAAAATACGGGACTTTCATGTCGCTCCTATTTGTGAGGGGCGCTTTCTTGCGCCCGTTTGAGTTCGCGGTATTTTGCAAAGGCAATAATCTGGTAAGCAGAATGGAAAAAGGACATCAAGAATCCGGTGTAGCCGTTCCGGATGCCGTCTTTCTGAAAATAATATTTGAGGAAACGGCTTGCGGCCTTCCGGAGAACGCGCCACGGTCCCATCTTGCGGCCGTCCCTCACCCACTTTTCAGCCTCAAGGCCGGTTTCGCGGTTGAATTTCGAAAGCCAGTTCTCCCAGCTCGGGCTGGAATAATGCAGAATGTCACCCTTCAAAGAACCGCAGGTGCCCTCATAGAACATCTTGGGATGGACGCGGGCCTCTTCATACTTGAATTGTCCTTTTTTGAAAAACCTGGTTTTGGGCGCGGGATAATAGCCGCCACCCTTGATCCAGTCGGTCCCGATGAAGGTTTTGACGGGCATGGAATAGCAGGTGTGCGGATCGTTCGCCTTCGCGGCGACCTGGGCGAGTTCCTCTGCCAGTTCGGGCGTGATGCGCTCGTCGGCGTCGAGTGAGAAGACCCACGGCTGCGTGGCGAGGCCGTAGGCGTAATTCCGGTGCCGGCCTTCGATGTCCATCGCCCGCTGAAAAACTTTGGCGCCGAATGACTTGGCGATCTCCACCGTGCGGTCGGTCGACAGATCGTCCAGGACCACGATCTCCGCCGCGAACTCGGCGCTTTGGAGGCATTCGGCCAAACGCTTTTCCTCATTTTTAGCAATCACGACTACGGACACTGGAGCCTTATTCATTTTTAAATTCTCCGTTTTCAATTCGGGGCGCAACGCACAACGAAAACTAAACCGTCGTGCGTTGGGCTTTGCGCGCTGTGCCGATTCAATACGCATTCTTGAACGCAAAGAGCGTCATCACCAGGATCTCAACATCCAGGAGAAGCGACCAGTTCTCCATGTAATAAAGATCGTATTTAATGCGCTCTTCGATCGACGTGTCACCCCGCAGACCGTGGACCTGGGCCCACCCGGTGAGGCCGGACTTCACTTTGTGACGCGCCATGTAACGCGGCACGCTTTCCCGGAATTTATCCACGAAGTGGGGACGCTCCGGCCGAGGGCCCACAAGACTCATTTTTCCGGAAAGCACGTTCAAAAGCTGCGGGAGCTCGTCGAGATTCCAGCGGCGGAGAAACTCCCCGGTCCGCGTTCTCCGGTCGTCTTCCGGACACGCCCACACGGGCCCCGTTTCCTTCTCGGCGTCGATCTTCATCGTACGGAATTTGATGAGGCGGAAGACATGCCCGTCGCGGCCCATGCGTTCCTGAAAATAAAAAACGGGGCCCTTTCCTTCCAAAAGGATCAGCACCACGACGGCCAGTCCGATGGGAAGAAAAACGAGAGTCATGACGCTTGCCACGACAAAATCGAAGACCCTTTTCAGGAACCGGTTCCACGGGTCGTCGAGCGGGAGCGCACGGAACCCGAGAAGCGGAATATGGCTGACATATTCGATGCCGACATTACTCGTAATGAGGCCGTGAATGTCAGCACCCATCTTGAAATCAATGAATGCATCCTCACAGGTCGCTACGAGGTCCGTGACCTTTTCCCTGGAAAAACTTTCGTCCACGAGCACGACCTGATTCGGCTGAAGCTTTTGAATGAAGGTCTCCCAGTGTTCCGTGAGGCCCACGACAGGAATATCCTCCACAAGCTTGCCGATATCCCCCACGGCCGGGGCGAGGATCCCGACCGGTCTCTGACCGTAGTGCGGATTATTCTTGGCCCACTTAATCAGGGCATGCGTGTTGGCGTTAAAACCGATGATCAGGACCTCGATCGTGTCCTTTTTCTGCATGCGACGCCAATAGCCCCACTGAATGAGCGCGTAGCGGCCGACGCTGATGAAGACACAGGAGAAGAGCCACATAAAAACCAGATAAAGGCGCGAGTAAGAGAATTGGCGGTAGAAGAACGTGAGGGCCATGAGGAGGATCACCGCGTAGGTCACCACCTTGACCACGAGAAAGATCTCTTCAATCCGCCGTATATGACGCGAAGTCTGATAAAGCCCGGCCTCACGGAAAAGCCAAAGATAGATCGGGATGATCCCGAGGAGCGCGTGACAGTAATTGAGAAGCGGCGGAACGCCGCGCGTGGGCAGCACGCCCAGGAACCTGAAGTAATACGCCACAATGAAGCTGAGCACGATCATGGCCGCATCAACGAGGACGGTTGCCGCCGTGATCCTGCGCGCGTGACCGGACCTCATGACGGCACAACCTTCTTCGCGTAATGTTCGTCGATGGTTTTTTTCATATTTTCTAGGAAATGCTTTCGTCCGAACCCCTGCACTTTTCCGGAAACCTCTCCGCGGTCGAAGCTCTGTCCCTCGAACCGCAGCACGGCCTCGCGAACGGCTTCCGGGGTCTGTTCATCAAAAAAAACACCGCTTTTCACTGTTTCCAGTGCCCCGCCTCTCCGGAACGCGATCACCGGCGTGCCGCAGGCCTGGGCCTCCAGCGGCACGATCCCGAAATCTTCCTCCGTCGGAAAGACAAGCGCCTTCGCTTCCGAGTAGGCCTTGCGAAGCTCGTCATCGCTCACGCCGCCCCAGAAGGATATCCGGTCGCTTTTCCGGAGTTTTTGATATTGGGACGCCAGAGGACCGGACCCGATCACGACCAGCCGCCGTTCCAGGCCGTTAAAAGCCTCGATCACCAGGTCAAGTCTTTTATACGGAACAAAGTGTGAAACTGCAAGAAAAAAATTCTCCGGAGTGCCCACGGGCTTGAAGAAGTCCGTCTCAAGCGGCGGATGGACGACCACGGCGTCGCACCCGTAGACCGTTTTGATGCGCTTTCTGATATATTCGGAATTCGCGACGAAAAGGTCCACCCGCTCGTTGGTCCCCAGGTCCCATTTTTTGAGGAAATGGAATACGCCATTGATGAGCAGCCGGACCGGTGACAGATAGCGCTTGAAATAGGCGTCCTGGAACCCCCAAAGATAGCGCATCGGCGTATGGCAGTAGCAGACATGGAAAGCGTTTGCGGGGACACGGATGCCTTTCGCGACGCAGTGGGAGCTTGAGATCACCAGGTCCGCCTCCTCGATTTTCAGGGAACGGATCGCCCAGGGCAGGATCGGGAGAAGCCACCGGTAGTAGAACTTGATGCCCGGAAAATATTGCAGGAACGAGGCCTTGGTCCTGAGCCGTGAAAGGTTCGGGCTTATCTTTTTCCGGTCAATGAACAGCGTGTAAAGTGTGGCCTCCGGATAAAGTTCGGCCAAGGCGTCCAGGACCTTCTCGCCGCCGCGCATATGAATGAGCCAATCATGGACCAGAGCGATCTTTAGCATGAGTTACAGAAGGTTACCATAGGTTACACAAAGAAAAGTTACGCAAAAAAGTTGCAGGATGTTACGAAATGACACCTTCAAAGGGTTTTCTCCCCTCCGCGATAAAAACTCGGGGCCTTCCATGTTCCGGCCTTCTTCATAACGGTCAAAGCCCGCAAATATCGCACTGAAAGAAAATCCACACTGCGGATCAGCCGCTTCAGGTGCTCGCATTCATCTTCAGTGATCAAGCCATCTTCCCAACAATCCTCGATATCCCCGCCAAGTTCTTCCAACGATCCGCGCGAGATCATGATACTTCTCATGAATTCATTCGCGGTGCCCTTTTTATATCCCTCCCGAATGTTCTGTTTTGCGGATCGTGCCGCATCCCGTATTTGGCTCGTGAGACGAAACTGGGAGGCGGGAAATCTGGCAGTGATTTTTTGTACAAGTCGTCTGATGTCGCAAATATCCTGATAAAATTTCAATTTTTCATATGCCGCCGACATATAACACACCCTTTCGAATATCAAGCAACCTCGTGTAACATTCTGTAACCTCTAGAAACCTCTTGTAACACCTTTGGGCTATCGGAGCGCCTTTTCATACACCTCGGCCGTTCTGCGGGCGGTCTCCTTCCAGTTGAAAAGCTTGACCCGTTCCAGGCCTTTGAGGCGTAACGATCCCCGGAGGGGCACGTCTTGATCCAAACGGATGAGGGCATTCCCCATCGCAATCTCATCCATGGCGTTGACCCGCAGGGCCGCATCCCCGACCACTTCGGGGATCGAGGAGGAGTTCGTGGTCAGCACCGGCGTTCCGGAACCCATCGCTTCCAGAAGCGTCAGCCCGAACCCCTCGTAGAGCGAAGGATGGACCAGGGCGAGCGCTTGATTATAAAAGACCTTGAGCTCCTGGGGCTCGATCGCCGGCAAGTAGAAGATGTCCTTCGTCGAACTCAGAGAGGCCAATGCCTCATACCCGGGCGGATAGGACTTGTCCTTACGACCGATCAGGACAAGCGATGCCCGGACCTTCCCCTCTTCCTTGAGCCTGCGGAAAAGATGCAAGAGCATAAGCACGTTCTTGTGCGGTTTGATGAGCCCGACGTAGAGAAAAAAATCCTGAGGGACCTTGTACTTCCAGCGGATCTTTTCGAAAGCCGGCACAAGTTCCTCGGGCGGAAGCTCTCGGCAGGTCTCATCGACCCCTTGATGGATGACGGTGATCTTTTTCTCCGGCGCGCGAAAATGATCGATGAGGTCCTTTTGGGTGTGATGCGACACCGCGATGATCTGATCGGCGGACATGACCGCTTTTCCCAGCATGAAACCGGCATAAGCGGCCTGGAGGGGCGATAAAAATTGTTTGCGGAAGATCCAGTGAATGATGTCGTGGATCGTGACCACGAGTTTTGTCTTCCCCTTCAGGAGCGGGACATTGTAATGCGGCGCGTGCCAGAGGCGGCACTGCCTTAAAAGATCCGGATACTGGAGTTGCTCACGAATGGAATAGATCGGCGCTGAAAAAACGCGATCCCGTCGAGTCTCTGTCGGCCCGAGGCCAAAAAGCGCCAGATCCCTGTCCAAGCCGAGCGCCCTCAATCCCGAGAGAAGCCCGCGCAGATAAGTCCCGATTCCCGAGTTCTGGAGCATCCTGATATCGAGCCCGACACGATGGAGGACCATGGCCTAAGATCGCTTCTGAAGGCGGCCGAGGACCGAAAGGAACGCGTCAAAAGCTTGATCGACCGTGATCTCATCCACGCAGGGATGGCCTTCGACCGGACAGTTCTCAAATCCGCACGGTGAACACGGAACTTCGTGTTGGAGAAAGCACAACCGTTCGGTCCAAGGATGCCAGAGATGGATGTCGTTCGTGCCGCTTACCAGCAAAATGATCTCCAGTCCCTGGGCTGCGGCGATATGCGCCGGCCCTGAATCGTTCCCGATAAAAACATCGCACACATCCATGAGGACCGGAAGATCCTGCAGGGCCGTTTTGCCCCGCAGATCGATAAGACGCTCCGAGTTCAGTTTGAGGTCCGGGGCCGCGTCCTTCTCGGCCTTCGTCCCGACCAGCACGATCTGGGCGAGCGCTTCCTTGTCGATCTGCTGGATAAGCGCCTTGAAGTTCTCGGGCGGCCAGCGTTTGGACGGATATCCGGACCCCATATGGATCGCGACGCGCGGCAAGAGGGTCGTGAGCGGCAGCACTCCGGTTTTCTTCCAGAATTCACGCGCCCTCTCGGAGGAATATTCGAATGGCAGAAGCTTGTTATCCTGTGCGATGTGGAATGAATTTAAAAGGCACATGTTGAGCTCCACCTGATGCCGGGAGGCGTCATGCGGGATCTCTTCGTTCAGCAAAAATCCGCCGCTTGTGATCCCATAACCGACCGTGTACCGGACACCGGCCAAAAACATTAAAAGGATATTCCGGAGATCCCCGCGCGGATCGAACCCCATGTCATACGGCGTAGTTTTTAAGATCCTGACAAGACGCCAGAACTCGGACCACTTTAGGAGAAAAGAAGCCCTGCGCATGAACCATCCGTGTTGGGCCGTGATCACGGTCCGGATCTCTTTGGAAAATGCGAAAAGCGGCGCGATATCTTCGGTCACAAGAAGATCGATCTCCGCGTGCGGGAATTTCTTATGCAGGGCCCGGATCATCGGCCGGGACATGACGACATCGCCGATATGGTCCAGGCGGACCACAAGGATGCGCCGCACCGCCGCAAGGTCCAAGGGCTTCCGGAGCGACTTCCAAGGGATGAAACAGATCCGGCCGACCGCGTCGAAACATCCGGCCGCTATCCGTTTCCACCGGCTTTTGAAAGGATAGAACGGCATGCGCTGTTAAAAAAGGGTGTAGATGAAAGGCGCCACTGTGGACCCTTGTGAAAACACGATCAAGGCACCCAAAAGGACCATGACCACGACGATCGGGGTGAGCCACCATTTTTTGCGAACTTTCAGAAAATCCAAGAACTCCTTCAAAATCCCTAATTTGCCCATAGTTCCCCCGTGAGTGATAGAAGGCGCTCTCTGACGCGCTTCCGTTATTAAAGACACCGCAATTGGCGGATATACTAGCAGATGCCGCCTGAGGCTGGAATGAAAAACTCAAAACTGCTTTTCGTAGTCGCTCGGAACGCGCGTGTCTTGCGGCCGGATCTTCCAGTGACTTTGCTTTTTGGGATCAAGCCTCTCGTCCAGGAGGTCTTTTCCCATAAGGCGCAAGATGAGCCCGATCGGTGTGATCGCGAGATAGAAAAGGAGGGAAAGTAACACGCGCGTCATGACCCAACCCATCAGGACCGCGAGCGTCATCCATGCCTTTTGGACAGGCTTCAGGATCGAAGGGATGATGGCTCCCGCAATAACAAGGAAGATCCCGGGCACAAGAAAATACGGGAAACTCCCCCGCCCCCGCCAGTAAAAAAGGATCCCCAGCACGCACAGGACTCCCCCGACCACGAAACCGAATTCGCGGAGCTTTTTCCTGCTCGACTCAATCTTTTTTATTTCTTTAACGATACTCATTTAAATCCTTATTGAAAGTGTCATAGTGTCAAGGTGTCAGAGTGTCAGGATTTCAGATTTGGATCTTTGACACATTGATACTTTGATACGCTGACACTCGGTTAGTCCAGTTCAAACTCCTTCATCCAGGCACTGTCCTTTTCAAGAGGCTTCTGCTCTTTCTTGTCGAGCAGATAGTTCCCAAGGATCAAATAATCCATGTGCGTGCGCATGAAACACCGGAAGGCGTCTTCGGGCGTGCAGACGATCGGTTCTCCCCGCACATTGAACGAAGTGTTGATCAGGACCGGGCAGCCGTGCCTTTCGTCGAATTTCTTAAGAAGCTGGTAGAACCTTGGGTGCTGCGTCTCGGTGATCGTTTGAACGCGCGCAGAATAGTCGACATGCGTGACGGCCGGGATCGTAGACCGCTTCACGTTCAGGAGTTCGATCCCTTCAAGTTTTTTCTCATCTTCTGTCATCTCCCGGCGCCATTTTTTTTGGACCGGCGCGACCAGGAGCATATAAGGACTCTCCGATTTCATTTCGAAATAGTCCGAGACCTTCTCGGCCGTGATCGAAGGGGCGAACGGGCGGAAACTTTCGCGGAATTTGATCTTGAGATTCATTTGTTCCTGCATCTTGGGCGAACGCGGGTCCCCGAGAATGGAGCGGCCGCCGAGTGCCCGGGGTCCGAACTCCATCGCGCCCTCGAACCATCCGATCACTTTCTCCTGCGCGACCAGGTCCGCGATCTTCTCCGGGAGTTCTTTATCCGGGAGACGGGTGAACGGGATCCCGTGCCTCGACAAGAATTCCACGATCTCGGTGTCTGAGAACTCCGGCCCCAAATAAGAACCTTGCATGCTGTCCGTTTTCCCGTTCGCGGCCCTCGTTTTTCCAAGATACTGATACCAGCCGAAATAAGCCGCCCCCACGGCTCCGCCGGCGTCACCTGAAGCCGGCTGGATCCAGATATGCTCGAACGGGCCTTCGCGAAGAATGCGGCCGTTCCCGACGCAGTTCAGGGCCACGCCTCCGGCAAGACAAAGGTTCTTCTGCCCCGTCACTTTGTGGACCTGGCGCGTGATCCGGAGCATGACTTCCTCAGTCACTTCCTGGATGGAACGCGCGAGGTCCATTTCGCGCTGTGCGACGCGGGATTCGGGCTTTCGCGGAGGCGCGCCAAAGAGCTTATGAAAGCGGCTGTTCGTCATGCGGAGTCCGGCGCAATAATCGAAATATTTCATGTTGAGCTTGAACGAACCGTCCTCTTTCAGATCGATCAATTCTTTCAGGATCAGGTCTTTGTACACCGGCTTGCCGTAGGGGGCGAGGCCCATGACCTTGTATTCCCCGGAATTGACCTTAAAGCCCGTATAATAAGTGAAAGCGGAGTAAAGGAGGCCGAGCGAATGCGGGAATTTGATCTCTGCGAGGATCTCGATCTTATTGCCTTTCCCCACGCCGTAACTGGTGGTCGCCCATTCCCCCACGCCGTCCATGGTAAGGAACGCGGCTTCCTCAAAAGGCGACGGAAAGAACGCCGAGGCGGCATGCGACTCACGGTGTTCCGGAAAAATGATCTTCCCTTCGAAACCAAGCTCGGTCTGGATGTAATCCTTCATCCAGAGCTTCTGTTTGATCCAAAGAGGCATGGCCATAAGAAAGGACGCGATGCCATGCGGGGCGTAAGCGAGATAGGTCTCGAGGATGCGCTCGAATTTGATGAAGGGCTTATCATAAAATGCGACACAATCGAGGCCGGAGGCTTCGATACCGCCTTTTTTAAGGCAACAGTCGATGGCATGCTTCGGGAACGAGAAATCATGCTTTTTGCGCGTAAAACGCTCTTCCTGTGCCGCGGCCACGATCTCTCCGTCCCGGATGAGACACGCCGCGCTATCATGATAAAAAGCCGAGATCCCGAGAATGTTCAAGAAATTTCCCTAACTGTTTTAAACGTTCGGTATTGGATTTCGAAGGAGTATATAGTTTTTCCACCAAAAATCAAAACGATACTACAGACAGCGACGCTCCCTGCGGACCTCTTGGATCTCAGCATCGATCTCATCCATCGTCATCTTGTCCAGTCCCTTCCGGACGGACGCAGCCTGGATCGCCTTAAGAGCCGCCAGAGCCGCAGCTTTTCGTGCTATCGTGGTATGCGAGTGTTTTTTCTTCATCCTGTCGTTCATCGATTTTGCCTAGGATTTGTGCGGCGGAAAGACAGCGCGCATCCCGCCTCGAACAAAAGAAAACGGTACGACCTCGACCTGTCCGGACAAAGGATAGCGCCGGGTCCCGGGATAGATCACAGCCATACGTTCCAGCCTTAGATCTTTCAGTGCTATTTTCATCGATGCGCTCATGGCGGGCGCGTCCCGGCGTTTACATTCGATCCCGTAGAGCTTCCCGTCTTTTTTAATGATGAGTTCGAGCTCGGCGCCGTTATGGGTCGCCCAAAAAAAAGCTTCATCGGGTTGAAGGGACCGGATCACCTCACCGACCACAAATCCTTCCCAGGAAGCGCCGCATTTTGGGTGAGAGAGAAGCTCTTCCTTAGTACGAATCCCCAACAACTGATGCAGGATCCCGGTATCCCGGATATATATTTTAGGGGTTTTAACTTGCCTTTTTTGGATATTAGCATGCCAGGGCTGCAACTGACGCACCAGGAAAAGTCCGGACAGTATATCCAGGTAGCGCTTCACGGTCATTTCGCTGATCCCGAGAGATCGCGCCGGTTCCGCCGCGTTCCAGATCTGGCCGTGATAATGAGCGAGCATCGTCCAAAAACGTAGAAGCGTAACGGGAGGCAGTGACATTCCATGAGCCGGAAGATCTTTTTCGATAAAACTCATGATCAGATCTTTCCGCCACGCAAAACTGTCCGCGTCGGTCTTGGCGAGGAACGAGAGCGGGAATCCCCCGCGAAGCCAAAGCTTGAGGTCGTTCTTGTAGCCCACTTCCCTGACACAGAATCCTCCCATTTCAACGCGGGCCAATCGCCCGGCCAAGGATTCGGCCGAATGCTTGACGAGACTCGGAGACGCGCTGCCAAGGATCAAAAACCGTGCGGGAAGAGGTTTCCGGTCTGCTAAAACGCGAAGGACGGAGAAGAGCTTTGGCTCCAGTTGGACCTCATCGAGAACCACAGTTCCGCGAAGGCCGGATAAGGCGGTCATAGGTTCCGACAAACGCGCGAGACTTACGGGATCCTCGAGATCGAAATAGTTTTCGGAATGAGGCGGAACGAATTGCCGCGCCAGGGTCGTCTTACCGCACTGCCTGGGCCCCAGGATCGCCACGACACGGCCATAGCGAAAAGCCGCGCGTATCTGTTTCAGGATCGCCTGTCGCTTTATCATACCTAAATGCTACCATGAAAAAGCAACTTTGCAAGTTGTTTTTTCATGGTCGTGTTCATTGGGTCTCCAGCCTGTCGTTCCGCCCAAGGTGCGGCCCAAGCCCTTCTCTTCGTACGGTCGCCGTACACGTCATTCCAAATAAAGTGACGGCACCGTGTTCAAAGGAACAAGTACGGCACCGCCCTCCTCCATCAACCCGCAGTCCGTTTTGCTCTTCCCGTCATCCTGATCCGCCAAAGGCGGAGAAGGATCTCGTGCTTCTAGCCTTCCTCTTCGTACGGCACCGCCAACCTCTCATCCAAAAGCTCCTGGTTCAAAAAAGCGCCCTCACGCAGGATCCGGTCTCGGTCCTCAACTCCTTTCAGGTAGAACACATCCGCTAGAAAACGGCCGTATTTTTCCTGTTTGTAAGTCTTGATCACAAGACAGGCGCAGGGAGCCAAACGGGCCTTTACCTCGGCCTTTGCTTTCTGTCCTAAAGCGCAGGTCATCTCGGGCGCATCGATCCCCCGGAGGCGGAACGTCTGGGTGATCCATGTCCGGAAACCTAGATCGACGCGCGCGATCAGCGTATCCCCGTCGATCACTCGCACAAGCGAGGCGGCATAGGTATAGAGCCGGTTTTTGTCGAAAGGCGCTATCTTTGCAGAATAATTCTCCATGGGGCTACTCTTCAAGCCAGGAACGGTCCTGACTGCCCGCACAATAAGCCCTGAGTGGAAACTTTTTTTGCTATTAAAGCGTACGTCTCGTTCGATCCCAAACCCGATGTCGATCAAGACCCGCCCATCCTTGGGTGCGTTCGACGCGCGATAATGATAAAGACGCCCGCGCGGGGCGGTGAGGACAACCCTCTTTCCGTCAGCAGGGGCTTGCCATGGATCGAGGCGCGTGTACATCCGGAGATCTTTGGCATTAATGTCTTCGGCGATGGCCTTTTTTTCAAGGGCGAGACGCTCCCCCGGATCTTCCAGGCGGATCAAAAGAGAATAATGCGACAAACTGAGCGCGACTGGTGCTTTCGAGGGATACAACCGGTGGAATTTGGCAGCATCGTAGAAGAAAGAGTCAGACTTACCGAAGTCCTTAGAGAGGCGTCTGACGAGCGCGGCATTTTCGGCGCTGGGCCGGTCCTCGAGTCCCAGGGTCCCCCGCAGGATCCGCCCGATGTTCCAGGCGGTGCGTACGACCTCTTCCCGGTAAGACCGCCGGACCCGCTCGGCCCCGGACAGAAGCTCGCCGGCAATGGCCTTCCGGAGATGCGCATATTGACGGGCCGGTGATTTAATCCTCATTCCGCCATTCACCATCCTGCTATTGAGTCTGTCTCTACGGCAACACCGGTTCAACGGGCCGCATCCTGTTGTGCTGAAAGATCATCTCGAAGACTTTCTTGGAGAGAAGCATTTTGACATAGGCCGGATGAGCACCACGCCTAAGAAGTTTCTGCGTGGTAAATTCCGCCAAGGCCTGGAGTCCGATGACACCAAATTTCAAAAAAAGCAGAATACGGACGAGATAGTCCCCACGGCGCCCATAATGCTTTCGGGCAAAATAGATCTGACTTTGTCGGTAGGCGATAAGTCCCGCGAGGATGTTCTCCTTCACCGATTGCCCGCTGTAATGGAGGATCTTTGACATCGGACAATAAACGATCTTCCACCTGTGGTCGCGTAACCTTCTGCAAAGATCGATATCCTCAAAATACATAAAAAAAGTTTCGTCCAAAAGCCCTGCCTGGCGCAGGGCTTCGCGGCGCAGCAGCAGGCAGGACCCGGAAAGCCAGTCTACCTCCCGTTCTGTGGAGCAATACTCCGCGAGATATCCCCGGATGTTCGGATCATCGAGCGCGATCTGATAGTCCACGATCTTCCGGAGGACCTCGGAAAAAAGACCCGGAAACTTGCCGTAAGAGATCTGATGCCGTCCGTTCCCGCCTACGTGTTGGGGCCCGATACATCCTGCTTCAGAATGCGCCTCCATGTACTGAACAAACCGGTCAAAGACCGGTTCGAGGATCTTCGTGTCGCTATTAAGAAGGAGAAGATACTTTCCATGAGCGTTCACGATCCCCAGATTGTTTGCGCGGCTGAAGCCGTCATTCCGGCCCGTTTCAATAAGCCGTACTTCCGGGAATTGTTCAGCGACCAGCGCCCCGATACCGTCCTGGGAGCCGTTATCGATCAGAAGGACCTCGTGCGGAGAGTGCGACCTGAATTCTTTGATAGATTTCAGACATTGAAGTGTAATATCCCGGGTCTTGTAGTGGACAATGATAATGCTTAAAACTACAGGTTTCATGAGGTACTGTTCTCCGAACCTATCTTGGCACAGGCTAATATCTCGGACAAGTTTCGATAAGAAAGAGCGCGGGCACCTCCGCGCTCAGCAGAAGCAAGACCACCATAAACAAGGTGCCGCGTCAAGGCATCACGTCCCATCACTTTCTTCAAATAATCCAAACCCTTGAACCAGTCTTGACTGATAGTCGCCCCCGCCTTAATTTCCACGCCAAGCACCTTACGAGTTTTTTCGATCAACAGGTCGACTTCATTGCCAGCGTTGTCTCGGAAATAATAAAGGGGGGCATTTTTCCCGTCATTCCAAAAGCCTTTAAGAATTTCGACCACGATAAAATTTTCGAAAAGCGCGCCTCGCAAAGGATCCCGTGCACATTGTGCCGGCTTTTCAATGCCCAGGAGATAAGCCGCCAGTCCCGTATCGTAAAAATAAAGCTTAGGCGCCTTCGTAAGTCTTTTGTTGAAATTGCGATAATAGGCCGGGAGGAGATAAACGATATAACTCGCCTCCAAAACGGAGAGCCATTCCCTGGCCGTTGTATGAGAAAGGCCCAGATCATTTCCTATCGTGGAAAGATTTAACAGCTGCCCGACGCGGCCCGCGCAGATCTTAAGAAACTTTTGAAACAGGGATAAGTTGCGAACCGTAACGATCTGACGGACATCTCGCTCAAGATAAGTCGACACATAATGGCTCATAGCTTCCGTCGGATTAAGCCTCCGATCATAGACGCGTGGATAGAACCCCGTATAAAGGATTTTATCGATGGAATATTTTTCTACTCGAGAGCCAAGCTCCTTCACAGAAAAGGGCAGCAATTTCAAAAGGGCTACGCGTCCGGCAAGGGATTGCTGTACGGATCTCAGAAGATCAAGGTTTTGACTTCCCGTCAGAATATAAAGACCATTTTTTCGATGTTCATCAACGATCCCCTGGAGATAGGAAAGGAGCTTAGGAACACGTTGAATTTCGTCAAAGATGGCTCCTTTGGGATATCCCTTGAGAAAGCCCACGGGGTCCAGTTCTGCAAACTCACGCACATGCGGGGTTTCAAAAAGAACGTAGGACTTCCCGGGAAAAGTGGCACGGCAGAGGGTTGTCTTTCCGGACTGCCGAGGACCGGTCAAAAGCACGATCGGATATTTTCGGGCGACGGATAACAACTTCGAAGCAAGAGTTCGTGAAATCATGGATTTATTCTAATGCTAGATCATGCAAATCGCAAGTTAAAGTTTCAATCCGTATATATTTAAAGCTGGACCTATGGGCGAGATCCCGGGTCTTGTCGTGGACGATGATAATGCTTAAAAGCACTATTTTATGAGGCATGGTTCTCCGATCCTAGTCTTCCGAGGACAATCCCGTATCCCATAAGGATCCAAAAAAACGTTGCCGGCAAAAGCTCGAAGAGGACATTATCAAAAAAAGACGCCACGCACAACCCCAATACGCCGGCCAGAACGCCCCCTGACAAAAATTTCAGTTCAGGGTCGCGCGACCCCCTGAACGCGCTCATCCCCCGTCCGAACCAGTAGATCATGAGAGCCATGAAGGACATAAAACCGATGATCCCAACCTCCGCGATCATTTGAATGTAACTATTGTGCGCATAGGATGGCGGGATCGCGAGGGAACGGTTTTTTTTGTGGGTTTTGTAGTAAGTGTTCAGGCCGATCCCCGTCCAAGGATGCGACTCGAACATCCGCGTGGCATCCTTGAGCATGAGAAGCCTCGTCTCCACCGTAGGATCGATGACACCCTCTTGACCTGACCGGTTGCCATAAAGATTCTTTCCGGATAAGAATGCCGCCAAGAGGACCATGGGAATGATCCACAGGATCTTTTTCCTCAGCAAAAAGGCCAGCATAAGAACGCCCGCCAAACAAGCGATCAGCCCTCCGCGGGAGAACGTCAAAAGTAGGCACAAAACCATACAGCCCAAGCAAATCCCTTTTATCAAGGCGGTTTTTTGTGTCTTGGCACCATAAAAAAATGAAAATGCCAAACCAAGCATCAGAACCGGCACAAGATACGATGCGAACGTATTGGATGCCGGAAATGTTGCTGTCACACGGTAAGAATGAAATTCCCATCCGTTATAAAAAACATCCAATCTGCCTGCATCGCGAAAAAGCAAAAAGTCCCGGCCGGAAAAGAACTGGTAGAACCCATCCAGGCAGAGGAAAGTAGCGGTTAAACACAACACGAGCGCCATGTTGACCGCAACGCGTTTTTCCCTGACGCCGTCCGCAATGGCCAGCATCAGCAAAAGATATTTAGCATACTTGAGGAACAAGGCGTGGATACTCTGCCCCATGTATTCGGAATGGATGAGGGAGGCGGCATAGGCCAGAAAAAGAACACCGGCCAAAATTAGCAGAGGGCGCGGCGTCGAAAGTTTTTCTTTCAACGCTATTTTGCGAAAGACCCAAACCAAAAGCACCGCTCCGACTCCGATCCCGGTTAGGGCATTCGAGATGGAAACGCCCACGACCAAGAAATACAACGCGTATTCCATCGCACGGTCCAGTGACTGCCTTGCTCCAGGAGCTGTAAAATCATTCATAGAAGTTCGTCTTTCACCAGTTGACCCCCCAAAAATCAAGGATTCTGTTCCATTCACAATGCGCCTTGTTCCGCACTCGACCCCAAAAAGAACCGTCGCGAACTGCTTTGAACGGTTCAAAACAGACCGTCCGTGAGTTGAATCCTTCTTTTTCAGCAATCAGAACCAGAAGCCGCTCCACCGCATGCGCCAAAGTACCATTTCGCCGGATACGTTTTCCCTCAGGAAAATCTTCAGGCATGAATCCGAGCCGAAACAAAGGTTCGAGTGCCTTTGGCCGGAACCAGAACATCGATCCTGCCGGGAAATCCGGCAACATTTCTTTCCGGATCGAAAGCCCCAGCCGCGAACCCATGTCCCGGCAAATAGTCCAGTTCTCTTGCCAAAAATCTTTGGCTAGCTTTTCTTTCAACGGCGGGATGATCTCGGGATAAACGAGTCCGAGGTTTTTGTTTTCAGATAACATCTGCAGAATTGAACTAACAACTTCCGGCGAACCGACTGTATTCTTCAACAGATAACTCCCCCAATCTTGCAGCCACGGAACATGGGAAGTCTTTTTTGTGTGAAGCTTGAGAGCCAGATCATAATCGCCATAACAATCCCCAAAATCACAAATAAAAGGAGCTATGTCAAAACCGCGGTTTCGGACCTTTCTAAAAACGACCTTTTTGCCGGGAAAGAAATTCAGCAACAGAGCGTGGATCGCATCGCCATTTTCGAGCGAAGCCGAAGCAAAGAGATCGAATTCGAACGGAATATTTTTTAGAAGCTCAATGACTTTTTCCGTTTGTTTTCGGTAAAAGAGATGAACGACTACGCCGATCTTGAAAGAACCTTGTTTGGGAGAGATTTTATATTCTCCTGATTTTTACTGGCGTCTTCCGCACGATCAATTACGAAAGCATCCGCTACGGATTCTTAGGAGCGTATTTTTCAAACAAAACTTTTATGGGACGAAGAAAAGGCCGCAACCTTTGTCGAAACGAAATCGGAATGAATCGCCTGACATTTCCTTTGATATCTTTCTGATCTTCTGCAAGGGCTACGGATTCACGAAGAATCTTTTCTAAAAAAACATAATCGATCCCGCCAATTTTCGGCTCATAGCTATTGCGACGATAAGCTCCGTGACCTTTAAGAATATGCAGACCATTCGTCAGGCCGTACTGAAAAAGATCGCTTCCGGGATGCGGCGTGTAATAAGCGGGGCTGGAGTGATAGGGCTTGATCTTCTTGAGCATATCAAGCGTCTCAAACTGTTCCTCCTTGGTCTCGGTCGGAAGGCCTAGCATGTAATTGGCCCATATCTTGATTTTATATTTGTGGCAGATCTCGGCCGCGCGGAGATTCTGTTCGCGCGTCGAGCCTTTGCGCAAAAATTTTAACATGCGATCACTGCCCGATTCAAAGCCGATAATAAAGAGAGCAAGGCCGACGCGCTTCATTTCTTTGATCATCGGCTCATTCTTGCAAATCAGGTCCGCGCGACTTTGCGCCACAAAGGGCTTTCCCAGCGGCGCCTGCCGATATGCGTGGCAGAACTCTGTCACCCACTCGGGATCCTCGGTCAGACAATCATCATGGATCATCATACTGTTGAACCGGTATTTCTCCTGCAGCTCATGGAGTTCGCGGATCACATGGCCGACGCTCCGGCGCCTAACGCCCTTTCCGAAGATCATCCGTTCCGCAGGCTGGCAATAATTGCAATTATAAAGACAGCCGCGCCCCGCGATCGTCGTAACAAAGGGCTCTTCGAGATAAGGGACAAAAGCCTCCTCCGAGCCTCCAAAAAGATCGCGGTCTGCGAAGGGTAGTTGGTCCAGATTTGCCTGAATGCCGCTGACGATCCTTTCTCTTGGCTTTCCCGCGCCTAGATCCTCCACAAGTTGAGGAAAAGTAACCTCGCCTTCCCCAAGATGAATGTAATCAACCCGGTTATCATCTTTTAATTCTTCCGAAGCGATGGAAGGATGCGGCCCGCCCACCACGATCGGAGTTCCCGGCTTGTGCTTCTTGATGATCTCTGCCGCCTTCATCGCCGGGTCATAATCACAGCTCATCATCGTGATCCCCACCACGCCGAGATCTTTTTCTTGGATCATCTTCTCAAAATGTTCCCAACCTTCAAGCCGTCTTAAATCGATAAGCTCGACAGCATGCTCCCTTTTTTTCAAACACGCACTTAAAAGGCAGAGTCCATGATTGATAAAAGTCGCTTCATTGCCGTGCTTGGCATTGAAGCCGCAGTCCGTGATCCCTGGAAAAATAAATGTTACTTTCATTTCTGAAATATTCTATCTTTCATGCGTTGATAAGTTCCTAAAATCTTACGCCCCCAAGAAAATCGAATGAGCTGCTCATGAAGCATAACCCTGGGGTTCGCATAAACAAGATGCCACAGCTTCTTGGCAAGAAAAGTCAATACTGAAAAATTGAGGTACTCAGAAAAGACAAGAACAGCTTCAGAAGTGGCCGTGATCCTGTCCTGGACATAGTCTCGTTTTTTTTAAAAAGTGGGCTTAGCAAACGTGCTTCACGCAAAGCCTTAAACTTCACTCCCGGAGGAACGCCGCCATCTTGCCGGCTTAAAATAAAAAGCATTTCAACTAATCCGATTTTAAAAAAGAATTTCCGCAGCTCATGACGGGTGACATTCTTATAGATGGCCAGATAGCGATTCCGGTAACCCCAAACAAAATAATTTTTTTGCTCTGCTGCATTATTTTTTCGGGTAACGCCGCGCTCATGATAGGCGATCGCATCGGGGACATAGATGCCCCTCCATCCCCTCAGCTGCGCCCTCCAAGCCAGATCCACGTCTTCCACATAGTTCACAAAATCTTCGTCGAAATATTCCTGTTGGTATTTGATGTCTTCGAGCATTTCACGCCGGTATACGGCGGCTGCGCCGCAGGGACCGAAGATGGCACGATCCTCAAGGCCGTCATACTGGCCATTATCTTTCTCCCCAGACCCGCGCGGTGAAGAAAAATACCGTGCCATAATGATGCCTGTCGAGTCTAAGAGATCCGTTTTTTGGCCTTTGAGAAGCCGTAAAAGCTTTCCGGAGGCCATACCGATCTTCGGATCTCCGCACATCGCCAGGACCATCCGAGAGACAAACTCCTGATTAAGCAAAATATCAAAGTTTAGGACTAGGACTAACTCTCCCGTAGAAAGCCGGATTGCTTGATTGTGTGCTTTAGAAAAACCCAGATTAGTATAATTTCTTACGATCTTGACCTTTGGAAATTCTCTTTCGATCGTTTTTAAGGAATTATCCGTAGATGCGTTGTCGACCACCAACACTTCTTTGATTGCTCGGTAATCTTGCTCAAAGACCGTATTCAAGCATTGCCGGAGCATCTCGCCGCTATTCCAATTCACAATATGGATTGAAATGTCAGCTAGCTTCAACGCAAAACTACCTTTTTTTGAGATCCAGAAAGGCTGGGACAGCCTTTTGATTCACTACTCCTGATGATCGAAGATTTCATGCTTCAATCTCCCGTTTGCTGCCCCGAAACCGCTTGCGGAAAACATGCCTTGCACCTCCGGCCAGACAGATAATCAGAACGGCCAAGAGCGCCCAGAGCGAGACGCGCAGCCCGAGCTTGAATCCCGGGGGTACGTATCGGAAAGTGATTTTGTGCATTCCGGGGTTCAGATAAATAGCGCGAAAAGCATAATTCGCCCGGTAAATCGGTTGAATTTTGCCATCGACCTTCGCGGTCCAACCCTTATCAAAAGCCTCGGCAACATAGAGGTAGCATTGGCGATCGGTTTGGATCGAGTATTCAATCTCATTGTTCCTTGCAAATTCGGGCTTAACAGGTATTGCAGAAAGGCGGTCTTCATTGGACAGCTCCGGTCCTCCCTCGACCCAGATCGTTTTGGAGACATCAAACTGCGGCGAGCAAATTTTTTCGAGAGTCGAAAGCTCCTGGCCTCGAATAACAATGGCCCCGCTTGGGGAGGTAAAAGTCTTTGTTGAAATCGGCAATTTCGTTGCGTCTTGGGCACCAAAAGACAAGAAACTCCTCGGCAGCACATCAAGGTTTTCATAGACAAAACAGCCTTCCCCTTTCCAGATCAACTTAAAACCATTTTCCAGTATTGTCTGGATGCTTATCTCCGGGATCTCCTGGCTAGTCAAAATGTAACGAATGGCCATTCCATCGATCATTCGCCGTGAAAGAATCGAAAGCTCGCTAAAAGGAACAATGCCGGTGATGAAGGTATTGGGGCTTTTGGGATCCAGGTAGAGAAACAGTTTTACGATGCGAACGGGGGCAATGGATGTCGACCGTCCGGCCGCATCGGCAAGTCCATAGAAGGGACCCAAGCCAGCCGGAAAAAGATTGTTGGTCCCATATCTTTCAATGCGGTACTCATTGATCACAGATTTCAGAAAACGAGTGGTGTCGGTGGCAATGTAGGCATATTTTGCACGAATCGTAGGATTGATCCCAACCGTGAAATAAGCCAGATGAATAAATACAAAGCTCAAAAAAAGAAGCTTTTGACGCACAAGAGACGGCTTCAGAAAAAAGAGCATGCACAGGGCCCAAAAAACCCCCAGGGCTGCAAACTGGTGGTAATGAAACCGGTTGAAATCTTTAAGTGTAAAAGGCAGGGCTACCGACTGCCCCCCCTTTCGATTGATCTCTGCCAAGAAAGAGCGCGCACCCAGATAATCCGTCTGCACCATAAAATCATAAAAACCTTGGAACTTAAAAATAATCGGCACACAGATCATAAGGCAGACGGAGATCATCAACATTGGCAGCCAAGCATTCCAAATGCCCGGAGGTTTCCGGGAGGGCGAATACCAGAAAAGATATTTATCGATCGAGAATGCAAAAAGGACCGCCATGCAAAAGCTCCAAAGCGGCAGCAGGCGCAGCATGCCGGAATTCGGAACTGAAAAAATAAAAAGATCATAAAATGGGGGGACCAATAAAAAAGCCAGGAGAAGATAGATCGCCATGACAAGAAAAAAGGCTTCTTCCCCGATTTTTTTCTTGAAACAACTCCATCCAATGAAGACGAGCGGCAAAAGGCCGAGATAACCGCTAAGTTCCACGTAAGGGATGGGCGACCAGAGCTTATTTACAGCCGTGCCTCCGTAAAGCCGCGGAAAAAAAATAGACAACAGAGGTATTGAATCCCACTTCAAAAGATACCCCACGCTTTGCGAAAACCTTGCGAACTGCGAGGCTGAAAAAAGCTGGCGCAGATTCAGAAAGGCACCAGTATCCGCAATGCGGGAGGTTTCTTTCAGGGCTTCAAGAGTTGGAAGAATTGCCACGGCGCTCAAGGCGGGTCCCACAACGAACACCATAAAATCAAAGGCGATGATTCGAAAGAGAATTTGTTTGAACCGTATCCCCGAGGGCCGGTACCATAAAACACATCCAGCCTGATAAACGAGTAAAAACCAAAAAATATAAGTAATAGCTTTCGGATTTTTGGACAACATAACGGCAGCCCCCATCGGGACGGCTGCGATCAAGTTGAGAAAGTAAGCCGAACGCAAAAATCTCCGGAAAACAAGCAGTAACGCCGGCAACCACAGAAAAGCATCAAGGAACGGCATGAATTCTAAAAAACTCACCGTCGAAGTGCAAAACATGAACGTAAGAGCTCCGGCCAACGAAGCGAGTTTGCTACGCTCCATGTCCTGGAGGAGCAAAAACATGAACAGTCCGAGCAGAAAAGTCGAGAGGATGATTTTTAAAGTTGTCGCGCCAATCGTTGGTATGCCCGGCAGAAAATAGAGGAAATTCAAAGGGTACAAAGGCGTGAAAGTCACATCGGCCCAGAGATTATATCCGCAATAATTCCAAGAGTTCCAAAAAGGCCACTCCCCCTTTTTAATGGTCTTTACCGTTAGTTCAATGACGGGATTAGCCCCAAAGACAGGGTCCGATATCTCCGGATTCCCTGGTCGATTCAAGATGAGACCGATGTTTTCTTTCTCCGCAAACTTGAACAATCTATGCAAATATTTCTGCTCTGGCATTTGTTCCCGAAGATCGGGCCTGGCGGCCCAAGGATAGTACCAATGGTTCAGTATGTCCGCGGGAGAATACATGTGCCCGAAGAAAAAGAACTTGAAGAAAAAGATGATGACAAAAAAAGTTAAAATGAATAATGATTTATGTTTCGTTAGCAATCGCGAACCCGCCCGATGAAAAAGCGAAGGCTGTTTCAAAGAATCGATCTCTTGCCCCATCTTTGACTCTCTATGATATTTTTTAAATGAATTTCAAATTCGACGGCTACCCATCTCACATGCATACGGAAGCTTATTACTCTTGCAGCATAACCCTAAGTCGCTAGAGATCCTGTTTTCTTTCTTCGGAAACCGCCAAAGCCCATGACCACGAACATTCCGCGCAGCGACATCATGAACTGCGAAAAACTTCTTACGCTGAGCACCTTCTCCAGTATTTTTGATGGACGAAGATAAAACTTTCGGAAAGACAGCAGGAGCAACTCGCTCAGCTCTTTACGACTTAAATGCTGCTCCAATACCGGAATATAAGCATTCGGCTGGGGATTTAAGATGTAATTTTTCCAAAAATCCCCAGGAATAATATTTTGCCTTACTGCTTCAGCATAGATTTCTGTGCCGGCGTAGGGCAACAATATGTTGAACTGGGCGTAATCGGTCCCGCTCTTAATCGCAAAGTCCAGCATGTCCAGTACGTCCTTGCGGCTTTTGTGTGTCGGAAGACCAATAATATAATTCGCACTCGTGCTGAGACCGTTCTTCTTGCACAGCCTGATACCGTTTAAAAACTTTTCGATCGTGATATTTTTCTTTATCGCTTTCAGATCCTCATCCTTAGCTGCTTCCAATCCAAACATCGCTTGCGTGCATCCGGCCTTCTTAACTTTTTCTATCATTTCCTGAGTGATCTGGTCGGCCCTTCCACGGAAAGACCATACAATGCCTGGAAATCGACGGATGATCCCCTCACTTATTTCTATCGCTCTATCCGATGTAACATTGAACATATCATCAAAGAAAACAAACTCTCGAACTCCCCTTTCATAAAAAAAATTCATTTCATTCATAATGCGATCTAAAGAATATTTCCTGAAAGTGCGGTAAGGATGATCGCAGAATGTGCAAACATAGGGACAACCTCTCGATGTGAGAACAACGCCGATCTGCTTGCCGGTGCCTACTCTGTTTTTATACAGCTTAAACGGCAAGAGGTTGAAAGCGGGAGAGGGCAACGAATTAATATCGTCAACATACCCCTCCCTTCCGGGTGAAATAGTTTTGCCATTCCGCTTGAAACTTATGCCGTCCACGGTATCCAATGGACGATCGTTTTCAAGAGCATCTAACAGATTGGCGAAGATCGTTTCTCCTTCACCGCGCACAAGTAAATCTATCTCCGGATGATTCAACGTCTCTTCCAAAAACATTCGTACATGCTGTACGCCCCCCATACAGACGTAACACTTTGGAAGTACGCGCTTTACTGATTTAGCCAGGACCAGATTACCGTAAAATGTCGGCGTGAATATCGTAGTGCCCACGATATCTGGCCTGAACGCCAACAGGCGTGCCTCTATTTGCGGATAATCGAGATGCTCGGACACGGCATCCAGAACGACAACCTCATGATGGGTGCGATCAATGAGATAGCCTGCTATATAGCTCAGCCCGATCGGAGGAAACTCTCCCGCAGAATCCGGAGTCGGGTTCCAATCAGCGGTGGCATACGCGCCCTCCTTGGGCAAAGAACTTATCAACATCACCTTCATCGTCTACTCCTTAAAGAACTGCCGTATGCTTCTTACAACCTTGAGCTGTTGGATATCATTTAACCCGTAGTAAAAGGGCAATCTCAACGATCGATCGCTTACAGCTTCGGTAATCGGAAACTGGCCTTTTTTATACCCCATTGAACGGCCAACTGCAGAAAGGTGAAGTGGGATGTAGTGAAAAACGGCATGTATTTTTTTTCGTTTAAGATAATTCAATAAATCATCGCGTGTTTTCATGTCCTTGAGTTGAATATGAAAAAGATGGTGGTTTGACCCGCAATGTTTTGGAATGTTTGGTAGTTTGAGGAGACCTTTTTGGGCCAATGAAAAAAGCTTGTCGTAATAAAAACCGTAAATCTCTTTACGACGCCGAGTGATCTTATGCAGATTTTCGAGTTGCGCGTAAAGAAAAGCCGCCAGGATGTCAGACGGCAAATATGATGACCCCGCATCGACCCAGGTATATTTATCTATCTCACCTCTGAAATACTTACTGCGGTCAGTTCCCTTTTCGCGTATGACCTCCGCCCGAGCAATAAACTTCTTATTATTTATGATAAGAGCGCCACCTTCCCCGCACATGCAGTTCTTTGTTTCGTGAAAACTGAGAGCTCCGAAATCACCTATCGTGCCGAGGCGTCTTTTTTTATAAGTGGCATCAATCCCTTGAGCCGCATCCTCCACGACGTAAAGTCCGTTATCACGAGCTATTTTCATAATGCGATCCATCTCGCATCCTACTCCGGCATAGTGGACCGGAACGATTACTTTAGTTCGCTTGGTGACCGCTTGATTTATTTTGCTTTCATCAATATTGAGAGTATCCGGCCGGATATCAACAAAAACAGGCTTGGCTCCTCTTAAATAAAAAGCATTGGCGGTGGAAACAAAAGTATAGGACGGTAAAATAACCTCGTCTCCGGGCTTAACGCCGCAAAGAATAGCGGTCATCTCAAGAGCGGATGTGCAGGAGGTCGTTAAAAGGACTTTTTTTGCATTGAGTTTCTTCTCAAGAAGAACGTGACATTTACGGGTAAATAGGCCATCTCCCGCTATATGTCCGGTCTTGACGGACTTCTTGATATACTCGATTTCTTTTCCGATGAAAAATGGTTTGTTAAACGGTATTTTCATGTTCTGCGGGCAATTAAGAAAAGACTCCCTCCAAATGGGAACGATACACCCTTCTGAACGAGAAATCTCTCAAAGTCGAGCACCTTCTCCATGAGGATGTCAACCGTCCAGTTAAACTCCAAAGAACGCATAACATCATATTTTTCCCTGCGCACATGCTTTTCCCATAAACGCGCTAAGATCATCAGCGGCAAGAGCAGCGAAACAAAAGATGTCATTTTGAGAATTCTGAATCCTGTTTTCTCAACTTTAGCCTTGAGTTGTGCCGCATGATAACGGCGCAGGTGGCACGCCGCTTCATCGGATCGGCTCCAAAGAAAGGGGTGCTGCGGAACCGTCAAAAGCATGCCTCCTCCTTTTCGCAATGATTTGTGAATTTGCGAAAGGACGAGCTCCTCTTCTTTGACATGTTCAAGAATATCAAAAGCGCCTATGAGATCAAATTCGTTTTCATACGGTATCGCTCGGGCATCCATAAGCATCAAAGAAAGGTGCCCTGCACGTTCTTTAGCGCAATTCAATCCTTCCGCATAAATATCACTTCCGTACAAAGAAAGACTGGGAAACTTTTTTTTTATAGCGGAAAGAACAAAACCCGTACCGCAGCCTATTTCTAGAAAATTTTCAGCGCCCGAAAAATATCTTTCTACCGCCCATAATATCAGCCTGTTGCGTGAGCGAAACCAAAAATTAGCAGCTTCGATGCCGGCTAACCTTGCAAAATACTCTGCTTTAAATCCATCTTCTGGCACTGTCGATCTCGGGTAGAGAACGGGATAGCCGTTGATATGCTCTGCCTGTGCCCCGCAGTTTGGACAGGACCAATCTTGGCTATGGAATCCAGCCCTGCAGGAGAGACATACCTTCATGAGGGATTCATCCGATTACTATTCACCAAGTTGCTTTTTGAATACGAATAGCTTCTGTGTTCCGTAATCACCCCAAGATGGCAGTTGGGAAAACCAACGATTCCACTCCATATTCGGGTTGGCTGTATCAATATCTCTTCCGATAGCTAGTAAAGGCTTGAGGACACGCGTACCGATATAATAAGTACTGGCAAAATTTATTATATCGACTAATTGCAAAAGAGGAGAAACTGCTTTAACAACCTTCTCCTGATCAAGATAGCGGTTAAACCAAGGCATCGGAATTTTGGGCAATCCCCATTCATTTCGGAACTTATTCAGCCGTTGCCAGCCCTGCAGCGTGGCCTCGGAAAGCAAAAGTCTGCCACCCGGTTTAAGGACCCTCACGCATTCACGCAATCCCTTAAGCTGCGAGCCCCAATTATGTAGATTAATCAAAACTCTCACAACGATAACCTTATCATAAACTCTATCTGCTTCTTTCAAGCGGGTTATATCATCGGTTTTGAAATTGATCCGTTGAACAAAATCTCCTTTCAAACCATTAAGCATCGACCGCGCTTGATCGATCATCTTCCGGCTATAATCGATACCTGTAATTTCAATCTCTTTTTTTCTGGCCAACTGAATGGACATATATCCGTTGGCGCAACCGGCATCTAAAACTCTATCGCCATCCGAGAGGTGCTTATCGAGTTCGCGGATCTCCATTTCGATAACACGGAGGTCTGACCATGATGCGACATGGGATTTGCCATGCTTCACGGCTTGCTGACTCCAATAGCTTTTTATTAAGTCGCGTTGAGACTTTTTAATGGACTCCGCCCCCTTTTTATTTTTCCGCGTTTTCACGTTTCTTGTTCCTCTCACTCGCCATGTTTTCCGTGGGTACGGCATTTTTTTTAGTCAAAGAACGAATAACGTACGGTGGTTTCTCCATGATATCAAAATGCATACGCGCCAAATATTCACCCATCACTCCTAAAACCAGCAGTTGCGCCCCGGAAAATAAAGTAATGATCGAAGCTAGAAAAGGGAACCCCGGCACACGTCCACCGATGCGGAAATATTCTACTAACACAGAGACTAAAACGATCACACCCAAAAGGGTTACGATAAAGCCAAGAAGGCTTGCGAATTGCAAGGGCAGTATGCAAAAACCCGTTATCATATTGAAAGCGTGGGTGAGCAAAGATCCAAACGCATAGTTTGATTGGCCCGAGCGTCTTGGATCGTGAGCGACGAGAACGGATGTAAAACGTTTCGTTCCCCACGTAAGCAGCACATCGATCGATACAAAATTGCCTTGATAGTTTTGAAAGGCGTTTCTGAGATAGGTGCGGAATACCCGGAAGGCGCTTACATTCCTCGCGGTCTTTATGCCCATGGTGCCTTGTAACACTATTTTTGTTATTTGCGACGCAAGGTTGCGCAGGACGCCGTGTCTTTCCTTCTCCGGAGCACCATAGACCACATCGAATCCTTGCGACAGCTTTTGCAAGAGCTTAGGTATCTCTTCGGGAGGATGTTGGAGGTCATCGTCCATCGTAATAATGATATTCCCTCTTGCAGCGCGTATACCACACAATAATGCATTGTGCTGTCCATAATTACTGCTCAGCTGAATGCCTTTCACGCGGCTATCCGAATGACAAAGCTTTTCAATGATCTCCCAGGACCTATCCCCCCCGCAGTCTTCCACAAAAATGATTTCAAAGGACGGAGAGTCGGCCGCCATCACGCTTTCTACTCTTTTAAAAAGTTCGTTTAAGCATGCCTCCGTCTTGTACACAGGAATGACTATCGAATACATAATTTCGCCATTGAGACTATTTGTCTGCATGAACGAGCCTCCCTTATTGAAATTACTAAGCCGAGCATTCCATAATAATGTGATTGTACGGAATAAAGATCAGATCGGTCCGTACATCAACAGCCACCCGAGAGAAAACCCTCGATGCGATCGCGACATATTCATCCTTTGTTCGTACATATTTCCCGCGATCCTTGGATAGCAAATACCGCGCAAATCTATTCTGTCGATGAACATAACAACCGTCAAACGTTATCAATCGCCCACCGGCCTTTAACGCGCTCTTGGCGATCTTGAATAATTGCTCAGCTTTAGCGTCATCAATATGATGCAAAACGCCCAGAGCCAAAACAATATCGTGATCCTTGAATCGATCGATAAGTTCCGCGCTGACCTCTTCGCACACAAAAGCGCCGCGCTCCCCATAAGTTTTTTTTGCCTTTTCAATGTAGCGACGGTTCATATCAAGTCCTGTGTATTCAACGCACGGCAAATAATTCAAGATTCTGGCGATGCCGCATCCGAGATCCAAAATTCTGTCACCTGCTTGGGACTTAATGTATTCTTTCGCGACTATGGGATAGGTCTTGCCCGGAGCTAAAATATTCGAGAAGAAACCATAGGCCAATGGCCAAGATAGAATATTTCTAAGATCGATTCCTTGTTTCCTCATACCGATCCATCGGTTGCACGTATGGTACAAATCGCAATTGCCTGCGAATCATACGGAATGCCTTCTTCCGCCAACACAATCGGAAGACACATATATCTTTGAATTCAACAACGCACCAACCGCGAAAAGACTTTCTTTAAAAAACTCACCCTCGGAGCCCCTTGAATCTCCGGGATCAGCGATCGGCCGTCCAAATGGTGGGGCAATTTTACATCAAAAAAATCGAGAACGGTCGGAAAAATGTCATTGAGACAAGTATTCTCCAATTTAGTATTCTTCAATAGAACGTCCTTCCGGTGGAACACAAACACCCCCTCGCGCCGATGATTCCCCGAATGAGGCACCGCCTTATCGTGATACTTCATGGGCTCCCCGAAAAGATCTCCGGTGAACGATTCGTATCCGTCCCGCGTAATATAGGCATAATCCTTTAAGATCAAAACGATATCGGGTCCCAGCACGGCATGCGCTCCTTTATAAAGCTCTTCGTTGAAAAAGAAACCCGTCACGACCCGTTGCTGCGTCGCAGGGTCGATAAATTCCATGGCTTTCTCTTTGATGTAAGCCCGCAGCCGCTTTTCTTCCCTGCCCTTCTTAACGATCCCCTGGGCTTCACGTCCTTTCAAGTTCAGATTAATCTGTCCAAAAAAACCATATGAGTAGGCTTGGGTCCGCGACCAGTCAATGTTCTCAAGAAATGCTATACCCCCTCTGAAGTCGCTCTTCTTAAAGACGAGCAGGCCTATAGATTCAAGCCACCGGTTCAAATAAACATCTTTCATCAAAGGCCCAAATCCGTGGTCGGAAACGACCATTAAGCTTGTGAGATTTGCGTTGGAAAAATAATAACGCCCTATCAACTCATCGATCTGACAACAGGCCTGCTCAACCTTTTTCCGGTAACCCGCAGCCTCAGGCAATGCGTGGGCCGCCTGGGATGGATCAAGATATTTCCACAGAACGTGCTGGAATCTGTCCAAAATAACAAAAACAAAGAAAAGCAAATCCAGCTCATGGTGCGATGTGACAAGATATTCAAAAAAACGGATGCGTTTTTGAAACATAGCCTCAACTTGAGCCAGATAATCCTCTAGCGAACTGCAACTTCCGTCCAAGTCAATTTGATAGGGTCCGATCGCCTTTTCGATTTCTTTGGAAAATCCGGCAGGGTAAGTATAATGGGTCGTCGGAAAAGGAGTGTCCATCCCCGAGACCATAAAACCATTGACCGGCTCAGGGGGATACGTCAAAGGCACATTCACGATACCGACTTTTTTCTTTTTTTTACTGAGTACCCACCATAACGTTTCGCCTTTCCGGGAATTGCCATTCACAAAATCAAGCCGGTAATTTTCCCGGTCGAGCTTCCGAAAATCAAAGACACCGTGTTTCCCAGGGTTCAAACCCGTACAGATCGAGGCCCATGCGGAAGGGGTAATTGGATGGATATTGGAGGATATCTCGCTCCAACAGCCTTCGGTTTTGAGCCGATTGAAGTTGGGGAGCTTCCCCGTAGCAATCAGAGGATCTAGAACTTGAAATGTTGCCCCGTCCAATCCAAGCAAGATCATTTTGGGAGGCGTCATAGGGCTCTTGAGTCCTTTTGGAATATAAGTATTCAAGCGTTTTTGAGTATTTCTATCGAACGGCAAAGGTTGGTCACACCGTAAAAGGGTGCGTCGCCGGCCACATTGAAGACGGCCGCCCCGTTCATCTTCATCACCGTTCGAGAGGTGCCCTTCTCGGGATATTCAAGTACCCGAACCGTGATACTGTAAGGATCAGGCTTGAGATGGGCTGCGATCGAAAACCGGGCCGTCACGACGCCTCCTGGAATGGCCTTGTCCAACTTGATACCGTGGAAACCTGTGTGAGTTCCCGTGACAGTAGACCCGTAAAGATCGGTAATAAAAATTCCAATCGTGGATTCATGAAGCGCGACTTTGAACCGCAGCATCACTTCCACTTCGACCTCTTCACCGACTTGAATATTCCCGGTGATCTCACGTTCCCCTTTAAGGATCCGGACACGCATCAGTTCCGCCTCTTCCGTAAAGAAGCTTTCCGCTTTCATGGTGTACGCGCGGGACGAACCCTCCCTCGCGATCCGAAGCTCATTCAGCTTTTTGTGATAGACCTCTGTCACTTCCCACGGATTTCCCTCCGCGGCTATTTTTCCGCCGTCCAGAAGAACGCAGCGGTCGGTAAGTTTTTTGATCTCCTCGGTGTTATGGGATACGAGAAGCACGGCTTTTCCTTCCTCAGCGAATCTTCCGATCCTCTCATAGCATTTCTGCTGAAAAAGAACATCTCCGACAGCCAGCACCTCGTCGATAAGAACCGCCGCGGGATCAAGGCACACGACCACCGCAAAGGCCAGCCTGAGGAACATCCCCTGAGAGTAGATCTTGACGGGATGATTGATAAAGTGACCGATATCCGCGAAGGCGATGACCTCGTCCAGTTTTGTCTGGATCTCTTTCCGGCGATAGCCAAGGATGCCTGCCGCGAGAAAAACATTCTCCAACCCACTGAGCTCGGGATGGAAAAGTCCGCCAAGCTCAAGCAGCGTTGCGATCCGCGCGGGGATGGATACCGCTCCCTCGGTAGGCCTCAAGATGCCCGATGCCAATTGAAGAAGCGTGCTCTTCCCGCTCCCATTCATACCAATAACTCCGACCGTTTCTCCCCGCTGCACGGAGAGGTCGATATCACGGAGAGCCCAAAAAACCTCGTGATCCTTGATCAGGCCAAAAGTCGCGAACTCTTTCAAGTGCCCCCACGAATTATCGTAGATCTTGAACTTCTTGGAAACGCCCTGAAGGCAGATCACAGGTTTCATAAGTTTTCGATAATCTCCGGCTGAAGTTTCTGGAAAACTGCGGCGCTCAACAGGAAGAAAACCAGCACAAAAACCGTTAATAAGATTACGTTCGGGGTAAAATCAAAATAACCAAAGAGCAAAATACCGCGATAGGTACTGATAAGCTTTGCCATGGGATTGATGTGAATAAGAAATGCCAGCCATTGCCATCCCCCAAGCGACTTTGCCATGGTCTCCGGATACACGACAGGCGTCATGAAGAACCACACTGTAAGCAGCGGTCCCACAAGATGCGCGAGATCCCTCACAAGAACGGTCATCGCGGACACAAGCCAGGCAAGAGCTGTGGTAAAAAGCAATTGAAGAATGACGAGAAAAGGCAGCCATAAGAAAGCCGGCGTGATCTGCCACCCAATAGCCGTGAGCAACACGATAAAAAGCGCCATTTCAATAATGAGGCGGATGATCGTTGAAAGCGAGATTGATATCCCCAGGATCTCGGTCGGAAAAAGAGAGCGCTTTATAAGGTGAGCGTGATTCATAATCACAGAAGATGACCGCTGGATGCTTTCGGCGAATGCGTTCCAGGCGATCAAACCGCAAAAAAGGTTGAGCCCGTAAAAAAAGACACTTTGTTGTTCCGGAAAGCGGACTTTTAGAACGATTGAGAAAATAAACATGTAGAGAAAAAAAAGAATAAGCGGGTTCAGAAAAATCCACAACATCCCCAGAACCGACGTCTTGTATTTCCCGGTCAAGTCGACCCGGACGAGCTGTGTCAGTAAAAAAAAATGTTGGATGATTCTTTTAAGCAACGTGAACATGCTTTTTTCCTTCCCTATAATCTTTTACGCAGTCATCATCACGAGTCAAAAATTTTTCAATGTTTTAAGGAGCGTGAGGACTCCCAAAATGATCGTTAGAATGGCAATAAGCGCTTTTAAAAGTTTCGGGTTCATGATCTTGACGCTTTTCACCGAGAGCGGGACCGAACAAACTGCTCCGGCAATAAGGATGGGGGCAAGCCGCCAGTCGATCCGATTATGAGCGGTAAAAAAATAGATCAAAACACCTAGGGCGCAAGTAATGCCCTCGGCCAAGGATGTGATCCCGATGGCATTTTTACCTTCGACGCCCGAAAGCATTTGTCCGCTGACCACGAGCGGCCCGTATCCCCCGCCGGTAAGCCCTTTGTTGAAAGACGCGAGCAATCCGAGACCGATGATTCTCTTCCAGGAATATTTGAATTGCCGGTTAAAACAGGTCAGGATCAGAACGCCCATGGCGATGACCATCCCGCTGATATAAAGGGAGGTCCATGGCTTGGGAAGGACCTTGGCCGTAAAGACAGCGCTGGTTGCTCCGAGGATCGTTGCGGATAAAAGCAGAAGGACCACTTTAAGATGGGTCGAGACCTGGATCCCGTAGGTGTGATGATCGGGGTTGACCGGCTCGGGAAGCTTGAGACTGTTCTTGATCCTTTGAAAATTCAGGACTTTGAAGTGGAAATTCACATTCCCTTCGCGGTGGTGCATCGCACCGGCAAGCACTCCCGTAACAAGCTCGGAAAGCAGGACTGCCGGAACAATCTCGAGAGGCGCGAAGCCAAAAAGCATGAGGACAGGCGTCATCGTCGTTCCGTAGCCCATCCCGAGCGTGGAATCCATATATTCACAAAAAAAAGCGATTACCGCGATCGCGAAGATCATTGGGACCGTCAACTCAAGCATGGAGCGCCTTTTGATTGTTCTGCCTTGCCATCAAAATGCCCGCCGAGAACCAGAAAAACATCAGGGAGGGCGGACTTTGGAGATTGTTATCGCCGAAGGCATCGATCAGAAAGTCATAATTTTTCATAGCGGTGTGATCCGTTTCTTCATCTCCAGGATCGTTTCAAGAACAAGATGGTCTTTGGCCCACGACTTTTGCTTCTCATCCAGCACGTCACCCAGCCCGTGCAGGACATTGCGCGGGGTATAGGTCCTTCTGATAAAGCCCATCGCCCCTTTAAGGTACGCTCCAAGATCCTTTCCCGTACGCTCCATGACAAGAGCCTCGCTCACGGGAAATCCCGCCTTCAAAAAATACCAACTGTCATAAAGATCCCTCGCAACCGCGGTCTTCCGGTCGGTCAGGGCAACAAGTTTATTGGTCAGCACCGTTCGTTCATCGGCGATGACAAGAGGCACTCCTAAAAACCAGACCGGTTTATAAACGTTATTTTTCCATACGCGCCGGCCCAGTTCGATCTTGATGTTGGGATGTCCCTTTCCGTAATCAAAAAGGCAGAAAAGCGTGTTCTGCTTGTCCCGAAATTCCTTCGCTTGCCCATGCCGCGAAAGGACTTCACGGAACCTGTCCGCGTCCCCGGCGCTGAACTCCCGGAGCATGTCAAAATCAAGATCGAACGAAAACCTCGGAAGGTTATAAAAAAAATAAGCGCAGGTCCCGCCTTTAAAGGCGATCTTCTCGGGGAAAGCTTTGGCCAGTTCCGTCAGCAAAAGCGACAGATACCGCTTGTGAACATCCGGATCAAAAAGGCGGCTCATAGAAGCCCCTTCACCTTTTTTTGGACCGTTTTCGGGTAAAGAGCGCTGAGTTCCTCAAGAAATGTCTTATTCAGCTTTGAAGCGTCATCAATGTCCGGAAGATACCCGAAGTAGAAGCTGTCCAGGATCGCGCGCTCGGGCAATGCCATCGCTACCCCCTCACGCGTCACGACCCCTTTGATATTAAAAAAAAGATCTTGTTTCATGGCCGCATGGGTATAGAGCGTATTCCCGACCTTCTTCCGATGATCCCGCAGGGCCACCGATCCGATCTCGTCACGGGCCTGAAAATTGATTCCCGCATGAAAAAGCGCGGACTGGAAGGACACATAGGAGGGCGACAGGATCCTATTGGCAAACTCGTACCGGTTGTAACGGTCATTCAGGGCGTAAAAGCCTGTGGCCAACCGGACCACAAGACCTTTTTCTACCATACGCACGATACTGATCTTGGCGTTCAGCGTATTTACCCGCCATAACATGCGCATGTCCAGAGGCGTAAACACCGTCCGGCCGGATTCCATGAGTATTTTAAAACGCTCTGAATGGTTCATATTCCACCTATAAGTATACTGTTTTGTATACTTATATGTTAAATTATGAGTTATAGATTGTCAAGCCCAACGCAACAGAGTCGACCTTGAATTCCTAAGACTGTGCCACTTATGGTTTTTTTGATGAAATGATTTCCGACGGAGCGGCGCTTTGCCTTGCCATCAAAATGCCCGCCGAGAACCAGAAAAACATCAGGGAAGGCGGACTTTGAAGATTGTTATCACCAATGGCATAGATCAAAAAGGCCAGGAGGCCCGTCAGAATTCCCAAACGCGTATATTCCTCGGGAGAGCCTCGAATAGCCCCCAGGCCTCCCAGGACTTTCCGGAAGAACATGAAAAGGAACCAAAGAAAACAGAAAATCCCGGGAAGCCCGATCTCCGCCGCGAGTTGAAGATAGCCGTTATGGGCGTAATAACCGCGAACAAGTAAAGTATCATAGATATAATATTCGCCCTTTGCGTCTCTAAAAAGGTTGTACTTTTTATCGCCAAGCCGAATATTGGTTTGTTTTACGTCTGATGTGTAAATCGTTTCCCCTGTTATGAAACTAACAGAGCCATTCTGCTCTTGCCGGACACTGGTTGTTGGCCCCCGTAACGACGCAAGGTTTTTGCGCTGTTGCGTGTCGTATTTTGCATGCGCCTTGTCATAGGTATTAATTCCCGTGCCCGTTAACGGTTTGGCTTTGATCACGTCGAAAGCTCGCTGCCAAAGACAAAGCCGTTCGACGAAAGACTGCTCTCTAGAATCTTTATTCGCATGAATGATCACTCCTCGCGGCACGACCGCCAACAGAGCAAGGCCGAGCAACAAAGCGATCCCCACCACCTTGAACCAGCGCTTGTAAATGAAGAGTATTCCAAAACTAAAAGCAAGCGCCACCACAGGGCCGCGGCAACGGGTCAGATAGAGAAGCACAAGGCCGGCTATCGCAAGAGCCAGACTATAAAAAGATCTTTTGCGCTGTTCCGATCGCGTGTAATCACTCCAGAAACGCATCCCAAAAACAGGGATCACCAATACGAGGTAGGTGGCCATTTTTGCGAAATTGCCGAAAGGGCCTATGAGCCGTATCCCTGCCGCGGATTGCTCGGCCGCGAAACCCCGGAGGATATCCTTCCCGAAGGCGTATTGGATCGAACAATCGATCGTCACCAAAAGAAAGGTTGCTAAAAAAATACCGTCGAAGCGTTTCTGGGATCTTGTGTCCCTGAAGAGATCGATCGCCATGATGAAGGCTAGAAGCGGCTTTGCGATCTTGTATAGGCCCCGGAGGCTTTGTTTTGGATATTCCGAGGTGAAAAATGAGCTCAGGACGCACACAAAAAAGAGTGCGAGCGGCATCCAGAATGCCCAGTCGATTTTCCCTCCTGCCGGCGCATTTTGGCAGATGCCTTTTTTTTGCTGAATATGCCATCCGACCCAGCAGATCAAAGCGCAAACGAATGTGATCTCGGTTAGGGCGATGGAAAACGTCAGCGCGGTCCACAAAGCCATCAGAAAAAAAATGGCCCACTCAAAAGCAGCGATGTTTTTTAGTTTTAAAAATAAAGGATTCATTTTTTTAGATTCTTCGCTTTAGCATGCTTTATAAAAACATAGAACGAGGAGAGAACCTGATACTGGAAACCTGGCCAACCGTCCAGAAAGCCTGCTTTCACGATATAATAAAAAAAGAACTCAGCGGCAGGCTTCACCAAAATCTGAAGCCAAGAAGGCGGCTTTCTTTCTTGGCGCAGGAATTCTCGGGCATCCAAGGAAGAGAACTGGTTAAATTTTAAAAAATATTCTTCCAACGTTTGATAGGTAATGTGCGTTAACTCCCCGCGAAGGTCCCCAATCTCCCCCTCGATGCGCAGTTTTTCATGAACCAATCCTTCAAAAACCCCTGCCCCTTTACGGACCAGCCGAATAGGATGGTCTTCACCACTCGCACCGTGACGCAACACCGCACCAAAAATCTGATTAACCCGCCGAAGCGTAAATGCGCTACGATATTCCTGAGATCGAATAGCGCTTAGTATTTCATCGCGCAACTCCGGGGTGACAAGCTCGTCAGCATCAATGAGCAGGATCCAGTCTCCTCCGGCCATCTGGATCCCATAATTCTTCTGCCCGGAAAAAGAATCGAATGTACGCTGGAAGACTTTAGCGCCGGCTTTTTCAGCAATTTGAACGGTCTGGTCTTCACTGCAAGAATCCACAACAACAATCTCGTCAGCAAAAGCTAGCCGACGCAAGCATTCCGGAAGCTTCCTTTCTTCGTTAAGCGTGATCAATACCGCACTCAGGCTCATATTTTTTTCGCCTTTTGCATAAAACAGCCCGCTAAAGCCCGAAACACTCTCTTCACCAGCGTTCGGACTCCTGTAATTCTCAGAAGCTCTGGCGGAGTTTTCGTTTCCCAATCAAGCCAATTTTTAAGTCCGAATTTTATTTTTTTAAAATAACTTTGCTGGGTTAACGTTTCGACGACAGGAGAAACGCAATCGCTCTTTGCTTTGTCAAATATCGGCAGGAACCAGTCGGTGCTGAATTCCCGCCGCCCGTCCTGAAAAAGGATTTCAGCCGTGCAATCTTCGACTCTCTCCAAGCCCTCTATCCTGACCGTGCCGTTACCGTACTGAGGAAGGAAGGAAATATCATGCCTTTTCTTCCACCATCCTGCCCACTGTCGGAACTCGGTTTTCCACACGCCTTGATATTCGTCGATTTTTTCCATAATGTTCGTGAAAATTTCCGGATGCCTTCCAATCCGATGGTCGGGATGCCCAAAAAGCAAGGCTGGCTCTTCCTTCCGGATTTTATGGTCAATAACAGCATTAAAATAATCCCGAAGCATGGACTCCTGATAAGGATACCGTTCAAAAAACGCTCCTTCACAAACGGGATGTGTAGGGATTTGAGTGACGCTCGATGTCTTTCCATGAACGATCGGAAAAAATGGAAAATTATCATAATCGAGACCGAACTCGGAACTATAGATATAATTCCGTTCTTCGAGAATGCGCTGGAGCGTCGGATGCCAGACGCCGTGCGGGCCCGCGAAGCTTTTTACGGAACGAGGATGTTTTTGCAATAACCGCTCCGCCTGTTCAAAGTCGAGTTTATTCTGAGCGTAGTCTTGATAAATATGATGGATATACCCATGATACCCCACCTCAACACCGGAACGGACCACCTTTCCAAGCTCGTCTTCAAGAGACTCGAAAGTCTTGAGACAGGCAAAACAACTTACCGACCCTCGATATTTTTCAAGCAGCCGGCAAAAAGCAGAATGACCGTCAGGATCATATTCATCCATGTCAAAGCGGAACGAAAAAACGCTTCGATATCCCCGAGGATAATACCAAAGATGAACATAAGGCAGTCCCTGACACCAGAATGCTTTTTGAACGGCGCATCTCACTACCTCCCTGGATCGGGATTTTTTTTGGGCCGCAACGGTCTCGGAAACCGTAAAACCATTAAAGAAAAAATCCTTTCGCCGGCTGGCCCAACTTTCACAGATATCCGCAATGCTGATATCCAAAGAAAAAATACGCCCTGGGAAATCCTGTTCCCGAACCTCTGAACGCGTGTCTAGGTCCACGATGACGGCCCCGCCCTGTTTGAGGTGAGCCTGGATCATGGACTTACGGCGGGGCTCTTTTTTTGTGAGAATAAGCACCGGATATCGGTTTTCACCGACGGGCAAGACACTGTCTTCTTCCCAAATCGCGTAAGATATCTTTTCCTGATCCAGGATCTGAAGCCAAGCAGGAACGGCAGCATTCAAAAGCACCTGAAGCTTCATCGCGGCTTTTCCCCGACGACCAGGACCAGGTCCATGAAGTATTTGAACGGGCCCATTCGCGCCAACGTCCGATCCAGAAAAAGGGCGAGATTTAAAAGCCCGCTTAGAAGCCACGGCGCAATCGTATGCAAGATCTTCCCGATGAAGAAACTCTGGAGGAACCAAGGCATCCCCGATGAAAGGCCGCAGGAGTAGTAAGGTTGAAGCTCGGACCTTTTCATCATTCGTTCGATCTCAGTGATGGAGCAGTAATTGTCATACTCAAATCCCCATTTTCCCCAAAAAGACTTTTCTTTAAGGATAAAACCGAACGGTATGTTCAAAATCCGTCCCACCCAGCTCATGCGGATCTGCTTGTAGAGATTCAAGAGCGACCAGGTATTATAGGCCACGAGGATCACACGCCCACCCGGTTTGCAAACCCGCGAAAGTTCCGTGATCATTTTTTGTTGATTGCGAATATGTTGGATTACACGAACGGAATAAACGAGGTCAAAAGAGCGATCAGGAAAAGGAAGCTCGGTAGCAGAGGCCGCCAAAAGGGACGCCCGAGTCAATTTCGTTTTCGTGGTCTGGAGCATGCTCTCGGAAAGATCTACGCCGAACAGCGTATTCGGCTCGGGGAATCTCACCAGGAACCGCCCGGTCCCGCACCCGACGTCCAGGACCTTGATGTTCTTCAGAGATTGTACCAGTTCCAACAGCGGGAACGTCTCCGAGCAATCAATATACCAGCCGACCTTATTCTGGAATTGGCGGTCATAGACAAAGCCCGCCTCCTGGCGTTTCCAGAATTTCTTGGATGCCGGGACATTGGCTTCTGTGGAATTCAACGTCATACCTGAAAAAACTCCATTGTTGCCCAACGATGATGATGTAACGACGCGCTAGTCTATCAAAACACGGGCCGTTATTTCAATGAATGCCTCGAAGGATGTCGCGGTGACCGGAACCATGGCGCAATGCTTCGAAAAGTCCGAGCGGAAATTCCGGGCGGAGCCTCAAAAGAGAAAAAACCATCCAAAGCGGTAAGAAAAGAATGTGCCGAAACCAAAATCCGAAACCTCGGAAATTCTTCCATGCGAAAAGGAATGTATTACGGCAAGCGATCGTTTCACGCCGAAGACTCGTGTAAGCTTTTTTAAAACTTACCTGTCCCATATGATAGACCAAACTGCGCGGCTCGTAATAAAGATGATATCCCGAGCGTTGGGCTTTAAGGCACAGATCCACATCCTCCATGATCCCGGGTAAGTACCTCCGGTCATAGCCTCCGAGTTCCAAGAATTTTTCTTTCGAAAAAGCGCCGAATCCGGATGAAACGGTCTTAGATGGGATCATCGTATGAGCCTCGTATCCCGGATAACGTGCGCTAATCCATGGCATCCCGAACCGGATTTTCATTCTAGCATCCACCGCTTCCACATTCGCTTTGTCAAAGCTATGGCAGCGCGGAGCGACCAGGAAAGTCCTCGGATCGCCTGAAAATTTTTCAACCATCGGATCAATGAAGTTCTTGTCGACCTGGATATCGTTATTGAGCAGGATCGCGATCGGCTCAGAGACCGTCTTGAGGTAATCATTGTAGGAGCAAAGCACTAGGTTTTCCGGCGCCTTCACAAACTCCATCTCGGGATAATTCTTCCGGACATAGGACTCACTTTGATCTATGCTCAGATTGTCTAAGATCGTGACAGCAGTCGGTGTCTTAGCACAGCGCACCGCTTCAGCAATGCTTGGCAGACACTTCGCCAGCATCTCTTCCCCGTTATAGTTCAGGATCACAATGCGGGCTTTAAAGGACGAAGTACTCATAAAAGCTCGAGGGCTTCTCGGAGACTTAAGATGAGGGTCTGCCGGTGCTTTTTAAGAGCAAGGAGTTTTTTATCGCCTGTAACGAAATAATGGACCCCGGCGAATTCAAGCAGATGAAGTATCGGAACGTCTTTAAGGTCCTCAAAATCAACCCGCCTCGTTTTCCCCGAGAGGTCGATCACGGTCATACGGGTCCGGACATAACGCATAAAGGAGCCTGTTTCCCGTTCTGGGACCTTCAGTTTGCCGGATAATTTTTCAACAGCCTCCTTAAGGATATACTCGGAAGCAAGGATCTCGTGCCCCGCAATAACTCTTGCAAAAAGCTGCTGGGCAACTCCATCCTTGGTCAAAAAAGCCGAGAGAAGGATATTGGTGTCAAAAACCACCCTCATGGACCAAGGACCCGGTCAACATCGTCTTCGGTATAAATGCCCTTGGCTTGGGCATACGGAATGAGCTTTTCCCGGACCCCTTGAAATTCCCGTTCAAGAAGAAATCGGCGAAGCGCCTCATTAATGATCTCGGTTTTTGTCATGCCCTCCCGGTTCATCAAGAGCGCAACCATTTTTGCGATCTTTGGCCTTAGCTGAACGGAAGTCAATCCTTTTCGTTTCATAACGGGCTCCTTTTAAATGTATTACATTGTCTATAATAAGTATTACATTACAAAAAAGCACTGTCAAGCAGAATTTACCGCTGCAAAGCACCATCCTCCATGGTGCAAAGACCGGGTCTTTGCAGGGCACCGTCCGGTATTATCCACACTTGTCCTAGGTCGAATGTTTCGATATTCCGGACATTACGCCAACTTGGAAAATGCCTGGTTCAGCCGTGCGATCGCAGTATCAAGGTCAAAGTTCTTGCGCTCTTCAGCGGTCAGAACTTCGAAGAGCTCCTCCTTGATCCTGCCACTCATGTCTTTGATCTCCTCGGGCCGTCTTCCAAGATTCACCCGGTACCTGGTGATATCCGCATCTCCGCCGTCTTCCGCGAGTTTCTTCCGGAAAAGCTCCAGCACTTCGCGATCCGTGAGGTCAAATTTTTTCCGTAGAATGAAATCAAGATCATAAAAATCACGGGGCGCGATGGTTTTACGGAGAGCGGCAGCACGCAGCTTTTCGGAGACCAGCTCTTTGAGGCCCAGGCAATTCACCTCACCGCCGTCAAACAAACGTTCCCCGGTAAAAGGATGCGTAAATTGATGCTGAACTTCATGTTTTTCAACCGGGCAAACCGGGTTGAACCGTAGGCCAACCTCAAACCTTATTTTTGCTTCCTGAGGCAGTACTACAGAAGGATAAGCGAGATCAAAAACGTATTGTTTTGATTCGTTCCGGCCGGGGTTCTTTGTGGTATCGAGTTTCATTCCAAACTGCGCGGCAAACTCCCCTATCTTCTCCTTGATGGGTTTCATGGACCGGCTCCGCACGGTCTTAGTCACCTTCCCATCAGGAAGCCGCATGCTGAAGTCAAGGTCTTCGCTCAGCCGGTAATAGGAATAATAGACCTTATTGAGACATGTCCCGCCCTTGAAGATCAGATTGGAACTGAGATCCTGAAGACGCGATAGAACAAGCGTCAGGTAATAGTCCTTTTCGATCAGCGACAGAGTGAACCCGGTCTGCGCCGACGTCTGCTTCAGAACATTCAGAAAATCGTCTTTATTTTCGTGGATCACCAACGATGACCCTCCATGTTGTGTTCAGAGAACCTTTACGGGAATCCTCCAGCGAATTGATCGCTGTTTTCTCGACACTCTTTATAAGCGGCTTCAGGACCGCACATCCGACACCAAGCCCTTCAAGCGTTACGCCGATTCTTTTACGCGCCGTAATATTGGGAAAACGGGACGCCATTTCCACAAGCTTTCCGATATCGCACTGTTTCCGCTTCACGGTGTCCTTAAGGATCTGAACCGCCGGGATAACTCCGCCAACCGGTTTATTGAAATAAATGAGATCCACCAAAGTCCTTTCCTTCGAACTGACGGGGACGGTCACGCCCTGGACCGTGATCTTCTCGATCCCATACATGCGTTTTTCCGGGACTTTAACGAATTTATACGCGATGCCGCACACCATCTTTTCTTTGCACAGGGACGTATTGATCACATAGACCGTCTGGAAGATCTGTTCGGTGAACCCGTAATAGTTGAACATCACCGAGTATCCGAGGTAATAGTTCCCACGCGGAAGAAAGACGGCGGGGATCAGGAACTCATGAACGCGTGTTCCCGTGGCGATCGAGTCAAGCGGCGTAAAAATATACACCCCGCCTTTGATGGGTGTGAGTACCCGCTTCTGTTTCAGAGTATAAACAAATTGCCTGCGATACTTGAAGTCGGCCGGAAGAAATTTGTCTATTTCATCCGCCGTGACGATGGTCTTTTTTTCATAGGAAAGACGAGCTACGAATTCCGCCTCCTTGGGGCCCAAACCGCTGAATGTATTTATATTCTTCATAAGTAACCCATTGGATTACTATTGAGTAACTATTTTACAATGAAAGTCTATCATGCCATCGTCAATTGTCAACAGGCAGAATAGGCTTCTGCTCAAAGTCGGCTAGAACAATTTCTCGTCAGAGTTCTCGAAGGGTGCTGCCTCGCGTTGCACTCTATTTCCCATAGATGTCCTCTAAGAGCATTTACAAGGAACATCATACAATCCCGAGTTCATAAAGGCCTAGATCGGTCCTGCTCGGTGTCGCGATAATATCCAGCAGGGTTGATTAGCGAACGGGGATCTGTTCTAGGATGAACCCCCATCCTTTGGCCAGGAATGATGAACCGCTTGCGCGTGAACTATCGTCTGTGGTGCAAAGACCGGGTCTTTGCAGGGTACGCTTCATTGCGCCCTCCGTTCCCCCATCGGTCTACCGTAGTCAGTGGTCTGTAGTCCCGCCCTGAAAATCAGGCGCGGCTCGCCAAGAGGCGGCTTCGGTCTGCGATCGATGCCGCACACGTCAATCCGTGAAAGTGGCGGCATCGTACTTGCTCATAGGAGCAAGTGCTACGGTCTTCCGAAGTATATAAAAGCCATCCTTTTCGAACTCCACCGAAAAACCGGCTGATTGCAACCGTTCGAGCGAAGTTTCCAGGGATTCTGTGTTGGGTTCCCAGTAATTCCGGTCCCAGATCACAGTGTCGGTCTTATATTTTTCAACGAAATCGATCTTGTCCGGTTTGGGGTTATAATTAAATTGATAAATGTATTTGCGGTTGCACAGCTGTGGAACAAAAGTATTATGGGTCAAGATGCGGGCACTCGGCGGAATCTCTCTCAACTTCGCCCTTACCATATCCGTGTGAGCGCTCCGGTGTGAGTGGATATTCCAGAAAAACCAATACTCGGATGGTCCGGAACGGAGAACGCTCGCAAATAACAACGCAAAACCGATCCACGAGAGATGCTTCGCGATCCACACTTTCCGGTCTCTTAACCTAGCCAAGGCATAGATCGTTGAAATGAAAAGGAAAGGCGTCATCCCCGTTACGTAATGGTAGTTGAAAGAACGCATAGCCCCGTTCCCGGAAAGGAGATTCTGGAAAAGCACCGGGAAAGTCAGCAAAAGCGTCGGGAGATGGAAGAACGGAAGAAAGAGGAAGGGAACAAAGATCTTAAATAGGTACTCTAACGATTCAAAACTCAACAGTCTCAGAAATATCCCATGAACGGGATCGGCCAACATCCGGCTGTAATTCCCTCCGTAGAAATAAACGGCGCCGGAAAGATGCGGCACAAGCCATCTTGTCTCCCACAAAAGAAGCACGACCGAGGTTGTCATCACCAAGATCCCGGTCCACCGCATTTTCTTCCAAACGCAAGCATAAAAGCCCAACATAAAAGCGATCCCGAAGAAATTCTCTTTACCGGTGACCGCGACAGCCAAACAAAGCAGAAACCGGACAACTTTTCCCCTGTCGAGGAAAAAGAATGCCCACCATAAAAAGGGCTCCGCCAGGACTTCAGGATGAAAATCTTCGTGAAGTGCGGCGCGCATGGGCTGGAAGAAAAAAAACATCAGAAGAAAGATCAGAACAAGCGAACGGTCTTTGAGCTTGTCCCGCACGATCAGGGCCAGGGGAAAGAAGGAGCTTGCGGCCGCAAGTGCCTGTAGTAAGACAAGCATGCACGGATCGGGCCAGATCGCATAGAATGGGACCGTTGCCAGCAGGATCGGACTGACGTGATCGCCCAACAAGTTGATATTTTCTTTGATGGAACAAAAAAGAAAATCTCCCTGAAGTGTATTCCAGACCGCCTGCGCGAAGAGCCCGAGGTCAAACGCCCGCGTTTCAAGCGCCAGCTGCCGTTCAAACCCCACCCCCGCCATCATAGCCGCGTAGATAACAAACAAGTCCATCGCCGTGTACCGAAAAGGGATACGGCAGACGCCCTGCCACCACTTGACCCAACAGCATCCATCGAAGATATTCCGGAACTTCCATCGCGCCAGGAACATAAGCACGGCAAAAACGGAAACCGAAATTCCCATAAGGCGGACATACCGCCCTTTTTTCCCAAGCTCGTGGATCCACCCCGCCTGAACAAACAGAACGCCGCTGGTTAGCAGGAAGAAAATGGCTGCCAGGCCCGCCAACAAAAGTGTGCTATTTATAAGCCAAGATACCAGCGAACTCTTTTCGATAGATTTCATGGTTGTCAGTCTGTGGCCTGTAGTCGGTTGTCCAGGGTCGGTTTATTCGGCACCTCAAACGCATAAAACGTCTTCCCGGCCCGGTATTTGGGCTGCTTTCCTTTGAACCACGAACGTGGATCGTTCTGCTGCTGAGTGTAACAGCCGATGCCGAGAGCGTAAAATCCAGGAGCTGGATCTATAAGATCGCCCGGCTCGAGCATCTTCCACGGGATTTTATAGTAGCTGTACACATCCGTGTTCATTGCCTCGGCCATGATCTTAATAAAACGGATCTTCTTTTCAAGGACAAACTCGGCAAGACGCTTATTGTCCTGTCCCCAGTTTAGATTCGAATCCGCGACCAGCTTGGCCCCCTGTTCGGGTCCGCCGGTAAGCTCGTTAAAATAAGCGAGATGGTCTGGCCCACCGGCCAGGCTCCGGCCGGCAGATAGAATGACCAGGAGCGTCAAAAACACTGCCACGGCATTTCTAAAGAACTTCGGTTTGATCTTGCCGATAAGATACCCGGCATATCCGGCAAGAAGAAAAAAGAACGGGAACACGGGAAGAATATGCCGTAGACCGATATGGATCTTGTTCAGCATGGCTGCGGCGAGAAAAAAAACAAGCGGAACAAAGACTAGGGACTTAGTCAGGATGGAACGTTTGGAGAAGAGCAGCCCCATGGCCCCGATAACCGTTAAAACCAATGTCAGTAACGGAGTTTTAATCGCCATCACGCCAGGGAAATATCGCCAATCACAAGTGATGAACGAGCCTTCAACGCAGGCCCCATGCCCGCCTTTCGAATGCGACAGAACGATCCCGAGTGGCTTCATGTAATTGCCAAAGCCGATGAAACGGTAGAATTTGTAAAGAAAATCGGTGTATCCGAGAACGATCACCAGCGCGGCCAAAACCCAGATCGCAAGAAAATATTTCAAAACACGTATCCTGACATCCTCCGTAGAGAGCCGGGCCAATAAGACAGCGGCACCAAGCGCCACGAGATTCCCGGCGGCTAAAATGGACGCGGCTGAAATCCCATATTTCTTTTTGAGTCGTATGGAGTAAACGACACAGAGGATAGCTCCGGCAAGGGCCGCCCCTTTGAGTGCAATTCTGAGAGCCCGTGAATTCCGGAGTTTTTCGATATCACGGGCGCAAAGATAGGCCGCAAAAACAAGAAATGGTCCGAAGAGAACCATTGCTTGCCTCTCTCCGATCGCGTTCGCGATCAGGAAAAGCGCGATTCCGAGGATCCATTTTTCAAAAGATAATGAAGGCGCCTCGATAAGGGTCTGCCGGGCCTCCGTAAAATAGTAGACCAAAAACAAACTGGAAAGGACCGGTAAAAGAATCAGACTGCTGATCTTTGTCATCAAAGCGGCACCGCAGGCTAGTCCGAGCCAGGCAACACGACGGTCTGAAGGCGAGTCAGAAAAACGTTTGAATGCGTAGATCACAAAGAAATAGAAGGCTGTCAGTCCCAGATCGGTAGTGTAGAGACTTCCATGGGCGATCATATTCGGAGAGAACGAAAAAAGAGCCAGCGAAAGCAGCCCTCCCCAATCCCCCCAAAGCTCCCTGGTAAAAAGAAAAACGCCCACACCGAGAAGAACCGTCAACAGAACGATAGGAATTCGTTGAAGGAACAGTATCAAGTCGGGATCATTCCCCATTTTGTAAAGAAATCGAAGGCCGTTCTGCGTGAGATCAAGCCTGTCCGTCCCGGGAACGTAGAGCGGATCTTTGATCGGGAATTTCGGCTGTATCGCCAAAAGCGGCAAAGCTCCTAGCTGCAAAATCAAGGGCGGATGTTCGCCTAAAAACTCGTAGTTATTGTACCGGACAATGGAATATCCGCTTGGCGCAAAAAAAGCTTCATCGGTTGTCTGTCCCTGGGTCCAGGCCGAATAAAAACATTGCCAGGCGAGCATCACGAACAGAAAACCCGCGAGGAGGCCACTCCGATGGGCTGACAGTACCGGGAAAGAATTTCCAGAAGTGGGGGGGGGAATGGCGGCCTTCAAGTTTTTTGGCAAAATATTTCCCGGTATTCATGATCGATCTTTCGGGTCTTGAGGATGTAAGCCACCTTTATGATCGAAATTGCGGGAGCGAGAAAACCATAGATCAGGAAGAGAACGGTCCGGATATCGAAAACACTAACAAATATTTGAACTACGGCGCCCAACGTAAGAATGTTCATCATGACATGAATCTCACAGAGTTTGTGAGCAAGGGAAAATAAACGCCGTTTTAAGGAGGCCGGTTCTCCGGAAACCTTGCACGACCCGGTCTCTTCTTGGATCGTTAACGTCACTGTTCGCTGCTTTGCAATGGCTTCAAAAAAAGTCTTATATTTAACATCATGGGCAATATTGAAGACCAGGATCGCCAGAGAGTTCACGAACCCCCACAGAGCGAATAATGCTGATCCTGTCACTTGAAAAACATGAAAACCTAAAGCAAAAAAGAGAGCGGTGTGAACAATATGATGAGTCAGAAAATCCAGGAACCGGCCTGTGAGACAATCAGTCTTCCGATAGCGCGCGATCTGTCCGTCCACATGATCCAGATAATACCACAGCTGTAAAAGCACAACCCCTGCTAAGAACGCACTCGTTCCGGGGATCGACAGAAAGATCATGCCCGCGAGGCTCACGGCAAGCGAGGTCAGGGTCACCTGATTCGCAGTCACGCCGGTATGGAGTAAGAGCCAGGTCATGGGCAAAGCGGCATCCCTGAGGATCGTCCGGACATACCAGTTCCCTTGCGTCTTGTAGTCAGGCTTCTGACAGATCCTGTTCAGTTCTTTCAAAGATTCGATCATAACACCTTGTGTTGTTCGGGCTTGCTTAGAAGCGCGACTATTTGCTGCGCAACCACTTCGTGTCCATATCTTGTCCAATGAGGATCAATATCAAAATAAAGACGATTCTTCGTTGTTTTGCTTTCCAAAAGAAGCGGCGGCAGAAGATCGACGTATTCTATCTTATTCCGATCCAGGACCGCCTTTAATGTTTTGTTGGGCTTTTCGATATCATATCCGGGAAATCGGTTGATCTCATCAGCGCAATAAATTTGTTCTCGAAGGGGGTTGATCAAAACCACGAAACGGATGCCTTTCTGGTCACAGATCGATTTCATTTGGCGCAGGATCTTCTCTGTTTTTTGAACGTTTTCCATGAGCGGCTCGGGGTATTCTTCCAGAAAAATATCCCTTTTGTTATTGATCCCGAGGAACAGCATAAAATTTCTTATTCGCGGAAAGTTAATATAAAGCCGGTCACGCAGAAGCGCGACGAGATGCAGGCTGTTTAGAAAATTCCTGACTTTGTATTTTAAACCGCCCTCCTTTTCAACCCGTATCGCTTGGGTGCCAATCTCATTATTTAATGGGTTAATATTAAAATCGTTTTCGAGCGTAAATCCCAAGAAAAGAACGTCCGGAGAATACTTGATGACACGGTTGAACATCTCGGAATATTCGACAATGTCGAAACCATAAACGGCGGCATTAATAACTTCAGTGGGAGAATCCGTGGCTGCGGCGTTCAGTTCTCTTTCGACAACGCTGCTGAAAGTTTCAGAATCATTGACCCCCCAGCCAAAAACGAACGAATCTCCCAGAAAAAGTAACCGCCGAACCCCGGGAGTTCTTTCCACGGAAACATCTTTTTCTCCTCTAAAACCCTGCGCATTTGTGGTTAGATCGGCATAGAACTGATTTTTGACTACCATTTTGCCATGATAATTGGGTTTGGGCACATACGCAAAAACGGGGTCATCGGCGCGCCACTCACAATTGATATGGCAGATAACGATCTGCGGGGCAAAAGACCGAAGGCCAAGCTCAACCAGTACAAGAGTCAAAAAAAGGCTGAAAAAAGCCAAAAAAATATTGGCTAAGCTCTTAATCATGATTTGTCTTCTGCCATTCTTCCGGCCTGGCCGGAAAGAAGCAGTTGTTCATAAACACCACAGACGATTTTTGATGTGCGATCCCAGAGGAAATTTTGCCGAATGTGGTCTTGAAGCAAAACGTTTTTCGGCCGTTTCACAGCAGTTAGAGTTTTTCCGAGAATGTCGGATAAGTTTCCGGGATCGACATAAAAAGCAAAGTTTTGAAAGTATTCTTGCGCGGCTCCTTCTTGCGTGATGACAATCTTGGCGCCGGCGAGGCCGGCTTCAAGCGCGGCAAGCCCCGGCGTTTCAAGCCAGCTGGCAAGAAGAAAAGTGTCGCAGGCCGCATAGGCAGAGCGCAAGAGCACCGAATCGTGCGGCATTCCGCCGAGGAAATGAATGTTTGGACCCGCTTCTTTGCGGCATTGTTGATAATAATGAGGATAGTGTTTCACTGGATCTCCGATGATCACGAACGGGATCTGAGTATTTGACAGTGCGCGGACCATGTTAAGCTGATTTTTACGTGGTTCGATCCGGCCGACACATAGAACAAATTTTCCAAAATTGAATTTGCTCAGAAAAAAATCCGGTGTCGCATTTTCAAAAGCGGGATCGACTCCGTTCAAGATCACCGTGATCTTTTCTTTCGGGATCGCAAAAAAACGCCGCAGCTGTTCGGCTTCGCTTTCGGAATTCGGTATGAGAACATCGGAAATGTCCATCATGCGTTTTCGCGCAGAAGGCACGAACGGCATAAAAACCTTTGCGGCGTGACGCAGGAGTGTGGCAGCGCGGGCTTGAAAAGGGCCGTTCATCCCCCATGCCGACTTCCAGCTGTACCAGCAAATGGTTGAGAGCACGATCTTGATCCCGGCGCGCTTTCCGGCTTCCATTATCGGGAGAGCATCCTTGACCGATCCAAAAACATGAAGAATGTCAAAATCCGTAAGCTGATCGCTCCAGGTGTCAAACAGCTTTACAGAGACACCTTCTTTTTCCAGGTATTCTTTGGTCTTGAGCAAGAGGACCTCTCCCCCGCCCGGCGACTGGAAGGCTGTGGGATAAACGTAGAAAGCGATTTTCATTGGAAGAGTTTACACCTTTCCATGGAATTTTAACGACCGTCTTATGGCCGAAGTCAAAGGGGCGTGGAATAAAAACTTGGAAAGAATGGTCACGATGCGTTCACACGCTTTCCCGTCCCCATAGGGATTGTTCCGCGTCAACGATTTCATCTGAGCGTAGGCCCGTTTGGAGTTCAGAAGTTTGCTGGCCTCCGCAAGGATCTCATGCGTGTCTGTTCCGACCAGTTTGGCAACACCGCTCCGGATCCCTTCCATCCTTTCCGTAAGCCTTCGAAGGACAAGAACGGGTTTTCGGAACGAGGGCGCTTCTTCCTGGATCCCTCCGGAATCGGTCAGGATCAGAAAACAGTGCCGCAACGCCCAAAAGGTCTCCTCATACGACAAAGGTCGTACCAGATGGACCCGCTCCACGTTGCCGAGGATCTTGTGCGCGGGTTCAAAAACGTTAGGGTTCAAATGCACGGGATAGACGATCTCGACATCGCGGAACCGTTGAGCGAGCGATTTGATCGCGCGGAAAATATTCTCAAGGCCGTCCCCGAAACTTTCGCGCCGGTGTGCCGTAACAAAGATCATTCGTTTTTTAGGGTCCACACCGCGAAAGACAGGATACCGGTTTTTGATGTAAGGAGCCGCCATCTTGACCGTGTCGATGACCGTGTTCCCTACTTGGTAGATGTCGCTATCGGGGATCCCTTCGTTCAGAAGATTGCGTGTCGGCGTCGTTGTGGGCGTGAAATGAAGATCGGCAATATGGGACAAAAGAGAACGATTCATCTCTTCGGGAAATGGCTGGAATTTATTGAATGTCCGGAGCCCAGCCTCAAGATGCGCCAAAGGCCTCCGGGCATAGAAACACGCGATCCCGACCATCAGTGCGGTGGCTGTGTCCCCTTGCACGAAAACAAGATCCGGGCTCCGTCTCCGGATGATCTTTCCGAAACGAGAGATCACGCGGCCGCTGACATATTCGAGCGTTTGGTTGGTCCGCATCAGGCGCAGGTCTTCGTCGATCTTGATACGGAAAAGTTTTACCACCTGATCGACCATTTGACGGTGTTGTCCTGTAAGACAGACATAACATTCAAAAAGCGGCGACGCGTTCAACGCGCGGATAAGCGGGGCGAATTTAATCGCCTCCGGCCGTGTGCCGAACGCGATCAGGATCTTCTTTTTTTTCGTTTTCATGGCAATTCCGGAGTTGGGTTAAACAAAAAACGACATATCGTAAGAGGGGCGTGTCTGACGTAGGCCGTCGTGAATGCACATCGCTTGAGATGCGAACATGGTGACCCAGGCGTTCACATGACTGTGCACCGCGCCGTTCTCTTCCTGTCCATACATAAAGCCGCCAGTCTGAGATCCTTCGGGAACCTGATAGGTTTCCAATTTTCCACGGAGTTTATCGAGAGATTGTGCGGATCCCTCCAGAAGCCCCTGCTGCGTCAGGATCGTACCCATCCTGAGTACCTGGGCCATAATATCAGCTCTAACGCAGGGCCTGAAACTTCCGCCTTGATAAAAGCAGTACAGGGAACCATCGGCATTTTGCCGGTCCAGGACCCACTTCATGGCGCGTTCCACCGCGATTAGGATCTCTTTCTTGCCTTCCGAAAGCGCGTAGGACGCCAGACCCTCCAGCGTATACAGAAAAGGATGGAGGTGGGTACTTTGATCGCTGTCCTGAGTGATGAAACGACCCTCGGGGGTTTGCGCGAATAGAGTTTTTGTAAGCAACCGCTCTGCTGCATGACGGTAGGCCGGTTCTCCGGTAATCTGGAAAAGTTTAGAAAGCGCCATAAGCGCTTTGGCATGAAAACTACCCGCCTGACGCGACCATTTATCGCCGAATTCCACGGATCTGTGCTGAGCGCCATCGTACAAGGGATAAAAGAAGCCGTCGCTCCTGAGCGTTTTGGCAAGCAGGTATTTAGCGATAGAAGTTGCGCCTTCATGAAATCGAGGCTCCCGGGTGACCTCCGCCAAACAGGCCAGGCCGTAAACAATGATCCATTGGTCAAAGGTGAAGAAATACTGATCATAATAGGGGGCTTTGGTTTCATCTAGCCAGTGGCGGGTCCGGACCAGACCGGTTTGGGAGCAACGGTTCTTCAGAAGCCAGTCTCCCGCTCTGACCGCAGAGGTCAGATAAGACAGATCACCCGTAATCTTGTGCTGGAACAAGAACGCGTTGACCGCGTATCCGGTAATTTCTGCGTAAATGAACGGATAAGAGTTGCGTTCGAGATCAAACCAGGAACAAACGCCTCCGTTCGTTTGAGGGTCTTGGGATCGGATCTGAATGCCGGAATTCTGCAGCCATTGAAAGGCAAGCCGGACCTGGTCGGACACTTCTTTGTTGTTTTTCAGGACCGATTGGGCCATGTTCTTCCTCAGCTTCTTATCTGGGCGTGGCTGCCGGGTTTTTGCCGCATTCAGGGCAGCGGAACTTTTGGGAGCGGCTCTTCAGGCGCAAGATATGCCCGCAGGTACAGACATAGCCGTTCAGTCTTGCCGGATTACCGTAGACGAGAGCATTCGCCGGAACATGTTTTGTGACCACGGCACCGGCTCCCACCACCGCATGGGCACCGATCTCAACGTCAGGAAGGATCGTCGCATTGGCCCCGATCGATGCGCCTTTGCGAACTTTCCAGGAGATCCCTTTTAGATCGCGGGTCTTTCCACTCTGGGGCCACGGATCATTCGTGAAGACCGCACCGGGACCGATAAAAACGTCATCTTCCACGATCAGGCCGTGATACAGAAGGGCCTTGTTCTGGATCCGGACCCGGTCCCCAACTTGCACATGACGGTCGATATACGCGCCATTCCCGATAACGCAATCCTTTCCGACAATCGCATGTTCCCCGATCTGACAGAAGGCCCAAACCTTGGTCCCTGCTCCGATGCAGGCCGTGGGATCGATGATAGCGGTTGGAGCTATGTGGGCTTGACGCGATGCTGACGGTGCCATTCGATGTTCCGCTTTAACCCTTCTTCAATGCCGATCCTTGCTTTCCAGCCGAACAGGCTGTGGGCTAATCCAGGATTGCAAAGTAGTTTTTTGACTTCCGCCATCCGTTTTTTTATGTGGACGATCTCTGAGCGGCTCCCGCTTTTCTCCACGATCAGCTGTGCCGTCCTGTTGACGCTGACGTGTTTGCCCGTGCCGAAATTGACGGCTCTCCCGATGGCGTCCTTGTGCTGTCCCATGATCAAAAAAGCGCGGATCATATCGTCCACATAAGTAAAATCCCTGCTCTGCGTACCATCGCCATAAATGGTGATCGGCTCGTCCTTGAAGGCGAGATCAATGAACTTGGGGATCACGTCATAAGTGTGTCTCGGACCGTAAGTATTGAAAGGCCGGATGATCGCCACCGGAAGATGATACGTCAAAAAATAAGAAAAGGCGAAACGATCCGCCGCGACTTTGGATGCCGCATAAGGCGAGGTCGGATTCAGAGGATGGTTCTCATCAATGGAAGCTGTTTGCGCCGTTCCGTAGATCTCACTCGATGAAGTACATACGATCCTCTCGAGATCACTGCAACGCATCGCGGCGTGAAGCATATTCAAAGTCCCATGAAGATTGGTCGCCATGACCTCGAAGGGATGATCGAACGAATACGGGACATAGGCGTCGGCCGCCAAATGGAAAATGACCTCGGGGTTAAGCTTTTTAACCAGCGTAGTGGAGTCGTGACTTCCGATATTGACCGCGATGATCCGGTGCAGATGAGGCTTGAGATGGGCGATGTTCTTTAGTTCGTATTTATAGGTGCCGCTGACCGAAGAGCCTCGGACCAGCGCGGAAACCTGCGCCCCCATCTCTACGAGCCGCTCCGTAAGATGGGACCCCATGAACCCGTCGGCCCCTGTCACCAGGACTTTTCTACCCCGCCAGTAGGTGTCCTTTTTATTTTTTTTCATCTTGAGTCCTCAAGGATCATTCTTTTCTCTGCAAGCCCTTTGTTAGGAAGACTGATTCTAGCAACTTCATCAGGGGGGAGCAAGCACAGATGCCAGGCGCGTGAAGGAATCTCATCTTTTTTGTTGATGGCGCATGAGGTCCGCATCCACCATCATGGATACCAGCTCTTTGAAGTTTACGGCGGGTTCCCATTTAAGAATCTTTCGGGCCTTGGAATAATCGCCTTTAAGTTCATAGATCTCGGCCGGACGAAAAAACTGCTCGTCCTTTTTAACATACTTTTGCCAGTCAAGATCCGCGCGCCCGAATGCCAGTTCAAGGAATTCCCGGACCGTGTGGGTCTCGCCCGTTGCGATCACGAAATCATCCGGTTTCTCCTGTTGGAGCATCATCCACATGGCCTTCACATAATCCCCCGCGAAACCCCAATCGCGCTTGGCGTCCAGATTTCCAAGCCGCAGTTCCTTTTCAATGCCCAACTTGATCTGGGCGACCGAATCGGTGATCTTGCGCGTCACGAATTCGAAGCCGCGCCGCGGGGATTCATGGTTGAAAAGGATCCCGCTTGTGCCGAACAAATGATAGGCCTCGCGGTAATTTCGCGTCAAATGAAAACCCGCAAGTTTTGAGATCCCATACGAAGAACGCGGGAAGAGTGGCGTGTTCTCGTTTTGCGGGCTTTGCGGAGCTACGCCGAACATCTCGCTCGAGCCTGCGAAATAAAAACGGCACTTGGGCGCTCTTTCTTTTATAGCGGATAGAACCGAGTGCGTGCCGTTGATGTTCGTGTTCATGGTCGAGAATTCATCTTCGAAAGAATAGCTCACAAAACTTTGCGCTGCGAGATGATAGCATTCGTCCGGCTGGACCCTCTCGACCACATTGAAAACGCTTGAATAACTTTCCAAAGAAGCCGAGTGCAACTTTACCTTGTCGCGGATAGGATTGATCCGCCAGGTGCGATGCGCGGGATCTTCAAGGGCCACGCGCCGGACGATCCCGTGGACCTCATAACCCTTGGAAAGTAAAAATTCCGCCAAATAGGATCCGTCCTGACCCGTGATCCCGGTAATGAGAGCTTTTTTAGCCATCGTCCCCTCTTCTATGGTTTTGGAATTTGAGATCTTGTTTTTTGCTTATCTAAGTTCAGCGTCTGATCGATCACCACGAGAGCTTGCGCCTTGATCTGTTTGTAGATCCTTCCAAGATATTCCCCAATAATTCCGAGAAAAAGGGCGTTCAAGCTGATCGAGATAAGGATCAGTATCGTGAGGGTCGCAAAACCCTTAGGCCAAGGAACGTCAAAAAAAACCGTAAGGATAGAGAGAACCAGAAAATAGAACAGCAAACCTCCGGAAAACGCAAACCCGGTGAATGTTGCCACGCGTAACGGCACCACGGAGTGATTGAGGATCCCGTCCAATGCTAGAGCAAAAAGCTGCGGTATTGAAAATTTCCCCTTGCCTCGGATACGCGGCGCCCGGTCATAGGGGATCCCGATCTGGCGAAATCCGAGCGTTGCGATGGTACCCCGAAGATAAGGGGTCGCATCGTAGAGCTGTCGGAGTTGGTCGAGGATGACGCGGTCCACAAGACGGAAGTCTCCCGCGTTAAGCGGGAGATCCTCACTCGACAAAAAATTGATCCATCGATAGAAAACCTTTCGGATCTTAGCCTTCCACCAGCTTTCTTGCCGTGATCTTCGAATGCCAAAAACCACCTGAAATCCCTTTTCCCATTGACCGATGAACTCATGGATCAATTGGGGCGGGTCCTGGAGGTCCGCATCCATTTCGATCGCGGCAGCTCCGGCAGCAAGACAATAGCCCGTAAAGATCGACTTTTGATAGCCAAAATTCTTTGAAAACCGTGCCACTTTGACCCGGGGATCTTTCTCCGCGATCTCCGCGAGCAGTTGGAATGTTTTGTCCGTGCTGCAGTTGTCTGTAAAAACAAATTCGTAGTCATAGCGATCCGTGATCTTATCAAGCTCGCTTTTGACGGCAGAATAACAAATAGCGACGTTATCCTCTTCGTTATAAACCGGAACAACGATCGAGATAAGGTTCTTTGTTCTGTTCACCCTAAGATCCTCCTATTTTCCGGATACCCATTTCAAGAGTTACGGCCGGCCTCCAACCCGGAAGCGGCTTTCCCTTCCAGGGGACCATGACTTCTCGTGCCCGGTAAGGTCGTCCGCCCCATTGGATCCTCAGATCCCTCCCGGCGATCTTTTGATAGATCGCCGCGACTTTCCGCAACGCGATATGCCGGGAAGAAGTCACAGCGTAGCAGTTTTCCGGCTTGTTTCCTTTTAACTTTTTTATAAGTTTGGCCGCATGGCAGAACGCCTTGACAACATCATCAATATAAACAAGATCCATCATTTGTTTTCCGGGCGACATCGTTAACAGTTTGCCGCTTTTAGAGTATTTTTCAAAGAGCGGAATGATCTTATTCCTGGAGTCCGCCGGACCATAGACGTTAAACAGCTTCAGCGTGATCGACCGGATACCGCATGCCTCCGTGTAAAACCGGAGGATGTCCTCAAAAGCCTGCTTGCTGGCCGCATACAGATTGACGGGATCATAAGACTTCCCCTCAAAATGTTGCCAAAAACTCCCGGTGTTTATGAAGTCGCGAACACCCTCGCGCTTCATTCCCTCAAGTAATTGAGTCCCAAGCAAAATATTCGCTTCGATGGTCGGCTCGATATCCTCGGATTCATGATCCACGCAAATCTTTGCGGCCAAATGAAAAACGGTGTCGGGATGCGTCCTGCGGAGGATCTTCGAAACGGTCTCCGTCTTACCGTCGTAACGATGCACTGATAAGCGGCCGGACAGTCCTGCGAGTTTCTTCGGATCATCAAATCCCGGAACGAGCGCATGCACTTTCCAACCGTCCCGCAACAATTTTTTAATGAGATAAAAGCCGATGTATCCGGTCCCCCCGGTCACCAAGGCTGTCTTTTTACGCAATGGCGACCTAACCACGGCTTCTCCGCACAAAATTTCCGACCGCATCCCCGGCATAATCCAGCATGGCTTTCGTAAGTCCCGGGTAAACGCCTAGCCAGAAGGTATTTCTCATGATGGTGTCAGAATTTTTCAGATCGCCGCTGATCCGGTATTTCCGGCCTTTGAAGTACGGCTGTTGGGTGATATTCCCCGCAAACAACAGCCTTGTACCGATCCGTTTTTGATCCAGATGAAGAAGCAGTTCTTCGCGAGTAAATGGCGCCTTCGAGCGTAGGGTCAGCGGAAAACCGAACCAGGCCGGATCACTGCCGGGAGTTGCTTCCGGCAAGATAAAAAACTCTTCAAGCCCCGCAAACTTCTTTTTTAGGAACGCGAAGTTGCGCTTACGGATGCTAATGAATTGTTCGAGACGGTCCATTTGAGCCAGTCCGACGGCCGCCTGCATATCAGTGATCTTCAGGTTGTAACCCGCATGGGAGTAAACATATTTATGATCGTAACCTTTCGGCAGATCTCCGTATTGTTGCGTGAATCGCTTGCCGCAGGTGTTGTCTCTTCCGGGATCGCAATAGCAATCACGCCCCCAGTCGCGAAAAGACTCGATCAGTCGCTTTAAAGATGCATCTTGGGTGAAAAGGGCGCCACCCTCTCCCATTGTAATATGGTGGGCGGGATAAAAGCTCGCCGTTCCGATATGACCCAACGTGCCGACACGCTTACCGTTATAAGTGCTGCCCAACGCGTCACAGCAATCCTCAACGAGCCAAAGATCATGCTTTTTTGCAAGATCGGCAATAGCCTCCGCCTCAAAAGGATTTCCGAGCATATGCGCTAAAATGATCGCACGGGTCTTTTTCGTAATGGCCGCCGCGACCAGCTTAGCAGTTGGATTGTAGGTCGGGATGGCAACGTCCACAAAGACGGGCCTTAGGCCGTAGAGGAGTAATGGATTCACGGTTGTTGGAAAACAGGCTGCAGCCGTGATCACTTCATCGTCCGGTTTGAGCGCGCGATCCCCTAATTTGGGAGAGGTTAAAGCGGCTACGGCGAGAAGATTGGCGGAGGAGCCGGAATTTGTCGTGGAAACATAACGGATCTTAAGAAATGACGCGAGCCGCTTTTCGAACTGCTCGTTAAATCGGCCTGTCGTCAGCCAAAAATCAAGCCCGGCTTCGGTTAAAAGCTGCAACTCGCGGGCGCCATAAACACGGCCGGCCACCGGCACGTGAGTGATGCCCGGTTTGAAGGATTGCGGGACATGTGCAACTTCTGCGAATTCCTCAACGAGCCCGAAGATCTTCCTGCGTAGTGCCACCGTCTTTAACTTTTTAGCCGAACTTAAACCGCCCATAGGATCTTCCGCCTTTTTGCAGTATTCATGTAGCGGTGTATCTGAGCCGAAGTCAATGCGAATCCGTCAAAATGGGATTTTCCACGGCACGCTTCCCGGTACCATGCTACCGTCGGCTTGATGCAATCTTCAGCCGTGTAAACAGGACGCCATTTCAAAAGCTTTTCTGCTTTCCTGCAATCCAACTTCAAGAGCGTCGCTTCGTGCAATTTTGTTCCGGCCTTCGCAGGTTTATTTTTGATCCAGGACCCGCCCCCCCAGCAGCCGATGACATTTTTTACCAGGTCGGCCACCGTCATTTTCTCGTCCTTTTCGGGTCCAAAGTTCCAAGCATCCGCATAGATCGCATCACCGGTCGATTGGAGGTGTGCCAGATGCAAATAACCGGACAAAGCATCCAAGACATGTTGCCATGGCCGGATCGCACGGGGGTTTCTCACCGGGATCGGCTTCTTCCGTGATAAGGCCCGGATGCAATCGGGAAGGATGCGGTCTTCACTCCAATCACCCCCGCCAATGACATTTCCCGCACGCGCAGAGCTGACGGAAATTTTGCGTGGAAGATGCGATACGGGAGAAAAAAAAGATCTCCGGAAAGACGCGATCATGATCTCGGCGGCACCTTTGCTCGCGCTATACGGATCATGTCCTCCCATCGGCTCTTCCTCCGCATAGGCATGATCGATCTCGCGGTTGGCATAGCATTTATCCGAGGTGATCAATTGACAAACCCTGACACACTTTCCTCGTTGACGGATCGCTTCGAGGACATTCACGGTTCCGAGAACATTTGTCGCAACCGTTTCGATCGGGTCACGGTAGGACCTCCGGACCAACGATTGTGCGGCAAGGTGAAAAACAACCTCCGGACGCGTTGATTCAATGACCGTGGAAAGTTTTGTCAGATCCCGGATGTCGCCCGTAATAGAATGCATGTGCCGCGATAATTTACATTGGGCAAACATGCTCGGCTTCGTAGGCGGTTGCAAAGAATAGCCCGTGACCTTGGCTCCAAGTTCTGTCAGCCAGATCGAGAGCCATGATCCCTTAAACCCGGTATGCCCGGTTACAAGGATCCGGCGGTTCTTATAAAAATTACCAAAAGGATGCCGAACGTTCATTTCCAGACTTTCCAAGGCGCTTTTCCGGAGCGCCAAAGTTCTTCGAGGTGTTGTTTGTCGCGCAGGGTATCCATGGGTTGCCAAAACTCGGAGTGTTGATAGGCCGCAAGTTCCCCGTCTTTAGCGAGTAACTCCATGACGTCACGCTCCCAAACCGTACGGTCGTCGCGGGCATAATTTAGGGCTTTAGGCTCAATGACAAAAAACCCACCGTTGACCCAACCGCCGTCACCAGCGGTTTTCTCCTGGAATTTTTGGACACGCCCGCTCCTAATGCTTAGAGCGCCAAAACGGACGGGAGGCTGCACTGCAGTAACCGTAACGAGAGGTTTTTTCTTTTTGTGAAAGCCCAGCAGGCTTTTGAGATCCACATTCGACAATCCATCGCCATAGGTCATTAAAAACGGCTTTTCATCTAAATGTTGCCGGATGCGCCGAAGACGGCCGCCGGTCATGACGTTCTCTCCCGTATCGACCAGGGTGACTCGCCAGTCTTCCGCATATTTTTGATGGACTTTCATTCGGTTTGACGCGATATGGAATGTGACATCGGACGTATGCAGGAAGTAATTCGCAAAATATTCCTTGATGACATACCCCTTATACCCGCAGCAGATAACAAAATCATGAACGCCGAAAGAGGCGTAGTATTTCATGATATGCCACAGAATCGGTTTCCCTCCGATCTGGACCATGGGCTTCGGGATCACATCCGTTTCTTCGCTCAACCGCGTCCCATACCCGCCTGCCAGGATCACTGCTTTCATAGACACACCCTCTCTTGTTTGCGTTGTATAATAATTTTTTTTGAGCTAGTTATCCATCAATTAATGTTCATGACGCCGGCTCCTGCCGGAATCGTTTTAAATAAGAAAGCAACGTCTTCTCAAGCCGGGATGTCTCATTGCCCTTGAAAATATTTCGTATCACCCGGAGCAACTTCCAAGGCCTCCTTAGGAAGCTAACTCCGTAAAAACCCAGCGTCCCGAGATGCTTAAAAATCAAAATATCCCGATTTGACAAGTGTTCACTGTAGGAGTGAGCCGTGGTCATGCTTGCATAGGAGGAGAGGTGTTCAAAATATTCCCCATTCAGTTTAACCTCGCCTTTTTCTATCAGAAAGTCAAACAACTCGCTTCCCGGATACGGACTGAACTGGTTAATGGATAGATCATCCATGCCGGTCCAGCCCGCTTTTAAAATAAAAAAATACGTCTGAAGCAAGTGCTGCCACGTTTCGCCCGGGAACCCGCAAACAATATTAGCTTTTACGCTTAATCCCTCCCCGGCGCAGGCGCTCATCGATGACAGCATGTCGGATAAATTGATCTTTTTCTTGATCATCTTCAGCACTTCCTCGGAACCGGATTCTGGAGCATAGGAAAGATTCCGGCAACCTGCCCGATAAAGAAGAGCAGCCACTTGGCGATCAATAACTTCAGAGCGAGTACCGCTCGGAAGCTGCCAAGTGGTATCCCAGCCTTTGGCAATAAGCAATTCGCAGAATTGGACGATCCAGTCTTTTTTTATGACAAAAGTGAGATCATAAAAATCAAAGTTCGTGACCTTGTATTTTTTAATATAATAAGCCATCTCTTCGACCACATTTTCCGGGGTCCGGACCCGCCAGGCAGTGGTCCACATCGTATGGGACGAACAAAAGGTGCATTGATAGGGGCATCCCCGGCTCGCAAGAATGGGCATCGATCTTCCGAGATTAACCCCGAACCCGTGCCCTCCGGCGAGATAATTCTCTAAAGGAAAATCGTTCCAGTCAGGCCAAGGAAGAACGTTGATGTCTTTGATCAGTTCCCTTCTTGGATTTTTTTTGATCTCACCGGCTATCCGTACGCAAGTGCCCGGCAGATCTTGCGGTAATGACTTGGAGAACGCGTATTTTGACAGCAATTCTTCAAGAACCAGCTCGCCCTCTCCCAGAACGCAGAGATCGATCTCGGAAGACTCCTTCATACTGTATTCCGGTAAAGCGGTAACATGCTCACCTCCAGCCAAGATCTTAGCTTGTGGGGCCTTTTTCCTCAGCGCCTTTAAAAATTCCCGGGCATAAGGCCAATCTTGAGAGAACATGATGGAAACGAGGATCAACTCGCTGTCAGAAGGGACCCTCTCGATCAACTCCTCTAGTGACTGACCTAAGAGCATACATTTCTTATGATCTTTCATCGGTCTTATCTGAGGGAGATTGCCGATAGGATCGATCACGAGACAATCATCCGTAAATCGGTTGATCACAGCTTTCAGATAAGCCAAACCCACAGGCGGACAGATAGGAGCGGTGGATGCTGAAGCACCTATGATGGAAGGCGCTCTAATTAAAATAATCTTCATTACACATTACCCGCGATTTTTTCCGACGGAACATGGAACCATGCGTCATTGAGGAGTGCCGGTATATTTATAAACACGCTCGATGGCCGGCTTTTTTTTCTTTTTCAAGTAGCGCAAAACCTCGAATTTGCTTCCCTCGTTGATCCCGGTCACCTTGCCCACCAAAGTGGCGTCCGGAAATCCGGAGAATTTTTTTGGGTCGGTCGTCACGTAATACACGGCGCCGGTTTTCGCGAAGCGTTTAAAATCATCCAAAGAACCATCCTCTGTTTTGTTCCAACACTGGACGTAAAGATTATCCGCAAAAAAAACAACGTCATCTATTCGCGGCCGGACGATTTTCTTTAATGCGTAGGCCGGGCAATAGAAAGTTGCAACATCCGATATTGAAGGAGACTTATCCTTGTGAATATCCGAATAAATGACCCGGGCGGTTTCAAACAATCTATTGTTACGCATGCCCGTTACAATGCGGGTGGTAATGACTTGCTGGAAATTTAAATAAAACGCGCTCCACACCCAGCAAAAAATAGCCGCCAGGGTCAGTATTTTTCTCACAAAGCCTTGCCAGCTGTTAAGAACGCATGAAACAAGACGGACTGAAAGCAGGGAAAGAGGGATCATGATGCTAGTGAAAAAACGGGGCTCGGGTTGAAAGAAACCCACAAGCAGAATTTCGATCCCCACCCAAACAGCGCTGAACCGGATCAGAGGATCGGAAAAAAAACTTGGAGTGCTTGATCTTCTAAAAATGCGTCCGGCGCCGTGGATCAAAGCAAATAAAATGATCCCCCAAAGCGAAAAAAAACCGAATGTTCGGGCGATGGAAACGGGCCAGAGCGCCTCGAGAGAAAAAAAAGCCGTGGTAGGTTCGTTATCTGCGCCCACCTGATAATTCCTGAAAAGAAAACGTGTGATACTGGATACGTGGTAGCCAAGTCTTTGAACGGGTGCGTTCAAGTGCTCGATCGGGACTATTTGAAAAGCAATAAGCACCAATAAAAACAGCACGGACAGCACCACTTTGCCACGCCCCTTCCAGTGTCGGCAATAGATCAACAAATAAGCTCCGGCCACGACCGGGAATATAAGTGCGGGCTCCTTGGTTTTGATCCCGAACCATCCGGCCACAAAAAGACCTGCGATCCAAGGGAAAAGATTTCGCAGCGGTTCCCCCTTATCCAGGGCCGAAACAAACTTATAGAAAAACCACATGCTCAGTGTGACAAAAAAAATGGCGATGGTATACGGGTCCGCGATCCACAGCACGTGGCAATAATGGGCGGGTATCAAAAGGAAGAAAACGGCCCCGGCCAAAGACAGGCCAAGGGAGCCCGTGACATAGGTCATGAAGAGAAAGACAAGCGTCACGATGCCGCAAAAGAAAAAAACCTTCGTTATGAGAAAATAGGGGAAGGAGTGTAAGCCGAAAAGGCTCTGAGTGAATTTTAGAAGAATTCCGTGGACGATGCGTTTAAGACATACCTGGTCATAAAAAGCTACCTGGTTGAACCAGTAGGCGCTCTGCGACCAGGGAAGAACCAAATGTTTGCCAAAATCACTCCATGAAGTCTGTTGGGCAATCGACGTCATCGCCCATTCATCAAGGCATCCCACGGGGAGCCCTTGAACAAGAATAACGATCCACAAAAAGGAAAAAAAGAAGACCAAAGAGGCGATCAAGATTTTTTTGTTCTTAAAAAGAATTGCAGATCTTGCCCATTGCGCTAACATTTCTTGTCTCCTGATTTTAATTTTTTTGAGGGCGGGAGCCGGTCCTTCCGCCATACGTAAAACCCCGGAGTTTGGGGCTGTGGATCTTTCCCTAAATACTCGGACGAACTCTTTCAGAACAATGCGAAGGCACGGCTTGTTTAGATTTCCGGGGCGACTTCTAAAAATTAATTCGCTCGCGCTCAACAACGAGCGGTCGCTTGCGAACTTGGAAATGGATAGCGCTGATATATTCTCCGAGCAAGCCGAGGAAAAAAAGATTTAGACCCGAGAAGAAAAAAAGCGCCACGATCAACGTCGGCATTCCGGGAGGAGCAATGCCTTGAAACCAAAACAGGGTCGCAACAAACGCAATTACCGCATAGGCGATAGCGGCGGCTGCTATAAAAAATCCAACAAACATGCACAACCGCATGGGAACGTTGGTAAAAGAAATGAGCCCGTTAAGGCCCGCATCGACCAAACCATACAAGTTCACTTTGGACACGCCCCGTTGCCTTGACTTCCAAGTATAAGGCACCAAAGTTGACCTGAAGCCGCAGTTCGCGATCATGCCCCTCAGATACGGGAAATAATCCTCATACTGCTTTAATGCTTCATGAACTTTTTTATCAATAAGCGTGAACTCGCCTACGTTGAGTGGAATGTTGATATTCGCAAAACGATTGACGAGACGGTAATAAAATCGCCGCACGGCCTGCATGATCGAGGATTCTTCACGGTTACTTCTTACGCCATAAACGACTTCGTAACCTTGTTCCCAATGTTTAACAAACTCAGGAATGATTTCTGGCGGATCCTGCAAATCAGCAGGAAGAAAAGGAATGACTGCATCTCCGGAGGCTGCCAGCACGCCATTGAACATTGAGTTGAAAGCGCCAAAATTGCGGGCATTAGCAATGATTTTTACACGCATATCTTTTTTTGCAATTTCGCGAAGAATTTTCAGTGTTTCATCATCGGAGCAGTTATCGCAAAATATATGCTCGAAATCGTACTTCGGTAATCGATTTATAAATATTTCTTTTAGTTTCTCGTAGCAGTTTCGTACATTCTCTTCTTCATTGCGACATGGCGTTACAATGCTATCTTCTTCTTATTATTATTTTGCGTCACATTCACTCCTTTTGTAGACCCGATAAAGGACCTCTCACTAGATCATAACAACAAAACTAAACCTGATCCGCCACTATCTGCCCGCCCGCTAGATAAGTAATCTTTCCTTTAAAGGCATATCGGGATCTCAGGTCCCGTGCGATCTCGTCCTTATAAGCAAGCGCCGTGATGATCACCGTGTCAACGGGCTCTCTCAAAAGCCGATCCGGAGAAGATACCTGTAAGTGAGAAACAGGTGTGTAGCGGTCCTTTTTCACGGGATCCAGATCGATTAGATAAGCCACCGAACCAGTATCAACCATGGAAAGTGTAAGGACTCCCTTGGCGCCGGCACCCCAGATCGCAACTTTACGACCGGCCATATGTTCTTTTCCCAAAAAATTCCGAAAAGCACCGGCAATATTTCGTGCCGCCTCCTGGATATTTTCCAAATTGGGCCGCAAAGTCTTTTTCACCCATACCTCATTATACTCGCCGTCCATCACTCTCTTGATCTGAACGACTTGAAATCCATTACGCGAGAAAAGGTGTGTTAACGCCTGACTCGAAAAATATGATAAGTGATCTGGGAAGAAATCGAAAAATCTGTCATTTTCAATGGCTTGCTCCAAAGAAGGAACTTCGATCAGCCCCACCCCGGTCGGTTTGAGGATTTCCCCCATCCCAACAACAAAATCATTGGGGTCGGGCACATGCTCCAGGACTTGCCTAGCAACAACAGCGTCAAACGTCTCTCGCAAGGTTGGAAACGCGCCTGCGCCGAGATACCCCCCCACGGTCTTCAGCCCTTTTTCCTCGCAGGCCGTTCGCGCCTTGGCTGATGGCTCATTCGCGAGCACGCGACAACCATGGTCCTTGAGGATAAGAGAGAACTGTCCATCTCCGCACCCCGACTCAAAAACAGCGGCATCTTTCAGATTAAAATGAAGTAAAAAATTCGAGGCTTGCTTCAGCTGAAATTCCTTCATTTTCATTGCGTGGCTATGGCTCATCAGATACTCTTCGTAATACTCATCTTCCAATTGGTCGAGCAGCTGTATATGAGCACAAGTCTTGCACTGGTACACATGCAATTCCACGGCCTTATCCCTGGACAACTGACTTGGCTCAAGCAAACGCTCAATGTTCCGGGGCGCTTTCTCATAGCACATCACCTTACTGAGGTCGGGAGACTTACATACCCTGCAAAAAGAACTTTTCATAGTAACTCCTTCACGATCGCCGATTCCACGACATCCGGAAGCGGCGGGTGTTGTTTATCAAGGCCTCCACCCGGCATGACTTTAGGGTAAGGCCCCCATTCCCTGGGAACTTTAACCTCTAAGATCGCCGGACCGACCTGCTGTTTTAGCCACTCGATCCCTTCTTCGATTTGACTGTCTTTGTTGATCGAAGTGCTTGCCAGGCCGTAGGCCTGGGCGATCTTAACCACGTCCGGCACGCTGTATCCGGTGACCGTCGCGGGATAGCGCCCGTTAAAATTCTCATCCTGAAAATTTTTCATCAAACCCAGGATACCGTTATTCATCACCACCATCTTGATCGGCAGCTTGAATTCGTATATCGTCTGCAGTTCAGGGATAGACATTTGAAAGCCGCCGTCACCGGCCACAACGACCACTTGTCGTTCGGGTGCCGCGAAGGCTGCGCCGATCGCCGCCGGTATCGCATAGCCCATCGTCCCCAGCCCGCCGGAATAGAGAATGCGGTCTCCCTCTTTAAGAACAAGGGACTGAGCGCTCCACATCTGGTGGCTACCCACATCAATGCTGTAGATCGTTCCGGGCGGACACGCCACGGAAAGCTTGCGGAGAAAACTCTTGGGGTTAAGATCCCCTTGATCCGTCGTCGTATCCGTTCTTAAAAGTTCCCGGACTTTTTTGATCGCGTTCAGCCACGCCGGAGACGTCGTCCACCTCAAGGGAATGCTTTTTTCAAACTGTTCAAAATCCTGAAAAAAATCGGCCAAATCCATATGAATACCCACGGTGGGAGTCACGGTGCTTCCGATAACATCACGATCGACATCCACATGAATAATCTTTTTGTTTTTCATGAAATGTTTCACGTTGGCGGTTTGACGCGAATCGATACGCGTCCCAAGTGCTATGAGAAGATCCGCGGCGTCCAAAACCCTGTTGGCGTGGCGATTTCCGTAAGAACCGATGAACCCCGTATAGAGTTCGTCATCGTTGGGGAACGCATCCTTGCCCAGCAAACTGGCCACGACCGGTATCTTGAATTTACGGGCGAAGGCCGTCAGCTTAGCCGAGGTTCCCGAAGTATGAATACCGCCGCCCACCAGCAACAGAGGCTTTTTTGCCGCTCGAAGGAGCTCAATGACCTTAAGATATTCGTCTTCGCGAAGGGATGTTTTGACGGCAAGTTGATACTCCGCATTCATCTCGGCATCCTCCACCTCCAGTTTCTGGGTATCAAATGGAATGTCATAAAGACAGGGTCCAGGTCTTCCGCTGACGCATTCCCGGAGGGCGCTTCTTAATTCGTTCGCTACCTGACTGATATCGTCGACAAAACAGGCTTTTTTCGTAATCGGTTTAACCAACGTTACAATGTCTGTTTCCTGATAGCCCTTCTGCCTTAAAGGCAAATCGTATTTGTAGGTAGCGGTAACCACGTTCCCGGTAAGGTAAAAAACCGGTGAAGAGTCAAAGTAGGACTGGGCAATGCCGGTGATCATATTCGTAGCGCCAGGTCCGCTCATGGTCAGGGCAAAGCCAATATCCTGTTTAATTCGGGAATATCCGTCCGCGGCCAATGCCACATTTTCTTCATGCCGCATCGGAACTACCTGCATGCCACCGTGACGGACGATCGAATCTAGCAGCATGGCGCTGGTGCCTCCCGCAAACGTAAAAACATGTTTTATGCCCGCTGCCTCTGCAAGATATTTCACGATAAAATCGCATGCCTTCATACTACAGATCTCCTTGATTATCCAAAAATTTGTGGTAATACGCCATTGTCACGGTAATTTCCTGATCCAGCAAAAAGGCCAGCCTCCATCCGAGTATTTTCAAAATACCCGGCCGAACCCTCCCAAAACTTTGTGATGCTTCCCCAGAGCTTTTCTTGCGCAATTTTGCAAAGTATACCAAATCTTCTAGATGATGACTCGGAATATATTTTGCAAGGCAACATAACGACTACTGAGATTTAAACCAGGGTTGCTTACGAAGATAGACGGCCAAGTTTTCCGCGTATTTTTGATTTGCCAAAGCGCTTGGATGACTATCATGCGGCCCATTTCGGTATATAGGATTGCTAAGATCCACGGAAATATCCACCGTAGAAATACCGCGTGCGCGCATTTCCGAAAGAACCGTCGAACTGTCCGAGTCAATTCCTGCGACAACAAAGGGAATGCCATTTCCATTCGCCGTGCGGTCAAAATCCACCAGGGTGCGTTCTGTAACTTCCGGGGAATTTACCGCTTTGGCTTCAGTTTTATTATAGCATTCCTCGATCAAATTGATCAAAGCAGAATGTCGCATAAGAGGAAATTCGTGATAATCCACGTCTTTTGTCATTGCATAATACAATTGCCCGTTCCGAAGCCGGGCATAAGGTTGCCGGAACGGACCAAGCTTATTGTTTGGGCCAACGGCTTTTCGTCGACTTCTTAAAAAAGTATTTCTTTCGTCATGGAAAGAGCCATAAGCGTTGATCGCAACCACCGGCTTTCGGCCGGCTTTCAAGGCCTCACGGAACTGAGTCAGTGCATGGAGGGTTCCATAGCCGATCGTTCCGAAGTTCACAACTTTATAATTTTTAAATTTTTCCTGCAAGAGCCAGGGATAGGTTTGCTCATCGTTGAGAGACCATCCGTAGGTGAAAGAACAACCGAAAATCCAGATCTCGCCTTCATTGGGTTGGACAGGACTTGCATTAAGCGGACTTGTGATCCGCAAAAAATCATTTCCGTGTGTTACAGTAAACTTATAGCCATCCGGCAAAGTCACGGTATAGCGACCTGGGATCATTGCATAACCCAATGTTGGATGAAGCTCCGCCAATCTGCCGCCCGGTTCGACAGGTATCGGCTTTTCGCTTGGATCCCACGGCTTGAATCCGGTCATTCGAACAACGATTTCGCCGATAAAGAATGCGAACAAAATTGAAAAGCCTATAAGCAGGATGTAGCCGAACCCTTTTCCGATCTGGCGCACAACAGCTTTACCTTGAGAAACGATTGCGATCACCATAAATCCCATCAGAAGCATCCAAAACAGGACATATTTCATAAAAGCATCGGCTTTCACGGTATAAAAAGACAAAGGGTGCACATCCCGGCCGGCCATGATCTCGCTTAATATCCCTAGGGATCTTTTTTCGTATAAAAACTTAGTACAGGAATCACCGATGAGCGCATAGAGCCCCCCCGTAAATCCGACCAACGCCGTCCAGATCGCAAGCTTGAGCCAAAAATTACGCCTTTCTCCCATCACATTTCTCCCTTTTTGTGCGGGCCACAGCCGGGCATTTTTATCAAAATTCCAATCCCGCCCAGTAAAAAAATGAAACTGACTGCGAGTCCCCAACGAAAGCTAGCAGGCTGAAAAATAAATTCAACACTATGCTGTCCTTTGGGGACTTCCACGGAACGGAAAGTGTAATCGGACCGGAAAATAGGAACTTCGAGCCCGTCTAAAAACGCCTTCCACCCGGGATAATAGTTCTCGCTAAGGACCAAAATGGAATCCTGGGAGGCATTCACTCTCAGTTTGATACGATCGGGTTCGTACCTTTCAAACGAAACACTCGCGGGGTCGAACCTGGAACGCGCCGGCTTTTCGGAGAGTCGCGGCTTGTCTTCCAAAATAACACTCGTTTGAAATTCAAAAGAAGGGTCTCTTACGGCTTTGAGGATATCTTGCTTCTGGGAAATGATCCGATAATCCGTTACGAGAAATGCGCGTGGTAGGGCCTGCGGGTTCAGGTAGACCTTATTGTGGGTGTCCTGAAAAACAAGGGGCAGATCCTTTTTGGGGGTCACGGCTATTTTTGTAAAAAAGTAACGGACATTAAGAAAATCCATCATCTTGTAATCAAATCCGCTTTCCGGCCCGCTGAGGATCATGGCCGGATCCTGTTCATATGCATTCTGGAAATTCTTAACAAAATCTGAGTACCGGCCCAAAAGCATCGGATCGTAACCTTCAACGCCAGAGAGGCTGTAGTGCAGATTCAAATTCGGCGCAAGAACATCTCTTTCGCGCCCAACACCAAAAACCGGTTCCTCGAGGATCGTGGCAATCCGAAAGATCCCAGGTTGCTTTTGGAGAAACCGGATCGCATCAGTTCGTGGTGTGATCTCGGACCGGGACGAGGTGCCATTATAAGAGATCCGGAAAATAAAAAGAATATCCAAAACGATCAGGAGCAGTATCGCAGCCGCAAAAAAAGCTTTCGGGATCTTACCGAAACGCCAAGCGGTCAAGAGCAGCAAAAAAACCGAGATCAAGACGAGCGACACAACGATCGACGGATCGTTCCAGCGGGTCCAAGAATTGACAAAGGAGAAAAACTGGTCAATTCTTTCGAGGTAGAATGCTTCGGACGCCTGATAGGCGGCATTATGGAAAATGTGTTCCTGAATATACTGTGTTAATAAATTGCGTATTGGATCGTGAAAAACATGAAAGATCAAACGCGTGATTCCGAGTCCAGCCAAAAGGATCCCACAAAGAACGGCATAAAAAAAAGCTATCGGCTTAAGCCGGAAGTGCCTTTTTAGGATTTTGTCGGCCCCCCATCCGGCCAGCACGGAAAAGCAGAAAGTCAGCACCAAATACAACCTCTCGACCCGCGGCAGCTGGGCCAGGATCGGTATCTTCCGGTAGAACGGCGCCAGCAGCGGAAATGTCATCAGATAAACAAAGATCCACAGAGCGACCGTGCGGAAAAAACGGAGGGGCCCCTTCAAGCGCCAGGCATACAGTGCGAACGACAAGCCGGCTATCGTGACATAAGGCGCATACAAACAATCGATCTTGTCCTGGTTGAAACAGCGTTGAGTGATCGCCCCGAACAGCTTGGAGAAGAAAAAATTACCCTCCGGGCGAAAGGGCGATTCGTAGAAAAAAGGAAAGACCATATTGACCAAATGCGTCGGCAGTAACACGTTCACGAACCACATCTTTCCGCGCGAAGATAGAGAAAGTAATTCTAGAAGCCGAAAAAGATAGAAAGAAGCAAGTCCGCCCGCAAATATAAGAACGAGAAACCCTGAACCCGAACGAAAACGCGCGACCGCATAAGCGGCAAAAATAAACCCTGTGTAAAGGGTGTACTGAGGCAGGGCATTCAGGATCATCACCAAAAAATTTAACACCAAAAGGATCAGGATAAATTTTCGGCGCCTTGCATGAAATTCCTCCAAAAGCCAAAGACCCAACGGAAGAAAAAAGGGCCAGCCGTCGAGATAGCTGCCACCCGACGGGAGGAATGCAAAAAGGATTCCCGCAATGAGTGCGCCCCATTCTGAAACCTCCATTTTGCGCATGTAGAGGTAGGTTCCAAAGGCCGCCAGAAAAACATTTACCAGAATTCGAATATTCCATGCCGTTGGCGCATCATTCACGAGTAAAACAAGCAAATTGACCAACGAAACATGGCTGACCGCGCCGACACCAAAAGGACAACCCGCGAAGGAGAACGTGTTCCAAAGCGGCCATATCCCATTCTGTGACATTTGCTGAAAATAAACTACCCAGCTGAAATAGCCAAGATGAGGATCGCCCATCCGGATCAAAAAGACCCTACCTTGGAAAAATAGCGCCGGAAAAAATAGCACCAGTAAAAGTGCAAAAAAAAGTACTGGGAAAAAGTGGCGTCGCGACGACGAGACCTCAACCATGCGCTGCATCCCCTCCTCCGAAAGGCCTTCTGAAAAAAAAGAATCTTCGGTTTAGTATCCAGAGCAATGGTACACAAAAGGCCATGGTCGAAAAACTCTCGATGGCAAAGAGGACAAGACCCTCCTTGGACAATAATGCGCAGCGGGTCTCTAAAAAAAGAAAAAAGATCAAGTAGGCAAAGCAACTCAAAATAATCAAGAATCGTTTTATCAAGCGCACCTGGTTTGAAAACATTTTTGTAGCGACAAAATAACTCAAAGCGAAGTTTGTGAACGAGGCGAACGTGACCGCGATCGCTACCCCATCGATCCCTTTTCTGAAATGGACCGCCAGCCAGCTCGATCCGGTCGCGAGCAGGATCACGAAGCCAAGGATCGGAAATATCAGCCAGTGCTTTTTTACCGTTAAAAGAAAAGTTTGATACGGCTGCAACGATGCGGTAAAAAAAGAGCTCAAAACCAGGAGCTTCATTGCCGCGATGCCCGGAATGAACTTCGGTAGAAAGATTTTTATCAAGAGGGGGACAAAGAGCCATGCGCAGCTTATAACAATGGGCATGATCAGGGCGAGCGGCAAGGACGCTTTAAATAAAAATTCCTGAAGATCATCAGGGTCATCTTTTTCTCCAAGCTTTTCCTGAAAATGCGGCACCAGCACCGTGTTGGCGGCATTGGAAAAATTGCTGATAAAGGAGCAGGTCATAAGCGCGATACTGTAGAAACCCAGAAGTTCAAATCCGAGCATTTTTGCGATGACCATCCGGTCGATGTTTTGAAAGCCGGTATTCAAAAGTCCCAAAAGCATCAGCGGAAAACCACGGATAAGCAAAGGTTGAAAAGTTTGTCTGTCAAAATACCACCGGAAATGGTAACGGTGTTTTCTTAAGAGATAAATAATGTTAAAAACAAAACTCAGTCCCAGTGCCCAGATGAATCCGTACATCTTAAAACGGGAAGCAAGGAGAGCGATCAGGGCCGCGTTGACGATCGACGACCAGACCATCTGACCGGATTCAACGTGAAATTTTTTGTAGCATCGCAGGAGCGTGATCAAGAGGTTGCTCATCCGTTGAAGAAAAATGATCGCGGAAACAAAAAACAGGCCGAAGGTGACCTCTGCCGGAAATTTCCCCTGGGTCAATAGCGCAAAGATCGCTATCGCGATGCAAATAAGCAAAGAACTGACTGTGAGAAATGTAAAAGCCGTATTTTTTATTTTCTCTGCCCGATCCAACTCCCCTTTGCCAGCCCAGTAAGGGATCTCGATCGCAACGGCCGTCATGGTCCCCATGGCGGCATATTTTGAATAATCGACAAGGATCTGCAAAGTCGACCAGATACCCATTTGCGTTGGGCCAAGGAATCGTCTTGTTAGAAAAGCAGCGATGAACGTGATCAGTTGAGTCAGCAATGTGCTGGCCGAGTAGATCCCCGACTGCCGCATGATCTCTTTTTTTCGCGAGGTTGTGTGGACGTTCATTTCATCCTTAATTTCATGATGGGAGATGCTCACGTCTGTACCGTTTCATAGCCGCCGGATTGACATCATCGGGGATCGTCAAGGACCAAGGACGGATAAGATCGCAGGGCTTGCGCTAAACGATCAAAAACCGGACGGGCTTCCATGAGACGAACTATTCCTTCTCCAAGGATGCATTTTTTTACAAGAGAGTCGTTTTGACCTTCCAGATAGGGAATAACTTTATCGATATCGTATTGGATCTCCTGGGTTGTGCGGCCGTAATACGGGATGGTTACTTCATGGATAGTCCCGTCAAGATCCTCCACCTTTCCGGTTAAATTAATGAACTTCCGGTACGGCACTCCGACACTTTCTTCCACATAGTGAAAAAATGAAAGACCTTCTCGGTAACTCACACCAAGAATCATGAGCTTGGCATTCATCCGATATAGCTCCCCCCAGAGAGATGATTCTTCAAAGGAGCTTTGATTTTTAATCGTTTGTGACAGGTATCTGGCTTTTTTCCCGACCAGTGAAAATCCGTGGATCGGATGATAGATGCGTTCGCGGCCTTCCCACTCGGCAAATAATTCGGTAAGTAGACCCGTTTGCGGTTTTGTATTTTTTTTGCTATAAATTTTTTTCTCTCCAAAATCCGTGAAATTAAAAGTTGGCATGATAAGAGTCCCCTCCGGCCCCACGACCATAAACAGGGCTTCGATCAAAGCCTTAGGGCCCCCTTGGATCGTCCGAAAATTTCTGAATCCGCTTTGTACTAAGACAGTATCCCCCCGTAGCAATCCCAAATTTCGGAAGCTATTGGCTGCGATTTCTTTTGTAAATGCGAGGGATTGTTTGGCGCAATTTTGACGTGGACACACAACCTTTTTTTCTGCTTTACGATCCGGTTCTTTCAAAAGAGTGGCAATGATCGTGGCGGGCTCAACGGCAGTTTCGTTCAGGCAGGCATAACGCGCTTCCTTCCAGCGAGGCGGTGGAGTCCATTTATGTGTAAGTAAATTCCTCAATGTGGATCTCATTTCTTCCATGTCCCGGGGGTATAGAAAAGGGTTATATTCACGCAACTCATCGAGAAGTCGATCTTCGTCGCTGTAAACATAAAGCACCGGTTTTCCAAACGCAAATCCTTCAACGGCATAAGTCGAAGCGTAAACGACGAGAAAATCTACTGCCCGGGCAAGAAATACAGGATCGAAATCGGTGACCACGCGGATAGTGGCCACTCCTTCGTTTTGCTCTGCCCACCGGAGATAAATAGGAAGGTCGGCATCGCCGGAATGGAGCTTGATGACCAACTGTATATCCGGAAATTCTTCAAGAATCTTTTCCAGGCTCTTTAAGACTTGTGCAATGTTTCGTCGCACCTTTTCTTCGAAATAAAAGCGTCCCCTTGAAAGAGTCAGTGTGGGCGGACCGAATAACAAGATGGGGCTTGCCGTCCGTAACCGCAACTTCTTCGCCACCCGGCGCCGCGAAATGACGGGATCCATTGCTTGATATTCTGCATACCGGCTGCATCCGCTAACCACGATCTTCTCCGGTGGGAAACCCCATGAAACAAGCTTGTTCCTCTGGGCAGTTCCCCACACCAGGATCTTGTCCGCAGTAGATATAAAAGCACGTTTTCCTCCTAAACCACCGTGCATTTCAACCACGGAAAAAACGTTATACGCCCGTGCGATTTGACAAAAGGCATTTTTTGCCGGCGTGATATCTTCGTCCAAAAGTGCGCTCTTAAGTTTAGCGGCTTTTCCGAAAAAAACATGCATCTCATCGATCTCATAAAGCAATTTTTTCAAATTCTGTTCAAAGCGGCGTCTTACTTCGGCATTTAGCAAGTGCCCCAGTTCCGGATCATTGAATCGGTCTCCGGAAAAAGCTGGATTTTCCTGTAGCAGATCGATGAATTTTTGAGCCTTTGCGTTGTACTCTTCCCCCAAAGATCCCGGATCATAGGCAGCTTGATAAAATGAGAAATGGAAGCGGATCGCCCGGAAGAGATTTCTTGGCGCCGGAGTGATGCTGTACATGACCGGAGCCATATCAAGGATCTTTGTTAGAACAGCCTTAGATTTTTGAAAGTCCGAGAAGACCACGATCTTGGCGTTCTTAGGATCCCCAAAACAGAACCGGTCGGGCCAGCGAAATGGATGTTTCTTGGCATGGGCCAAATGGCCCATAAAGGGAACGGCAGAACCGCGGGAGGAATTCTGTCCGGCAATAAGATGAATTCGTTCGGAATAACCGAAGGCAGGATGCGCTTTGAGGATCTCCGAGAGTGACGGAAATTGGAATGTTTCAGGCACATCGATCAGGTCAAAATGCGCCTCCGGAAAGTATGCCAAAAGGTCTTTGAACGTTTCAACGTGATAGCGGGTATGCATCGCGAATTCGATCAAGATCTTTTTGAAACACAAGAGCAGATCCACATCGCGGTAATGGAAAGGATGCGTGCCGTGCTCCTGTTCTAGAAAATGGGTCATGCGGTCAGACTCCTCATCAGAAATCGAGCTCATGCGGTCTTGAGAAATATAATCATGAAAAAAAGAATCGGCAGGATTGCTGAAGAAAGAAAATATGTGGTCATATCCCGGGAGCCTGTCTTTTACCGTTTCTTCCAGGATCAGTATGCGGCGAATGTCCGTGTTTTTCATTTGACTTTCTGGAGTAGTCCGGCGGTCTCCAGGGTCGAGGCGACGCTCATGAGCGTATTCGGTTGTATTTTTGATCTCTCGGCGATAGCAAGAAGGTCTTGAGTCCCATCCGCTAAATTCAAAAGCCACCACAAAGCAGCCTCGGAATCATCGAACGAGGCTTTGGTGCTCAGTGACCGATAAAGGCCCCGCTTACCCAGCTGCGGTTCCCCGAACATGACACGATTCTTCCAGGTAAAGTTGTTTTCGATGGCATTTACGATCTCAAGATACGTCTCGGCTGACTCCGCGAGAGAAGCAAAGCTGACACAGCTTTTATTGTCGAGCGACGTGTGGTATTCGGGATATTTCCCGTAAGGCATACGCATCAGCGAGCCTACGGGTAGGTCAAAACCTGGGGAACAATATTGGCGCTCATCGCTTCCGTCTGCAGGCGAAAATGGGATCACTTGAGCTCCAGGTTTGCTCCGAAGGACCAACTCAGCGGCGCGATCCGCCAAGGTATCTCCCCGTCTGGATCGTTTATAAGTAAAACCGCCTCGGCCCCCCACACAAGTTACTTGAAAACCTGCGGCCATATTCCTTTTGCAATGGGCTCCTCTCTTTTTGAGATAGCAGATAGCCCCGATGGTTTCCGGAAGAACGACAAACCGGTAGGAGAAACGCCTCTTGGGTAGTTGAGCGATTTTTTGATAGAGCAAACTCATGACGAGAGGTCCCGATAATTCATTGTTGGCCATGGAAGGATGACAAAGATAAGTGGAAAAAAAGACTTCCTTTAAAGAATTGCCTGGAAGAACGGCCTCTCCAATCTCAATGTGACCGGGTTTAAAATCCGTATCCACAACAATTTGATACATCCCTTCCGGAAGTGAACGCAATTCGTCATGTGAAATGCAAAACCCCCATCGAGGCTCATAATAAGAAGTCAGATAAGGAATAGCTTGCGGCTGATCGGGCAAGGAGTGAAGATGCTTACGAAGCTCATGCAGTGAAAGATTCCCGGAGAATCGCATTGAGTAATTAATCAGATGCAAATTGTTCATCTTGAAGTTAGCGTGCTTTTTTCCGAGAGGATCTATGAAATAAGCATCACGAACGATCCATTCTTGCGGCACCGTCCAATCCAAAACTTTGCTGCCGGTGCAAAATTTGAGCCGTTGGTATGGCACCCATTCGGAAAGGATTGCGAGAGATTCCCGGTACCCAGCCCCCATGATGCTTCGACAGATCGGCCATAAACGGTCAAAATAATTTTCAAGAACTTTTTGTTCGCTCACGAGGTCATCTCTTATATTTTCTTTAACGAAATTCCATAGTTTTTTAAATATGCTTTTGCTCTCAGAGGATTGTTATCTCCGAAATGGAAGAGGCTAGCGCAAGCGACGGCATTGACGCGCGTCTGTTGGAAAGCCTCTACCAAATGCTTAAAATCTCCCGCCCCACCACAAGCAATAACGGGCATGGAAGTGTTTGCCCTTACCAGCTTTAAAAGAGACAGATCATATCCCTTCATCATCCCATCACAGTCGATTGAATTTATAAAAACTTCACCGGCTCCTCGTAACTCCAATCCCAGAATATATTTTTCAAGGACAACATCAAGACGAGGCTGTGTGGCACAATGGGTGTAAATCACATATCTTTCCTCTTCCTTTTTGACATCCACCGCAACCACAACACTCTGCGCTCCTAATGTGTCAGCAACCCGTTGAATCAGTGTAGGGTTTTCCACAGCAGCTGTGTTGATGATAACCTTATCCGCTCCAATTTTAATTAATTGAACCGCATCCTCGACGCTATCGACGCCGCCACCCACGCACAGCGGCATAAAACACACTTCAGCAACTTTTTCGACAACACGATAAAGTTCGGCACGGTTCTTTTTGTATCCCGGCCGTGAAGCCTCGATATCGATAAAGACCAACTCATCCGCATCCTGATGATTGTAGACTTTGGCCGCTGAAACAGCATCGCCTGTATCACGAAAATCCTTAAATTGCCTCCCCTTCACCATGCGGCCTGCTTTCAAAAGCAATACCGGAATAATCCGAGATTTCAGCACGACGACTGCCCGTCCCAATTGCAAAAGTTTTCAAGGATTTTAAGGCCATTGGCCTGGCTTTTTTCCGGATGAAATTGTACGGCAACCGCAGAACGGCCATTCGTTATCGCACATGAAAATTCCTTTTCATACTCCGCTGTTGCCAGCAGATTAGATGAATCCGCACAATGGAAATAGTAGGAATGAACAAAGTAAAAATCTACTCCGCTTTTCATCCCTTCAAAAACAGGATGTTCTTTTTTAACGATCAAATTATTCCAACCTACGTGGGGTATATGGAGCTTGACATCAAGCCGACGCACATGGCCCGGCACAATGCCCAAACCGGGCACAACTTCCATTTCTTCGCCTTTGTCGGCTAAAAGCTGCATGCCAAGGCATATTCCTAAAAAAGGTTTGCCGGCATCAACATGGGCTTTGATCGGACGGATCATATCCCGCTCGGACAAGTTCCGCATGGCCTGCGGGAAAGCTCCTACGCCGGGAAGGATCAAATGCGAACAATCCTTAAAATCTTTTTCCGAAAAAACAATTTTGGCATCCTCGCCAAAGTAGTGCAATGCGTTGTAGACGCTTTTGATATTCCCCATGCCATAGTCAATAATGCCGATTTGACGAGTGGCCATAAGCTATTCGGGGATACCGCCCTTTTCGCGATAAAACCGGTCAAGGTCCTTGAGCGGAGGGGTTAACTCGTTGTGCTTTTGAAAATCATGCTCATAAGGCGGAATGGCTGTTTTAAAAACGATCTCGTTAAACTGATCTTCGGTCAGCCCAAGATAATCAAGAAAGATCGGTAGAGTGCGCGGTTTTTTCCCTTCATAATTACGGATCAGTAACAAAGCGTCCTCGCGCGTCATGCGTCCATGTCGGATATCAAGTGTGGACATTTGTGAAACGCGACCGTAACCTCTCTTGATGTATTTAATGTAGTCGCGAATCCCCTGCATGAAACATTCGATCTTTTCATAAGGATATAGGTCCGACGGCATTCCTTCAACCTCATCGCCCTTCCACCACGGCAGGTATTTTTGGAAATACAGAACGTTCTCTTTAACATTCCAAGGGATATAACTTCCGAGACAAGTGGAATGGCATCCTATCTTTCGCAATTCGCTCATTTTCGGATAGGTGTAAGGAATGAGGTCTCGCGGATCAACCGGGTCTTCCAGGGAAGTGATCATGCCAAGCATATCCTCGGCATTAAGCCCAAGATTTATGAAGCGATTGAAACGTTCTTCATCCACCATTTCAATGTTTTTTTCCTTATAGTCATAATAGGCCGTATACTCGGCGCTCGGCTCCCCCCATAAAATCAGCGGCACCTTGAATTTGATGGCAATATGCATGGGGTAAGAATAAATTCCCGTGTGACAATGCCAGCAAAAATCCCCTTTGCGAATCAGAGACTCAAGCATTAATTTCTTCACGACCTTCCAATTCGGTGTGAACTTTAAGACGTCCACACCCAACGACCTGAACGTTTTGTTGGCATACTCCTCAAGTTTTGGACGAAAAAAACCATGATCAAAACGGATGACCAGGGGCTTGAGCTTGTACTCCTTGACTAAAAAGCACAGCGTGTACGTACTATCCTTTCCACCGCTAAACGGAACAATGCAATCATAGTCGTATTTGCCGCGGTGCTTTGCTATCAATTGATCAAATTGATTTCTTCGCTCCTTCCAATCAATATTTCCCTGCTTGTATTCCTGCTGGTGACAAATATTACAAATACCTTGGCTATCGAATTCTATCGTTTCGTAGGTTTCTGGAAGGGTACACTTAGCACAAAGCTTAAGACTTTTCATCTTAGCTCCTTTTTTTGTGATCAAAAAATCAATGATTTTGAATCTTTCCCCAAACGCCGTCCTTTAACAAATCGCGCGCCAATCCTTCATCGCGGATAATCCCGCCATTTAGCTTGCAAAGATCGGGGTGAAATTGCAATACAGATATCACATCACGCCAACCTGCCCCGCACAGTTTGTCGGGCCCGAAATACTTCACGAGTTCTTGAAAAAAAGAATAATCCCTTGGTTCATCAATGACCCACCGATGCCGCGAGAGGTCCTCGGGGGCCACAAAATTAACCCCACGAAATTCCTTTTCCGTAGCGTTAAAAACAGCTTTCCACATCCACGTGACCACATGCTGTCGTTCGGAGAACATCTCCGCCTTCTGGTTCGCACGCTCCAGAAGCGCCCGAGTAAAAATAGAAATGTCCAAACCATCCGGCCAACTTGGCGGTTTAACATTCGTTACGTAGTCACAGCTCTTTGACAAGAAAACTGCAATCATTTCATCGATCAACTCCGGATCCACTAGCGGACAGTCTGCCGTTACTCGTACGATCCCATCCAAACCGTAATGCTGAGCCGCTAAAGCATATCGCTGCAATACATCCTCTTCGGGGCCCGCAAACCCGAGAACACCGTAACGCTTGGCCACTTCCATAATCGGATAATTCAGGTGACCGTCTCCAGTCGCCACGATGATTTCCTGTGACTGTCGCGAACGTTTGAGTCGCTGGCAGATCAATCCCAAAACGGGTTGTCCTCCTAACTCGTACAATACCTTTCCGGGTAGTCTGGAGGACGATAACCGCGCTTGCACAATAATGCCAATCCTCATCCGTCCTTCTCCTTTCTCAGCAATAACTTATGCAAAGCCGCTCTTGTTTTCATGTGCTGCGCCGTCGAGTCCGCCATTCGCTGCTAAGAATCGACAACAGCCAGGAATCCCAAAAACGGCCTTCTGAAAAATAGTTCTGTCTCAGCACCCCGTCCAGAGACATTCCCAACGAGTCATAAAGTGCTTTTTTCTTACTGTCAAAAACATAGATCTCTGTCCATATCTTGTTGAGCCCGAGGTCATCGAATCCGTAATTAAAAATGAGTTCGCAGGCCTCGCGCGCATATCCTTCCTGATCGATGTAAGCATTGTTCCAGCCAATATAGAGCGAAAGGTCGGCATGGCGGTAGACCGGATGGATATAGGCCAGACCGCAGCAGCCCAAAAGTTCATTGTCTGAAAGGCGGCGAACACTAAACATCATGGCGGAGGGATTCGACTGGATCATCTCCCGATACCATTTTTCCTGCAACTCCATATTAAGCTCCCGGTATTCGCGGAAATGTTTCCGCAATTGAACATTATTACGCCACTCAAGCAACCTTTTAAGGTCCTCATGCTCAATTGCGACCAATCCTACCAAATTTCCCTTTAGCATATCAGACATCCCCTTTCGCAACACATTCCTGGTCTTTGACATTCCGTAAAAGCTTACGCCCAATAAATTGATCCAGCTCAAATGGCGGTAAAGCACCTTTTGGCATTGGTCGCAAAGGGAAAAAACTCTCTCTCGTAAGGATCGCACCTTTAGAGAAATCTCCCGAATATCGCAGAGCGCGTTTTTGAACGATGGATGTTTCCCGTTCATTGGACTCGATCTTTTTGATACCGTCCCCCAAAGCTGCCTGCACTTCGCGGGCTCGATCGACCATTTCAGCCCAATCGGCCGGCATCATCGAGAACTTATGGTCCGGTCCTTTCCGGTGGCGGTCATCCGTAAAATGTTTTTCAAACACACACGCCCCCAGCGCGACCGCACCAAGTACGGCGGCATGGCTGGGCGTATGATCCGAAAGTCCCAAAAGAGTATCCGTGAAACGGTTGGCATAAAGCTGCAGAACCTTCAGATTGAGATGAGAAAAGTTTTCGAGACTTCCTGTATAGTTCGTATTGCACTGCATCAGAACGATGCGGTCCGTCACCTTCCGCAGCACAGCCATGGCGCCATCGACCTCGCCCAGCGTGGAGGCACCGGTCGCCAACAGCACCGGTTTCCCCTTACGAGCGATATACTCAAGAATCTCGTACCAGGTTATATCACCCGATCCGATCTTATAAGCATTGACAAACGGATCCACATGATCGACCGATTCGAAATCATACGGAGAAGTCAGGTACTCGATCCCGACATCATCGCAATGCCGCTTTAATTTCTCGGTCCAAGAAAAATCAATACTTGCATCCTCATAGACTTGATAAATGGTTTTTTCCCAGGACGCTTGATGACTCAACTTATTACCCAGCTTTTCGAAGCCAGTTCGACTCACAATACGGGCTGCCTGGAAGTTTTGGAACTTGGCAGCATCAGCGCCAGCATTTTTCGCGAGTTCAATAAGACGGAATGCTCTCGCAAGGTCCCCGTCGTGATTCGCCGCGATGTCAGCAATAAAATAAAGGGACGCCCCATCTCCGATGAGTCGATCTCCGATTTTAATTTGCATTTTTCGCTTCCTTTTCGTATGCTTCAACAATGTTCCTTTGATGGAACAACGCACTTTCTGAGCATGCCTGGAACCCCAGCTGCCCGATCGGTCATAAAACGCTTGATGCTTTGTTCAGTTGTAGGAATCATAGCATCCAGACAAGCCATAAGTTTTGAAACGTCCATTGATAAATGCTTGCCACGAGGCGCTCGCAGGTGTGCGTCATATAAAAATGCCTCAGAAATGCTTTTCTCATCCAATCTTGCCAGTTTCGCAATCTTCACGAGGAAAGAAAATTTTGAAATCGGTTCTCGTGAGCCAAGATTAAAAACTCCATCAGCGTTTTCTTCCAGTAAACCGACCAACAGGTTGGCGAAATCCCTCGTATAAATGGACGAAAAAACAACGTCGCTGAATCCGTTGATTTTTTTTCCTTTTTTTAATTCGGTAATGCACCATTCCGCGAGACTGCGCTTTTTAACCACATCCCATCCAAACAGATTTGTCCTTAAAACCAAAGAATGTGGCCGAGAAAGAACGATCCTTTCAGCTTCTACCTTTGTTTTGGCGTACACATTAATCGGTCGAACAGGTTCATCTTCCTTTGAAAAACCTTTCACTCCATCATAAACTTGGTCGGTTGAGATGAAAACCAGCTTGGCATTCAATCCAGCCAGCGCGTCTACCACATTCTGCGTCCCTTTGACATTAATAGCCTGGGCCAGACCAGGTTGATCTTCGCACTTGTCGACATCAGCCAATGCAGCAGCATGCACTACAATTTCTGGATCAAAATCAACAATGACCCTCCGTATGTCTTCCCGATCACAAATGTTCACACCCTTGACTGCGGCTCCATTTATCTGAATGAGATGCCTATGATAGAGTCCCAAGATATCAAAATGCCGCCGTAGAAAATAAATTAAATTGCTCCCTAAAAGACCGCTAGCTCCGGTCAGCAAAAACTTTTTTCTATTTCCGGGGCACTCGTTCTTCATATTTTTTGGGGCCATTGTGCGATATTCACTATTCGCTCCTCCGCATTCCCGAGCCCTTCCTCAATTTGCCGTATTGGCAAAGAGCTGTAATCCTGACCTGCAAGCCGGATGTTGAACCGTATCTGATCCGCAGTCTCAGCACCCAAAACTATTTTTGCGGATGGCCATTTCCTCATGACATAGCCAAGACAAAGTTCTTCGACGCTTCGGCCAAGATCTTTTGCCATTACCTGCACTTTCTCCACGGTATCGCGCAAAAAGTTCACACGATCTGGCAGTTCCCCGAGAGACATCAATAGAGCTCCCTGAAGGAATACGCTGCGGACATAAACCGTTTTGCCTTGATCTTCGGCCATCTTAAAAACTCCGGCCGCATCGAATCTTCGATCAAGAATATTCGAAGGGATTTGCACAAGGTCGATACCCTCAGTTGCAAGCGCTACAAGAGCTCGAGAAGGCGAATACACAGAAATGCCTGCGTTTTTGATAAGCCCATTATTGCGGCATGATAAGAACCATTGCCTCAGCCCCCTCGGCCAGAAATCAAGCTGACGTTCATCATGAAGTAGCAGGCCGCCTAGCTTCTTGACCCCTAAATATTTCAAAGACCTTTGCAGAGCCAAGTCCAACTTTTCGGTGTTACCTGCCTCGCATGAAGTCGAAATTTTGCTAATGACGTATGCCTGCTCTGTTATTCCTAATGCGGAAAAAATCTGACCAAGAACCGCTTCGCTCGTTCCATAATCTTGCGCGGTATCAAATTCAACAATGCCGCCTCGCCACGCCTCCTCCACAATGCTAATCGCTTCTTCTAGAAACGGTTGCCCGGTCCGGTTTTTAATACCGTAGGGCATACCAAGTTGCGCAGAGCCTAACACAAGGCGGCTCCGCAAGCTCATCCCTCTGTTCTTGTCATTCATTAATCTTCTCGACAAAAAAGCAGTTTCGGGACTTTTCACCCATTAAGAAATGCTCCTCGCAGCATTCAACCTCGATGAATCCCGCTTTTAAAAAAGCTTTTCGCGACCCGTCATTCCCTTCAAAAATTCCAGCAAAAACCCTATGAAGTTTAAGGCTCGTGAAAGCGTGTTGCACTGCGAGACCAATGGCCTCGGTCGCGAAGCCTTTCCCCCACAACGTTTTCTCCCCGATAATGACTCCCAAATCTGAAAATTTATGCTTCGAATGGATATTGCCTATCTTGATATTCCCAATATGCCTTTCGTCGTTTTTTAGAAAAATTCCGAAGATCTGATCTTGGGGACTTGCATTGGTATCTGCAACAAATGCCTTTAAGGCTTCAGCAGCGTAATTCCCTTCCGGATTCGCTAAAAATTTCAAGATCTCGGGATCTTTCATCCATAATTGGTAGGCCAAAGAGAGATTGCAGGGATCCAATGTTGCAAGAAAGATACGCTCCCCGTAGATTTTTCGCGGCCATATCATGCTATGCGAGCCTCTGGAATCCCGAATGGCAGACAGGTCCTTGGAGGAGCCGTTGCAATTCGTTCTTTTTTATCGCTTTTGAGATCAATGCGAATACCTCAGCAGCCTGGGCCAGGTAACACCGTATCGTCCGGGAAGTATGGGCCAAACTGAGGTAGATCGTGGTCGATGCCAAAAATCCCCTTTTTAGCATTTCCTGCGTAAAAACGGTTTTGACGACAAGAGGATCTTGTTCATGGATCACCAAAATGGGGTTCGCGTTCGTACCTTCCACCTCGATCTTAAGATCATACGATGCAAAGATCGATCGAAGGCCTGTGATCAGCTCCCTCCCGATTCGCTCGAGGTGTTTTGGTACCTGTTTTTTTTGGAATTGGCGAATAACTTCCAACGCCGCCACAAACCCGATCCGCTCTGTCCAGTAGGTGCTGCTGATAAAAGTTTCCTGTGCTGCTTGCATCACGTCTTTTCTTCCGATCACGGACGCAATGGGATATCCGTTCCCCATAGCTTTTCCAAGGACGACGATGTCGGGTTCGACACCGTAGAGCATATGACAACCCCCGCATCGCGCGCGAAAACCGGAGGTGATCTCATCGAAAATGAGCACGGCTTGGATCTTGGAAGCGATGGCCCGGACCGCTTTAAGAAATGCTACGTCTACGGGTTTGTGACGTTGTACTTCCATGATAATCGTTCCTATTCGTCCTTTATGTGCAGCCACTTTGGCTTTCAGCTCATCTAAGACGCCATAATGAAATGGGATCGCGGTTTGAGCTAAGGCTTTTGGAACACCGTTAGGTGCCAGGCCTGGCAACAATAGTTTGGAAAGATTTTCTGTGCCTGTTAAATTTGAGGCAAGATACCAATCCGTCCATCCATGATAGCCGCAAAAAAAGATTTTATCTTTACCTGAAAAGGCCCGCGAAATCCTCACCGCGATCGCGCATGCTTCCCCGCCCGTTCTCGCGAATCTCGCCATTCCGGCCCATGGATGCAATGCGATCAGTTTCTCTGCAAGCGATACTTCCTCATGACAATTCAGCGTGCTCATCGTTCCGAGACCGATGCTTTTTTTGACCGCCACGTTGACGGATGGATTTGCATAGCCCAGTACGCAACTCCCGATCCCCATGATGCTAAGGTCGGTGTACCGGTTGCCGTCCAAGTCCCAAACGCTCGTTCCCTTTGCCTTTTCATAATAAGCTGGCCAAAATTCAGGTAGGAACATTTCGGCGCGCTTCGATAAGAGCTGATTACCGCCCGGGATGATCTGTTTGGCGCGTTTCCATAGCAGAGGGCCTCGAACACTTTTTCTCGTCTTATTGCGTAGCCGCACGAAAAGTCCCTCCCAATTTTTTATGAAAAACTGAAACGATTGTTTTAAAAACGCAATACAACAATCGCCAACTACGCTCTCCGAGGTCTTCCAGCAAAAACCATTTCATCAGAAAGCCGAGCACCATCTATCAGACTCTGCAACGCATTGATATGCTTTAAAAATAGCTTCAATACACTTTTGTCTTTTAATAAGTATGCAAATTGCATCATCAGCTCATACGCATCCATTCCAAAATACCAGGCCGAAACAGGGGCAAATCCACCCAATTCAAACGCTCTACGCAATGATTGATCGGTGAAACAGTTAATATGGCCGAGCGGGTCAAGATGTCTAACAATTGAATCAACAAAAACAGATTGAAATAACGTGCTTATACAATTCCAGCGTGGCACTTCGGCCACAACGATACCCCGTGGCTTTGAAACCATCTTAAAGGCCTCTTTTAGGAAAGCCACGGGATTCGAAACATGCTCAATGACCCCCCAAAAGGTGATCATTTCAACTTTGGGCATTTTTTTCGACGCATCTATAAAATCAATATCGATCAAATCAAACCCGAAATGTTTACGGCAGAAGTTTCGACTCGGTTGGCTCACCTCTATTCCTTCGGCCGACAGCCCCATTTGACGGCAGGCATGAACAAAATGTCCCGCGCCAGCGCCTACATCCAGAATCGAACGTGGGTAACACCCGTACATTTTCCTGTATTGCTCAATGGCCCACTTGGCTTTTGGAATTGCCACTTGCTTCAGGCGGAGATCGATAGTTTTCTTGTTTGTATAAGTCGCGGCGTACTGAGCACTCTTGACATAAAAATCCTTCAAAGCGCTTGGCGTCGGCCGATTAACAACAAAATGGTGGCTACAATTCCCGCATTCATGATATTGAGCGCCATAAACCGCCAATTTAAACCGACTCTTCCTAGCACTGGCCCCGCAAACCGGGCACTTACCGACTGGTACTGTAGATGCTGTTCGAAATAAAGATTTTCTCGATACCCTAATCTTCGCGAGACTCTGGGCAAAAGTCTCGATGATATCTTTCTTCAGCGAAAAAAAATCCAAGGGCTTGCCCATCTGTATATCAACGCAACAACACCGTCGTCCACTGAACCACTTTTCTTTTTTGCTTTTATAAAAAGATTCTTTCATGCAAAATTCCCTGCCCACTTGAGGATTAACAGCCAGACAACTTTAACGCTAGAGACTTTTCACCGAAAACCAGGCAACCGCCACTAAGAAAATCGCAATCCATAGGGATGGGTTTCATTCGCCTTCAAACCTCAACCGTATACGCCCGTGCGATCGCACGACATTAGCCATGGACTCGCCTTACGGAAGATCAGGTTCCGGATATTCAGATTTGAGCCAAGTCCTCAAATCTTCCGGGGTCATCCATTCTTGGTTGTTGCCGCTGGAGTAACTGAACCCCTCTGCGCATCGCTTTCCAGCAGCGATCCTCTGACTGCAATTATGCCATCCGTAAATACCCGGCAGGATCTTGTAATAGCTGTCATATTCGTAAGTATGTCGGGCGTCATCCTCGCCGATCATGAACTCGTGAAGTTTTTCACCCGGTCTTATACCGATGATCTTGTGCATTGCGGTTTCGGAAACCGCACGGGCGATATCAACGACTTTCATCGAAGGGATCTTGGGGACATAGATTTCGCCGCCCACACAATCCTCGAGAGCGTGCCAGACTAGTTCCACGGCCTGTTCAAGTGTAATCATGAAGCGGGTCATACGAACGTCCGTAATGGGTATCTCCCCGCTCTTCGCAGTCTGAATGAAAAAAGGGATAACCGATCCGCGGCTCCCCATGACATTGCCGTAACGCACAACGGCAAAACGCATGTCATGCAGACCCGCATAGGAATTGCCGGCTACAAAAAGCTTGTCCGAACAGAGCTTGGTTGCGCCATAAAGATTGATTGGATTGCAAGCTTTGTCCGTGCTCAGCGCGATGACCCGTTTGACTTTTTGAGCGATCGACGCTTCGATGACGTTCATAGCCCCCAAGATATTCGTTTTTATAGCCTCAAACGGATTGTACTCAGCGGTCGGAACGATCTTGGTCGCGGCGGCATGTATGACGTAGTCCACTCCCTGAAAGGCAAGATTGAGGCGATCTTTATCCCGAACATCCCCGATGAAATAGCGCAGAACTTCTTTGGGATCCAGAGGAGCGAATTCCTTTTGCATGTTCCACTGCTTCATTTCGTCCCGTGACAGGACGATCAGTTTTTTGAGTGAAAACTTGGCCAAGGTCATTTTGATGAACATCTTACCGAAAGACCCTGTGCCCCCCGTTACTAATACGACTTTATTATCCAACAGATTTTTCATAGGACGCCCCTGGTATTATCCTCCCCCGATTCCTTGGGAGAGGGATTTTTGTTAAAATCTCTCTGATTTTACGTAGGGAGAAATCTTGCATCCCCCCTTATGGCGGCGTGAACCGACCATTCGAAAAAGACTGTTGCTTCCTGCGATCTAACTGGGAATGTTCATTAAGGATGC
>JBDRCT010000039.1:0-40383 GCA_043821445.1 Candidatus Omnitrophota bacterium | reverse complement strand
GCGTCATAAAGCCTCCTGATGTCGGGGTTTTGACGCATACTGTAGCCTAAGGTTGAAGGGGACATTTCATGTGCTAGAGCAAGGGGACATTTCATTAGCTTACGACAAGAATGAAATTAAGATTGGCAATCAAGATTTTTGTGCTATAATTCCGATGCTGAACACAAAGTGAGTGTTCGGCGGAAAAAAGGCCATGGCGCGCTATGAAAAGCGCGCTTTTTTTGTCGGTTTTTCTTCCGGTGGTAGAACACAGGATAATGACGTCCTTTTTGGCAGGAATTTTCTGCTAAAAAGGATTTTTTTTGGCAAAAGCGTTCTGTGCCGCGGACCGGGCAGCGGAACAAGAACATCAAGAAAAGGGTAAAGACCATGACGATGACAAGGACAAAGGCGACGACGACCACAACCAAGACAGGAGAAATTTCGGCAGAAAAAGAGATCAACGAGTTCATGAAAAAAGTGATCGCAAAGAACCCCGGCGAAAAGGAGTTCCACCAGGCGGTCCGTGAAGTCGTGGAATCCATCACGCCGTTCATCGAAAAACATCCTAAATACAAGCATGCCAGGATCCTGGACAGGATCGTGGAGCCGGAGCGTGTGCTCATGTTCCGTGTTCCGTGGCTTGATGACAAAGGCGAGATCCAGGTCAATCGTGGTTTTCGTATCGAAATGAACAGCGCGATCGGTCCTTACAAAGGCGGTCTCCGTTTCCACCCGAGCGTCAACCTCGGCATTTTAAAATTCCTGGCATTCGAACAGGTGTTCAAGAACAGCCTCACGACGCTCGCGATGGGCGGCGGCAAAGGCGGTTCGGATTTCGACCCCAAGGGGAAATCTGACAACGAAGTCATGAAGTTCTGCCAGAGCTTCATGACCGAGCTTTCCCGTCACATCGGACCGGACACGGACGTGCCGGCCGGTGATATCGGCGTGGGCGGCCGCGAGATCGGTTTTATGTTTGGCCAGTACAAAAGACTGCGCAACGAATTCACCGGGGTTTTGACCGGCAAGGCCCTGAACTGGGGCGGTAGTCTTATCCGTCCCGAGGCCACCGGCTATGGCTGCGTCTATTTCGTCGAGGAAATGATGAAGACGAGGAAGCTGTCGCTTGCGGGGAAGACCTGCACGGTTTCCGGTTCCGGGAACGTCGCGCAATATACGGTCGAAAAGCTCAATGATCTCGGCGCAAAGGTCGTCACTCTTTCGGATTCGGACGGCTACATTCATGACAAGAAGGGTATTGGCGAGGAAAAATTGCAATTTGTCATGGATCTCAAAAACGTGAGACGCGGACGCATCAAAGAATACGCGGACAAATTTGGCTGCGAATACGTGGCCGGTCAAAGGCCGTGGAAGGTCGAATGCGACGCGGCTTTTCCGAGCGCTACGCAGAACGAGATCAACGAGGCGGACGCGAAAACCCTCGTGAAGAACGGCTGCATCGCGATCGGCGAAGGCGCCAACATGCCGACCACGCCAGAAGGCGTCGAGGTGTTTCAGAAAGCGAAGATCCTCTATGCCCCCGGCAAAGCGGCGAACGCCGGCGGCGTGGCGACTTCGGGCCTCGAGATGAGCCAGAACAGCATGCGGCTCCGTTGGTCCAGGAAAGAGATCGATGAGAAACTGCACGATATCATGATCTCGATCCACGAGAGCTGCGTGAAATACGGCAAGGAAGATGCGAAGTATATCAACTACGTCAACGGCGCCAACATCGCAGGGTTCGTGAAGGTTGCAGACGCCATGATCGATCAAGGCTTGGTCTAGCAGGACCGGGTCTTAACTCTGAAAACAGGGCCCCTTTTGGGGTCCTGTTTTTTTGGGGTTGACAAATGATACAAGAATAGTATCATTAACCCATGAAGCTCATTACACGCAACACCGATTACGCAATGCGCGCCCTTTCCTATATTGCCGAACAGGATAAAGCGTCCGTGTCTGCCGAAGAAATGGTGACGCGGCTCAAGATCCCGAGGCCTTTTTTAAGGAAGATCCTCCAGATTTTAAGCGCCGAAGGTCTGTTGAAGTCCGTCAAAGGGCAGGGAGGCGGATTCTCTTTGGCTTGCCCCAAGGAGAAGATCCTGCTGACAGACTTGATGCGGATCTTTCAAAATGCGATTCAGTTGAACGAATGTGTTTTCAAGAAAAAAATATGTCCCAACCGGAGCATTTGTATGTTGAAGAAAGAAATCGATTCCATCGAGAAGGATGTATTCAAAAGGCTTCGTGGGATATCGATCGCCTCTTTGATGAATAACGGGCACGGTTCGCGTTCGAAGGAAAAATGCCATGGCCATTCTGCCAGCCGCCACTGAAACGAGGTTTAAAGGGTTGCCGCTTAGTCCCGGGGTCGCGGTGGCGCGGGTGTGTCTTTTTAATGAAAGGCGCCATGTGAGCCTTCCCATTTCGAATGTGACGGACAAAGAGGTCCGGAGTGAAGGCGACCGTTTTAGAAAAGCCTTGTCTTTCGTCCGGGAAAAGCTGGCTCAGCTTATCAAAGAGGTAGAAGAGCGTATCGGGAAAGCAGAGGCTGAGATCTTTACAGCACAGAAAATGATCCTCGAAGATCCTGTGCTGATCCAAAGGGTGACCGATCATATACGCAGTAAACACTTTAATGCCGAAAAAGCCGTGATCAGCTCGCTCGACTTTTTTGAGGGGCAACTTGCCGAGATGGATAATGCCTATATCCGTGAACGCTCTTCGGATATCGGCGAAGTGAAGCGCCGGATGCTTGATGCCCTTGCCAACCTGAATCCGTCATTCCAATGTGAGAGCGATTCTTTTTGTCAAAAGGGGAAGAACCGGATCGTGATTGCCCAGGAACTGACTCCGAGCCTTACCATGGAACTCAATACCGATTTTATCCGTGGATTCGTGACGGACCGGGGAGGTGTGGCTTCGCATGCTGCGATCCTGGCTCGCGCTCTCAGGATCCCGGCCGTGAGCGGTATTCCGGAGATCCACGATATGATCTTCTGCGGGACGGAGGTGCTCGTTAACGGTGATACCGGAGAAGTCATGATCTGGCCGAGTCAAAAGACGCTTGCGGAGTATCCGGACCTTCAACGGGAGATCACAGGAGAAGTTCCCACGGTGGAACCCGTCGCCGGGCTCAAGGTGTTTGCCAACTTAAGTCTTGCAAAAAAAGTGAAGGAGGCCGTGGATCATAAAGCGGAAGGGATCGGGCTTTACCGGACCGAATTCGAATTCTTTGCGGCAGGGAAGGTCCTCTGTGAAGTGGAGCAATACGACCTTTACCTCGAAGTCTTAAAGACCATGAAAGACAAGCCGGTCTATTTCAGGATGCTCGATCTGGGCGGTGACAAGACCGCGGATTTTCTCAAATTTCCAAAGGAACAAAATCCCGCGCTGGGCCTCCGGGGGAGCCGTCTCCTCTTGGGACATCCCGAGCTTTTCAAAAATCAGGCCCGGGCTTTGGCCCGCGCGTCCCGGCACGGACACGTGCACGTGATGTATCCCATGGTGATCGATATTGAGCAATTCCGGAAACTGAAAAAGGCTTTTGAAGAAGCGACTTCGGATATCCCGCAAGGCGAGATCAAACATGGACTGATGTTTGAAGTGCCGTCGGCCTGCCTGGATGCGGAGGAGATCCTGAAGGAGGCGGATTTTGGCAGCATCGGCACGAACGATCTGATCCAGTACCTGTTCGCCGTGGATCGCGACAACGAATTCGTCGCGTACGACCATCATCCGGACCGCAAAATCTTCTGGCACCTTATTCACCATGTCGCGCATGCGGCTAAGAAACACCGCAAGCCGCTTTCGGTCTGCGGAGAATTGGCGTCGAATCCCGTGTATACGAGGAAATTGCTTGCGGCGGGGATCCACGCGGTCAGCGTAGCACCACGGGCCATCACGGGCTTGAGGATCGCGATCAAGAACAAGCCGAAACTCGCCAAGAAAAGGATTTCAAAACTTCTCAGCGGGAAAAAGAAGTGAACCGTGAGCGCAGATCAACCGTTGAAGAAACGGAAATAACAAAAACAACCCAAAGGAGAAAATCAAATGAGCATGTTTTGCTATCAGTGCGAACAGACATCTAAAGGAAAAGGTTGCGACGCGGTGGGGGTGTGCGGTAAAACACCGGAGGTGGCGATGCTTCAGGATCTCTTGGTCCATGCCGCAAAAGGGATCGCGATCTATGGACAAATAGCCCGTGAGATCGGCGTGAAGGATAAAGACACCGATCTGTTTTTGATCGAGGCGCTTTTTATCACGGTTACGAATGTGGATTTTGATCCTGAAAGGATCCAAAAGGCGTTGCTTCTGGGTTTTGAGATCAAAGAAAAGATCAAAAATCTTTTTTTGACCACCTACAAGAAAAAAAATGGCCGTGATTTTGAGGACGAACTCCCGGCGGCGGCCCACTGGAAGCCTGCGGCCAACTTGGCGGGTCTGGTGGAACAGGGGAGTAAGGTCGGTATTCTCTCCGATAGAACTTTAAATGAGGATATCCGGAGCCTTCGCGAGCTTCTTCTCTACGGGCTCAAAGGGATGGCGGCTTATGCGGATCATGCGCATGCGCTGGGCCGGGAGGATGAAGAAGTGAATGCGTTTTTCTACAAGGGTTTGCGCGCGCTTACGGACAATAGCCTGACCGTGAACGATCTTGTGGGACTCAACATGCAGTTCGGGATGGTCAACCTCAAATGTCTCGCGCTTCTGGACAAGGCGCATACGGATCATTTTGGACATCCGGTACCGACGGGAGTCTCGCTCGGAGCAAAAAAAGGACCCGCGATCCTCGTGTCCGGTCATGATCTTCTGGACCTGGAACAGCTTCTTCAACAGACGGAAGGCAAAGGCGTCAATATTTACACGCATGGCGAGATGTTGCCGGCGCATGGGTATCCGGGACTTAAAAAATACAAGCACCTTGTCGCGAATTACGGCGGCGCGTGGCAGGATCAAGCCAAAGAATTCGACGCTTTTCCCGGGGCGATCCTCATGACCACGAATTGTATCCAGAAACCACGCGAAAGTTACAGGGACCGGATCTTCACGACAGGTCTTGTGGCGTGGCCGGGAGTGCAACACATCAGTTCTGTGAATGGACGGAAAGATTTTTCGGCAGTCATCAAAAAAGCGATCGAGGCCGGTGGTTTTCCGCAAGATATCCCGGCAAAAAATATTGTGGTCGGGTTCGGCCACAACGCAGTGCTGGGTGTCGCAGACAAGGTCATCGACGCGGTGAAGGCCGGACAGATCAAACATTTCTTTCTGATAGGCGGATGTGATGGTGCGAAGTCCGGAAGGAATTATTACACGGATTTTGCTACGGAGGCGCCTAAGGATACCGTAATCCTGACTTTGGCTTGCGGAAAATTCAGGTTCAACAAACTCGAGTTCGGGGATATCGGCGGTATTCCAAGACTTCTCGATATGGGGCAGTGCAATGATGCTTACTCCGCGATCCAGGTGGCCGTCGCTCTTGCGAAGGCTTTTGGCTGCGGTGTGAACGATCTGCCGCTTTCGATGATTCTTTCCTGGTACGAACAAAAGGCGATCTGTATCCTCTTGACGCTTTTGGCGCTGGGGATCCAGAACATTCGCATCGGTCCCTCACTTCCGGCTTTTGTGAGTTCCAACGTATTGAACGTGCTTGTCTCAAAGTTCAATATTAAGCCCGTGACAACGGCCAAAGAGGACCTTGCCGCGATCCTCGGAGTTGTGAAAGTCTGACCCTATTGGGCACCCGATAGACGGTCTCAAACCCGAGACCGTCTATCCCAAGGGGCGGCTCAAGGGCGTGGGGAATCCGTTTGATATAAGCGGGATTCCGTGATGTAATATGCCGGCTCGGTAAAATCCCCCCGGAGAAATGTCGCGAGATTTTTTCTCTGTCAAATGAAGGGTGAAAATGGAACCGCTTAAATACAAGTACATCTATGGGCCTGTCTCTTCCTGGAGATTGGGCCGTTCTCTGGGGATCGATCCGATCTCTTCATTCCACAAGACCTGTACTTTTGATTGTGTGTATTGCCAGTCGGGGAGAACGGCAGTCTTTTCGGAAAGGCGTGAAATTTTTTTTCCGACCGAAGCCTTGATCCAAGAGTTGAATTCCTTGCCTGAAGTTTCCGTCGACTATGTCACTTTTGCGGGGTATGGCGAACCTACACTCGCGAAAAATCTCGGCGGAATGATCCGCGCGGTTAAAATTATTCGGAGCGAAAAGATCGCGGTGATCACGAACTCCTCGTTGATCGGCCGCAAGGATGTCGTGGAAGACCTGCTTCTCGCGGATCTCGTGGAAGCAAAACTTGACGCGTCCTCGGCCGAATCCTTTAAGGAGATCAATCGTCCCATGCCGGAGATCCTCTGGGAAGATATGGTGGAAGGACTGAAGGCGTTCCGGAAGGTTTTCCGGGGACATTTGACCTTGCAGGTCATGTTTATGGCGAGTAACAAGGCCTGTGCTGCCGCCATTGCGAAAATTGTGCACCAGATCGCTCCGGACGAAGTCGAGATCAACACGCCTCTCCGGGCTTGTGCCGTGAAGCCGTTGCCGATAGAGGGGATAGAAGAAATCACGGCGATCTTCCGCGGGATTTGCGGCGCTGAGAGCAAAGTACGAAGCGTGTACGAAGAAAAACGTGAAAAGATCCGGCCGTTTTGCCAGCCATCGACCGAGCGACGCCGGGGGAAGGAGAATTCATAATAATGAAAGACATTCCAAACGACGCGATCGCGCAAGAATTTCTGGGGCACATCGCCCGTCTTAAAAAAGAGCGGGAAGCCGTGATCCTGGCGCATAATTACCAGCCGCCGGAGATCCAGGACCTTGCCGATTTTACCGGTGATTCGCTTGAGTTGAGCCGTATTGCCGCAAAAACGCCTGCCAAAGTGATCGTTTTCTGCGGTGTTCAATTTATGGGAGAGACTGCGGCGATCCTTTCTCCCGATAAAACCGTACTCCTGCCCGTTCTGGAAGCCGGCTGTACGCTTGCCGATTACGCGACCGCGGAGAAACTTCGCGAGATGAAGAAAAAAAATCCGGACGCTGTAGTGGTGACCTACGTGAACAGCTCTGCGGAGGTAAAAGCGGAGAGCGACATCTGTTGCACATCCGCCAATGCCGTCCAGATCGTCCAGGCGATCGATCGCAACCGGCCGATCCTCTTTGTCCCGGATTATAACTTGGGTCATTACGCGGCGAAGATGGCGCAGCGTGAGATCATTCTGTGGGATGGGTGCTGTCCGACGCACGCCCTTCTGTCGACTTTTGCGGTAGCAAGGGCGAAAAAGAAATGGCCGGGGGCGCAGGTGATCATGCATCCGGAGTGTAAGCCCGAGACCTTGGAACTTGCCGATTTTGTAGGAAGCACTTCGGGGATGCTCAGCTATGTCAAAACGCAACCGGCAGGAGCCTCTTTTATTGTCGGGACTGAGGTAGGGTTGCTTCACCGTCTTCAAAAGGAGAATCCGGACAAGACGTTTCACGTCGCTTCGGATTATCTGATCTGCCCGATGATGAAGATGACCACCTTGAAGGATGTGAAAGACTCGCTTGAAAAGATGCGTTATACCGTTAAGGTCGAAGCATCCATTCGTTTGCGCGCGAAGGCCGCGGTGGACGCTATGCTCGAATATACCGGCACAGTCGCGAAGAAATCGTAAAAGGTGGAATGAAAGGAATAAAAATGAAAAAAGCTGTAAATCCCGGGATCGAGGCGATCCAAAAGCACGGGAGCCGGGTGGTGGGTGAGGGCATGCATATGCTGCCGGCTGCGGGACTGATGGTGGCTGCGGGCGTTTTGGGGGAAGTGGCCGACCGGAAGAAAAAATTTGTGGCCGTCATTAATTCCTATACGACCCATATCCCGGGTCACGTTCATTTAAATGTTCTAGGGGAGAAGCTTGTTGCCGCACTGAAGGCCAAAGGCTATAACGTTTGGTACGCAAATATCGGGGCGGCTATTTGCGACGGCATTGCGATGGGTCATTTCGGGATGAAATACTCGCTGCCTTCCCGCGAGCTGATCACGGATCAGATCGAAAGCATTGTGGGGGCTCATCCCTGCGACGGCTGGATCGGGATCGGCAATTGCGACAAGATCGTTCCGGGGATGTTGAACGCCATGGTGCGCTTGAATATCCCTTCGGTCTATGTGAGCGGCGGGCCGATGCTTGCGGGCGGGAAGAATACCGATCTCATTACGATCTTTGAGGGTGTGGGGAGCGAAGCGGCCGGCAAGATGTCTTCCGGCCAGCTGGAGGATCTTGCCAATACCGCGTGCCGTACCTGCGGAAGCTGCGCGGGGATGTTCACGGCCAATTCCATGAATTGTTTGGCCGAGGCGATAGGATTGGCGCAACCGGGGAACGGGACGATCCCCGCGGCGGTGTGGACCGATGCGAAAAAAACCTCCTGGGCGATCAATCCGGAGCGTATCAGGCTGGTCGAACAGGCGGCGGATACTTTGGAGAATGCGCTTCTCAACCATATCCGTCCGCTCGATATTGTGACCAGGGCGTCGATCGATAATGCTTTTATCCTGGATCTCGCGATGGGAGGGTCCACTAATACGATCCTCCATACGCTGGCGCTGGCGTGTGAGGCCGGTATTGCTTATCCCATCAAACGGCTCAATCAACTCGCCAAAGTGACGCCTACGGTCTGTAAGGTGTCGCCCTCGCGTCCGGAAATTCATCTTGAAGATGTCCATTGTAAGGGCGGGATCGCGACGATCTTGAAGTCAGTTTCTCAAGATGGCCGGACGCCGCTCGATCTTGATCTCAAGACTTGCGTGGGGAGTTTGCGGAACATGGTGGAAAAAGCCCCGGATCCCGATGGCGATGTCATACGTCCCGTGGAGAAAGCTTTTTCGCGGGAGGGCGGACTCGCGATCTTGTATGGAAACATTGCACCGGAAGGTTCGGTAGTGAAGACTGCGGGTGTGGATGCTAACATGATGCAATTCGCCGGACGTGCGAAATGCTATGATTCGCAGGAAAGCGCGCTTGAAGCGATCCTGAAGGGTAAGGTTGCAGACGGGGATGTCGTGGTGATCCGTTATGAAGGACCTAAAGGCGGGCCCGGGATGCAAGAAATGCTCTCGCCGACTTCGGCCCTGAAAGGCCGGGGGATCAAGGCAGCGCTTATTACGGACGGGCGTTTTTCCGGCGGGACGCGCGGGCTTTGCATCGGACATATTTCCCCGGAAGCCGCCGCGGGAGGACCGATCGCGATCATTAAAAATGGCGATACGATCAAAATCGATGCCACCAAAAGGACGATGAATGTCGAGCTTCCGGTTCAGGAGATCAAAAGGCGTCTTTCCAAACTCAAGCCTTTTGCACCCAAAGTCACGGGGGGATGGCTAGGCCGGTATGCACGTCACGTCTTGAGCGCTCATACGGGCGCCGTGATGGATAACGTTGTTTCAACTTTAAAAAATAAAAAAAGGAGATAGAACATGATCAGCGAAAAAATGAACAAGGCGATCAACGAACAGATCAACAAGGAGCTCTATTCTGCTTATCTCTATGCCGGGATGGCGGCTTATGCGGCTTCTCTCAGTTTGAACGGTGTCGCGAACTGGTTCAAGGTCCAAACGGGGGAAGAAATCGCACATGCCACGAAGTTCATGAATTACATTACCGAGCAGGGCGGTAAGATCGTCCTGAAAACAATCAATGCACCGGATCAGAAGTTCACGTCGGTCGCAGGTCTTTTTGAGGAAACTCTGAAGCATGAAAAAGTGGTAACAGCTTCGATCAATGGCCTTGTCGCTTTTGCTAAAAAAGATGAGGATGTGGCGACCGAGATCTTCCTCCAGTGGTATGTGACCGAACAAGTGGAGGAGGAAGCGAACCCGACCGAGATCCTTCAGAAACTCGCGATCGGCGGCAAGACCGGGAACTCGCTCCTAATCCTTGACGGGATCTTGGGCCAGAGGAAGTAAGAGGGGTTTTCGATGAAGGCCATTCCGATAGCGGAGAATATCTGGTGGGTCGGAGCGATCGACTGGAATGCCCATCATTTTCACGGGCAGACTTTTACCACGAAGCGCGGTACGACCTACAACGCTTATCTGATCGTCGATGAGAAGGTCACGCTGATCGACACGGTTTACGGTCCTTTTGCGGAGGAAATGCTCCAAAGGATCCGGACCGTGGTCTCTCCCGAGAAGATCGATACCATCATTGCCAACCACATCGAGCCCGATCATTCCGGAGCGTTACCTGCTTTGGTCAAGCTTTGTCCCAAGGCCAGGATCTACGGGAGCGCGCGTGCCGGGCAGGGACTGGAGCGCTATTACCAGCAGAAGCTCGATTTTCATCCTGTGAAGACAGGCGACCGGCTGAGTCTCGGGAAAAGGACGCTTCAATTTATCGAGATCCCGATGATCCACTGGCCGGACAGCATGATGAGCTATCTGATTGAGGATCAGATCCTTTTCTCCAACGACGCATTCGGCCAGCATTATGCTACGAGCGAGCGTTTTGATGACGAGGTGCCTCAAGAGACCCTCATGGAAGAGGCGGGGAAGTATTATGCCGGCATTCTTTGGCCGTTCAGCCATTTGATCGCCCAGCGGCTCGCGGAGATCGAGAAGATGGCCATCCCCATCAAGATGATCGCGACTTCCCACGGACTTAGTTGGCGGAAAGATCCGGGAAAGATCCTGCAGGCCTATCAACGCTGGGCCGCGAATGAAACAGAGCCTAAGATCATCGTGGTTTATGAAACGATGTGGGGCTCGACCGCGAAGATGGCGCAAAAGATCGTGGAAGGGATTAGCGACGCGGGAGTGAAATTCGAACTTTATGATATGGCTCAATCGGACCGCACGGAGGTGATCCATGACATGCTTGATGCCAAGGCTTTCATCGTGGGTTCCTCGAACCATGACAGCGGGATCCTGCCGAACATGACCTCTTTTATGGAGTTCCTTAAGGGGCTGCATCCAAAGAACCGCATCGGCTGCGTCTTCGGTTCCTACGGTTGGTCCGGGATCGCGATCCAATCGCTTCAAAATACACTTGCGGCGGCAGGGGTGGAGATCGTCCAGCCTTTGCTTTCGGTGGTTTACGCTCCGGATGAAGGGCAGCTTGCCGCTTGCTATGAGCTCGGTAAAAAAATGGCGCAACTTGTTCTCGTGCAAAAGGGACAGACAGTCACTTGATGCCTGTTCCCTTTTAAAACAAGGAGATCGTTCATGGAAACTTTGGATGCCCTTGCGAAGCGTGCCAGCGTTCGCGATTATATGAACCAGCCGGTCCCAAAAGACATGCTGGAAAAACTTGTTGACGCGGGGCGGCGTGCGCCAAGTGCTCGGGCGGTCGAACCGTGGGAATTCGTGGTGATCGCTGACCGTGCGATGCTCGATAAACTCGCGGGGATCATCAGCACGGGGGTGTTCCTTAAACAGGCGACGGCCTGTATCGTGGTTTTTTGCCAGGATACAAAATATTATCTCGAGGACGGCTCCGCGGCGACCGAGAACATTCTTCTCGCGGCCACGGACCTGGGTCTCGGTACCTGCTGGATCGCAGGCGACAAAAAAGAGTACTGCGAAGAAGTCTCAAAGCTTCTTGGAGCGCCCGGACACTTGAAGCTTATCAGCCTGATCTCGGTCGGATGGGCCGTCCGTGAACCCAAGCAACACAAACGCCGCACTCTCTCCGAAGTCCTGCACTGGGAAAAGATCTAACCGTGACCCTGCCACCGCATGAACATTGATCTTGTAAGAAAAATCGACCTTTGGTGCGGGGTCCCCCTGTGTTTTTTATTGAGTGTCTTTAACCGCATCATGACTTTTTTTTGGCGTGCCCGCCCGGATCCACGGCCTGTCCGCAAAATCCTTTTGATCAAGTTTTCCGAACTCGGGGCCATTATTTTATCGTTCCCGCTCATGGCCCGCCTCAAGCGGGAATTTCCCGATGCTCAGCTCTACTTTTTAACCTTCAAAAAAAACCAGGAACTTTTCCGTTTTATGGAGGGGATCGTTCCCGAAAAAAATTTATGCGTGATCCGTGAAAGTCCTTTGGGATTTGTTTTCGATGTTTTGAAGACGATCATCCGGTTGCGCAAGGAGGATATCAATGTCATTTTCGATCTCGAATTTTTTTCGCGTGTTTCCGCGCTTTTAACGTATTTCATTCACGCGCCGAAACGGATAGGATTTGACCGCTATACGTTTGAGGGGCTCTATCGCGGAAGTCTTCTGACCCACAGGGTGTCCTACAACCCTTTGCTCCATGTCACCAAGAACTTTTTGGCGCTCGATCAAGAAATTCAAAAACCGGCGAAGACAAGTCCCGAACTTTTTTCTCCCATTCGCCAGGAGGACCTTGTTTTCCCGAGTTATGCTCCCGACAAAGAGATGCGCGAGAGGCTTCTTCGCAAGCTCAAAGAACGGGGGAAAGCCTTTTTGGAGGAAAAAATATTTCTTATTAATCCCGGCGAGGGCATGCTTCCTTTGAGAGAATGGCCTCTCGAGTATTTTATTGAATTGACCCGGCGGATCCTTCAGGACACGTCGGCGTGTGTGATCCTTATCGGGATGGACGGTGCGGCAGGGAAAGCCGGCCGGATGGTCGAGGCCGTTAGTGACCCGCGATGCTTCAGTCTTGTGGGTCAGACTTTGTTAGAAGAATTATTAGAGCTTTTTTCAATGTCTCACGTTCTTATCTCCAATGATTGCGGCCTTGCTCATATAGCGATGCTTACCTCTCTTGAAACCGTCACCCTTTTCGGACCCGAGAGTCCGAAGATCTTTGGCCCCCTAACAGAGCATAGCCATGTTGTCTACGCCGACTGGCCTTGTTCACCTTGTTTGTCCACTTTCAATCATCGCGATTCCGCCTGCCGTGACAACGTATGCCTCAAATCCATTACGGTAGCCGACATTCTTCAGTTGATTCCGGGAAGATCTTAAGATGTCCATTTTTAAAAAAGCATCCCTGGGTCCTAATATCCCTGTCCTTGTGGCTTTGCTAGTTCTGGTCCCGGCGCTGGTGTACATGGGATCGCTTCGAAATGGGTTCATTTGGGACGATGATCTAGTGATCGTACACAACGACTTTGTGAAATCCTGGGAAAATCTCCCTGCCGTTTTCACCAAAGCCTACCTGAGTCCTTTTAACCCAACTGACGGGGCAGCCTATCCCGGTTCCGGCGAAACCACCTACCGTCCCGTCGTCACCCTTTCTTATTTTTTGGACTATGCAATATGGAAATTAAACCCTCTTGGATACCATCTTACCAACCTAGCATGGCATGTATTGAATGTTTTGCTTTTGTTTGTCTTTGCGGGGCTGTTGTTGAAAAAACGATGGAGTGCTTTTTGGATCGCATTGCTTTTTGCCGTTCACCCCGTCAATTCGGAGACCGTTAACGTCATATCCTTCCGGGAAGATCTTCTGGTTTTTTTCTTTTACGTCGCGGCATTGATCTTTTTCATCCTCAAAGATCGTGCTCCGGACAAGCGGCAAAGGGTCTTCTCACTTGCGTCGGCGGGCTGTTTCTTTTTCGCGCTTTTTTCTAAAGAAATGGCCATTACCTTGCCGGTCATGTTGATCGCCTATGATTACTTTTTCACATTCGGTCAGAAATGGAAAGAGCTCGTTTCACAAGCCCGGTCGCGATACGGCATTTATTTTCTGACCGGGCTTTGTTGCGTGGGAGTATGGTTCTATTTGAGGCAGGGGGGGCTCACAGGCGCTTATCCTTATCCGGGCGGGAGTCTATATACGAACTTCCTGACCATGGCAAAAGTGTTTGCCGTGTATCTCCAGTGGATCCTTTTCCCTTTTCACGTTCATCCGACCTTGACCTCGTCGTTTCTCCCCATAACGGCTCATTCCATCCTGGAACCGAAAGTGCTGTTTTCAATCGGACTGATTTGCGCGTATGTTCTTGCGGTTCTCATGTTAAGGAAAAAGAAGAAAGGAATATCCTTCTCGCTCTTATGGTTTTCTGTGGCTCTTTTGCCCGTGACCAACATCATCCCGATCGCGTCGATCATGGCAAGCCGTTATTTGTATTTGCCACTTGCGGGTCTTTCGATGGCGATCGTGCTGTTTTTTGTGGAGATTTCCGAACTCCGTGTTCCATCGATCACTGACACCTTTTGGAAAAGACTCGTACTGGATTTTTCCATCATCGTGTTAGCGATCTTCGGTACGATCACCGCACTGATGAATCCACTCTGGAAGAGCAATATCTCTTTGTGGACCAAAATAAGCGGTGAATATCCCCGTGATCCGGACTCGCATTTGAACCTGGCATATTTTTGGGGAGAACTCGGACAACTAGATCAAGCCATTCGTGAATATGAAATGGCGATACAGCTGTACCCGGTATATCCCGTTGCGTACAACAAGTATGGCGCCACACTCGGAGGTTTTGGGCGTTATCACGAAGCGATAAAGCTTTTTAAGGAAGCGATCCGTCTCGATCCTCAATATGCCTGTGCTTATAACAATCTCGGGGCGACCTATGCGAATTTGAAAAATTGGAATGAAGCAGAAAAAACGTGGCGGCGGGTATTAGTGATGGATCCCCAAAATGGCGACGCACAAAGAAATCTCAAAAAGCTCGAGGAACTTTTTGCCTTGCCGAGAAAATGACGTAAAGATGCGATCGCGAATGAAATTCGATCCTGCCCCACTGCGGTAGCATCATTAAGATTCGCCCCTTCGTAAACACTCATTCGAAATAAGATGCAAAATAGGATTATTTAACGTATAGTACGGCATCAAAAATGATGTTCTCCTCTGGGGCGCTTTGTCCCGGAGGGCGCGCAGCATAACGAAGGAGATTCACCGTAATGGCAAAAGGTAAAGTCAAGTGGTTCAATAATCAAAAAGGTTATGGATTCATCACGCCTGAGAATGGCGCCGATGTGTTTGTCCATCACACTGCGATCCAGGGCGAAGGTTACAAGTCTTTAGAAGAAGGCCAGGCTGTGGAGTTCGAGATCACCCAAGGTCCTAAGGGCGATCAGGCAGTCAACGTCGTCAAGGTCTAAAGGTCCGTAAAGTCCGGGGCCCGGTCTCAAAACCGGGCCCTGGTTTTTTACCGACCTATTATTAAAGAGAACCAGGACTAATCGGACTTTTTTAATTTTTTGAATAAAGAATGCCTGATATTGCCCCGGTTTTTTAAAGTCCCAGTTCTTCTTTTTATCCCGCCTATAAAACCATAAGGTTCCGTTTACCTCGAATTTGCCGACAAGTGAATGTATGATGGAAAATTTAACAGAGGATTTATGCCGATCCAGAAAAGACGTAAAGATGTCCGGAATGTCGCTATTGTCGCTCACGTCGACCACGGAAAGACCACGCTCGTCGACGCCCTTTTAAAACAGAGCGGCGCTTACAAGTTCGAGGTCGGAGAATCCACCATCATGGATTCCAACGATCTGGAGCGTGAGCGCGGGATCACCATCTTTTCCAAGAACGCCTCGTTCCGTTACAAGGACGTGCAGTTCAATATCGTGGATACGCCCGGCCACGCCGATTTCGGCAGTGAAGTCGAACGGATCCTTAAGATGGTCGACGGGGTCCTGCTCTTGGTCGATGCCTATGACGGGCCGATGCCCCAGACCAAATTTGTTTTAAAAAAATCTCTCGCATTACACCTTAAACCGATCCTCGTGGTCAATAAAATAGACCGTCCGAATTGCCGGCCGCACGAAGTGATGGACATGACGTTCGATCTTTTTTGCGAGTTGAATGCCACAGACGAACAGCTGGATTTTCCCGTGGTGTATGCCTCGGGCCGGGAGGGGTGGGCCGCGCTGGATCTTGAAGATGAGCGGAAAGATATGACCCCGCTTCTTGAGACCATTCTGCATCGCGTCCTGCCGCCGATCGCCGATCCCGAACAACCGTTCCAGATGCTCGTGACCATGCTTGATTATGATAATTATGTGGGGCGCATTGCGATCGGGCGCATTGCCCACGGGCAGATCCGTTTTGGCGATCCCCTGGTCGTGGTGAAGCATAACGGCGAAGTGATCCGCGGCAAAGTGACCAAGATCCTGAAGTACCAGGGGCTCCAACGGGTCGAGGCCCAGGATGCGATGGCCGGGGATATTATTTCCATCAGCGGGATCGATGATGTGAAAGTGGGAGAAACGCTGGCCTCTCCGGACAAGCCCGACGCGCTGCCGACCTTAAAGATCGACGAGCCTACGATCTCCATGAATTTTTCCCACAACACCAGCCCGCTTGCCGGTAAAGACGGCGGCCGGTTCCTGACCTCCCGCCATATCCGTGAGCGGCTCGCGCATGAAGCGATGATGAATGTCGGGGTTAAGGTGGAGGAAGTGGAAGGCGGGGAACGCTTCAAGGTCTCCGGCCGTGGGGAACTGCACCTTGCGATCCTGATCGAGACGATGCGTCGCGAAGGTTACGAGCTGGAAGTCTCGCCGCCGAAAGTCATTTTGAAAACGATCGAGGGAGAGCTCTATGAGCCCGTGGAAGAAGTCACCATCGAAGTGGATCCCAGCTATCAGGGCTGGGCGATCGAAGCTTTGGGGAAGCGCCGGGCAGAGATGAAGCACATGAATATGAGTGCGGTGGGCGGAACGGTCCGCATGGAATTTCTTGTCGCATCGCGCGCACTTTTGGGTTTTCGCAACGAATTCATGGTCATGACGCGCGGGACGGGTATGATGTACCAGAATTTTTTTGAATACCAGCCGTTCAAAGGCGAAATGCCCGAGCGTCAGTCCGGCGTGCTGATCTCCCAATTGGACGGAAAGGCGGTGGCTTATTCGCTTTGGGGTCTCCAGGAGCGCGGGGAGATCTTTGTACAGCCGGGTTGTATCCTTTACGAGGGGATGATCATCGGCGTGAATAATAAGGGGCATGATCTTGTCGTGAACGCGATCCGCGAAAAGAAACAGACCAATATGCGTTCGTCCGGAGCCGATGAGGCGATCCAGTTGATCACGCCCCGGGAAATGACGCTGGAGTTCGCACTGGAGTTCATCGAAGAGGACGAGCTTGTGGAGATTACGCCGAAGAATGTCCGGTTGCGGAAAAGATATTTGACCGAGAACGAGCGCAGAGCCATGGCGCGGGTAGCTGTTGGGAAGAGGCTCGGTTCGTCCTAGAGTAGTTCAAAGCCTGCGCTGAAGCAGAAAAAAGATTTTACGCGGCACCAGTAATATCAAAACTCAAACTCATCGAAAGGAGTCACCATGAAAAAAGGGTTCCTGCTAATCTGTTGCCTTTTTCTCGCGGGATGCGCGGGGCAAACATCCACGGTCACGACGCCCACCAAATGCACATCGTGTGCCGGATCAACGACCGCTGTTCCCGAAACGCAAACCGTAGCGCCCGTTCCAGCTTCCGTCACTTCCACCCCAACCCCCGAAATAGCAAAGGATGACACTCTTGTGAAGATCAAGATCGAGACCACGATGGGAGATATTTACGCAGACCTGTATCAAGCGGAGGTGCCGAAGACCGTCGAGAATTTCGTGACACTCGCCAAGAAAGGTTTTTATGACGGGATCATTTTCCACCGCGTGATTCCGGGCTTCATGATCCAGACCGGCGATCCGACCGGCACGGGCATGGGCGGACCGGGGTATCAGTTCGCGGACGAGTTTTCGAAGAAACTGCGTCATGATAAACCGGGCGTACTCTCCATGGCGAATTCCGGGCCGAACACCAACGGCAGTCAGTTCTTCATCACCGAAGTCCCGACCCCGTGGCTGGATGACCGTCATTCCGTTTTCGGGCAGGTGACCGGAGGGATGGATGTGGTGCTCGCGATCGCCCAGGCTCCTCGGGACCGTCAGGACAAGCCGGTCCAGAAGATCGCCATGAATAAGGTCGTCGTTCTTTCCTAACAGTTCCGGAAAAGATCCCTATTCCGCAGCGCCGGTGTTTTGACACCGGCGCCGCGCGGAGATGCCGATGCAGCAAACTTCATGGGACGTGATCATCGTAGGGGCGGGCCGCCTTGAGGATCAGGCGTCCTGGTTGTCCTATAAAATTCCATCCAAAAACCAGGACAGCACTGATCCTTCGATCATAAATCCAACGGAAGATCAGGCGAGCCTCGCCATGAGCTCATGCTTCGGATTTGGCGAAAATATTTAAGATGGGAACTTATGACGTAGTTATTATTGGGGCGGGACCCGCGGGTCTTATGGCCGCGATTTCTTGCGCCGGAGGTGGACTCCGGACTCTCGTTCTTGATTCCCAAAAAACGGTCGGAGCCAAGCTTCTTCTCTCGGGCGGCGGTCGTTGCAATGTGACCAATCTTAAGGTCAGCGAAAAGGATTATCAGACCGGCGAGCCCCGGACCGTACGCAATATTCTTCGGGCTTTTCCTCCCGAGCGTACTCTAGCATTTTTCAAAGAACTCGGCGTGGAAATGGTCTTAGAGGAAAAGACGAAATACTTTCCTAGGGAACAGTCCGCGAAAGTCGTGCTTCGGGCTTTACTCCGTGCTTCCCAGCGTGCCGGCGTGATGATCCAAACAGGGAAAAAAGTCAAAACTGTCTCCCAAGAACACGGAATTTTCCATATCGAGGGAGAAAATTTTGAATATCTCGCCAAGACGCTTGTGATCGCGACCGGCGGTCTGTCGTACCCCGGGACCGGAAGCGACGGCTCAGGCTACTCCCTGGCGAAGTCTTTGAGGCATAGGATTGTCCCGACTACGCCTGCGCTTACGCCTCTCATCACAGAAGACCCCGATTGGAAGACCCTCGCGGGCATTACACTGCCGGTCAAGCTTTCCGTTATTACCAAAGGAAGGAAGGTCGCCCGAAGCGAAGGAGCGTTGCTTTTCACGCATATCGGCTTCAGCGGACCCGCGGCGCTTGATATCAGCGGATCCTGGCTCCGTTGTCGGGAAAAACAAAAAGACCTGGTCGTGAATTTTTTCCCAGCACGCCGGGAGGCAGATCTCTTGGCGGAGTGGAAACGTTGGGTCGTGGAACATCCGGACCGGAGTTGGAAACGCTCCCTCGCGCAATATTTTCCCGAGAAGCTCACAGAAGTCCTTCTCAAAAAAAACGGGATTGATCCAAGGTCGCGGCTTGATCAGATCTCCAAAAGAGAAAGAGAATCCTTCATCCGTTCTCTTTTTAACTACCCGGTCAGAGTGAGCGGTTCCCAAGGCTATGAAAAAGCCGAGGTTACCGCGGGCGGAGTGGATCTCCGGGAAATTGACGCAAAGACTTTGGAGTCAAATTTGTGCGCCCGGCTTTTTTTTGCAGGAGAAGTCCTGAATGTGGACGGCCGTATCGGCGGGTTCAATTTCCAGTGGGCTTGGTCAAGCGGGACCGTGGTCGGGCGGGTGATCGTTCGCGAGTTGAGTCATCAAGCTTGATCCTGCTTATGCCGTTACAGAGCTAACAAATTTCATAGTCACGAGCGGTTTTTGCGGGTAGATTATGTCAAGTGCCCTGGTTTCTAATGAAAAATTAATCATCAGGCATCCTTCCACATTTAACAGCATACAACGGGGTTCCTTCATGAAAAGAAGTATTTTATACTTGCTCGTATTTCTCTTTGTTTTTTCGGCAGCCTATGCCAAGGAGGAACTTCCGCCGCTTCCCAAAGGTCCGATGATCCTCACGAGCACCACTCGTGCGATGCAATCACCGGAATACTGGATCAAACGCATTTCAGGCGCGGAAAAATCCATCAAGACGATGGATCAAATGAAACATTTTAACGATGAGATCAAGCACATGGTGCCTGAGAACATCGATGTCTTCAAGCTCGACAAGACCCGTCCCGGAAGGACGGTCACCGCTCCGCTTCAATTAGAGTATGACACGCTCAAGAACCGCAAGCTTTTCGACGAGAACGATAAAGTAATTCTCAAAAGTTTTTTTGAGAAAGAGGTCGAACCCCTCATGCAGATCGACCAAGTGCCCTCCAAGATCAAAGTGAAGTGGGGTGTGGCGACACGGGCCACCTCGGTGCGCGCGATCCCAACGATGGTCAAGATGATCGAAGGGAAGGGGGACGTCGAGTTTGATCAGCTGCAATTCACGTTGATCAAGCTCTGGACGCCGGTGGCGATCTATCATACGTCCAGCGATGGAAAGTGGTTCTATGTCCAGGCGCCTTATGTCCGGGGGTGGGTCAAGGCAAAAGATATCGCGATCTTCGAGGGACGCGAAGAGCTTAAGACGCGTCTTAAGTCCGGCGGTTTTCTTGTGGTCACGGGTGAAAGTGTCCGTGTGTTCCGCGACGCGACTTTGAAAGACGTTTTTCAGCGGCCGAGCATGGGTACGGTGATCCCGATGGCTTCTTCCAAGTCTTCCGATGGCCCCTATCCCGTGTGGATACCGTATCGCAAAGACGGCGGCACTGTGGGGCTTACAAAATGTTACATCAGCCGGAAAAGCGATGTGACCAAAGGTTTTCCGGTATACAGTCAGGCGAACGTGATTCGCCAGGCGTTCAAACTCTTGGGTGCGCGCTACGGCTGGGGCGGGCAATACAACGGTCGCGACTGTTCGGGATTTACGCATGATGTTTTTCTGAGCATGGGGGTTGACCTGCCGCGCGATTCCAAACAGCAGGCCATGGTTGGGACACAGCTCGGGTATTTTGAGCCTTTTCAAAATGACGCGGAAAGAAAAGCGACCCTGAGGTCTGCGCGACCCGGGATCACACTCCTCAAGATGCCGAAACACCAGATGATCTATCTCGGGACCGTGAACGACCAGTTCTACGTGATCCATTCGACCTGGGCCGAACGTACCGGCGATGACCCGGTGGCGGACGAGAAGAACCGGATCAACCAGGTGATCGTCTCCGATCTGGAACTGAACGGCCGTTCCTATATCGGGTCGCTTTTTGATCGCATTCTTTCTATCAACGAGGTCGATTAGATTGCTACGCAGGGCGTTCGGCCTCTCGATCGTTTTGCTCTTAATACTTCCCGCTCACTTCCTCCGCGCGGAGAAAGTTGAAGCCCCATCGAGAGGATTCTCGATCGAACCTTCGCAGGATTGGATCGAACTGTCGCTTCCGTTCCAGGGCGTGGTGGTTTCCTACGGGAAAAAAGGGACTTTGGCCACATTCCATATCGCCGAAAGAAATCTCGATGAGGTCAAAAGCATCGAGCAGTTGAAATGGGAAGACCTTTTTAGTCCGGAATTCGGATCGATCGACATCCGGACGCAGAACGTCACCTTTCTCGGCGGGGAAAAAGCGAAATTTTGCATTTATACGCTGAAGCCGGGTGAGTTCAAAAGAACCATGGAGGGCAAGCTTCCCGCCAAGTACATCAATTATGTCCTGATCCATCAGGGTAAACTTTTCTCCATCACGTTCAAAGATACGGAAGATGGATTTGCTGTGACTTATCCGTCGTTTCTTGCCGTCATCCGCACGCTCCGGTTCGACGCGAAGAAGCCGGTCCCCCCGAGGAAACCGGTATGACATTCTTGGATTTTCTTGCCGAAGTCCAGACCCTCAGAATCGAAGAGTTACGCGCTCAAAGCGAAGAGTATTTTGAAGCCGTGATCTCCAAGGCCGATCTTGATCCTCTGCATAAGATTTTGACGGCTTATTTTGGTCCACCGCTCAAGCGCGAAGGTCAGTCGCCTTCCGGAGAGGCGAACCAGCGCGCCAAACCCCACGGAGGGATACGCAAGGATCAGACGATGTATTTTCGCCAGGCCGGGGATCATGCCGAGTGTGCTCTTCTTTGGCCTTGGGGAAATGGCATTCGCATTACGGTCAAGATCATTCAGTCCAAAAACTCCGTTCCGGCAAGCGATTGAAAGAGTCTTTTAGAAAATCTCTTTTCTTGCAAGCTCTAAGGATTATCCCAGCGCATTGATTCCAAGCCAGTTAGAGAGGATATCGAGAGGATCTCGAACTGGACAAAAACAGTCTGGTTTGTTATAATTCCAAACAAGAGTAAAGGGGACAGACATGGAGTGCCTGCCAGTCTCCTCGGTATTGAAGAGAGGAAGGATATGCGATACACCACTAAGACGGAATATGGAGTTATTTGCCTGGCCCACATGGCCAAGAAGCTTTGGCCCGGGGCGAGCACCGCCAAGGAAATCGCCGTGCACGAAGGATTTTCCGTAACCTTTACGGAAAAGATCCTGCAGGGGTTGAGGCGGGCCGGTATTACAACTTCCCAACAGGGGAACAAAGGCGGGTGGGCCTTGACCCGGCCGTCTGATGAGATCACCCTCAAAGAGATCATCGAGGCTTTGGAAGGAAGCACTTTCGAGGCCTTTTGTGATATCAAGCACCGGAAGAGCATTGTCTGCACCCATTTTTCATTGTGTAAATTGAAACCGGTTTGGTATAAGACGCAAAAAACGCTGGATGAACTTTATCAGACCATTACGCTCAAGATGATCGCCGAAGATGTGATGGGCCCGGCGCAGGAACCGGAGTTTGCAGTTGCTTCGAGGAAAAAGCCATTATGACGGACGCGGGATCTTTTCTGCCTAAGGATTATGCTTATGGGTTCGTGACCCCGGTCGAATCGGACGCTGCGCCCCGGGGCTTGAGTGAGGATACCATCCGTTTCATTTCCAAAAAGAAAAACGAACCCGCCTTCATGCTCGAATGGCGGCTCGCGGCTTACCGAGAATGGCTTAAAATGAAAGAGCCTGACTGGTCGAGCGTCCGTTATCCCAAGATCGATTATCAGGACATCATCTATTACTCCGCGCCGAAACAAAAAAAGGACGGCCCCCAAACTCTTGCGGACGTGGATCAGGAGATCCTCAAGACCTATGAGAAGCTCGGGATCCCGTTGGAAGAGCAGAAACTGCTCGCGGGTGTGGCCGTGGACGCGGTCTTTGACAGCGTTTCGGTCGCAACGACCTACAAGGCGAAGCTTAAAGAATACGGAATCGTCTTTTGCTCTTTTTCGGAGGCGGTGCGCGAGCATCCGGAGCTGGTGAAAAAATATCTGGGTTCCGTGGTGCCGGTAAAAGATAACTTTTTTGCCGCGCTTAATTCGGCGGTCTTCAGTGACGGCTCTTTTTGTTACATCCCAAAAGGTGTACGCTGCCCGATGGAACTTTCCACCTACTTCCGTATCAACGCCATGGATACGGGCCAATTCGAGCGGACCCTGATCGTGGCGGACGAAGGAAGTTTTGTGAGCTATCTCGAGGGCTGCACCGCGCCGATCCGCGACAAGAACCAGCTTCATGCCGCGGTGGTCGAACTTGTGGCGCATGAAAACGCTTCGATCAAGTATTCGACCGTGCAGAATTGGTACGCCGGGGACAAGGAAGGTAAAGGCGGTATCTATAACTTTGTGACGAAGCGCGGGCTTTGTCAGGGGGCGCATTCCAAGATCTCATGGACGCAGGTCGAGACCGGTTCCGCGATCACATGGAAATATCCGAGTTGTGTCTTGCAGGGCGATCATTCGACCGGAGAGTTTTATTCGGTGGCCGTGGTCAACAATCACCAACAGGCTGACACCGGGACCAAGATGATCCATCTTGGGAAGCATACGAAAAGCACGATCATTTCCAAGGGGATTTCTGCGCGTTCCGGAAAGAACACCTACCGGGGGCTGGTGAAAATAGTGCCGCGCGCCGCAGGCTCCCGCAATTACACGCAATGCGATTCGCTTTTGATGGAGGACCGATGCAGCGCGAACACATTCCCGACGATTGAAGTGGGGAACCGCACCTCGCGCGCCGAACATGAGGCTACGACTTCCCGGATCAACGAAGACCAGCTTTTTTATTGCCGGCAGCGCGGCATGTCCGCGGAGAACGCCATTTCTATGATCGTTCACGGGTTCTGTAAGGAAGTGTTCAAAAATCTGCCGATGGAATTCGCCGTCGAGGCCCAGCGGCTGATGAGCATGAACTTGGAAGGAAGCGTCGGATGAAATATCGCGCGCAACGAAGCTGCTTTTACGTTGTGCGTTGCGCTTTGCGCGTTGTGCATAGTTAAAGGAGCGAGGTATGTTAGAAATAAAAAACCTGCATGTCAGCGTGGAAGGGGTGGAGATCCTGAAAGGGATCGATCTCACGGTCAGGGCCGGGGAAGTGCACGCCATTATGGGACCTAACGGCTCCGGAAAGAGTACCTTGACGCGTGTGCTGGCCGGTCACCCGTCGTATGTCGTGACGCGCGGGAGCGCCACTTACGAAGGAAAGGATCTTTTTCAAATGGCGATCGAGGAGCGGGCGCGCCAGGGCCTTTTTCTTGCGTTCCAGTATCCGATCGATATCCCGGGTGTGAATAACGCTTACTTTCTGAAGGCCGCCGTCAACGAGACGCGGAAGACGCGGGGGCTCGAGGAGCTCGATGCCATGGAGTTCCTGGAATTCCTGAAAGAAAAAATGAAGATCGTGGAAATGGACGAGAGCTTTCTGAGCCGTCCTGTGAACGAAGGGTTCTCCGGGGGCGAGAAAAAACGCAACGAGATTCTTCAAATGGCTGTGCTGGAGCCGAAGCTCGCCATCCTGGATGAAACCGATTCCGGTCTTGACATTGATGCGCTCAAGATCGTTGCGGGCGGGGTGGACAAGATGCGCGATCCCGGTCGCGCGATCCTGCTTGTGACCCATTATCAGAGAATGCTCAACTACATTACACCGGACCATGTGCATGTGCTTATGGGCGGGAAGATCGTACTGTCAGGCGATCGGGACCTCGCGTTCAAGCTCGAAGAAAAAGGATATGAGTGGGTGAAATAAGACGACAGACCGCAGACCGTAGTCTATTGTCTGCAGTCTGTAGCCTAAGAATCGATAATGGAAAAAGTCACTGAACAATACAAAAGAGAATTTGAAAAGCTGACGCAGACTCGCCAAAACGAGCCGTCATGGCTTCTCCGTCTGCGTGAGGAGGCGATGTCTTCATTTGCCAAGCAAGGATTCCCTACAACAAAAGATCATGCGTGGCGCTATACGGATGTTACGGCGATCCGGGAGGCCTCATGGGATCTTGATGGAGCGACCCCGGAACTGTCCCCGGAGACCGTCGAAGCGTTCAGGCGGCAAAGCGGCCGGAACTTTTTGCTGGTGATGAACGGAAAATTTTTGCGTGAACATTCCTCGATCGAAAAAGGGATCGATGTGGCGGATCTTGCGGAAGCCAACCTTTTACGGTCCGGTCTCGTGGAGCCTCATCTGGGCCGGTGCGTCGCTCCTGGAAATGACGCGTTTGCGGATCTGAATGCCGGTCTATTCAAACAGGGTCTTTTTATCAGCATACCCAAGAACATGATCATCAAGGAACCGATCCAAATAGTGTTTTTTGCTCATACTTTGAAGAAGACGAGTGTGTTCCAGGTGCGGAATCTCATTCTGGCCGGGCAAAAGAGCAAGGCAGCGATCGTGGAAACCTATGTAGCAGGAGACCAAAAAAGTTATTTCACGAACGCTGTGACGGAGATCATTCTCGAGGAGGGCGCCCGGATGGAACATTGTAAGGTCCAGAGGGAGAGTCCCGAGGCTTTTCATATCGCGGCGACGCAAGTGGTCCAGCATCGCGGGAGTTCATTCGTCTCGTTCGCGCTTTCGACCGGGTCCCGTTTAACGCGGAATAATTGCCGCGTCATGCTGGCGGCGGAGTGCGCGTCCTGTGAACTGAACGGACTTTATCTGGGCGATGGGGATCAGGTGTTGGATCATCAGACTTTTGTGGACCATCAAAAAACGGACGGTAAGAGCGATCAATTTTTCAAAGGACTTTTGGCCGGGAATTCCCAGGGGGTTTTTCGCGGGCAGGTCATGGTGCGCCAGGACGCCCAGCGGACCGATGCGCATCAGACGAACAAGAACCTGCTTCTTTCGGACACTGCGAAGGTTGATGCCCAACCCCAATTAGAGATCCTTGCGGATAACGTTAAGTGTGGTCACGGCGCGGCCGTCGGTCAGCTTGAGGAAGACGCACTTTTTTATTTGCGCTCCCGGGGGATCGGGGAGAAAGAGGCCGGGCATATGTTGGCCCAGGGCTTTGCCCGGGAAGTGATCGAACGTTCGAGTTTGGGCTTTATGAAAGAAACCTTGTTGGAACTTGTGAATGAGAAACTGACTCAACAACTTTACAGCCGTTCATCAAAAGGGTAAATGAGTGATAAATATGGAAAATTTTAGCGTAGAGCAGATCAGAAAAGATTTCCCGATCCTCCGTGAGCAGGTCTACGGCAAACCGCTCACGTATCTTGACAATGCCGCGACGACGCAGAAGCCCCAGGTCGTGATTGATACCTTGACGCAATATTACTCCAAAGAGAACGCGAACATCCATCGGGGTATTTTCTGCCTGAGCGAGCAGGCGACCAAGCGTTACAAGAGTGCGCGTCACAAGGTGCAGGAATTCATCGGCGCCGCGTCGGATAAAGAGATCATCTTTGTGCGCGGGACGACGGAAGCGCTTAATCTCGTGGCCCATTGTTATGGCCGGACTTTTCTCAAAGCAGGTGACGAGGTCCTCATTACGCACATGGAGCATCATTCCAATATCGTTCCCTGGCAGATGCTTGGCGAGGAGGTTGGAGTCAAGCTTAAGGTGGCTCCCATCAACGATCAAGGCGAACTCATTTTGGAAGATTTTAAAGAACTTCTTACGGATAAAGTGAAGTTTGTATCCGTCGTTCATGTCTCGAACGCGCTTGGAACGATCAATCCGGTCAAAGAGATCGTGCGCCTCGCGCACGCGCGGGGGATCCCCGTGCTGCTCGACGGCGCCCAGGCGGTGGCGCACACTCCCGTGAATGTTCAGGATCTTGATTGCGATTTTTACGTTTTTTCCGGACATAAACTCCTGGGTCCCACGGGAATCGGGGTGCTTTATGGAAAAAGAGAATTTTTGGAGAAGATGCCGCCCTATCAGGGCGGCGGCGATATGATCCGTTCCGTGACCTTTGAAAAAACGACCTACAACGACCTGCCGTATAAATTCGAAGCCGGTACACCGCATATCGCAGGTGTGATCGGGCTTGGTGTGGCGATCGATTATATCGGTTCGGTCGGGCTCGAACAGATCGAGGCGTATGAACAGGAGCTTTTGAAGTACGGGACCGAAAAGCTTTTACAGGTCCCGGGCCTCCGTCTGATCGGGACCGCGGAGCATAAATCCGCCATCCTTTCCTTCGTGCTGGGGGAGGCCCATGCGCATGATATCGGGACGATCCTGGACCGCCAGGGGATCGCCATCCGGGCGGGCCATCATTGCGCCATGCCTGTGATGCAGCGTTTTAATGTGCCGGCCACGACGCGCGCATCACTTGCTTTTTATAATACAAAACAAGAGATCGACCGTTTGGTCGCGGCGCTCCATGAAGTGACGGAGGTGTTCCGGTGAACGGGGATATTCGCGAGCTTTATCAGCAGATGATCATGGACCATAACAAGAACCCCCGGAATTTTCACGCGATGACGGACGCCAACCGGTCGGTGGATGGCTATAACCCCCTTTGCGGAGACCATTTCAAGGTTTACATCAAAATGGAAGGGGACAAGATAAAAGATATTAGCTTTGACGGCTCGGGATGCGCGATCTCAAAGTCCTCCGCTTCGATGATGACCTCAGCCCTTAAGGGAAAAACGCGCGAGGAAGCCAAGGCTCTGTTTGAAGAGGTTCATAAAATGCTTTCCCGAGGGATGGATGAACCGTTCGACGCGACGAAAGTCGGGAAGCTCGCGACGCTCGGCGGTGTGTGTGAATTCCCGTCGCGCGTCAAGTGCGCTTCACTCGCCTGGCACACCATGCTTGAAGGTTTGGAGCCCACGGGGAAGCAGGTTACGACCGAATGATAGCTTTCGCACAACGTACTACGCACAACGCGCAACGAATTTTCTCGAATTCTGACGTTGGACGTTGCCCATTGAGCGTTGCGCTTAGTGAATATGTATCTTGCCTCTGAAATTGAAAAAAGGTGAAAAGTGGCTGATAAAAAACTTGAAGAGCAAATCTGGGACCAGTTACGGCTTTGTTACGACTACGAGATCCCGGTCAACATCGTGGAGCTGGGGCTTATTTATGACTTTAAGATCGAGGAACTTCCGGAGGGGAAGTCGGTCGAGGTGTGCATGACATTCACCAGCCCCATGTGCCCGATGGGGGATCTCATCAAAAAAGATGTGGAACGCCGCGTCGAGACCGTTCCGGGTGTCAAAAAAGTCTCCGTGGTGATCGCCTTTGACCCGCCCTGGGACCCGACCCGCATGACCGAGGCGGCGAAGCTTCAGCTCGGTCTTTTGTAGTCTAAATAGAAAAAAGAACAACCCCCCATAAGAACATTGATCCCCAGAGCGGGACTCCCCAATAACCTGCCGCGGAGAAGATCATTCCTAGCGTCAGAGAGAGCGCGCAGGTCCAGACGCTGAATCCCAGGCATTTGCGGGTCCAGGACCCTCGCGGGTCGCGATCCATAATCATGAGTGCAACGAGGAACAAAAAATAGATGACCGTGTAATGATGAATTTGGGTTACGGGTGAAGTGAACAGCATGAGCATGGGAAAAAGCGAGAATTCCGCGAGAGATCGTAACGGGTCCTGTTCCGGGTCCGGGGTTGCTTTCTGTTTTTTTACGAACGGAAGCGCGAGAAGAACGACTCCGAGGCCGGATGTGATAAAACGGACCAGCGCGTTGGAATGACCGATGAATTCCGCTTGGGACGGCCAGACCAGGCGGGTGACGACCGCGTAAAAAGATTGGTTATCTTCGGCGAAGGGCGTGAAAAGTTCTCCCCACAGATAATGATGGTAGACAGTATCGGATTGAGAGACCGACATCAGGCCCTGCCAGATCTTCAGGAGTTCCCAGTTCTGGTGAAAACCGATGACCAGAGAGGGGAGCAGGAAAAAGAAAAGGCCGAAGCCTACGATCGTACTGAGAAGGATCCTCCATTCCCGTTTCAATAAGAAAAAGAAGACGAGGAATGCAAGGGGGCTGATCTTGAGTGCTACCGCAAGCGCAAGGAGGAGGCCGGTCAGGATCTTACGTCGCGTAAGATAGTTGTAGAAAATGGTGGCCATAAAAAAAAGTGAGATGATCCCGAACTGCCCGCGCGTAAGGGTATTGAGAAGCATGGGGAGGCAGAAGAACATGGCCAGAGCGATCTGCCAGGGCGCGGGTCGGCATCCCAACGATTCTGGCACGCTCGCGTGGCCTTGACGGCCAGTCTTCGCAGGGCGGGCGTTCTCCGGAAAGCGCCGGGAAAGCACCACAGTTCCGGCGAGACAGGCAAGTGACAGAAGATAAGCAAGCGGGACCGTGGCACCTAGCGGCCATTTCGAGACCGGGGCCAGGAGGACCGCCAGGATCGGGGGATAGACATAATGCCAGCTTCGTTTATTCTCGATCCCGTAGATGTGGTTCGCCCGGCCTTCGGCGACCATTTCGCCCGCGATAAGGAACACCGTCAGATCCGTGCGCTGTTTGGGGCTGATGGCGCCGCGGTAGAAGGTGGAGATACCGACGCCTAAGGCCAGACCCAGAACGACTAAGATCCCGAGCCACTTTCGATTGAGAACGAATTCTATGAGTTTTTGAATAGGTTCCATATCACGCGCAAAGCGCAACGCACAACGCACAACGAAAAGAATGACTTTGCGCGTTGAGCGTTGACCGTTGCGCGATTTGTTTATTGAATCTAATACACCAACCAGGCTATAATCACAACTCATTTTTTAGGTTTAGGAGTACATTCCCAGGAAGGAGACTTATGTCCAAAGCTCATTCGCATCATAAGCGTCTTTATGAATCAAAGATCATCCGGGAAGATATCATCCGGCTTACGAAGCATCTCAAGGACCAGATTAAACACTTCGAAGGAAAGACCTTCCTTGTCACGGGCGCGGGGGGATTTCTCGGCAATTATATCGTTCTGCTCCTTCGCTATCTCAATAAGGAAGTCCTCAAGAAGAAGCTTTCCGCGATCCTGCTCGACAATTTCATTACGGGTTATGAACAGCAGATCTTTTCCGACGACCATTTGACCTTTCTGAAACACAACGTCATCGATCCTTTCAAGACGGACAAGAAGATCGATTACCTGGTCCATGCCGCGGGGATCGCGTCTCCGGTCTATTACACCAAGTTCCCGGTCGAGACGATGGACGTCGGAACGATCGGAACGCGGAATATGCTGGAACTTGCGCGCGAGAAGAAAGTGAAGAGCTTTCTTTTTACCAGTTCAAGCGAAGTTTATGGAGATCCCGACAACAAGCATGTGCCCACCACCGAAGCATATCGCGGGAACGTTTCCGTGACCGGGCCGCGGGCCTGCTATGACGAATCCAAACGCTTCGGCGAGACCATGTGCGAGACGTTCTGGAACGTCTATGGAGTTCCGGTCAAGATGGTGCGTCCTTTTAATGTGTACGGACCCGGCATTCGTCCGGACGATTACCGGGTATTGCCGAATTTTATCGAGCACGCACTCCGAAAAGAGCCTCTCCCGATCCACGGCGACGGCCTCAATACGCGCGCTTTCTGCTACATCAATGACGCGATCGAGATGCTTTTCCGTGTCCTTTTTTCGAACGCCCACGGGGAATCGTTCAATATCGGGAATCCCGAGATAGAACTCTCGGTGGCCGGACTTGCGAAATGTGTTGCGGAGGCGATGCCTTATCCTGTGAAGATCGTGCATATCGATCCGCCGCACGCGGTCTATTCCAAAAGCGATCCGAAACGCCGTTGTCCGGATATTTCCAAGATCAAAAAGGTCACAGGATTCAGACCCAAGTACCCGCTTAAAGAAGGACTTCAACGGACTATCGCCTGGTTCAGGGAAGTGTAAAAATCCTGTTCTCTGTTCAACGCCATTCGATCTATTTCAAAGAAAGGAAGTCATGATGGAATTAGAAACGATCAGACACATCAACCCGGCTTTTGTGGACGCGCGCGGTGAGATCATCAATGTCTTTGAAGGCGCGACCGGTCATGTTGCGTACATTACTTCCAAGAAAGGATCGGTTCGCGCGAATCATTATCATAAAAAAGACATTCAACACATGTATCTGATCAGCGGAGCTTATGAAAGCTACTCGTGCGAAGTAAAGGATCCCTCGAACAAGCAGGTCCTTTATGCGAAGGCCGGTGATATCGTGAGCACGCCGCCTTTGGTAGCCCACGCCCAAAAATTCACCGAGGATTCTGTTTTTCTGTCCCTGACGACCCGCGAGCGTGAAGAGGGGAAGTATGAAGAGGATACGATCGCTTATCCCGTGATCGAAGGCTATCTCAACAACGAGTTAAAAACAAAATAGATCTGACAGGACGATGCCTAGAATAATCGTCATCACCGGAGCCAGCCGCGGTCTGGGGCTCGCTTTGGCAAAGAAGTTCGTGGGTCTGGGCGATACCGTGTTCGGGATCAGCCGTACCCGCCGCTCTTGGCCTGCCGCACAAAAGGTGGTTCCTTCCGGTCATTTCAAACTGCTTGCTGGAGACATTACTTCCGAGAAAACGGTCAAGACTCTGCTTGCCGGGATCAAGCACCGGGCCGGGTGCATTGATATTCTGATCAACAATGCCGGCTACTGCGCGCCGCTGGCTCCTGTCGAAAAGGTCTCCCTCAAGGAATTCCGGGAGCATTTCAAACAGAACCTGGATTCGGCATTCCTAATGTGTAAATATGCGATCCCGATCATGAAAAAACAATCCCATGCGCTGATCATGAATGTTTCTTCCATGGCGGGGACCCGCGCGGTGCCGCGTCTCGTGTCGTATTCGGCGGCAAAGTTCGGAGTGCTTGCATTGTCGCAGGCGATCGCCAAAGAGAATTCTCAGACGGGGCTTCACTGCATCACGGTCTGTCCGGGCGGCATGAACACCGGAATGCGCCGGGAACTTTTCGGAGTCGAGGATGCGGCTCGCCAGCAAACCCCGGAGTTCGTGGGCGATGTGATGGTCCGGATCGCGGACGGGAAGATCCCGGTCCTTTCCGGCGGGCACATCATCATCCGCCACAGTAAGATCACCGGAGTTTTTCCGCCGCCCGCGGCCTGAGGGATCTATGACGAACGATCCGCATCGAAGAAAAACATGCCGCTATTGCGATACCCCGCTCGGAGAACCTTTTTTAGACCTCGGGTCCCAACCGCTTGCGAACAATCTTCCGCGCAAAGAGGATGCCGCCAAGACCGAATTCCATTGTCCGCTCGCGGTCGTGAAGTGCCCGAAATGCCATCTCGTGCAGCTGACGCATTCCGTGCCCGCGCACTTAATGTTCGATGAATACCTTTATGTGAGCTCCACGACGCAGACCTTCCGCACCCATTTTGCCGAATACGCCGGGGATGTAAGGGATCGTTTGCTAAAAAAAGACAGGCCGTTTGTGGTGGACATCGGCAGCAATGATGGCCTGCTCGTGTCTTGTTATGACAAGGCGGGGATGCGCGGGGTCGGAGTGGAGCCCGCCAAAAACCTCGCTGCGGACGCGAATAAACGTGGCGTCATAACGCTCAACCGTTATTTCGATGAAGAGACCGTGCGTGAGATCGTGGCACAATACGGAAAAGCGGACGCCATCAGCGCTAATAATGTGTTCGCCCATATTGACGACATTCAGTCCGTAATCCGGAACGTCCGGGAACTTCTCTCAGACAACGGTTTTTTTGTGATCGAATTCGCTTATCTTGTCACCATGATCGAGAAGATGTTCTTCGATATGATCTATCACGAGCATGTCTGTTACATCGGGATCACCGCGCTCGGGTTCCTTATGGAGCGTTTCGACATGGAGATCTTCGATATCACCGAGAAGGGCACCCACGGCGGATCTTTAAGGGTCTTTATGCAAAAAAAAGGAGGTCCTTACCGGCGGGCGGCGATCGTGGACCGGTTCCTTCGCGAAGAAAAGGAAAAGGGCTGTCTTGATGCGAAGACTTATCAGGATTTTGCTTGCCGGGTGAGGGGCTTTAAGGAAAAACTCAATGGGATGGTCGCAGCTCTCAAGGAACAGAGGAAGACGATCTCCGGATATGGCGCACCGGCCAAAGCCTCCACGATCATTAATTTCTGCGAGCTGACACCGCGCGAGATCGATTATATCGTCGACGATAACCCTCTTAAGCAGGACCGTCTGATCCCGGGACGGAAGATCCCTATCGTGACGAGCGCGTATCTGGGCGAACACCCCACGGACTACGTCCTGATCTTCGCATGGAATTTTGCCAACGAGATCATTTTGAAGATCGAGCCTCTTCGCGCCCGCGGCGTCAAGTTCATCGTCCCGCTCCCGGAGCTCAAGACCGTCTAAATGGCCGGGCAAAAACATGTTTCAGACGCGGTTCCTGATTGTAGTGAGCCGGTAAAATTAAAATGAGCGCAGCGTCGATTTTTTCACGATAAATTTGACTGCAGGACTTTTCCGGAAATGACGATAAACCCAAGGATGAAAAAACGCTTCCGAGGACAGCCTTATTCCAAGAAAAAGATCTCATTCATTCGCCGGTCAACGGAGTCTTACAGCAAGCCGTTCGGGGAAAAGACATGTCATGGCTTCTGCCGGCTGACGAGCGATATGATCCAGGTGTTCAAGGCCGAAGGGGCGCTTTTGGACGCCAACCCCGCCTGGTACCAGGCGCTCGAATATAACGAAAAGGACATTCCACAGCTTACGGTCTTCAATATCATCCACCCCGAAGACAAGAAAGAAGCCGAAGATGTTTTTCTCGCGGTCCTGAGGGACGGTAAACCCCGGAAATTCCATGCGACGTTCATCGGAAAAAGCGGCAGAGAACTCAAAGTGGAAGGTGTGGTGAGTCGGCTTTCGCACAAAGGCAGGCCCGTCGCTCTTTCCGGCGTTTTCCATGATGTGACCTGGCATAGACATTATGATCAGCTGAAAGGGGAATTCATCAGCACCGTTTCCCATGAACTCAGAACGCCTCTTACCGTCATTCGTGAAGGCATCTCCCAGATCCGGGACGAGCTTTTGGGGCCGGTGCCTGAAAATCAAAAAGCTTTTCTGGATATGACATTGCAGAACTCGGACCGTTTAGGCCGGATCATCGAAGAGCTCCTGGATGTTTCAAGGTTGGAGACGGGTCAGGTCAATCTTCATCGAAGGTTTTGTGATCTGGCCGAAGTGGTCCGGGGAGTGGCGAAAAATTTTGAGATCATCGCGCAGCGGAAAAAACTCGAGATCTTCACGGACTTTATGCCCGGAACGATCGAGATCTATATCGATCGCGACAAGATCATTCAGGTTTTGAATCATTTGATCCATAACGCGTTGAAGTTCACGGACAAAGGGCACATTAAGATCCTTCTCCGGGTCCGGGAAGGTTTTGTGGAATGCAAAGTTTCAGACACGGGGAAAGGGATCGCCGCCAGGGACCTTCCTCATGCCTTTCAAAACTTCAGCCAGTTTGGACGCATGGCAGGGCCCGGTGATCATGGGACGGGTCTCGGGCTTTCCATTTGTAAGAAACTGATCGAACTTCATCACGGACGCATCAAGATCGAAAGCGTTCCGACGAAGGGGACGACGGCGACCTTCCTGTTGCCCCAACATAATCACCGGGAGTTCTTTAAAGCCGCGATCAGTGAGGCCTTGGGCCGATGTGAGGGAAAGGGGAGTCCTCTGTCAGTGATTATTTTCGACATTTTGGATTTTGAAACACTCGAAAAGAAATTGGGCGTGCGCTATGTAGAACGGATCGTTCTTAAAATGGAAAAGATCATCAACGACTCTCTTCGGCGCGTGGTCGACGTTGCGATCAGGGACGCAAAAGCGATCATGGTCCTTTTGCCGGAGACTTCCAGGGAGAGCGCGTTCATTGCGCTGGGGCGCATTTCCCAGATCCTCGAAGATTATTTGGCCCGGGAACAAAAAACACTCGGGATCGAGGTCCATGGGAATGTGGTTTGTTTTCCCCAAGAAGCAAAGACCCTGGAAGAGATCCTGGATAGGATCTACTCATGACACGAGGGATGAAGGTTAAGATGAAAAAAATACTTATCATCGATGATGAGCCCCAGATTCTTTTGCTTTCATCCCTCCGGCTCAAGGCGAATGGTTATGCTGTGACGACGGCTTCCTCGGGAGACCAGGGATTGAAAAAGGCGGAAAAGGAAATGCCCGACCTTATTCTTCTGGATCAGGTGATGCCGGGGATGGATGGGGGGGAAGTGCTCGATCATTTGAAAGAAGATCCTCTCATGAAGCATATTCCGGTGCTCATGTTCACGGCCGACGTCAAGAAAGTGAAGGTCGTGGAGGCTCAGAAGCGGGGAGCTGCGGGCTGCCTTTTTAAGCCGTTCTCTCCGGAAGAGCTTCTTGAGAAGGTCAAAGAGGTTCTGAATAAAAAATCATAACGCCTCCCTCAGATCTCCGATCAACACATGACCGCTAAAGTATGGTTCATCCAAAACAGGACGCATGAAGCGGCCGTTTTTTTTCATTCAATGAATACCGGGGAACTTCGCCGGGATTTTTCGGCTGCACGCCTGGAATGGAAGCAAAGTTCGGAAGCGCTCTTCAAGAATTTTCTGAGAATATCGGGCCTTTTGAAGTAGAATTTCAGGAATCCCTTATGAAAATATCCGAATGTTACAAAAAAAAAGAAATACACGATCTCATTCGAGTTCTTTCCGCCCAAGACCGCGGAAGGGGAAGCGAAGCTTTTCCAGACCGTGACAGACCTCAAGAAACTTGAGCCCTCTTTTGTTTCGGTAACCTACGGAGCGATGGGGAATACACAGGCGAATACTCTGCGTATCGTGGAAGAGATCAAATATTGGATCGGTCTCGAAGTCGCGGCTCATTTGACCTGCGTGGCCCATAATCGTGACGAAATCGAGAAGATCCTTACGGCACTCCATGAGAAAGGCATCGAGAATATCGTTGCCCTCCGGGGGGATCCGCCCCAGGGTGAAACACAGTTCAAGCCCCCTCGGAACGGTTTTCGGTATGCGTCGGAACTCGTGAGCTTCATCCGCCGGCATCCCGTGCTTGGTCAAGCGTTCGATCTGAGCGTGGCCGGTTATCCGGAGGGTCATCCGGAATGCAGGGACAAACAAAGGGATCTCGAGCATCTCAAGCAAAAGGTCGATGAGGGGGCGAACACGGTCGTAACCCAACTTTTCTTTGATAATCGCCACTATTTTGATTTTGTGAGTCGTGCCCGTCAGATTGGCATCAAGGTCCCGATCGTTCCGGGGATCATGCCGGTCACGCACGGCCCCCAGATCGAGAAATTCTCGCAGATGTGCGGGGCTGAGATCCCGTCAACGATCCGTGAGGCGATCACCCGGTTCGGGGAGGATCAGGTCTCGATCACGAAATTCGGGATCGAATATGCCACGCGCCAATGCGAAGAGCTCCTACGTAATGGTGTGCCCGGCCTCCATTTTTACACCTTGAACCAATCGCTTGCGACCCGTCAGATCTTTACCAATCTTCATCTTGCGCGTACGGAATGATCCCGTAGAATAGGCATTTCTTATGGAACCATGGCACATCGGAGAGATATTGATCCGGAAGAAGCTGATCAATTGGGAACAGCTCGGAGATGCTTTGAACGAGCAAAAGCGGACCCATGAGTTCGTGGGGGAAGTGCTGACCCGGAAACAATATATTCCGAAATTCCTTCTCTTTAAGGCGCTGGCGGAAAGACACGCGATGCCCTTCGTGGATCTGTCTCATGTGTTTATCGACCCCCGCGCGATCGAACGGGTTCCCAAAAGCGTGGCCGTCAAATACAGATTTGTTCCGATCGAAATACAAGAAGATATCCTGGTGATCGGGACGGGCGATCCGTGCGTGGCATTGCCGGATGCCGAGATCGCAGCGCTCGCCAGGGTTTCGAAGGTCAAAGCGGTGCTTTGCACGCCTGACGCGGTCACGATCGCGATCAGTCAGCATTACGACGGCCAAAATGTGGCGACAGGAGCTTCAACATGAAAAAGCAGAAGATGCGCATCGAAAAGGATTCCCTCGGGACAAAACCCGTTCCCGCAGCGGCTTATTACGGCATTGAAACCGTTCGGGCGATCGAAAATTTCCCGGTTTCCGGAGAACGCTTCCACCCGGATTTTATCTGGGCACTTGCCGTGATCAAAAAGGCCTGCGCCGAGGCGAACCTCTCGCTCGGGCGGCTCGACCGCAAAAGAGCGAGCGTGATTATTCGCGCCGCCGAAGAGGTGATAGCCGGAAAATGGAGGGGGGAATTCGTGACCGATACGCTCCAGTCCGGTGCCGGTGTTTCTGCGCACATGAACATGAATGAAGTGATCGCGAACCGGGCGCTCGAGATCCTCGGAAAAAGGCGCGGCGACCATAACGCCCTCTATTCTCACGATCATGTGAATATGGGGCAATCGACGAACGATGTGGTCCCGACCGCGCTCAGACTCGCGGTGCTCCGGATCTCGCGGGCTTTCTCGCGCTCGTCGCTCATACTCGAAAGCGAACTCGCAAAAAAGGCAAGGGCGTTCTCGCGGATCGTCAAGAGCGGTCGGACCCATTTGCAAGATGCCACGCCGATCACGCTTGGGCAGGAATTCGGGGGTTGGGCGCATCAGTTGAAAAAGGGCCGGTTGCGCGTCGAGGCCATGGTGCTCGGGCTTTTGGAACTCGGGATCGGCGGTTCGGCGGTTGGGACGGGTCTCAACACATCGCTTCGTTACCGCGCGCGTGTCATCGCGAATCTAAAGCGGATCACGGGATTTGCCGTGAAAAGCAGTCCGGATCTTTTCAGCGTGATGCAGAACGATGCGGATTTTGCCGCCGTCTCCGGCGTGCTTCGTGATTATTCTCTTTCTCTTATTCAGATCGCCAATGATCTTCGGCTCCTGAGTTCCGGCCCCAACACGGGATTCGGCGAGATCCGGCTCCCGGCGTTGCAACCCGGGTCATCGATCATGCCGGGAAAGGTGAATCCCGTCATGCCTGAGTTGGCTGTGCAGGTCGGTTTCCAGGTGATCGGTAATGACGTTGCGATCGCGTTCGCGGGCGCGAGCGGAGAATGCGAGCTGAACATCATGCGCTCGGTGATCATTCGGAACCTGATGCATTCGTTTGAGATCCTGAAGAACACGACGCGGCTTCTAGCGGAGAAATGTGTCCAGGGCATTACGGCGGATAAGAAGAAATGCCACGAGTACGCGGAAAAGAGCTTTGGGATCGCTGCAGCCCTGAATCCTTACATCGGCTATTCCAGAGCCGCAGAGTGCGTCAAGGAGGCCCTCAAGAAGAAACAAACCCTGCGGCAAGTCGTTCTTTCCAAAGGACTTTTGAGCGAGAAAGAGCTTGCCCGTATCCTTTCTCCCGAAAATCTGACCCGTCCGCCGAAATAAAAGAAAGGTGTCAGAGTTTCAGAGTGTCAAAGTATCAAAACTGACACTCTGATACTAATGAGCGAAGCGAATGATGACACTTTGATACCGGTAAACTTGGTCTCTTGTCTGCAGTCTCCTATCTTTAAAAAAATCCTTGTCCCTAAAGCTGTTTTCTGTATAATGACGCGCCAACTTCAGCACCGTTCTCCATTAATTTCAAAGGTTAACGGTGCAATACTGCGAACCCATAGAATTTTTAATGGAAACGCAGTATAGAGGCCATCAGTACTTGGAGCGCTTTCGGGCGATTTCAGGTCTTCGCTTTTTTGTCCGCTGGTTGGAAAATGACGGGCCCTCCGAGCCAAAGGGAAAGGGAGGGTGACCATACTGAACCCTCCGGAATTCTCCGGGGCTCAAGTGCGATAATCCCGTCATGTTTCGTCTCAACATCCATGGAGGAAGTTTTGTCCCCTATCACTATCAAGCAGTTACTTGAAGCGGGTGTCCATTTCGGACATCAAACAGCGCGTTGGAATCCCAAGATGAAAAAATACATCTTCGGGGAGCGCAACGGTATTTATATCATCAATCTTGAGCTGACCCTCAGTTGTCTCGAGAAAGCCCTCCTGTTCCTCAAACAGCTCGCCGTCGAAGGGAAAGAGGTCCTCTTTGTCGGCACCAAGAAACAGGCGCAGATCCCTCTCAAAGAGGCCGCGGTGGCATGCGGGATGCCATATGTCAACCAGCGATGGCTCGGCGGGATGCTCACCAATTTTGAGACGATCCGCAAGTCCATCAAAAAACTCGATACGATCGACAAAATGGAGCAGGACGGCAGCTTTCAGTTCATCACGAAAAAAGAGGTCGGTTCCCTCAAAAAGGAACGCGAAAAACTTATCAAGAATCTTTCGGGGATCCGCGAGATGCGGAAGGTCCCCGGGGCCGTTTTCGTGATCGACGCGGAACTGGAAAAGATCTCGATCGCGGAAGCGACAAGGCTCGGGATCCCCGTCGTGGCTGTGCTGGATACGAACGGTAACCCGGATCATATCGAATATCCCCTGCCGGGGAATGATGACGCGATCAAAGCGGTCAAGCTTTTCTGCGAAGCGGTTTCGGGTGCGGTTGCGGAAGGCCGCAAGGAATTCCAGAAGGTCGCTCAGGATAAAGCGGATGCGCTCCAAGCCGAACTCGCTGCGGAAGAGGCCGCGGAAGAAACCGCGGACGCAGAGGCAGTGATCGATGAGGACGTCATCGAAGAGAAGCTGGATCCGAAGATCCTGGCCGGCGTGGTGGCGACAGACGAGGTGAAGCCGAAGGCCAAGAAGCCCGCCAAGAAAAAAGAAGGCGAAATTTGACCTCAGCGTAGACGGTTTCCATGTCCGTCACGCGAAGGTGCTTGCACAACGGTGCAAGTGCCTCAGCGTAGACGGTTTCCGTATCCGTCAAGCGGGTAGTGACCTTCGGGCGTTTTTCCCATAAGCATGAGTGACTTCAAAAATATAAGGATAGATATCATGACGACCAGAGAAGTGAAGTTCAGCAGCTCGGACCTGACAAAACTCCGGGAATTGACCGGGGCGGGGATGATGGATTGCAAGAACGCCCTTGTGGAAGCGGGCGGGGACCTGAAAGGGGCCCAGGATGTGATCCGCAAAAAGGGCCTTGATATCGCCAAGAAAAAGTCCACCCGGGAGGCCCGCGAAGGCCAGATCATTTCCTATATCCACGCCGGCGGCAAGTTGGGCGTGCTTTTGGAAGTCAATTGCGAGACCGACTTTGTGGCCAAGAACGAGACCTTTCAGTCCTTTACGCGCGATATCGCGATGCAGATCGCGGCGGCGCACCCTCTATATGTGGGTCCGGAGAGCATTCCGGCGGCAGACCTTGAAAAAGAAAAAGCGATCTTTTTCGAACAGGTCAAAGACAAGCCGGAGCAGGTCCGTAACAAGATCATCGAAGGCAAGCTCACGAAGCGATATGAGGATATCTGCCTTCTCAATCAAAAATTCGTCAAGGATGACAGCCGGATCGTGCAGGACATTTTGACGGAGTTTATCGCGAAGATCGGTGAAAATATCATTATCCGCCGTTTCGTGCGCTTTGAAGTCGGCGGCAATTAACGAGCGGGTAGGACATAGGGTTTAGGGTATAATTTTCCTAACCCT
>JBDRCT010000038.1:0-39002 GCA_043821445.1 Candidatus Omnitrophota bacterium | reverse complement strand
GGCATCCGGAAATACTCGAGAAAAGTCGCTAACACGTATGATAAGAGAACTATCTGAAAGGCCGCAAAAGCCCAGGCACCTATCAAATGACATAGCGGACCCAGCATCCAACTCACGAGCGTTGGTGCGAGAACATTGGGATGCCCGAATACCGCCATATTCAAATAGCGTTTTGAATCCGAATCGATCAAGGGGAAACGCGTTATTGCCAAGTGCATGCACAGAAAAAATATAAGAAGTAGAAAATTCCTGATCCATTTCTGTTCAGGGAAACCCAAAGCGCCGAAGGAGGAAGGCTTTAGGATCCACTCACGAAGACATTGCCCTTTATTCTTCATCATGATTCACTTGCCTGCGGAGGATGGTGCAGGGGCTAATGGTGGCAGCTTTCATGCGGGGATTGTACCACGGCAAAACCAAAAACTATAGACCCTGGGATTGTCTTTCTTGGAGGAAAGATTTGGAACCGCCGCAACTTGTATATTCTTCAAGGTGTTACAAGAAGCGACGGCTCCAGAATCAAGTTTGGCGTCCCCAAGGGGATTTGAACCCCTGTTACCAGGATGAAAACCTGGTGTCCTAGGCCGACCTAGACGATGGGGACGTGAATGAAGCGCCAAAAGAGAGGCGATTATACTGATTTGCCTTCCTTGAGGGAAGGAATTTTACGCCGCAGTGCGAATCTGGAGATATCCTTGGATCGCTTGAAGTATGGTCGCTAACAGGGCACCGTGATCATACTCAGAAGGCTTATGAATATTGAACCGGTTCGCCTCCCATTGTTTGTCTAACGTGGCATAAAGCACGGTCGTGAGGGCCGCAGCGAGGGTCTTCATATCTCCTGCGTCCTCCGTCACCCAGCGGCTGCCGACCCCCTGTTGATGAGGGACCTTGTCGAAGGATTCGCCACTACGCGCCACAAGAGCGTCAACTTTTTGCACACCCTTCAACAAGAAAGGGTCCTCCTGCCGTGAAGGAACGATCTTAAGCTGGTCCGGCGCCAACGTGATCCCCTCCTGTTTGGCAAGAGCGCGGATCTTTTCCCCGATGTCCTGAGCCGTCTTATTGTCAGCATCCATATTGATCAAAAGACGCCCGCGTAACGACACGAGAACCCCCAACACCACCGCAAAATGTGTGATCAGTGCTGACCGGTCATTTTCCGTAAGATCCGTTAAATGAACATGGACCTGAGGGCCTTCAAGCGAGGTTCCGGACGGAAGCATGACGCCGTCAGGCAACGCCTTTTGGAGCATCTCCAAAACTTCTGCCAGCCGTTCATTCGAGATCCCGGAAGCGGCCGCCTGCATGAGCACTTGCTTTGTCATTTGCCCGACGACCCACCCTCGCGCGGCTTCTATCCGCGGCAACATTACTGGCCGGCCGTCCACATGAACGGAAACCTGTTCCGGAAGATAAGAGACGATCCCCGGAACGGAGAAAACGGCGTCCAATTTATGCGCGGCATCGATAATGGCATCTTGAGGTAATTCCGGCACGCCCAGAACAAAAACATTATTTGAAGCCGCAAGCAGATCCCTTGCCGCCGTCGTCGATCCTCTGAGTTCCGAACGCTGAGATCCTGCCTCCCCAAAAGGCAATTCCTGCTGCTGTAGTTTCAACCCCTTCGCCGCCCGGATCATCATTGCCAGACCTTCTTCCAAATGATAGAGTTCGCGGCGATGACGAGGACCGATCGCATCCCTGGACCCGGGCTGGATGCGGTCCACAAGTTCCCCGGACTCAAGCCTCTCCGTTTTGTGCCACCCGTTCAGGTAGCCTTCAATGTATTCCGGTCTTCTTTCTCTCTCGGTCGGAATATTCCACGGTTCACGGGACCATGCAGCAATCAAGCCTGGGAATGTCTCCACGATGCCCCGCATGTTCGTGAACCCTTCGGGGATCCCTTCAGGGTCAAGAAGACGGCGAACCGCGAGCGTCCAGACCTCCGATGTCCTTTGAATATAGTCCCGAATTGCCAAGTTATCGTTATTCCCGTGGAAGGGATCATAACGGTAGGAGCCCGCCTCCCATATGTCATACATCTCTTGCAGGGCGACCGCTTCCTTCGTCCATATGTTCAAAAGATTGCGCAAACGTTTTAAAGCCCTCAAATCCGTTGCAACCCCCCGGTACTTTCTCTGCTGTGGTGAAGAAAGAACTTCGAAAATTCTGTCTGCGATCGCCTTTGCGGAATGAATACGCTCGAGTCTTATATATTGACGGGTCCTGGCACCCTGTTTGAGGTTCCCGAGTACTTTGAAAAGTGAAGTGAATTGATCATAGAGGACGCGATCGGGCTTCCAGGCCGATGTCCTGATATTAAGCAGATCCAAAGCATTAATCTCTCCAAGAAGTTTCCTGTGCTGTTCGAGAAGCTTTCTCTGCAAAGCCTCAAGTGCCCGAGTTTCCTCTTCCGCCCGCACTTCCGACCGCGGATTCTTTCCAGCGCCCGCAGAAGAGATTTCTGCCCACCGGCGAAAGGACTCAAGCGCCTCCTGACGGCGTTCTTGCCACAATTGCGTCAGATTCGACTGGATGACTAGGGTGTTCGAGTCTCCCAGAACGCTCATGGCCTCGAAAAATGCCGCCTCCCGGCCTTCGTTTTTGATCCAATCGGGTATATTGGTAAGAAACAAGGTGTCCACGCGTATTCCTTCGGCGTTAAAAATTTCCTGAAGGCTCTTCATAAAAGATGCATTGGAAGCATCCGCCTCAATGAAAAGGACTTTGCTTTCACGAAAGAGCCGTTGGACCTTCTCGAAATTCCCGTCCGAAGACAGCCAGCTTCCGGGGCGCATCAATTCCTCGTCCATGCGCTGTGAAAACCCACGGGAATCCCAATAGGGCGGTTCATAGGAAAAGATCTCTTTCATACGCTTAACGAAGTCGAAACGGTCCGCTTTCTCAGCGATGATTATTTTCCGGGTCTCTTCAAAAACGCGACGCATGTTGCCGTTCCGGTTCATCCAGAGGAATCCTCCCGAATCACGGGCCACAACAAAATTTAAATTTTCCAATCCTGAAAATCCGATATGAATATGTTGGGCCCCTTTTCGGGGTTCACGCTGCAATTGCCGGATCACCTCATGAGGCACCGGATCATTTCCCCAAATAAAAACAGCTTCACTGTCTCTTGCGGAATCGTGAGACTCGCTGAACGACGATTGGATCTTTGAAAAAGCTGCGGTAACGCCCCCCGCCCGAACTCCGGCAGCTTCTACGGCGGCGGACGCTTCGATCGCAGCAGGCTTGGCCCGCACTTCTGCACGTACGGTGGCGACTTTGTTGCCACTCTTAGTGCGGAGGCTACTACGTGCCTCCGAACGACCGGGCCAGCTTTCAAAATTCGTGACGGGATCTTCAAAGAGAGGCGTAATGGTAAAAATGCTGAAAGGTTTCGCGAGAAAATGCACCGGATGCTGTTGCTTTAACGCATCAACCGACTGGTCGAATGCCTCCTGGTTCCCCACATTCCCGCTTATAAAAACCACGGGGATCTTCTCGAGCCCAGGCTTCTTGACCGCTTCCGTGACCCATTCGTAACCTTTCATCCCGGGCATCAGAATATCCGAGATAATGGCGTCCGGCATGAATGGGCCAAGTTTTTCTAACGCCTCATCGCCGGAATGCGCCACAGCCACGGAATAACCAGCATCCACAAGCACTTCGCTCACTATTTCGGCAATGCTTTCCTCGTCATCCACGACCAAGATGTTTTTGATCGGCCTCGCCAAAGGCTGCCGGTCTTCGCGGACTTCGGCACGAGACTTGGAAAGATCATAGACCATAGACACGTTACCTTGACCGCCGCGCAGATCTTCCGGACGGGAGTTCTGTATGAACCCGCCGAACTGTGCGCCAAGTTTCTGATGAGTTGCGCTAAGAAAGGGGTCCCCGATCCTGGTAATGTGAAAGACAGCAAACTCCTTGATATCTCTGAATTCCTCGATCGTAAAATAGCGGCGCACTTCTTCCAGCTTTGGTTTCGGACCGTTGGCTCCGTTCTTCTCGTGGATCTGTCGTTGCATCGTTTTAAAGAATTCCTCGGCTTCCCCCGGAGCCATCTTGGAGGTATCCACTCTGAAAAATGCCGCATACTCTTTGAAGGGGATCGCGCCGCTTGGGACGGAAACCGTCTTGACAAATGCGTCAAAAACTTTTTCGGTATCCAGTTTCCCGTTTCCGCCCAGGTATTCCGGTTTCTGGAATTTAGGATTTTTCCGGACAAAGTGGTCGAAAAGTTCGGCGCGGGAATAGGCGATGACTTTTTTAATACCGACCAGCCGGGCCAGCGCTGCGGTTGCGTCCACAAGCACTGGAAGAAGCTGATACTGTTTTGTCTCACGTGCCGTAAAAACTGAAAAATCCACCACCGCCAAGTCTTTTCCTTCTCCCGGCGGCACGAACGTTTTCTGCATCGCCGCATAAGTCCGTGGCAGTTTCTGGAGAGCGTCTCCGGCCTCCGAAAAACTCATGTGGACCCCTCCTTCGATCCGGTCGTTCACACGGACCACGATCACAGGATTCGGACGCCGCTCCCCGTTCGCTTTGCCGAAGATCCGTTCAAGGATCACGGCCTCGGGAACATCAAGGCCCACCATGGTCTGCCACGATTGACGCTCAATATCCATGACCCGTTTCACTTCTTCGGCCGATCGCGGGATGAATGGCTCCCACGTTACACGAACCGTTTTTGAAACTTTCCTTGTTTGCCCATTTTCCACTACTTCCTCTTCATAAGGATGGTCGAAGGTCCTGCTGAACGAACGGAGGGTCCTGTCCGCCGGCAGGATCTCCTTCCACAGATCCGTGATCCTTGCCACTCCTGTTTTCATGTCAAGACCTGCGGCGCGAAAGAATTCGGACTCAGTCGCCTGATCCGCCCCAGTTTCCGACCCTTTCGGATCTAAGGCGCGGAGCTCCGCGGAAAGCGCTTTAAAAACCGCACCTTCGAGAGATTTCTCTAAAATATGAACGGGATGCTGCTGGGCCAGTCTATTTTTCGCCCGTTCAAACGCTTCTCGATTTGGGGCATCGCCGCTTAGGAGAAAAAAGATGGGGATTTGTCCGAGTTCTTTCCTTTCGACCGCCTCTTCGACCCATGCGTACCCAGCAGGCTTCAAGACATCGGTCACGATCACGTCCGGCTTGAATTGCTTAAGCCTCTCGAGCGCTTCTTCCCCGGAATGCTCTACCACTACTTTAAATCCGATATTTTCGAGGCTCCCGCCCATAGCACTCGCCTGGGTCTTTTCACCGTCAACGACGAGAATATTCTTGACCGGCCTCGCCAAAGGCTGCTGGTTTTCGCGAATTTCCGAACGGAGTTTTTCGGTCCTGATGACCAAAGAACCGTCACCCTTTGCTTCAACCAGCTCGCTCATGGGATGCGACACGCCATGCCAGTCGAGGATCTGCCGCAAACTCTTCGCGCCGAGCCGTTGGTCCAAAATACTCGAGATCGCACTGTAAAGATTTCTCGCGCGCATCTTCCGAACACGAGGACCGAACGCCTCCAGGTAATATTCCAGCTGTTTCGCGTCCCCCTGGCGCCCCTCGATCCATCCGGGTTCCTTCAATTTTGCCTCAAAATCTTCGCGCAACTTTGACACCGCCTCAAGATTCATGTCCATCTTTTTCCAGTTCAGGTCCCCGGGGATCATGCTCGAGATCGCGTTGAAAAGTTGTCCTGCATGCATCTTGGGAGCGCGCGGGCCGAAAACTTCTTTGTAGAACCGGACTTGGCCGCCATCGCCGCGGTAGGTTCCTTTTTTCCCTTCTTCAAGCATTTGCGCGAACCGGGATTTCAATAAAGACCAAACGGCCCAATTAATATTGACGTCTTTGATCCCCTCTATTTTTTTCTTTTTAAGCAAGGTCGCAATATGAGTGCTGGGAGAAACCCCTTTAAACTGCGAAAGAGAAATAAGCCCTAAAAGATGGGCAATGTGCAGGTCCCGCGCCAGTTGTGCCCCGGCATCGTAACCCTTGTAACGTGTGACATCGTTCAGCCGCGAAAGATCGATCAGTCCGAATTCCGTCTCCACCGGCGGCGGGATCTCCGAAGGTTCGAGGATCTTCTCTCCCCTTTCCATTCTTGCCACATAATCCTTGAGAAAATAGGAGGGCATATTGGCATCCGATCCGAGTCGTCCTCTCCCTTCGACGATCCTTTGCTCGATCACTTCCAGGAAATTGCCGTTCTCGATCTCGCGGACCCGGATCGTTTTCAGATTCTCCAACGCCTGTGCAACCTCCCGTATTTCGGAACGTACCGGTTCTGCCGCTACAGAAACACGGGGCGGCGCCAACCCTTCCTGGACTCGCGTGACGTTCGCTGACACTTTACCATTGTGGAAGAGATAAAGCGCCTCGGCACCCGGCAACCCTTCCCGGTAGCCACCAAGGTCACGCGCATCGAGGCGGCTCCACACATGGCCCCAGCCACGCACCCGGAATTGATCCGCGACCCACTCACTGTCTCTCATCTCTTCATTGCCTTTTCTGTCATACGGCCCGTAATACCCCCCCAGCACAGCTACGGGGAGTTCCTTGTCATTGTAAGTATCTTTCAACAGTTCCTCGTGAGCACCGTTGTACCAGAACCCGAAATTGGCCAGACGGATATCCGGACGGCCTCCCAAAACGGATCTGCGGACGGTCGATGCTGTCTTCAGGTACTTGCTCAGATCCTCCTCGATCAGAATGAATCGATCCTTCTTGCCTGCCCGATAGGCCCGCCAATCCCCGTCCTTTTTGAGCAGGAGTTTTCCTTCGTAACCGTACCGTTCCAGTTCCGCTTTAGCCTCTAAAAGCTTCGCCGGATCTTTGTCGATCCCGGCCACGCGGCGCGCCCCCATTTCCAAAGAGGCCAGGGCAAGCACCCCGGGGCCCGTCCCGATGTCCTCGACCAGTTCATCCCGGAAATCATGTACGAGCATGGCGCCAAGGACCGCCTTGGTGTACTTGTTGAAATAAAGCCTTGCGTTCATGCGCAGGACAATAAGCCCCGGCATCCTCCGGAGCCCTTGAAAGATTTTTTCATTCTCCTTTGCGTCCACATCCTTTGACAAAATGACCAGAGGACCGATCCGGAGATAGACGGGATACGTTTTCACTGTTCCACGATCTATGTTGTATTCCTTGGCATCCAACGCCCGGTAAGAAGGCTTCCACTCGCCGACCGAAAGGGCCATTCGGTCATCGGTGGCAAGCGCGGAAACGGAGCGGTCAATCTTCAGCCTCTCCAACAAGGAAAACACTTCCCCGGATGGCTCCCTATGCCGTACCTCCGACCGCAAGAGTTCTTCCGCTTTGGGGCTGAGAAGCTGGGCATTCGTACGGTTCTCAGAACGAGCAGGATCGAGGAAGTTGTATTTGGCGGCGAGGGCCTGGGCGCGCGCGTCAAGATTCAGTGCCTTGCGTACGGCGGTATAAAGCGCTTCAATGCGATCGGGTTTTTCCGTAATGCGGTAGAACTGCGCCATGATCTGAGTATTTTTATCTAATGTCACGGCCATCCGTGAGGACACCTTTTCACCGGGTTTTAGCTTCTGCAACATATCCACTTTCAATCCTGTTTCTACCACATCAATACCGTAGCGAACGGGATCCCGGTTCAACTCTTTCAAAATCGCGGTAAGAATATCGGCCTGGGCCTTATCGCCGCTCGAAACCGGTCTGTCCGCAACCTGCACCGTATTTAATAAGCTCTTTAAAAAAACTTCAGGAACTTTTCGAAGTGTCTCCAGACGCGCGTTCTGTTCTCTCAATATTTGTGCTTTATCGATCTCCTCCTGAGAGACCCGTTGATCACTTGCAGGTTGACACATCTGCCAAATAGTGCGCCATATGTCTCTATGGGAGTCATTGACATGGGTGGTTTCATGCTTCGCCGTTTCAAGATACCGTGCCAGTTGCCAAAACCCGAAATCGAAAACAGTCTTGCCCTTATCAAGGGACCGCATGGCGGCTACCATTAACTTCATGCCGGCATATCCCGCAGCGGAACCTAAGTCCGTGATCGGATAGAAAATGATCTTGACCGTTTTTCCCTGGGAGACCTCGGGTTCGTCGACACGGACGCCTTCCATAGCATTTCTCAAGGAAAGGTCCTCCGCAAAAAATCCAAGATCGATCTTCCCGAGGCTCACCCGGTCATATTTCAGGGCCTGTTCGATGAGGTCAGCCCTCAAGAACGCCGTCGCGCCATCCGCAAAACCAAGTTCGTTGTTCTGACTTTCCTTCCAGGGTTCCGCATAGGGCGAGAACTGGACCTGTCCCCCGCTGATCCGGATCCGGACCGGTTGAACGAGAATGAGCGGTGTTTTTTCGTCGCCGAGAACCTGCGGCGGCATCTTGAGGTCTCTTCGCGCGTTCGCTTTCAGCACAAGAAAGTATTTGGCGGGCATCACAAATGTTGGATAAAAATAATCCTGCAACCGGACAACTTGCCCGTCGCGCGTCACTTGCATAGTCAGATTTTCCACGGCCGTGCCTTTGACATTGAAGACCATTCCTTGTGCAGCGAAAAATTGCGGCAGGTCCTTGTGCATTAGACGGGCGATGGCCCTCACATAATCCAATCCGTAATCTTCGGAAAGTTTTGTTCCGGAATTGATCCGTCGGGCCAGGTTCTGGAAAAAAGCGCGGTGAATTTCCCCTAATTTTTCGGGAGAGACTCCTTGCTTCGGTATTTTTTTCCATTGCTCTGAAAAGTTATTCAACTCTCCTAAAACCGTGGCAAGAGCATTCCCTTTTGTTCCGTTCCAATCATTGAATTGTAGGGGCTCAAGCGATACTGCGTAACGGACTTGATTCATCACGTTCATAGCTTTGGAGGCGGCATCCACCGGAACGGATTTCGCCGGAACTGCCGGCCGGCGTACCTGACCTACAAGCGTCGTCGCACCACCCAAAGCCCATAACGCCGCCCCGAAAATCCCAATCGTTCCGGCCGCTCTTAAAAACCCTCTTCGGCCCATTTCTCCAGATGCGCGCAACGTAATAGGTATTTCAAAAGACTTCGTCAGCAGTCCCATCGAAACCGGCACCTCATTCAGGGGACCACTTTCGGTTAATGACCGCAGGTTTTTCAATGCTCCTAGCGTCATGGTCGTTACATCCAGGATCCTCTCCTCTATCCGGACCTCCGAACGTGAAAGAATCTCAAAGGTCACGGGATCACGAAAATCTTCTGTGGGAGCTATTTCATTTTTTACTGTGTCGTATTGATAATTGCGCACCGGCGGTCTTTTTTTCTTATCCACGGCAGGATCCAGAGTCGGATACGGGGCCAGAATACTCCGGGCAGGATCGGAGAACTTGATCCCCGGCAGTTCCCCGGTATCCGCGAGTTTTAAGATGACTGCAAGGTTGTAAAAGCGATCCAGTTGAAACCGGACCGGCTCGCTGGCTTCATTCGTAATCCCGTCGATAATCACGGCATTCGGACGACTTGGATTGTCGTAGTGCGCCACGATCTTTTGTTGTTTTTCCGTCTCTTCGAGGGTAACGGGAATGGCGTTCAAGACGGGGCGGATCAACTCGGAATCGGATTTTCGCACCCCCGAGTAAGAATGAACCTGCACGGACCCGGAAGGAAGGAAGCTAAAACTTGTTTCCCCCATCTGGAAACCCAAAGAATTACTGTAGCGCCGGCTCGCATCTTTGGGTTCGATCTTACCGGCGACTTGCGCATCAAAGGTCCGGAATTCTTCGGAAATGTCGTAGAGGCGAAGGCTATACCCTTTCCGTTTCTTTTTTCCGGTTTCTGCATCGTATCTCTCAAAAGAAATGCGTTCTCCCGTCCCGGAGGACTCCAGATAATTCTCATAATATTCGTAAACCACATAATTCCCCGGATTCGTTTTTTCCCAGAACATCAAGAAACGCGGATAGCTTTCCCGGTCCGTGACAATGCGAAAGGCTTCAGGACGTTTATAGTAGAATCCGGGAAGATACAATCTTCCCCAAAACTGAATATAACCATCGGCCTGGGTGAAAGGCAATTGACGTTCGAGTGCTAGGTTCTTTTTGCTAAAAGCTAGCAGATGTGCTTTGATCGCGTGTTTTCTCTCTATTCCCGGATGAAGAGGGATCCCGAAGGCATCATCATAGAAAGCACGGAAGGCCGAGTAAAAATGCAGCGGATGTTTTGTCGTAAGCTTCCCGGACGTATCCAACATCGGTATCTCGGACACGATCGGGCCTGATCCGTCGGCCGGAGCATAAGTCAAAATAAATCTCTGCCGTGTTTCGTCAATATCGATTTTCATGCGGCGAGCCGGCTTATTCGATAAAACGATCTCGACCCGCGATTGTTTCGTAATTGGTTTCTGAGAATCCCCGAGTTCCAAATGAAGACGATCGAAAAGAAAGGGCGGGAGCATGAAGTGGACTTTCGCTTTGAGAACGAATTGATCGGGGATCTTCGTTAAAACCACCAAGGTTGCTCCCCACTGTCTCGCCGGGGCCTTCATAACTTCTTCGCCGTATTCCTGATAGGCACGGGTTAATATTTGATCCCGGTACTGTTTACTGAGAGGTTTCCGGACACTGACAGCGAGTGCTTTAAGATTAAGCAGCTTCGTTTCATCGAATCGCCGTTTTAATTCGGACAGACGCTTTGCGGGCGGAACAGCGTCCGTCCAGATCCTTTTCATCTCAGCGCTGATGACATCCCGGTCAAGCGTGGCCCGGTGATAGGCCGAGGCAGCGTATTGGAACCGGAACAAGGTCTCGCCGGGGATCTTCCCTGCAAAATGAAGCACAAGGACCGTGTAGGTGCCTCCAAGCACTTTTCCAGGATCTTCTCCCGATACGAGCTCTACGGAATGAGTCTTGTACCAATCCAGGAATTCCTCAAAATTGCTGAACACGGGTGCGTTCTGCACCACCGCGGATTGTTCACCGTATTCAAAAGCTCCCGCATTAAAGCGGAATTCTTTTTCTCTTTTTGGAGGGACTTTCCCGACGAGGGTAAGGATCTGGACCACATAGGCGGCACTGATCCCCTCTTCGGGATTATCCCGCGAGACCAGGTCCGCGCGATGCTCCTTGTACCAATCCAGGAGCGTATCGAAGTCCTCAAAGGACGGGGCGCCCTGTATCACCGCCGACTGCTCTGCATATTCCATCGCGGCAGAACCTTGTTGAAAGTACCTGAATTTCTCTTCAGGAATTTTCTTAGCATGAAAAAGCGCGCTGACGGTCGTTGGGGCCCCCAGAACTTCCTCCGGGTTTTCCCGCGATATCAGCTCCGGACGATGCGCTTTATACCACTGCCAGAATGCTTCAAGCGATTTGAACCCGGGCGCGTTTTGGATGACGCTCGACTGTTCCGCATATTCACGCGCAGAGGCATTTCGCCGGAAATCCTGAAGCTTCGAGAGAGGTATTTTCCCCGCATAAGCAAGCACGGTCGTCGCGGTTCCGGCCGCCAAGACCTTCTGAGCATTTTGTCGGGAAACCAATTCTGTCGCATGGGCTTTGTACCAATCCCAGAAATCATTGAATACTTCGAAGATGGGTGCCCTCTGGATGACCTCCGATTGCTCCGCGTATTCATAGGCGACAGCCGTTCTCTCGAATTCTTGCGATCGCTTGAGCGAGATCTTTCCAGCGTGGACTAGCGCTTGAACCGTGTAAGCGGCCCCCAAAACCTCCGCCGGATCTTCCCGGGACACGAGCTGCACACGGTTTTCCTTGTACCAATCCAGGAAGTCACTGAATGTTTCGAACTGGGGAGCCTTCTGGATCACGGCCGATTGCTCCGCATATTCATAAGCAGCAGCCTCAAATCGAAAATCCATGAGCTTCTCGGTAGCGATCTTTCCGGCTTGAGCGAGAACGTGGACCGTGTAGCCGGCACTGATCTTTTCTTCCGGATCTTCCCTTGAAACGAGTTTCTTACGATTCGCCTTGAACCAATTCCAAAAAGCACTGAATACCTCAAACTGAGGCGCCTTCTGAACCACGGCCGATTGTTCCGCATATTCATAGGCTAAAGCCGCTCTATGAAATTCTTGCGATCGCTTGGCCGGGATCTTACCGGCTTGAACAAGCGCTTGGGCTGTGTAACCGGCACTTATGCTTTCCTTCGGATCATCCCGGGATAAAAGTTGCGCACGGTTCGCTTTGTACCAATCCATGAAAGCGCTGAATTCCTCGAACTGAGGAGCTCCTTGGATCACAGCCGATTGTTCCGCGTATTCGTAAGCAGCAGCCTGATAGTAAAAACTCTTTTCTTTCTCGGCGGAGATCTTTCCGGCTTGGACAAGGACTTGGACCGTGTAGCCGGCGCTTATTCTTTCCTCCGGTTTTTCCCGGAATGGCAGCTGCGCACGATACGCCTTGTACCAATCCAGAAAGGGACCAAATTCTTCGAACGTTGGAGCGCTCTGGATGACCGCAGATTGTTCCGCATATTCATAGGCTCCAGTTTTTCGATGTATTTCATGGAAATTTTCCGCCGTTATCTTACCTGCCATAAAAAGCACCTGACTTGCATAACTGGCGCTTAAGAACTCTTCGGGATCTTTCCGTGAAATCAGTTTGGGACGATTCGCCTGATACCAATCCAAGAATGAAGTAAGATCTTCAATAATCGGTGCTTCGTCAAAAAACGCCTTGTTCAATTCGTAGTATTTCTTCGCTCCTTCCTCATAGGGAGGTAAACGCATTTCGGAACGAACTTCGAGAAGTTGCTGTTCTTTGTCTCGATCCTCCGTTATGACGGCACTCTTCAAACCGCCAAACAGTAATCTCTGATTGACCACAGCACCCCTTGAGACCGCTTCAGAGAGAGCGACGTTGGCGATCCGGGTGATCTCCTCCTTGTCGTACCCCCACCCCTCGCTGTCATACGGTTTGGAAACGATCTGCAATGCCTTCAGAAGCCTCTCCCTATATCCGGATATTTCCTCCTGAGGCATCGAGTCGGGGAACGTGATCTTGTAATAGGTCACACTCGAGTCGGGCGATTCAATCCAGATCGTCCGTGCGCTGGCGCGATACCAAACACCCAACTGGTGACCCTCATCATGCGCCTGAACCCATGCGACCACATCTGAGTCCACCGGCTGTCCGCTCTCCCGCATTTTCCGGATCTGTAAATACACGCGATCAGATACCGGAATAACCGGGTCGAACCATTCCTTCAATTCCCCCTGTTCGTCATATGTCGCATTGGACTCTTTCGCGTCAAAGAAAAACAGCGTGCGGTAACGTTCCTTCGCGGCCGTATACCATTCACGGTAAGAACGATAAGCCCGATTGACCTGGGGAGAACCCGTTCCGAAGCGTTCGATCAGTTCGGACAACATAAAACCCTTCGCCTTTTTTTGTCGGATCCGGGTCGGTGATTCGAGGCGAACCGTCAAGACCGGAAATCCATCATCATGCATTCTTTGATGAGCGGCGACGAGGTGACGCGTAATTTCCTGCTGCTCTTCTTCTGAAACAGGCAGAACATCCCCTAAAACACCTTTTATCTCTTTCACCATATCATCGCCATCGGGCCAAACAGTTAAAAACCAGCCTTCGCTGGAGCCGCTCAAGGGCGGCTGCAGGACACTCTGCAAGAGCCCTTCGTCTCCCCTTGATTCGGAACGGGCAGATCTCGGAACCGAGACAAGAAGCACAGGACTTCGGAACGGTGTGTCATAGGGGGGATAATCCGCGGGTTTTCTGAGGGACTGAACGTCGAATCCGGCTTCCCGGATCTCCCGAATGATCCTGGCGTCGACACCATCCGCCACATCCGATTCTTCGACCGTCACCAAAAGGAGTCCGGACGGCTTTAAAAGTTCTCGTGCGCGGCGGGCCAGTTCCCCTGGAGCGGTTTCAATATGGTTGACCGTGGCAATATCAAAAGTATTTTTCCCTAATAAAAGAAATTCTTCTGGAAATTGGGCATTTGCATGGACGATTCTGCCCCGAATACTTGAAGATGCTTGCTTGATAATGCCTTGTAAGGGCTCTGTCCCGATCGCACGGTTGACTTGATAACCCATCCGTTCTAAAAATGCTTTAAACGCCTCGATAAAATTGCCCGTCCCTGTATCAAGATCAAGGAAAGCTAAGGACGCGCCCGCTGGAAATTTTTCCTTCAAAATATCCGCTAAGGTTCCCCGCACTTCGGAACGGCGATAATCCGAACTCGCCTCCTCGGCATCCGGCTCGCGATTGCTTCCTCTGATCTTTGAAGAACCTCTTCTTCCTTCATCCCTACGGTCTCTCTCCTGACCCTCAACTTCAGGGAACCCTCTTCTGCTACTTTGCAAAGATGGCGCATCCCCAATGGCCGGCAAATGAAGAGCAGGGCCCGCATCCGAGTCTCCCTTGACCCGTCTGGCAAGACCTGCTCCTTCCGAAGCAGTACGCATCTCGGAACGATTCCCGGCACCCGGCTCCGTTCGCATTTGACTCATCGCCAAACGGACTCGCTGCATGCGAAAATCCGTGGTCCATTTCTTGGAATGGAAATTTGTGAAAAGTTTTTCAAGTGTCATATCGATCCCGAACAGCTTGTTTGCAGCTTTTTCGGCCGGCAAATTGAGCAGGCTGATCAATAGTTCGATATCCTCTTTAAGGTCGGAACGGGTTTCACCGAATTCTTGTATGACTTTGACGGCATTTTTGAGGCTAACATATTTAACACGATCTTTGTCTGTTGCGATCGCTTCCACTTCGCGGTCAAGCAACAAGCGGGTGATTCGCCGCACGATCTCCGCGTTGTTGAGGCCCTCCAGCGCCGCACCTTCCCGCGTCTCCGACCGGTTCAAAGAATCGGAACGGACTTGCCCGCTGAGGTCTTGACGCAGACGGGTTTTGGATCGGGACAAAAATTGTTTAACTATCCCTTCTGCTTTTTTCATGACGTCACCGGGCACTGGGCTTGTCCCGTTTTCCCAGGTTGCAAGAGTTACCTCAGGCACCGGCTTCCCTGGATCCAGTGCAGCGCCAAATGCCTCCCGGGTCGTCCCCAAATGCTCACGCATGGCCTTTAAATGATCTCCGACATTCTCCCGAGCTTCGGAGCGGGCAGATCCAGATCTAGGTTTTCGTATTTGATAAATACCGTATGCTTCGGGATGACGGGCTAAATATTGGGATACTCCACCCGAAGTCGAACCGATGATCGCGGCAACTTCCGTCTGATTCTTCCCCCGAAGTTTCTCAACGCCGGCAGCCGCTAACCCTGCACCAATATCCACAGGCCGCAGGATTGCATAAGTTTCATAGGCTTCGGGATGAAGATCTAAATAATGGGATACTCCACCCGGAGTCGCACCGATGATCGCGGCAACTTCCGTCTGGTTCTTCCCGCGCAGTTTCTCAACGCCGGCAGCCGCTAAACCTGCGACAATATCCACTTTTTCAACCGGCCGCAAAATTCCATAAGTTTCATAGGCTTCGGGATGACGGGCTAAATATTGGGATACTCCACCCGAAGTCGAACTGATGATCGCGGCAACTTCCGTTTGGTTTTTCCCGCGCAGTTTCTCAACGCCGGCAGCCGCTAAACCTGCAGCAATATCCGTGTGCCGAAAAATCCCATAATGCTCCATGTGACCATCCAAAGCGATCACCCCACCCGTTCCGTAACCTCCTTGATCCGTTTCATCGCCAAATTCTTCATCGCCCCACTCTTCTTCGCCATCATGAAACCGGGTCCACGCCTCTTCCAGCCCATCGGAACGCCAAGGGTGTGTCTCTTGATCGTAAAAATCCAGGGAAGGCCTTTTCGCCGATATGCGTCGATCCGCCAGCATGTCGATGTCAAAACCAAAAAAACTAGCCGCTCCGGCTGAGCGTAGAGCGCTCGGCTCTGGCAGTTTCGAGGGCATGGTGCTTCCTGAAGAACGGGTGGGTCTGGACGCGGGTTTCCGTATTTGATAAGTTTGGTACGCCTTGGGATAACGGTCTAAATGTTGGGATATTCCACTCCGAGTTGCGCCGATGATCGCGGCAACTTCTGCCTGATTCTTCCCGCGCAGTTTCTCAACACCGGCGGCTGCTAAACCCGAGCTGATCTTTTCCCGAGCTTCGGAGCGGGTTGCAGCATAATCGGTGGAGAATGTCGAGGCAGCTATAACGCCGGGCTTGATACTCAATGTCAGAGTTTTGGCGGTTTCGAAATCAACGGTCGCGGCAAAGCGTATTTCAGCGCGTTTTTCTTCTGTAAGGCTTCGAAGAAAAGAAACCTCGGCGGTATTCGCGGGTGCGGCGACTGCCATGTTTTGTGGCATCACGGCCTTTGGAATAAAACGTAAGGCCGTCCTCTTATCGCCCGTCGAAGAACTCACCGCAACGGCGCCTGAAAGGACGGGATGGGTGTTCACGCTCTGGGTAACGGCTGTTGCGATGCGGCTGGATTCCAGTTGATATTTTTCGAACAAGACAGGGGCTGCGGTCTCGACCAGTGCTTTAAAAAAGAGTGCTTCTTGTTTCGTTGAGAACGGATTTTTGACCTTGAAATAAGCGCTGAGGTCGGCGTGATCACCGGTCATCACCTTTTGATAGAGTTCCCCGCGATCCGTGCGGCTGATATGCGGCGTGAGCGTCGCGTAGCTGATCCCCTGCTCCCGGAGCATGGCACTGATCCCGCTCGCATGGAATCCTCCGGTGATCAGGACAACGACCTTCTGCCGTTCCTTCGACTCAGCCCCCAGGGCCAGCGCATTTTCCATGAGCGCCCGGTCTCTTCGGAGAACCGTCACATAAAAATGTTTCGCGCTCGAAAGAAAATTACCCAATGCCGGGGCTCCCTCCACAAAAGTTCCCAAGCTCCCTTGTTCCACTTCGACCTGTTCGTATTCCTCCCGGGTCAATTCCAGAAAGAGTAACTTTTCGAGAAGCTGGAAGTTCTGAAGTCGATGGACTAGATCTTTCTCCGCGCCCGTTTTTGCGAGTTTTTCAGTGAGAAGTGATTCCAGGGAGTTCATTTCCTGGAGAAGGCCGGCTGCCTCCACTTCGGCTTGAAAGATGATCAGCTCCAAGCTCTTGAAAAAAGATTCGTGCCCGGCGAATGCCAGGGAATGCTTTTTCGCAAAAAGAAATAACCGCTCCAAAAGCTTTCGTGGGTAAAGGGCCGCTTCCATCGTTGTGGGGACCGGTGCCCCGTTCTGGGGCTCCGTCAAAAGTCCTTTTTCCCGGCCGAAAGCGCTCATAGCGCGAACGAATTCCCCGTCCGCACCGTCTGTCGCGGCTGCCTTGAGCAATGCGAGAACGTTCTTCCAGTCCTCACGGACCTTCGCATCATCAAGCCCTTTTTGAACCTCCCCGGTCAGGACGATCCGGATGAGGTTCGGGAAACGCAGTTGTTCGATGGGATCTTTGAGATCGATCTGTAGGAATTTCAGAACCTGCCTTTTCAAGTAATTGACATAGGCCCGAAGGTCCGGGTCCCCGCTCACACGGTCCGGGGTATAGCGCCCCTCTTTACGGCGGCTCCGCTCATTTAAAAAATCCCGGAGGTCCGCGTTCAGGCCCCGCGAAACTTCCGTCTCGAGCCTTGCCCGGAGAGGATTCAAACAGACCTGGATCTCGTCACGGCTCAAAAGAAGCTCCCGGTAGGTTTTTAAATTCTCGCGATAAAGCCCGGCGTCTTCGACGCCGGAGACCAGAGACTGCAGACTATCCTGGCTTTTATTTTCTTTTGGTAAAGGGTGGCCAGGATTGCCCCAATTTCCGCTTCGCTTCAATTGATCAGAATTGGGACTAGAGACTGCCGCGGAAATTTCAACGTTTCGGATTTGAGGCCTGCGGTCCGGGGTCTGTTGTCTCTTTTGTATTTCTTGCAAAAGATAAAGTTCCGCGCCGCCCAACTCCCCTTTTTGACGAAGGTCTTCGACCACGGCCCGGCCGGCTTCTGGAAATTCACGGAAGAATTGAAGATATTCAGGATGAAGCGGTCCCGCGGCGCCTTCGACACCGATCGCAAGGTCCGAATATTTCTTCGCTAGAAATTGAAGGATCTCAGCGATGTTCCGCTGGGCTTCGGGATTGGCGTGCGCATCCTGGATGTGGATCATAAAACCCCGGGAAACGGTTCCCGCAGGCGGTTCCCAAAAAGACACGAGAGAGCCGAGTTCGGCGGGCATGGCGTAGAGGTCTCTGCGAAGTTGGGTCTGCGCTTTGGCTTCGCCTGCCAGATTTAAAACTCCGATGGAAGCAAAAGCTTGAGACATATCTCCCGTGAGAGTGGTCATTGTGAAAACAATGGCCACCAACAAAGAAATCCCCCTACACATCCAAGACCTCTGAAATAGGGTTGTCATATTTGCAGTTTAATCTACCCGTTTCCTCTCTTGAGAAGCGGCTAATTATTAAGGACTTTTGTAAAGTTTTACAGTATGTGGAAGTATCACACCTGTTATAGGATTTGTCAAATTTGGAATCTTTCCTTAGCCATTGAAAACAATGTAGTTACATCGTTTTTTAATGATGCATTCTCTGTGGGATTCAAAAAGGCGGAAATGCGGCCATTTTTGGCACTATTGAAAACGAGAAAACTATAGGAGATTCACAGAGGCCGCAATAGGCAGGATTATTCTAATTGGGAGATATTTTTTTAAAAACCCATCATCTAACCATTAACCATTCACCTATGGACATCTCACAGGAAGTAAAAGATTAAAGAGGGTCAAAAAGACGCGTCTTTTTTTGATTTTTCCAAATGCTCCCAACGGTCGTACATTTGAGCGAGCTCCGCTGAATAGGCCTCTGCCTGCAATTTGATCCGGGAGATCTCTTTGGGATCTTTTTGATAAAAGCCGGGCTGCGCCATAAGGTCGTAAAGCGCTGCCTGCCCCGTTTCGACCTTTTCGATCTTCTTTAAAAGATCCTTCAGCTCACGCTGTTCTGCCGCAGAAAATTTCGCCATTTTTGGACCTTTTTCAGGCGCTACAGGGCCTTTGGCCTTCGAAAATTCCGGTCCTTTGGTTTGAGGTTTCGTGATGCGCTGGCTCAGCCAATCATCATATCCGCCCGGATATTCGCGGACCACGCCTTTGCCTTCCATCGCCAGGGTCGAGGTGACTACGTTGTTCAGGAACGAGCGGTCATGGCTGACCAAAAGCACCGTTCCTTTGTATTCGACAAGCAATTCCTCGAGCAATTCCAAGGTCTCTACATCCAGATCATTGGTGGGTTCATCCATAACGAGCAGGTTGGAGGGCTTGGCGAAAAGTCTCGCGAGAAAAAGACGGTTCCGCTCCCCTCCGGATAACACCTTCACCGGGGTCCTGGCCCTGTCAGGGGGAAAAAGAAAGTCCTGCAAATAACCGATAATGTTTTTGGGCTTGCCGTTCACGATCACCGTATCCCCGGATTCGTTCACGTTCTGGGCGACCGTTTTTTCGGGATCGAGTTGTTCCCGCAGTTGGTCATAATAAGCGACCTCAAGACCTGTCCCGACGTGCACCGAACCCTTTTCGGGCTCGATCTGCCCCAACAGAAGACGCAGCAGGGTCGTTTTACCGCATCCGTTCGGCCCGATCACACCGATCTTATCCCCGCGCATGATCTTGGCCGAGAAGTCCCGGATCAAACATTGGCCGCCGTATCCGTGGCTGATATGGTGCGCTTTTGCGACCAAGTGCCCGGAAGGTTCGGTGACCTGCGCTTTCATACGGACACTCCCGATCTCGCGCCGCTCGGCCCACTTCTTTGCCCTCAACCGCTCCAACGCCACCACGCGGCCCTGATTGCGGGTCCGTCGCGCTTTGATCCCCTGCCGGATCCAGATCTCTTCCTTCTCCAGCTTTTTTTCAAAACGTGCGCGTTCGGCCTCTTCGGCGTCCAGGGCCATCTGCTTGCGCTCCAAAAACGTCGGGTAATCGCAGGCCCAGCTAAAAAGTCTTCCCCGGTCCAGTTCCACGATCCTCGTCGCCAAATGCGTCATGAATGTCCGGTCGTGCGTCACGAAGAAAAGGGTTCCCGGATACTCTTTCAGGAAATCTTCCAGCCAATCGATCGACTCGATATCCAAATGGTTGGTCGGCTCGTCCAGGAGAAGGATCTCAGGCTTGAGAACGAGCGCCCGGGCCAAGAGCGCCCGTTTTTTTTGGCCTCCTGACAATGCTTCAAACTGGCTTTCAGGATCCAGCTTGACGTGCGAGATCACTTCTTCGACCTCGCGGTTCGTTTCCCAACCCTGCGTGTGATCCATTTCGGCCTGAAGGGCGTCTAACTGCCGCATGAGTTGTTCTGAATACTCGGTCTGAAGACGGTGGTTCACATGGTGATAGTCGCTCAAAAGCTTAACGCGCTCACCCAACCCCGAAAGCACAAGATCGAACACATTCCCCGAGATCCCCGGAGGAACTTCCTGCGGCAGGTGCGTGACCCGGACGCCTTTTTGGTAGACCACTTTGCCCGAATCGGGCTGCAGATGCCCGGCCATGACTTTCATGAGAGTGGTCTTTCCCACTCCGTTACGGCCCAAGAGGGCCACGCGCTCTCCTTGCTCCAACTGGAGGTCCATGTGATCAAAAAGAGGCGGTCCCCCATAAGCCAACGTGATGTCTTGTAGACTGATCAATGCCATATTCTTTTTTTCTTGAGATGGGAACGTCTTGAAGAGAACTATGCTCCGATAGGGTTCGTTCCCTCAACAGGAGGGGTTCCCTCTGCAGGCGGCATTTGAGGATTGTCACTATGGCGACTGAGGCGTTTCATTCTTTTTGCTTCCTGCTCCTGGCGGCGCGCCGCCTCTTTTCTCATTTTGTTCCCTTTATAATTGACTCTCATTGTTTTCCTTTCGTTGAAATTGCACAGAAACGTTTTTTAAAAACTTTGACGTAAAGATCTTCGACTTTTTTCCGGGCCCATGGTGTTTTCCGAAAGAACCTCAGGCTGGATGTGATTGTGGGATCAAACAGAAAACAGCGGACCGGTATTCGCTCCGCCAACCCTTTCCACCCCACATGCTCCACCAGACGCTTCAGGATCGCCTCCAGCGTCACACCGTGAAGAGGATCTTTCAAATTCTGATGGGACATCGATAGCTCCTGTCATTTGACACAACGCATACGGGAATGAATATCCTGGAAACAAACGCCCGTGTTTTTGCCGGCCCCGGAGCCGCCTCTGACCGGCCCGCCCACGCAGGGGTTTGCACAAAACACAGACGATCTTCTCTGTGCGTCCCACCCCAAAAACCTACCGGGGAAAAAGTTCAGGCGGACTTCTGACCCCGGAATATGGGGAGCGCGAGACGGAAGATCGTCCCCTTTCCAAGCGCTGATTCCACCTCGATCGTTCCCTGATGCATTTCCACGACATGCTTCGTGATGGAAAGACCCAATCCCGTTCCCTTCTTCTCCCGGCTCTTGGCGTTATTCGCACGGTAGAATTCTTCAAAAACATGCGGCAGATCCTCTGCCGGAATGCCGATCCCCGTGTCTTCGATCCGGATGGATACCCAATCACCGGACGCAGCGACTTCAAAAACGATTTTTCCTCCGGCGAGGGTATACTTCAATGAATTCTTAAGTAAATTCAATAACGCTTCTTCGAGGTAGACCCTCACCCCGCGGATCATGACGGGTTCATTGTCTATTTTGAACTCGAAAGAAAGTTGCCTGTTCCTAGCTAATTCGCCGACCTGCACCGAGATATTCTGCGCAAGCTCATGAAGGGAAACGGATTCCATTTTAAGCTGTTCGGTCAGTTTGAGTTTTGTAATATCCAAAAGAGCATCGACATAAACGATAAGCTGCATGCTCCGTGCTATGGCCCGATGAAGCAGATCCTCTTGAGCGCTCGCGAGAGGTCCCGTGATCCCCATGGTCACGGGTTCGATACAACTTTGGATCGCCGCAAGGTCTTGGCGGATATCATGGGTCACCCGCAAAACGTACTCGCTTTTGATCTTGTCTTTTTCCCTTAAAAGTCTGTTGACCGCGGCCAGGCTTCTTTCTCTTTCGCGAAGTTGGGCGGAGATCGATGTGGCCAGAAAGACGGTGATATAGAGGGTGCTTATAAAAACGAACGACACTCCTATGTTATAGAAAATATTTTCGTGCAAAGGATAGGAATAAACGGACCGGAGACAGTAATGCGGAAGGATCCCGGAAGATTCCGAAAGAACGAGCAGAAAAAAAAGAAAGGTGGCGTAGGTGGCTTGAAAAAAAGACGCCCTCCGCGTCAGCAGAATGCTGGCAAAGATCATATGGAAGATAAAATAAAAAATAAAGGGATTTTCGATCCCGCCTGAAAAATGGACCAGATAACCGAGGCAGGTCAGATCAATGGAGATCTGGACATTCGCAAAGAGATTGATCCATCGTTCTGAAAACGAAAGCTTCTTTTTCTTTTGAAAAGAAAGGACGAGAAAAAGAACCGCATTGTAAAGAGCCAGGAATGCGGCTGTCCCATACATGGGCGCGGTATTGAGGAAAAGACGGTTTTGAAATATCCGAGGCAACAGGAAAGCGACGCTCAACACACCCACAGCGGCGACCCATCGAAGGCGAATAAGCCAAAAAACACGCTCGAGCAAGTAATCGGATCGCCCGATATCGTCCCGTCCTTTTTGCATGCAGCCTCTCTCGGAATTCACAGCGCTAAAATCAGGAAGGAGATCTTGCCCTATTTCGTTCCCAGCAATTGGCTTACTTTTTTAAGCAGCGCATCATGATTAAGCGGCTTTGCGCAATAGTCCTCGACGGGCAACCAGTCTTTATCTCCTGCTTCTTTTTGAAAATCCAAGCCCGTCTTATCTTTGATGGCCGTCAGCATAAGGATGGGAATACGTTGGATCTGCGGATCCTTTTTTATTTCTCTCGCAACTTCAAACCCGTCCATCCCCTCGGGCATCATTATATCCAGGATAATAAGATCGGGCTTTTCCCTTTTCGTCAGCGTTAGTCCCTCCAGACCGTTGATGGCACTGCTAACGTCATACCCTTGACTTTCCAGCACTACCCGTATGGATTCCACCATGTCCGGATCATCATCAATGACCAATACTTTTGCCATGTCATTCTCCTTGTATGATTTTAAAATTTTTAATCGAGCGGCGTGATTATACTCTAAAAAGCGCGCCTGGGGAACAAAGACGGACTTCTCTTTCAGAAGAAGACCCGAAGAGTCCGGTTTTGTTTCATAAAACACGGGAAGTTTCCGAGGCGCCGGCGGCCATGGCTTTCTCGATCCATGTCCTGACGAACGTCACGATCTTCGGATGGTGAAACACGGTCCTAGAGCGCAGATATTCCATCCCCGCGCCCTCCACCACCGCTCTGGCCTGATGGTCCAGATCGTAAAGGATCTCGGCATGGTCACAAAGAAAGCCCAAGGGCACGACCAACACCCTTTTTTCACCTTGCTCAGCCAAGGCCCTGACCTCTTCTTCGATCTCCGGGCCCAGCCAAACCACCCCGGCCGATACCGGACGGGATTGGTACACCACGGTCCACTTCTTATGCCCTGATCGCTCCGCCACAAGAGCGCTCGCAGCACACGCTTCCTCGGCATAACGGCTCAGGGGATCGGTCGGATCATGGTGAACGGGCAGCGAGTGAAAGGAGAAAAGAATCTGTGTTCCGGAACGCTCCGTGGGAGTCACCGTCTGAAGTGCGCGCAAAACCTCCTCCGCCTCCGCTTCGATAAAAAGCCTCTGGTCGTACCATCCCTCGATCCAGTGATAACTAAGATCGTTCATTCTTAAAGCAGAACGGACGGACTCCAGGCTTTTCTGGTATCCGGCTCCAAACGAAGCCGACCGGAAAGGCGTAAGCGGAATGGCAAGTCCTTTCCGGAAACCCTTTTGATAGATCTCCGGCAGGACGTCTTTGAAAAAGGGGTGCCAATTTTTCATACCCGCGAAGACCGGCAGCGGGATTCCCGACGAACGGAGTTCCTGTTCCAAACGGACCTTGAAGCTTGAAACCTGCTCGTTGTACGGCGAGCCTCTTTCAATCACTTCATAGTGCTTGGCGACAGCCATCAAGCGATCTTCCGGAACCTCCCGTCCTTCGCTCATCGCCCGGAGATAAGGCATGACCTCTTTCGGTTTTGAGGGTGCGCCATATCCGACAAGAAGAACGTGATCGAATTTCATTTCAGTATTTCTCCAAAACAGGGTCGCTTTTTTGCGCCATGATTCTCCTTAGCTAAAAATAAACGGGTAATCATGACAGTCCAAGTCGCCGTGAATGAAAAGAAGCTAAAGACTTGGGCGCATGTTCTGACCTTGCATACTTTACGATGGCATCCGCCGCGAACTCAGCGCTCTTGATGCAGTCCGGAACGCCAATGCCGTTGTAAGCGTTCCCGGCAAGATAAAGTCCGGGAAAGGCGGCGAGTTGAGACCGGATCGATGCCACGTGGCTGAGATGCCCGACCTGATATTGCGGCATGCTCTGGGGATAACGGCTGACGGACGTAAACGCCGGCGGGGCTGCAACCCCAAGATAATGGCGCAGTTCTTCGATCACCGTGCGGACCATGACCTCATCCTCCAGAGTGTACACCTCGCGGTGGAGCGCGCCCCCCACGAAAGCGCGTAAGAGCGCCATTCCTTCGGGAGCACGGCCTGCGAATTTCACGCTCGAAAAACTGCAGGCCACGATCTTTCTCCGGATGAACGCAGGGACCACAAAACCGAACCCTCCCAGCGAATGCGGAATATCCCGGCGACGGTACGCGAGATTGACGGTAGCGACCGATTCGTAGGGGATCGCCGCGAGATCGTGGGAAAGAGAGGGCGCCGGCCCCGCAAGAAGCCGGGCTGCCTGCGGGGCCGGCAGAGCGATGCACACGGCGTCCGCATCAAACGTATCGCCTTGCTGGGTCATGACCTCCCAGCCGGCGGATCGCTTGATCTTTATCGCAGAGGAAGACACCTCGAACCGGACCTTTGGCAGCTTCGACACGATCGTTCGCGTCAATTCTTCCATGCCTTTTTTGTAAGACAAAAACAAACTATAACGCGGACCGCTCGCGGCTTTCGCTGCATTCTTCTTCCCGAACTTCTTTCGCGCAAAAAGCCCGCGGATCACACTGCCATAATGACGCTCCATTTCGAGGAATTGCGGCATGGTCGCTTCCAGGCTCAAATGTTCCGGATCCGCGGTATAGATGCCGCCAATCATAGGCTGGGCGACCTCCCGGAGCGTGGCCTCACCGAACCTGCGGCGGACAAAACTTCCGACGCTTTCATCTCCTCCCCCCGGACGCTTAGGAATGAAAAGCTCGCACCCCATCCGAAGCTTGGTTGCCAAGTCAAGGAGAGGCGTTTGGATGAATGCCTGAATCTGCGAGGGTGCGATCAAATAGAAACCTTCGGGGACCCGGACCAGTTTCCCGTTCTTGTAAATAAAACTGCGGCGGAATTTTTCGTTGGTTTCGATCACTTCGTGCGCGATCCCGAGACGCCTGGAAAGTTCCAGGGCCGCAGGCTTTTCGGAAATAAAGGAATCCGGTCCGCCTTCGAGGAGAAAACCTTCTTGGGATTTTGTTTCGATCACACCGCCGAGACGCTGTTTTGCTTCCAAGAGCGTGATCTCAAGCGGGAAGGATCCATGCCGGGCGAGCTCGGATAAACGGTAGGCGGTCGTAAGACCCGATATCCCGCCGCCGATGATGAGAACCTTCTTGGACGGTGCCACGGTTACCGGGAGCTCAGTTCATGGACCAGATCGATCAGGCGGACTACGTTGTCGACCGGCGTTTCGGGAACGATGCCATGGCCCAGATTGAAAATATGTCCCGGCCTCCCGCCCGCCTGATCCAGGATCTTCTTCACATGGGCTCGCAGCTGATTGGCAGGCCCGCAGAGCACCAGGGGATCCAGGTTCCCTTGAATGGCGACATCGTAACCCACCTGCTCCCAGGCTTGATCCAGCGCGATCTGGTGATCCACGCTGATCACATCGCCCCCGGCTTCACGGAATGTCTTAAGAAAAGGCCCTGTGCCCGTTCCGAAATGAATCACAGGGACCCCTTTCCGGATCTCGCTCATTACCGCGCGGGAATGCGGCAAAACATATTCGCGGTATTCTCGGGGAGTGAGGCACCCGATCCAGCTATCAAAAAGCTGGACCGCATCCGCGCCGGCCTGGATCTGACCGTTGATGTAACCGATAACGGCGCGGCTGATCTTTTCCATCAGGACATGCCAGGCTGCGGGCTGGGAGGTCATAAAATCTTTTGCTTTAGAAAAAACGCGGGAGCTTTTTCCTTCAAGGATATAAGCCGCCAAGGTGAAGGGCGCACCGGAAAACCCGATAAGCGGGATATTGGGCTTGAGACTTTCGCGTGTTTTCCGGACCGCATCAAAAACATATTGCAGCGACTGGGTTGCATTTACCTCCAAGATCCGGTCCACATCTTCCCGTGACTCCATCCTCCCCGTGATGACCGGTCCGCCTCCTGAGGTGTATTCCAGACCGAACCCGAGAGGCTCGAGGATCAGCAGAAGATCGGAAAACAGGATCGCTGCATCGGCCCCGATCTTTTCCTGGGCGGTCACCGCTACTTCCGCACAAAGGTCCGGGTTTTTGCAAAGATCGAGGAACGATACCTTGTCGCGCACTTCGCGGTATTCTTTCATGTAGCGTCCGGCTTGACGTATGAGCCAGACGGGCGTGAACGAGGTTTTTTCGCGCCGGCAAGCTTTGAGGAACGGTGAGGTCCCGAGAGAGTTCGTAGTCATCTCTTGGACGCAGACTGGACCGGTTGGTAGGAACAGCAGGGCTCTTCAGCCAGATAGTCCCCCGTAACGGCATAGGCCCTGGAGCGTGAGCCGCCGCAAAAATCCTTGTAGGGACAGATCCCGCATTTCCCTTTAAGGCATGCCGAATCACGAAGTTGCTTGAGCAGAGGAGAGTTCCTGTAAATTTCGGAGAGATCACTTTTCCGGAGATCACCGGCCTTCAGCGGAAGGAATCCGCTCGGGAACACTTCTCCCCGGGAGGATACGAAGAGAAACCCCTTGCCCGAATTAACACCTTTGGGCGTGAGTCCGATGCTTCCGCCTGGCCCCTCCGCGCGGCGAAGAAGTCCCGGCAAAGTGATCTGCCCCCCATCGATCGTCCGAGGGTCGATCCCTCGTTCCAACAATTTCTGTTCGAACACATATTTCCGATAATGCTGGGCCTCCGTCACTTTAATAACAAAAGGGACGCGCTTCTGCAGGGCATAGATCTTTTCGAACGCCTCATCGAACTTCCCGGCGCTTAAAAGATCCAGGTCCGCGCCCCGGCCCGTCGGAACGAGAAAAAAAACTTCCCAGAAAACGATCGGGAGAGATTCGACCAGGGCGATGAATTCCTCGAGCTGGCGGCTGTTATGCACATTGACGAGAGAATTGATCTGGGCGGCAAGCCCGTATGATCTTGCGATCTTCACGCTCTCAAGTGTTTGAGCGAACACCCCCGGGGTTTTCCGGAAGGCGTCATGATCCGCGGCATTCGGGGCGTCCAGGCTGAATGCGATCTGGTCCAGTCCCGCGTCCTTCAATTCGCGGATCCTTTCTTCGGTCAAAAGCGGTGTCACGGCCGGGATCGCCCCGGTTTTCATCCCGAGCGATCTGGCGTACCGGATAAGATCATCCAGTCTTTTTTTCTTGAGAGGGTCGCCACCCGTAAAGATCAGGATCGGAGTCCCCATCGCGTGGACTTCCCGGACAAGGCGCATACTTTCTTCGAAGTTCAACTCGTCCGGGGCCGGCTCCGGTTGGGCCGAGGCACGGCAGTGGACGCACGCGAGGTCGCAGGCATTCGTGGTCTCCCAGCAAACCAAGAACGGTCTTTGATCAAAATCGAAATTCGAGAGATCCATCTTTTTTTGTATAGATGTCACAAAAAACCTGCTTTATCCGGAGTGAGAAAGCCTGGGGGAATTAAAAAGGCTCTCTCTTTTTTAGAGAGCTTGAGGCGAGATTGTACCATGAAAAAGACGCTCATAAACTTCTTGCTTCAATATCCATAAGAAGCTTTTTAAAGATCCTGTAATGAAAAGGAATGCAGGCATACCAGTACGCTTTTCCCCATAAACTTTTCGTATCATAATAGGCTACGAGCGACAGCCGCCTCTTGTCGTGAAATTCCACGATCCTGAATTCAAGCCACGCCTTTCCGGGCAGTTTCATCTCGGAGCGCAAAAGAAGCTTCCTGTTCTTCTGAAGGTCCTCAATGCGCCAGAAATCGACGACATCATTGATCTTCAAGCTGGTATAACTCCGGCGTCCGCGGGAGGTTCCCACCCCTCCCACGAGACGGTCGATCAGGCCGCGTAAACGCCACATCCAATTATTCTGGAACCATCCCTTCTTTCCGCCCACATTGCAAAGTGACTTGAAAAGCGAAGACGCGCTTTTGGGGGTCAGCAGGGAACAAAAGGTATAGTAAGCCGGTCTTTTTTTCAATTCGCGAAGCTTGAGGGCTAACTCATGGGCCGGCGGGTAGGCATTCGACCACCGCGTGTAGACCCTGTCCTGCTCTTCACGGGTCAGGGCCCTGACGATCGCTTCCTTGTAGGACATGGGCTCGAAAGGAAGAAAACGCTTGATGTGGTCCTCCAGGCACACTACATCGTTCTTCAGGCCTTCCATTAGACATTGCGTCAGCGGGGCCGGCACAGGGGTAAGAAGACTCGCGAGATAGGCATAAACCTGGGTATTGGAAAAGGGGATGGTAACGAAGACCCTCTTCAAGTTCAAGACCTTGCTCAGGATCATCAGCATCTTCTCGTAGGTCAGGACCTCTTTCCCGCCGATGTCAAAGTGTTTGCCAGTGGTTTCGGGAACTTCCAGAACGCCAACAAGATATTTGATGATATCCCGGATCGCGATCGGCTGGCACCGGTTCTTCGCCCAACGAGGCACGGGAAGAATGTAAAGCTTTCTGACCAAATGCTGGATGATCTCATAGGATGCGCTGCCCGCGCCAATGATGATGGCGGCCCTGAGAATGGTGACGGGGACTTTCCCTTTTTTCAGTTCTTCGGCTACCTCCATGCGGCTTCGCAGATGCGACGAAAGAGAGATCCTTATATCCCCCAGCCCCCCAAGGTAAATAATACGGCGGATCTTTTGTTTTTCAGTCGCCTTTCGAAAATTCATGGCCGCTTGAATGTCCGCGGCCTGAAATTCTTTCGGCCCGAGGTTCAAGGAATGCAGCAGATAGTAAGCCGTGTCGATACCTTCCAACGCCCTTTCCAAGGGTTCGGAGTGTACATCAAGAACATCCGCCGCAACGACCTCCGCTTGGGGCCAAAGACTCCCGTATTCCGGAGAAGTTTTCCGGACCAAAGCCCGCACCTGATAACCGCGTACCAATAACTGCGGGACGAGCCGGCCCCCGATATATCCCGAAGCACCGGTCACGAGAATTTTACCGAGCTTGAGATTGGGTAAGGAGGGTAGATCAAAATCATCGAGAAAGGCACGATCCAGACTGCTAAAGGAGGCCTGGGGATTAGAAGATGCGTGCGTCATAAGAAAGTCGTGGACCTAAGCCGCCCGAATTGAAGGGTGAGCCTCGCCTGCTGTTGCAAGGCGGGCCGCCTGCGCATCCTGGATCTTCTGAAAAGCCCTACGGATGGCCTTGATCGTCCGCTCGATATCTTTTCCGGTATGAGCGAAAGAAACGAAATTAGCCTCGAAGGGCGACGGGGCAAAATAAACACCCTCCGCAAGCAGCGCGTGAAAGAATTTCCGGAACAAAATGCTATCCTGGCTTTTTGCGGTCTCATAATCAGTGACATTCTGATCCGTGAAGAAAACCGTGAACATGGATCCGACGGAGTTGATCCGTACTTTGATCCCCGAATCGTCGGCCGCTTTTTGGATCCCTTCACAAAGCTTTTTCGTGTTGGCGATCAGGGATCTGTAAGAACTCAGGCGGGCCAAGTTCTTCAAGGTCGTGATCCCGGCAGTGACTGCCACGGGATTCCCGGAGAGAGTTCCCGCTTGATACGCCGGTCCCAACGGGGCTAACACCTTCATCACGGCCGCACGACCGCCAAAAGCTCCCAAAGGCATTCCCCCCCCGATGATCTTTCCCATGCAGGTAAGGTCCGGCGTGACCCCGAAATAGTTCTGCGCACCCCCATAAGTGAACCTGAACCCGGTCATTACTTCATCAAAGATCAGGAGGGATCGATACCGGTCGCAGAGTTCCCTGAGACCTTGCAAAAAACCTTTTGAAGGAAGCACGACGCCCATGTTCCCGGCCACAGGTTCCAGAATGATCGCCGCGATATCTTGGGGGTATTTTTTAAACGCTTCCTCGACCTTCCCGAGATCGTTGTAGAGCAGGCTCAAAGTATGGTGGGTAAAATCCGAAGGGACTCCCGCGCTGTCGGGCGTCCCGAGCGTACTCGCACCGGACCCCGCCTTCACGAGCAAATGATCCGCATGCCCGTGATAGCCGCCCTCAAATTTAATGATCTTGTTCCTTCCCGTATAAGCCCTTGCGACCCGGATCGCGCCCATCACCGCCTCGGTCCCTGAGCTCGTTAAGCGGACTTGCTTCATGGAAGGAACCGCCTCCACAAGCATTTTCGCAAGTTCCGTCTCCAACTGCGTCGGCATGCCGTAACTGGTCCCGTTCTTGACCGCCTTCCCCAGGGCCACGACCACTCCGGGATGAGCGTGCCCAAGGATCAAAGCGCCCCAGGATAAGCAATAGTCGATCAGTTTGCGTCCGTCCTCGGCGTAGAGCGTAACGCCCTTGGCTTTTTTGACGAATACCGGAACGCCGCCGACGGACTTAAAGGACCTTACGGGACTATTAACGCCGCCGGCAAGATACTGCTGGGCGGTTTCAAAAAGCTTGGCATGGTCCTGAGGTCCTGAGACTTTTTGCCGTGCCTTGCGGTTTATTTTTGTTTGAGCCACTTTGCCGCCTCTCCCGCGTAATAGGTAATGATCTTTTCTGCTCCGGCGCGTCGAATGGCCAAAAGCGTTTCGAGCACCGTTGCTTTTTCATCTAAAATACCCGTGCGCGATGCCTGCTTCAACATCCCGTATTCCCCGCTCACATGAAAGGCCGCGACCGGCACCCGTGCTTTTCGCCTGAGACGATAAACCATATCCAGATACGGAAGCGCCGGTTTCACCATCAGAATATCCGCTCCGTCTTTCCGGTCTTGCAAAGCTAAGCGCATCGCCCGCGCCACATTGGCGGGGTCCATCTGATAAGCACTGCGGTCGCCAAATTGCGGGACAGATCCAAGCGCGCCGCGGAACGGCCCGTAAAATGCGGACGCGTACTTGATGGCATAGGCCCAAACTCCCGTCCCGGAAAATCCGGCACGATCAAGCGTCCCACGGACGGCTTTGACCTGCCCCACTGTCATGGCAGAGGGTCCTACAAAGTTCGCACCGGCTTCAGCCTGCGAAACGGCGATCCGGCCAAGCGTCTGGAGCGTCCGCTCCCGGTCGATCTGCCGCTTGCGAAGGATCCCGCAATGTCCGTGGTCCGTGAATCCGCATAAACAAACATCGGTAATGATGATGATCTTTTTTCCAAATTGCTTACGGAGTGCGCGCGTGGCGCTCTGGATCGCGGCACCCTCGTCATAAGCATCCAAACCTGATGCGTCTTTTTTCCTCGCGATCCCGAAAAGCAGGACCCCGCGAATACCGTTCCGGACGAGCGCCGTCACATCTCGCACGATCAGGTCCGCGGAAAGGCGAAAGATCCCGGGCATATTGGGGATCGGTTCTTTCCTGTTCTTTCCGGCAACGGCAAAATAAGGCTGAATGAGATCTTGCGGCCTGATCACGAATCGCCTAGTAGACATTCTTTAGAATCTCCGAACGGATTTTAGATGTTTCCAGTTGCGCCTGCGTCACCGGCCCGATGGCCCAAACCTTGATACGCGCCGGGATATCATGGTGGATCTTCAAAAAATTCTTTACGGTTGACGGACTCGTAAAAACGATCTCATCGATCCGCCCCAGGTCCTGTTTCTTTATTTCGGGACAGATATTACGATAGGCGGTCACCGGCTCCACAAGGGCCCCGCGCTTCCGCAATTCGTCCACCAACAGGTCCCTTGCCAGATCCGATCGCGGGATCAGAAAGCGTTTTCCTTTGACCGGCAAATTGCCAAGGAACTTCACCATGCTTTCGGCAGTTTCCTCTTCGGGCAACCACGTGGCATTCAAACCGAAGCTCTCGAGTGCTTGCGCGGTGGTCTTTCCGATCGCAACGATCATTTTGGAACGAAGCGCCTCAACGCTTTTCATTTTCATTTTGAGCCTGTCCAGAAAATAAAGGACCGCATGTCGCGACGTAAACAAAAAACCGTCATACTCATCGATCCTGAGGATCGCGGCATCCAGCGCCTTGAAGCTCCTGGCCGGTTTTATCTCGATCATCGGAACATGGATGATCTTGCCCATGGACTCAAACCGCTTAGAACGGGTCCCCGTTATGAGAACCCTCTTCCGACGCGCTTGACTAACAATACAGACTGAAGTCTTTTTCCCGTCCAGTTTTCCGAAAAGGGTCTTAAGTTCTTTATTTTCCGCACGGACGGCCACGGCCAAAGATCCTTGGAGCGGATGCGGCTTCAGAATATCAAAACTGATTCTTTCTGTGATCCGGCGCCCGAGTCCCAAACGGATCAACCCGGCTCCGGCGATCACGATAGCATCCAAGTCTTCCGAAAAAAGCTTGTCCAATCGTTCGCCCATCGTGCCCCGAATATCGACAAGCTTCAGATCCGGACGGTACGCCCTGAGCTGGTTTTTTCTGCGCTCGCTGCTCGTTCCGACCTTCGCCCCTTCCGGAAGATCCCGCAACTTCAAATGATCTTTTGAGACCAGCACATCATAAGGATCCACCGATCGCGTGGTTGCTGCGATCACGATCCCTTCGGGGATCACATCCGGAAGGTCTTTGGCGCTATGAACGGCAAGGTCAATCCTCTTGTCCAGAAGCGCCTGATCGAGTTCACGGGTAAAAAAGTCCGTTCCTTCCATTTCTGAGATCGGAGTTTTTTTGTCCATGTCACCCACCGTGTCCATGCCGGCGATTTCAAGCTCCACGTTAGGAGCGACAGCTTTGAGCGCCTGCGTGATCTCACGAACCTGCGCCAAAGCAAGCGGACTGGTCCTTGTGCCAACACGAAGGATCTTCTTCATGGCCGGACCTAATCCTTATCCTTCGACCCAAGATTGAAAAGAGAGTGAAGGGCATGCAGATAACGGGCCACGCCGCCGTTCCGGGAAGCCTCCTTAATCTTCGTAAGAGGCACATGAAGAAGCTTGGCACGGATCCTCTCCCGCAATTGGTCTTTTTGCGCATTTGGAACGCCCGATTTTCTTGCGAACTCCCCTAATTCCTCTTCGAGGATCCTGTCCAGATGCCGCTCGAAAGACTCGACCGTAGGCCTCGCCTCGAGCTGCTGAAGCCAGCTTTGATAGCTTGCCAGGGCCTTCTCGACCATGATCTCGACTTTTTCGATCTCCCGACCGCGATGTTTCAGATTTCTGTCGGCCACACTTTTCAGGTCATCCACATTATAAAGATAAACGTCATCCAACTGATGAATAGTGGAATCGACATTACGCGGTACCGCGATATCGATCAAGAAAAGCGGACGGTGGCGCCGCTCGGACATAAGTTTTTTGACCTGCTCGTATTTGACGATCGGATAAGGACAGCTTGTCGCCGTAATGAAGATATCCACAGCCTGGATCTTTTCTTCCCAGGCCTCAAAGGGGACCCATTCGGCGCCGCATTCGGTGGTCAGTTTTTCCACACGCTCCCGGCTGTGGCTGACCACGTAACAGATCGTGGCGCCGGCGTTCTTGAGGTTCTTGACCGTCAAGGCCGCCATCTCTCCCGTTCCAAGCACCATCACGTTTTCGGAGGTCAACTGTCCGAAGATCTTTTCTGCGAGTTCGACCGCAACGGAAGGAATACTCACCGCCCCTTCGTTGATAAGAGTCTCGGTCCTCGCTGCTTTCCCCAATTTCAAGGCCTTTTCCATAAGACGATAAAGAAGCGAATGCAGGCAACCTGCCGCGTGGGCGGTCTGGAAGGCATTACGAAGCTGGCCCAGGATCTCATTCTCACCGATCACAAGCGAATCCAATCCCGCCGCGACACGGAAAAGGTGCCGGAGCGCTTCCCGGCCTTGGTGACGATAAAGATAATACTCGAAATCCTTGCGGTCCACGCCGTGGATCTGCTTCATCAGGGCAAAAAACCCGTTGTCCGGAAGGCCTTCGGAATCCGTATAGCCGTAGAATTCCACACGATTGCAGGTCGAAAGGATCATGGCTTCTGAGAACTGGGCCATGGTCTTGGCATAGGTGAGGCCGTCCTGAAGCTTTTGCGAAGTAAAATGAAGCCTCTCACGCACTTCTACCGGACAATCCTTATGGTTAATGCCGATGACGAAAAATCCCATGCCTTAGCCATTCTCCCTATAGAAAATTATGTTTCCCAAATAAAAAGACCGTCTCAATGAAACCCGCGATGATGACCATGAATGCAATGATACTCAAACGGGCGGCTTCTTTTCCCCGCACCGCCGCAACCCAATGACGGTAAAGAATCACGAGATAGCACCCCAGGACCACAAACGTCACGATCGTTTTAGGATCCAAAAGAAGAAAGGACCCGAAGGCGTGTTTGGCCCACACCAAGCCTGTGGCGGTGGCGAAAAGAAGGAGCGGCGTGCCCCAGCTCAAAGGAAGGCAGACCATCCTCTCAAGACGCTCCAAAGGAGGCAGTTTGTAGTAGAAGTTGCCCGCATTCTTTTTTTTTAGTTCGCTAGATTCGATCAGATAGAGAACGCTTGCGATAAATGAAATGGCGAAATTCGCGTACGCAAAAAAAGCGCTGACCACATGCAGCACGAAAGTGGGATTAAGAAGATAAGGGTGCGTCCGGACCATCGTCTGGATCGTATGGCCACGCCCGAAAGACGCGAGCGACCCGGTCATGAGAACGCAAAGGAGAAGCGACAGGAAAAGCCCGAAGGATTCGGTCCGCGCTTTCCCGAGCAGTACCAAATAAACAAAGGCCAGGGCCCATGCGAAGAAAGCGAGCGCCGCCGACATATTCACCACGGGAAGAAAATAGCCCGATTGAAACCCCTGGCTCAAGAAGTAGAGCGTTCCGAGAAGAAATCCGGCCTGCAGCATCACAGAACCTGCGCGATAACCCCGTTTCCAGATCTCGGCAAAAGATAGGACGTGGAGCAGAAAAGCAACGCCATAACTCACGCAACCGGCACCCAAGATCACGAACGCAAGAGACATACACACATCCTCATTTTTTAAAAACGGACTCCTCTTCCATGCATAACGGAACTCAAGAATGTAGAGAGGCAAAGGCCTGAAAAAGAAGTGTTAGTCTAGCACTATGGAAGAATTGTGGAAACCATTTTGAACGAGGGAAAAAGATGGCGAAAAACAGCTCTTAAATCAGCCCCACTTCGTGGTGATGGCAAGACTTACGATCTGGGCATTATATGCGCCGCCGATACCGCTATTGTCATCAGGGAGATAACGCTGATAACCATATTGAGGCGTAACAGAGAGGTCCTCATTGACATCCCACTTGCAGCTGACAGTCAGCCCCAGTTGATCATAAGCAGAGCCATAATTCGGCCAAAGGTTGTTCTCTTGATTATTTCCCCACCTATTTGAGTTATTCGCATATGTATAATGGAGAGAACTATCCAAACGGACTTTTTTATGCGGTTGATAATCCGTTGCGAGCATCCAGGTCGAAGAGTTGGATGTAAAAGCCGGCTGGAACCATCCAACTGTGCGCGTCGGGTAAGACGACTGCACCTCTTTCGTCTCCAAATACAACTACGAGAAAGAACCGGTCATCGATAAATTAGACATCGGGTACACGCTCAGATCGTAAATAAAACTATTCGAGAACATCTTCGCTTTTGAGTCGGTTCTTTCATTGAACGCCCGCGAGTCGTAAGTCGTGTCATCCAGCAAATACCGGAATGAAGTCTGGGCCCAGCCGGAAAGCTTCGCCGTCGCGCGTTGTGTAAAACCGATCGTCTGGGTGTTTAGCTTTTCCATCATGACCTGCCCTGACGCAGGGTTATTCCTCACCGGGTCATCGTGAAAATTCATACTTTTTTCACGCAATCGGAATTGCGATGTGAGATTGAGAAATCTCATGGGCTGAAAATCGGCTCCGACCGCCCAAGTGGTGTAAGTTCAGCGCTGATGGACCGGATTGTTGAAGTCAATGATCGGGAATCTGGGAACATAACCGCGCTTGCGGCGTTGCGAACGTTCGATCCATGAGCCTACCGGGATCAGGAACAGATTGAAAATGAGAGCCGCAGACGCGAGCAGGTAGGTGATGATCCAAGGTGCGGACTCACTCCCGCATCAAAAAAGTCCGAAAGGAAAAGACAGCAAATCACGACGAACGAAATGACCGAAAAAATAGTCCCCGCAATACTGATTCAGTCGTGAAAATAGCTCGGTCGCTTTTCGTCGGGAGCCACAAAATCCTCTCGGTTTAAACTCGCTTAGTGAAATTTCCAGGAAGATCGAGCTTCTAAAAAACTCTTCTCTTCGAAAAGCCCGAAGATCCACTTCTTTAACTACTTTTTCTTAAAATCCTCGGCCGTCCCCAATTGCTTAAAGGTCTCGTCGGTGGGACTTGGATTGACTGCGATGGCTGCCTTGCCATAATCATTCAATGCGGCAGCGCCTGTTTTCGGCATCACGGCGCTATGGCACGTCGCGCATTCTACCCCGGTATCCGGTAAAGCTTCTTTATACGCCTTGATCTCTTTCATATTGGCAGATACCTGAACTGCACAGGGGAAAAAACAGTGTAAAAATAAACCCGGCGAACATTTCTGATCTGCAAACGATCCTCTTTATTTTCTCCTCCTTTTAAAGCCGGATGATGGCACAAGGCTCTCTTCCGATTCTTAGAAAAAAGAGCTTGCTATATGTTACGTGCGTTGCTCGATCGGGGTGTAGGCTGTCTTGGCGGGACCCGTATAGATCTGGCGTGGACGGCCGATGCGCGAGGGTTTTGCTTCGCGCATTTCCTTCCAGTGTGCGATCCAACCCGGAACCCGGCCGATGGCGAACATCACAGGAAACATGGCCGTGGGAATCCCCAGAAAGTTATAGATCAGACCGCTGTAAAAATCGACATTGGGATAAAGCTTGCGGCTGATGAAAAAATCTTCCTTGAGCGCCCGCTCCTCCAGCCTCAATGCGATCTCGAGAAGTGCTGCATTCCCACGGAATTTGCTCTTCCCATGGACCAGCTTATGGAAGGCTTCCTTTAAAACTTTCGCGCGCGGGTCATAGGTCTTATAAACACGATGCCCAAAGCCGGACAAACGCTTGGTAGAACCCGGTTTCATCGCTTCATTAATGTAATGATCGATCTTCTCACCCGAGGCATGAATGTCCTCCAGCATTTCCATCACTTCCTGGTTGGCGCCGCCGTGCAGGGGCCCCCAAAGAGCGCAAATACCGGCCGCGACCGAGGCGAACAAGTTCGTCCGGGCGCTTCCGACCAGACGCACGGTCGAGGTGCTGCAATTCTGTTCATGATCGGCGTGCAGGATCAGGACCAACTCAAGGGCCCGGGTCATATCGGGATCGGGGACATAATCTTCCCCTGGATACGAGAACATCATGTGTAAAAAATTTTGGCAATATTTAAATTTTTCACGGGGATAAATGAACGGCTCCCCCACGGATTTACGGTAAGAATAAGCCGCGATCGTCCTGACCTTGGATATCAGCTGGAACGCCATGGAAGTGATCTCCATTTCATCCCGTTTGGGATCAAGAGAATACGGGTAATACCCGGACAGGGCCGATACCACCGAGCACAAAATTGCCATCGGGTGCGTCGCGCTCGGAAAACCATCAAAAAAATGTTTGATATCTTCGTGCAAATGCGCGTTTTGGGTGAGCCCGTTGGAAAAAGCGTTAAGTTCTTTACTCGTCGGAAGCTTTCCGAAGATCAAAAGATAAGCTGTTTCAACAAAAGTGGATTTTTCTGCAAGCTCCTCGATCGGGATGCCGCGGTACCGCAAGATCCCTTTATCGCCGTCGATGAAGGTGATGTTGCTCGTACAAGACCCCGTGTTCATGTAACCGGGATCTACGGTGATATGCCCCGTCGTCTCGCGCAACGTCGACACATCGATCCCGCGTTCGTTCTCAGTCCCTTCGTAAATGGGAAGCTCAAGGCGTTTGTCCCCGATTTTCAGTTCCGTTTTTCCAACGTTTTCGTAACGGTTCATTTTCCGCCCCTTTCTATGAATTCAGGTTCTGAATGCTGCCATCAAATCGGCTGACTAGAATTCTGATTTACCTCTGACATGATCGTAATGAGAAATCCCTTTACCAGCTGTCCGTCGCTGGCAAAAGCCGAGCTTTGGAACAAAGCCCTCCACAAAAGACTTGAAAGCGTCAAGGCGCTTATGATATTCACGATCTGAGATCTTTATTTCTTAAAATCTTCGGCATTCCCCAATTACTTGAAAGTCTCGCTTGCGGGTTGAGAATTCGCAGCGATCGCCGCTTGGTCATAACTATTCAAGCCGGCAGCTTCTTTTTTAGGCATGGGAACGCTCTGGCAGGTCGCGCAGTTGACCTTAGCATCCGGGAAGGCTTCCTTGTATGCCTTGATCTCTTTCATGCTGGCATAGGCCTGAGTCGAACATGATAAGAAAACCAGTGTAGAAATGACCCCCGCGGACACTTTGCTTTATGTCCATACCTTTCCTCTTTCTTTTTAGACTTATTAAAATGCACGGACTTTTAATTTTAGCTCTCTAAGATTACGGCGCGCTTTGAAGACCCCGAGAATGGGAACAACCCGAAAAACGACTGAGAGTATTATCTCCAAAAAAGACCGTTTCACGAAACACTTTTTTAATCAATGTCGTAAGCTAATGAAATGTCCCCTTGCTCTAGCACATGAAATGTCCCCTTCAACCTTAGGCTACAGTATGCGTCAAAACCCCGACATCAGGAGGCTTTATGACGCGATACTCTA
>JBDRCT010000037.1:0-119255 GCA_043821445.1 Candidatus Omnitrophota bacterium | reverse complement strand
AACTAACCATTTACTGCTCAGCGCTTTCTTGGTAGATATATTCACGGTACAGCCTCCCGCAAGGGTTAAAGTAGGGTGCGTTCTTCGAACAAACACATCCTACAGGCTGTTACCAAAACTGTGAAGACCTACACGCCGTCCCATTGACGTTGACGGTTTTCCCGGGTCGACGGAGCGGCCTTGTCGCTTTAAAAATAAAAGATTGACAAGCGTAAAAATATCCGGATAATCTTACATTATGAGTAAAAGCATCCTATCCCGAAAGATCGATATCCGTCTTCCCACAGGAAAGTCGTGTTTCCTCTGGGGTCCGCGGAAAGCGGGAAAAAGCTACTGGATCCGTCACCATCTTAAGCCCCTCAAGCTGATTGACCTTCTCCAAACGGATGTGTTTGCGGAATATGCCGCGAGGCCGGCACTCTTGCGGGAAAGGTTCGAAAAAGGCCGGGGCCTGATCGTGATCGATGAAGTCCAGAAAGTGCCGCAGCTTCTGGACGAGGTCCATTGGATGATCGAGGAGCGTGGCGCACAATTTCTTTTGACGGGATCGAGCGCCCGGAAGCTCCGGAAAGGGCACGCGAATCTTCTGGGGGGGCGGGCGTGGCGGCGCGTTATGCTGCCTCTTTCCTATTCGGAAGTATCGGGTTTTAAACTTGAGCAGGCCCTTGTGTCGGGGATGCTGCCGCCGCATTTTTTGTCGAAAAACCCTCTGGAAGATCTGAGATCCTATGTCGCGGATTATCTGAAGGAAGAGATCGCCGCCGAGGCCCTCGCGCAAAATATTCCTTCCTTTTCGGAATTTTTGCGTGTTGCCGCTCTCACATCGAGCGAGCTTTTGAATTATACCAATGTCGCCCGTGAGACCGGAGTGACGCAAAGGACCGTCCGTTCCTATTTTGACATTCTGGAGGACACTTTTCTTGGCTTTCGCGTGGCACCCTGGATCCGGTCAAAAAGCCGGCGCATGATCCTCGTGGAGAAGTTTTATTTTTTTGACGTGGGGGTTGCGGGATATCTTGCCCGCAGGCATCCTGTCCCCGGCAGCAGTGATTTCGGAAAAGCATTCGAGCATTTTATTCTCATGGAACTGCGCGCTTATCAGGCCTACCGGGAGCCGGAGATGCCGATCCACTATTGGCGCACCAGCTCCGGACAGGAAGTCGATTTCCTCCTGGGCGAAAGAGAAGTCGCCATCGAGATCAAATCGGGCAGGGTCCATGAAGGGGATCTCCGCGGCCTTCACGCTCTTCTTGCAGACGGGCCCGTTAAAAGAGCGATCATTGTTTCCATGGAGAGGGAGCCGCGCCGCGTAGCGGGGCGGATCGAGATCCTGCCCTGGCAGGAATTCCTTGCGCTTCTCTGGAGCGGCAAGATTCTTTCGTGAAGGAGTATAGCGGAGACGTTGTCCCGCAAACTTCAGGCCTGCACCAAGGAAGCAGGGCCGAGAAATTCATCAAGAAGTTCCAGTTTTAGGACCGGTTGATCCGTATTTCCGGGTAAGCATGACCAGGTTTCAGTAATTCCTCGAGTTCCGTCATGCTGAGCGTAGCGAAGCATCTCTAGCGAGATCCTTCTCCGCCTCTGGCGGATCAGGATGACGAAGTGCCGGGAGATTTCCATGCGTCTACTTCGAGATCAAGCGGACCTCCCGGGGCCCGGTGCTTTATGCGCAAGGGCGGGTCGGGCTGCAGGAGAAGATATTCCGCGTCTACAAATTCCGGACGATGATGGACAAGGACGTTTGTGCATGAATGTGCGGTGCAGAAAGGTTGGTGGGGCGGTAAAGATGAGGCATATTTGTAATGAATAGGTTGATTTATAGCTAATTTAGTGCATACTTATTACATAAATTGTAATAAATGAGGATTCCTGTGAAAATGGATAAGGAAGAGCAACTGTCTGAATATGCCAATAATCAGTCAGGATATTTTACCGCGCAGCAGGCACAGGATGCCGGCTATTCCTATCGCCTGCACTCTTATCATGTGAAAACAGGCAAATGGGTTAAAGCCGGGAGGGGTGTATTCCGGCTGCGCAGTTTTCCTCCTGCCGAAAGAGAAGATCTTGTCCAGTGGACTCTCTGGAGCCGGGACCGCAAGGGGCATCCTCAGGCGGTCGCGTCAAACGAGACGGCCCTTGCCATTCATGAACTCGGTGATGTAATGCCGGCAAAGTTTCACTTTACTGTGCCGCCGGCGTTCAGGAAAAAACCTCCCAAAGGATGCGTTCTGTATACCGCGAAGCTTGAGGAAAACGATAGGGAGCAGCGGCAAGGTTATTCGGTCACCACTCCGCTTCGGACTCTGGTAGACGTTGCGGAAGGAGATCTTTCCGAAGATGAGCTTGCGAAAGCGCTGCGCGATGCGCTTGATAAAGGATTGGTACAGCTTAAGAAGATTGATGTGACGCAAATGACCGGAAAAGGGAAGCTGAGAATGCTTATGGCGATCAAAGCAGTCAAAGAAAGAAAAGCAGCATGAGTTCGAGGGCCCATCCCTATCGTGATGCCGTGAGTTTCCGGCGCGCTTTGGAAACCCGTCTGAATAATTTTTCAAAAGATAAAGGAACCGATCTTGACCGGCTGCGGAAACAGGTGGCATTTGACCGTTTGCTCGCCCGTATTTTTTCCGGTGATAAGGAAGGCCGGTGGCTTCTTAAAGGCGGCTATGCCATGGAGCTTCGATTCTGCGATCTTGCCCGGGCCACGAAAGATATGGATCTGTCACTGCCCATCGAATCCGCTCCAAAAGTTCCTGAAGAGAAGCTTCCTCAGAAGATCCGGGAGGACTTGCAGGATGCGGCGGGCCTGGATATGGGAGACTGGTTTCAATATTTGATCAAGGCCCCCGTTCTGGAATTGGATGCGGCTCCTTATGGCGGGGCCCGTTATCCCGTTGAAGTGAGACTGGCCGGGACGAGATTTGCTAATTTCAATCTTGATGTGGGTGTCGGCGACGTGGTTCTTTTTAGTCCCGAATGGCGGCAGGATCACGACTGGCTGGGATTTGCCGGCATTCCTTCCGCCAGGATCCCATTGATCTCCCGCGAACAACAATTTGCCGAAAAGATCCATGCCTACACGCTTCCCCGGGACGGCAACCCTAATTCGCGAACCAAGGACCTGGTCGATCTGGTGCTATTGATCGAGCAAGGCTTGACGGAACCTGAGAAAATCAAGACCGCGCTTCAAAAAACATTCAGGCGGCGTAAAACCCACGAAGTCCCGAAGGATTTGCCGTCTCCTTCGGAGAACTGGGAAGGCCCCTATCACGCTCTCGCCGAAGATTGCGGGGTGACGAAGAAAACCCTGAGCGAAGCTTTCCGGACTTTGGAAGAATTCTGGGGAAAGATCCTTTAGGCCCGGTTCACACGATCAAAATTGATTCGAGAGAAAAAAATGAAAAGATTTTTTGATCTGATCTGTTCGTTCGCGGGAATTCTGGTATTGGCGCCGCTGATGCTGGCTGTTGCTCTTGTGATCAAGCGGACCTCCCGGGGCCCGGTTTCTTTCATGCAGGGGCGGGCCGGGTTGTAAACGGGCCGGCACCCGGTTATGTGTCTATTCGTTTTTCCTTTCCTATAGCCCTATAGTTGACATGGTTGAAGGCGTATGTTAGAGTATGTTTAAGCATACGTTTAAAGGAGTATTCAAATATGGACAAGATCATTTCGATGAAAGATATACGCCTTTCGTTGGCCGCGATCGCCAAACGGGTAGAGGCGGGGGAGAGCTTCACCGTGGTCCGGGATTCCAAACCCGTGTTCCGGATCGAACCTCTTCCGGATGCCGGACCCTCTGCCGGCAAGGTCCGGGACTCCGGGGAGACGGAATGGCCCACGGAGACCGTGGAGATGGAGATCCCGAAGAAGATCCGGAAAAAGCTGCATTTTCCCGAGGCAAAGCTTGTTTTCCATGAAGACAAAAAAGGAAATGTGATCGTACGGGTCGCGGAGCCTCCGGAATTCACCCGCGAAGAATGGGGGCGGTTCCTGCGGAAGACGGAGGCGGAACCCGTGACGCAGGTCAAGAACCGCAAGGAAGCCCTCCGCCACCTTGATCACCTTGCGGACCCGAAGTGAACATTGAATTTACCAAAAATTTTGATAAAGAATACGCGTCCCTTTCCGGTCCTTTGCGGGAAAAAAGCAGGAAGGCGGTCGATCTGTTCCTGCGGGCCTGCGAATCGCGTCAATTCCCCAAAGGGCTCCGCCTCCATAAATGCGGGCCTTTCATCAGTATCTCCGTGACCCTGAGCCACCGCATTTTTGCGCTCCCGGTCCATGGCGGCATGCGGTTCGTTTTCATAGGGGACCATGAAGCCACGGACCGTTATTTGAGGAAATAAGTTGTACGGCGTATTTTAAAAGTTGATCAAAGCCGTCCCATGGTGTCAGTGCTGATTTTCATCGATCAAAAAATGAACGGGTCATCAGTGCAGCCAAGCCCCTCTTGGTGAAATGAAGATTAAGACTTGGACAGCAACGAATAATAGACAAGGACAGTGCTGATCCCCGCATTATGCCGGTTAACCCTCTTGACAATAGTTACCTAACATGGTATTAATATGTCAATATTGTTAGGTAACAGGAGGGAAGCATGAAAGTTCTTAAGGGTGTTCTTAAAGAGGAGCAGGGCCGGTTGAAGAGCGCGGAGGCAAGCTATGTTCGTGAGATCGCCAAGCTTCCCCGAGGAAGCGTTCAGCAAAAGCGGATCAAAGAAAAGTCCTATGCTTATCGCGCTTTCCGGAAGGGGGAGCGGGTGGTTTATGAATACCTCGGGAAACTTGAGGCCGGGGAGTTAAAAGAGCTTGAGCGAAAGATCGATCTTCGGCGCCGTTATGAAGAAAAACTTCGCGAGGTTCGCGAAAACCTCCGGAGCGTCAGGAGGATGATCCGTGGCTGAAAGGGAGCAATTCGCTATTCTTTCAAAGGTCCTTAAGCGGTTCCAGTCAGCCGGCATTCTGGACGGCCTGATCCTGATCGGAAGCTGGTGTCTTTATTTCTACCGTCTCCAGCCCGGGCCATTTGAAAATCTTCCCTGCAACCTATTAGGGATCAAGCGATGAACAAAAAACCTTCCATTTTAAAGATCAATGGACGCGATCCGGGCACTTGACAAGCCTACTGTAATAAGTTACAGTAATCACTGTAAATAATTACAGCAACCGAGGTGAGTATGATCAGCTTAAGGTCCAAAAATACGAAGGCGATCCTAGGGCATATGTTCCTGCATGAGGACGCGGAGCTTTATGTCAACGAAATGGCCCGCAAATTTTCCCTTGATGACGGCAACCTGTCGCGTAAGTTGAAAGAGCTTGAGTCGGAAGGGATCCTGAAGTGCCGCGAGAGCGGAAGTGCCTGCTATTACTCGCTGAACCGTGACTATCCGCTTCTTAACGAGTACAAGGGGATCGTGTTGAAGACGGTGGGCCTCGAACAGAAACTTCGCGATGTCGTCTCAGGCATCTCCGGCATTGAGAAGGCTTTTATTTTCGGCTCCTATGCCGGCGGAAAGATGGATGCTGCGAGTGATATCGATGTGCTTGTGGTGGGAGGGCACGACACTCTCGCGCTTCAAAGGGCCGTGGGGGCGCTGCAGAAGGAGAGCGACCGCGAGATCAATGTGATCAGCATAGGGACGAAGGAGTATAGAGAGAAAATCAAGAAGGACCCTTTCCTCAAGTCTCTCGCGAAAAAGAAAAAGGTCCGCCTTTTATGAAAGGGCCGGAAAAAAAATTCTTTCAGAAGTTCGCATTTGCCGTCGAAGAAATCAACGCGCGGTTTGAGAACGCCCGCAGGGACCTTGTGATCGCCGAGAAGGATCCATTCCCGGAAGTCCGCTTCAGTTACGCTTTTCAAGCTCTGATCAAGACCGGCATCGCCATCCTTGCGTCGGAAGGGCTGAAGGTCCGCAGTATTCCGGGCCATCACGTGAAGATCCTTGAACGCATGAGCGCGGCGCTTGATGATCCGGATATCCTGACTCTTGGGAATGCCATGCGAATGAAACGGAATCAGGACCTCTACGGGGCGGGGCAGCTGATCAGTGAGAAAGAATCCGCCGAATACCTGGTTTTCGTGCAGCGCGTTTTTAAGCGTGCAAAAAATAAATGACGTCGTTCTTGGCGCAAGCCGGATCTAAAATGTTTTTCGGGACCTTTGCTGCAGCCTGTTAGAGATCAAGCTATGAACAAAAAACCTTCCATTTTGAAGATCAATGCCCGGGACCCGGAGAAGGGGCGCATCCGGAAAGCGGCGGGAGCCTGTAAAAAGGGCAAGGTGATCGCGTTCCCCACGGAGACGGTCTACATCGTCGGCGGACGGATGAGCTTGGCCGGGACCGAAAAGCGGCTTTGTGAGATCACGGGGCGGTCGGAAATGGCGCCTTTCATGTATCATGTCGGCGACTGGGCGATGCTCGATGCGCTGGGGATCAAGAAAACGCCGTCCCTCCGCCTCATGGCGCAGCAGTTCTGGCCGGGGCCGGTCACCTTGATCGTGTCCAATCTTGCCGGGCGGAAGATGGGGATCCGGCTCCCGAGGAACAAGATCGCGCTCGCGCTGATCCGGGAGACCGGAGAACCGCTGATCACGGCAGGCGCCAACGTAAGCGGGAAGCCGTCGGCCCATACGGCCCATCAGGTGCTGGAGGGTCTGCCGGACGGTTTTGACTGCCTGATTGACGGCGGCAAGACGGAATTTAAAATGACTTCAACGATCGTGGACCTGACGGGCGAAATGCCGGCCATTCTTCGCAGGGGAGCGCAGAGCACGGACGTGGAAAAGGCCGTTGAAAAGATCCACGCCGGGAAGTGCCCCCGGAAACGCATCCTGATCGTTTGCACGGGGAACGTCTGCCGTTCGCCGATGGCGGAAGGGTGGCTCAAGCGAAAGATCGAAGAGAGGGGATTGGCCGGCGAGATCGAGGTGGCTTCCTGCGGGACGCGCGCCCGGGACGGACTCCCCTGCACGCTCGAAGCGGAAACCGTGATGCGGAGCTTAGCGATCGATCTGAGCAAGTTCCGCAGCCGTCTCTGCCGCGGCGGGGACCTGTGGAGTGCGGACCTGGTGATCGCGATGGCGCCGCAACACGCCCATGATATCACCAAGAGGCTACCTTCGGTCAGGGAGAGGACGATCACGCTCCATGTGGAGGACCCGATCGGAAAGGGGCTGGATGTTTTTGAAAAGACCCTGCTGGACCTCGAGACAAAACTCGAACGGTATCTGGACAGGATCCTTCATTAGGACCCTTGAGAAATAAGAGATCGGTCACAATAAAAAAAGGGGCAGGCGGTTAACGCCTGCCCCTTTTTTTGTTAGGGTGCTCTTCGGACTATTCGATGCTGCCCGAGTAGTTCGAGGATTTCTTCTTGTCCTCGTCTTTGACTTCCTTCGGCTTATCCGCGATCACGCATTCGGTCGTGACGATAAGTCCCGCGATACTGCAGGCGTTCTCCACCGCGATGCGGACGACCTTGGCGGGGTCAATGACCTTGTCTTCCACGAGGTCACTGTACTCGCAGGTCTGCGCGTTGAACCCGAAGGCGCCCTTGCCTTCGAGGATCTTTTTCACGACCACCGATCCGTCGGCGCCGGCGTTGTGGGCGATCTTGCGGGCGGGTTCCTGAAGCGCCCGGCGCACGATCTGAAGGCCGGTGGCTTCATCCCCCGATACTTTGACGTCGTCGAGTGATGCGATGGAGCGCAAAAGCGCCACGCCGCCGCCCGGGACGATGCCTTCTTCGATGGCCGCGCGGGTCGCGTGGAGCGCGTCTTCGATGCGGGCCTTTGTTTCTTTCATCTCCGTCTCCGTTGCCGCGCCGACTTTTACGACGGCCACGCCGCCGGAAAGTTTCGCGAGACGTTCCTGGAGCTTTTCTTTGTCATAATCGGAATCGGACCGTTCAATTTCCGCCTTGATCTGGTCGCAGCGTCCCTTGATGTCCTTCTGGGTGCCGGCGCTTCCCACGATCGTGGTGTTGTCCTTATCGATCACGACCCGCTGGGCCGTGCCGAGCATCTCAAGGTCCACGTTCTCGAGCTTCACGCCGAGGTCCTCGGAGATGAACTTGCCCTTGGTGATGATCGCGATGTCTTCCATCAGGGCCTTACGGCGGTCCCCGAACCCGGGGGCCTTGACGGCCGCGATCTGAAGCACGCCGCGGATCTTATTGACCACCAGGGTCGCGAGCGCTTCGCCTTCGATATCCTCGGAGATGATGAGGAGGGGTTTCCCGAGGCGCGCCACCTTCTCAAGCACCGGGACGAGGTCCTTCACCGTACTGACCTTCTTTTCATAAAGAAGGATGTAAGGTTCCTTCAAGACCACTTCCATCCGCTCGGCATCGGTCACGAAATAGGGCGAGAGATAGCCGCGATCGAATTGCATGCCCTCGACCACGTCCAGCTCGGTCTTAAGGCCCTTTGCCTCCTCGACCGTGATCACGCCTTCTTTGCCGACCTTTTCCAGGGCGTCCGCCAAAAGCTGACCGATCGACTCATCGTTATTGGCACTGATCGCGCCGACGGCGGTGATGTCTTCCTTGCCCTTCACGGCTTTGGACATTTTCTTGATCGTTTCGACGATCTTCGCGGAGGCCTTGTCGATACCGCGCTTCAGTGCCATCGGATTGGCGCCTGCGGTGACGTTCTTCAAGCCTTCGGCAACGATGGACTGGGCCAGGACCGTCGCGGTCGTGGTGCCGTCCCCGGCCGTGTCCGAGGTCTTTTCGGCAACTTCGCGGACCATTTGGGCGCCCATATTCTCATACGGGTCCTTGAGGTCGATCTCTTTGGCGACCGTGACACCGTCTTTGGTGACAAGCGGTGCGCCGAATTTCTTGTCGATCACGACATTACGGCCGCGGGGACCGAGCGTGACGCTGACAGCCCTTGCGAGGATGTCGACGCCGCGTTTGATCCGCTGGCGCGCTTCTTCTGAGTACGAGATTAACTTAGCGCTCATGATTTTTCTCCTTCTTTCAATTGATTAGACCGTTTTGTCTGCAGCGCAGAAGCGAGAAGCAGAGAAACAAGAGGCAAAGACTTTTTTCGCCTCTTTGCTTCCGGCTTCTTGCATCTTGTTTCTAATCTTTTTCATAAACGGCGAGGATCTCGTTCTCTTTGACGATCTTGTGCTTGACGCCGTCGATCACGAGATCATCACCGGAATATTTCCCGAAAAGCACGCGATCGCCTTTTTTGACTTCAATGGCCTGGATCTTGCCCGATTCGAGCATTTTCCCGGCGCCGACGGCGATGACCTTGCCCTCGGTCTTTTCTTCCTTTGCGGTGTCCGGCAGGATGATGCCGCCCTTGGTTTTCGCTTCCGCTTCAAGAACTTCCACGAGCACTCTGTCTGCTAACGGTCTGACTTTCATGTTTGGATCTCCTTTATTTATTTGGTATTTGATTTCGGTTTTCTCAACCCCGCTACACCTTGCGGCTTCGCGGGGTTAATTCCGACGGATCACTTAGCTCGCTGTCCTTGGCAGCTTCGCTAAGTGATGTCGTCATTAATAGTCGCCCATGCCGCCCATGCCACCCATGCCGCCACCCATACCTCCCGGAGGCATTCCCATGCCGGGTTTTTCCTCTTCGGGAAGATCCGTGATGAGGGCTTCGGTGGTGAGAAGGAGACCGGAGACGCTTGCCGCGTTCTGAAGCGCGCTACGGGTGACTTTTTTGGGGTCGATCACGCCGGCTTCGACCAGGTTCTCAAAAATGCCGGTCTCGGCGTTGTACCCGGTATTGCCTTTTTCGGACATCACACGCTGGACGACGACGGAACCTTCCTCGCCGGCATTCAGGGCCAGCTGACGGAGCGGTTCTTCGAGGGCGCGGCGGATGATCTCCGCGCCGATCTTTTCATCGCCCTTGAGCTTAAGGCCGTCGAGCACGAGGCCGGTGCGCAGTAAGGCCACACCGCCGCCCGGGACAATGCCTTCTTCCACGGCCGCGCGGGTCGCGTGGAGCGCGTCTTCGACGCGGGCTTTCTTTTCTTTCATCTCCGTTTCGGTCGCGGCACCGACATGAATGACCGCCACGCCGCCTGCGAGCTTCGCGAGGCGTTCCTGGAGCTTTTCTTTGTCGTAATCGGAATCCGTATCCTCGATCTGTTTCTTGATCTGGCCGATGCGGCTGGTGATATCCGCGCTCTTGCCGGCGCCCTCGATGATCGTGGTTTTTTCTTTGTCCACGGTCACGCGTTTCGCGCGTCCGAGGTCTTTTAAGGTCACATTCTCAAGCTTGATCCCGAGGTCCTCGGTGATCGCCTTGCCGCCGGTGAGGATCGCAATATCCTCAAGCATGGCTTTGCGGCGATCGCCGTATCCGGGAGCTTTCACCGCGCAAACGGCAAGCGTGCCGCGGATCTTGTTGACCACAAGCGTCGCGAGCGCTTCACCGTCCACTTCTTCGGCGATGATCACGAGGGGTTTTCCGGCCTTGGATGCAGCCTCGAGGATCGGAAGCATGTCTTTGACCGAGGAGATCTTTTTCTCATTGATGAGGATGAACGGCTCTTCGAGCACGACTTCCATGCGCTCGGTGTCCGTGACAAAGTACGGGGAAAGATACCCTTGATCGAACTGCATCCCCTCAACGACATCCAGCGTCGTGGCCGTGGTTTTGGCTTCCTCGACCGTGATCACGCCGTCTTTGCCGACTTTTTCCATGGCCTCGGCGATATGATCGCCGATCGTGGCGTCAGAGTTCGCGGCGATCGAAGCGATCTGCGCGATCTCCTTTTTATCCTTGCCGATAGGTTTTGCGACTTTGTCGAGTTCGGCCACGATGGCTTCCACGGCCTTATCAATACCGCGTTTGAGGGCCATCGGGTTCGCTCCGGCCGTGACGTTCTTCAGGCCTTCGCGATAGATCGCCTGGGCGAGGATCGTTGCGGTCGTGGTGCCGTCGCCGGCCACGTCAGAGGTCTTGGACGCGACTTCCTTGACCATTTGAGCTCCCATATTTTCATAGGGGTCTTCAAGTTCGATCTCCTTCGCGACCGTAACGCCGTCTTTTGTGACCGTTGGGGAGCCGAATTTCTTTTCAAGAACCACGTTCCGGCCTTTAGGACCGAGCGTGACCTTGACTGCGTTCGCGAGTTGATCCACACCGTGAAGGATCGCCCGGCGCGCTTCTTCACTGAAAAGAAGTTGCTTTGCCATGTTTGTTGCCTCCGTTTTTGCCGTCCTCCTGAGGGGAGCGAAAGACCTCTTTTTTGAGATCCTTCAGCTCTTTGGCTTCAGAATGACGAATCTATTTGATGAGAAGATTCATTTCGAGGCGCTGGCACTCAGCAATTCAGAGTGCCAAGCGAGGCGTTATTCTAGTCGGCAGGCAAAAAAAATCAAGAGAATTTTTAAAAAAGCAATACGGAGTAAGAAGTACGGTGTACGGCGCAAAAGCGGTCATCCGTCGCACCGTACGCCGTACTATTTTTCATTTCTCCAAAGAGCAAGGAGGGACTTAATGGAATGCTTGGGGTCGACGATGTCAATGCGCTTGGCGTAGGGGGAAATCAACCCGGCAAAGCCGCCCGTGGCCAGGATCCTGAGGTTCTTCCCATATCGCTGCCGGAACCTCAGGATCAACTCATCGGTCATGGCGCCGTAGCCCTCGAGGATCCCCGATTCCATGCATTCACGGGCGCTCCTTCCGAGGAAAGAGCGGGCCTTTTTAGGGAGGGAGAGTCCCTTGGGGAGCAGGGCGGCCTTCTGACCCAGAGCTCTATAGGACGTCTCAGGCCCAGGAATGATCATGCCTCCGCGGAAGACGCCTTTTGGATCAATATAGTCGAAAGTGATGGCAGTTCCATAGTCGATCACAAGTAAGGGAAGGCGATACATCTGTACAGCGCCATAGATATTGACCTTTCTGTCTACACCTAAGCTATTGTAATTAATATAGTTATGCCTTATTTTTATAGCTAAATTTCCGCCAACTGTGCGAATTAGCACACCTTTAATTCTTTGTAATCTGCATCTCAAAAAACGAGTTATTTTTGGGAAAACAGAGCTAATAATGATGTCTAGATGACAATTTTTACCACTTCGAGTAAGTTTTATGGCAAATTTTGGGATATCGCTATATTTCATAGATCCAAAATACATCAAGCGGCCGCCTTGATAGAATCCAACCGTAGCGGCTGTATTCCCGACGTCAATAGCCAATATTCGCTTGATCATGCCTCTCAACCTTTCGTGAATCCTTCGATCTTTTGATGATAAAAGTGATGCTCAATTTACCACTTAAGGCTAAAAAATCGTTCATTATAGGGTGATGATCGTTATATAGCCTATTTTTTATATAATTCACTACACTTATGTCCCAATTCACAAAGAAGATGCCCAAGGACCTCATCGATCGAATACTCGACATTCTTCAAGATCCTCATGGAGATCCCCTCGGGGGGAAGCTCCGAGGCTTCCGCGTTCACATTCAACCCAATGCCGATGACGGCAGCCTCCAGCTTCGAAGAGGAGGAAAAAGTTTCCACTAAAGTACCGCAGATCTTCTGTGAACCCACCATGACATCGTTGGGCCGCTTGAATTCCGAGGCGATATCATACTTCTCTTTCAGGACCTTGGCAACCGCCCGGCAGGCGATCTGGGTGAGCATCGGGGCCTGCGCCGGACTGAGCGTCGGTCTGAGAAGGACCGAACAAAGGAGGTTCTTTCCCGGGGGAGAAAGCCACTGCCGTCCGGGCTTGCCGCGTCCCGCGGTTTGGTGGTCGGCAACGATCACAAGTCCTTCCGGGGAGCCTTGTTTTGCCGCATCCAAGGCCACGGTATTGGTCGACGAAACTTCGGCGATGCGGCGTATCGTGAATTGGATCATAGGCGACGGTTGAGTCCCGGTTCCGGGGCGTTGTTGGAATGTTTACGGGATAACAATTCTCGGTAAATTGGGATTCAGGCGCGTCAGGATCTCATAGGGGATCGTTCCGGCCCAGCCCGCGATATCTTCGGCCGTGATGCGCTCCGTTTGTTCCTCTCCGATCAGTGTGACCGTATCGCCTTCCTTGGCATTGGTGTTTCCGAGATCCACGGCGATATAATCCATGGAAACCTTGCCCGCAAGGGGATAGCGCCTGCCTTGGAAAAGTACGGAGGCATTTTTCCATGCCGTGTAGGGGTAGCCATGGCTGTATCCGAAAGGAAGCACCGCGATCGTGGTATCGCGCCGGGCGATAAATTCCCGGCCGTATCCGACCGATTCTCCCGCACGGACTTTTTTGATAAGGACCATACGGCTTTTGAGTGAAAGGACCGGCTCGAAGTGAGCGACGCTTTTCAACTCCGGGTCCGGATAAGCGCCGTAGAGCGCGAGACCCGGGCGGATCATATTAAAGAACAGGGTTTTCAGGGTCAGCGTCGCGGCGCTATTGGTGGCATGACGGAACCGGAATACAATATTCTTTTCTTCGAGCTCCTGGAGCAGGATCCCGAATTTTCGCACCTGTTTCTCGCGAAACGCATCATCCTTTTCGGCGGTGGGAAAATGCATGTAAATACCGTCCAGCATGAGCCCTTTGAGCTTTGCCATTTCCTCGATGGAAGCCGCGGCTTCGCGGACCGGGATCCCCATGCGGCCCATGCCCGTGTCGATCTTCACATGGACGGAGGTCTTACGGTCCAGGCCCTCCGACAGGTCCGAGATCTCCCGCGCTTTTTCGAGGTTCGAAACGCTCAAAGTGATGCCGCCCAAGAGCGCCGCCGGGAGCTCAGGCGAGAGCAAATGCCCGAAAAGGAAGACCGGGGTCTGAGGATGGTTCTCTTTAAGTTCCAGGGCCTCCTTAAGAGTGGCGACGCCGAAGTAGGTGACTTTTCCGGCAAGAATGCCTGCGGTCTCCCGGAGGCCGTGGCCGTAGGCGTTCGCTTTGATCACCGCTAAAACATCCGTCTGCCCCGATCCGTTCCGAAGGGTTTCGAGGTTCCTGAGAAGACGGTCTGCGCGGATCTCGATCCACGAACTATGCTGGACCTTCGATTTTTCTTTAGTGAGTTCGGTCATGTTAATAATTTTCCTATGACGTCATTGCGAGGACCTGCCTCTTGCTTTCGCAAGAAAACAGCAGGGGCGTGGCAATCTGTGTTTAAAACGAGATTGCTTTCCGCCAGAGGCGGATCCGCCTTCGGCGGACGCACGGTCCGCAATGACAAAAAATCGTCATTTTTTATCCTTCAGTCTTTCTTCCGCCTCGGAACTTCGCAAGTAAACAGGTAAAAATTCTTTGGGGGCGAGGAGCCTCTTAAGAAGCGGACTCTTCGTCTCGAATAACGCGATCAAGGCGGAGGCCTTCGGGTGCCAGCTCTTTTCCGGCGCGATCCGAGATCCCCTTGCCTCGAATTTTTTGACCCCGTCGCCCGCGATCCAACTTCCCGCGGGAAGTTGAGTAACTATTTTGTTGATGGGGAGGACGCGGGACGGCCCTTGCGGGCTCCATCCTTCCTTATAATAATAACGGTACGAACGAATGTAAAGTTTACCACGTCTTGCGTCCAAACATACCGTGAGATTTGTGTGTTTTCCGGGTTTTATGCCGGCCGCGATCAGATCGAGGGAAAAAGCGCCGTAACAGGGTTTGGGACGGGTCGCGATCAGTCCCTTGAGCGTGGCGAAACCAACACGCAATCCCGTGAAGGACCCGGGTCCGCGGCCGATCAGGAAGGCATCGATGTCCCCGATCTTCAGGCGTTCCTTTTTGAGAAGCCGGTCGATCACGGGGAGGAGGTTTTCGGCGTGCTTCATATAGCCCCGGACCACGGCGTGGCGGAGCCCGGCGCCGCTTTTTTGGACCGCAACGCTCAGGACCGGGCCGGAGGTCTCTATGGCTAGAAGGTTCATAAGATCCGCTCAACGCGCAAAGCGCAACGCACAACGTTCAGTGAATGAAGGGCATTCTTAATGCGGGGCATTCTATCGGAGCTGTTTGAACGAGTCAACGGAGCTTGCGGGGCGTCTTTTTGTCGCTTTTCCGTTGAGCGTTACCCGTCGCGCGGGCATTGACATACCCCCATGGGGTATGCTATGCTTGGGGTATGAAAAAGGGCATGGACCATCAGGACAAACTGGTATCACTCCGGAGGATCGAGGGCCAGGTCCGCGGCATCCACAAGATGATCGAGGACCGGCGCTACTGCGTGGATATCCTTTATGCCGTGGGCGCGGCGATCGGGGCCCTGCGGAACGTGGAATCGAAGATCCTCAAAGATCATTTGAACGCCTGCGTGAAGACCGCTTTTACCGGAAAGTCTTTAGCGGAAAAAAGCCGGAAGATCCAGGAGATCTACAAGCTGCTCGAGCGCATTAAAAAATGAATTTTTAATCAAAGACGGGAGGGGTAAAATGAAACCTCAAAAGAGGGCCACGCGATGAAAAAAATGTTCGTAGCGATCCTGATCTTAACCCTTCCCTTTCTTTCAGTTACGCGCCTCGCCCTCGCAGAAGAAATGTTCCAGGCGGGTCAAACCTTGCGCCTTCAAGACCTGATCCTGCAAGCTCTTGAAAAAAATCCCGAGATCGCCGCCGCCAAGGCCGAATGGCTTGCCTCCAAGAAAGCCATCATGGCTTCCTGGGCGCTCCCGGACCCCGTGGGGGGCTATGACATTATGGGTTCCATGGTCGAGACACGGACCGGTCCTCAGAAGAACCGGTTCATGATCTCCCAAGAGGTGCTTTTTCCGGGGAAGCTCTGGGAAAAAAGAAAGGTCGCGAAAGCAGAAGCGGAAGCTTCCCGGGCCCGTTTTCAGGCGCTCGAACGGGACATTACCAACAAACTCACGCAGCTTTATTACCAGCTTTACTACATTGATGCTTCGCTGGACACGCTCGCGGAGGTCAAAGCACTCCTGAAAAAGATCGAAGGAGTGGCCCAGGCGCGTTATTCCAATCTCTCGGGCGCTCAGCGCGATGTCGCCAAGGCGCAAACGGAATTTTCGTTAAATCTCGAAAAGCTTTACACGCTTCAGCAGCAACGCGAGAGCGTGACCGCGCAGATGAACGCGCTTCTGGACCAGGACCCCATGACCGTGATCGGGAAAGCAACGCTTCCTTCCAAGCCCGCCCTGGACCGGTCGCTTGTCGAATTGATCAATCTGGCCGTTCAGAACCGGCAGGAGATCAAGGGATCGGAGGCGATGGCCTCAAAAACTCACTATGCGAAACGGTTGGCGCAGTTGGCTTATTTCCCGGATGTGAACGTCGGTTTTCAATACACGCGGGTGGGTTCCGGCAGTACGACAAGTCCCATGGACGGGAAAAATACCTGGATGTTCCCGCTGGCGGTGAACCTTCCGGTCTGGCAGAACCGCATCATCCCGGAGATCCAGGAAGCCAAGAAGCTTGAAGAAGCCCAAGCGGCGAAATTGATCGCGGTGAAGAACCAGACCTTTTTTGAAGTGAAGGACGCTTATTACCGTTTCGAAACGGCCTCGAAGATCGCAGACCTTTATGAAGCGGCGATCGTTCCGCAAGCGAAACTCGCGCTTTCTGCGGATCAGGCCGGCTATGAATCGGGGAAGACGGAGTTTCTTGATTTTCTGGACAGTGAACGCGTTTTCCTGAACGCCAAACTTTCGGAGGTCCAATTTCACGCCGAAGCGCTCAAATCTTATGCCGACCTGTCCTGGGCGACCGGTCTTGATCTGAATAATCAAAAAGCGGAGTTACAGCCATGATCCAAAGGAATCGTTTTTTATCCCTCGGAATTCTTTTAACGATCGTGATCGTAGCGGGCGCCATGGCGTTCCGGTCCTTGGGGCATCTTTCAACTCACACGGCAAAACATGCCGAAAAATCGGTTTATTACTGTCCCATGCATCCGAATTACACCTCCGACCGGCCGGGGACTTGTCCTATCTGCAACATGTCGCTTGTGAAGCGCGAAACGAATCAGACCACAGACCGCAGACCACGGACAAAAAAACTATGGACCATGGACTGTCGACTGTGGACCAACCGAAGGTTTTTACGGTCGCGCAGCTCGTGGCCATGAAACCGGGCGAGATCTGCCTGCTTCATAAATGCAAAATGGGAACTTGCATGATCGCCATGACGCCGGAATTCGCCCGGCTTGGGAAATGCCCGCATTGCGGGGAAGACCTCGGCGTGATCGTGAAGGACGCATTCCCGCAGGGCTATACGTCCCTGCAACTGGGCGCCGAAAAGCAACAGGCGATCGGGGTGAGGACCGCGCCGGTCCGGAAAATGGCGTTGACGAAAACGATCCGGGCCAGCGGCCGGATCGCGTATGACCCCGAACTTTACCAAGCCGAGGAAGAATACCTTCAGGCCGCTCAAGCTTTAAAGAAAGCTGAGACCGCGGACCCGGAGATCCGGGAGCAGGCCGCGAAGCTCGTGGATTCCTCCAAGATCAAACTGCGGCTTTTGGGTTTAAATGACGCGATCGTTCAGGAGATCGAAGAGGCCGGGAAGCCGGACCGTTCGCTTCTTTATTCCGATCCGGGCGGTAAGGTCTGGCTTTACGCGCCCATCTACGAGTATGAAACGCCGTTTGTGCACATGGGGGACGCGGTGGAGGTCGATGTGCCGGCGATCTCGGACAAGAAGTACCGGGGGGTTGTGCGGGCCCTGGATTCCGTGGTGGACCCGGTGACGCGTTCCATCCGTGTCCGCGCGCAGCTTGAAAATCCGGACGGCATATTGAAGCCCGAGATGTATGTGAACGCGGTGCTCAAGACCGATCTTGGGGAACAACTCGCGGTGCCGGAAGAGGCCGTGTTCATGACCGGAGAAAAGAACATCGTTTTCGTGGTCCGGGAGAAAAATATTTTCGATCCGCATGAAGTGGTCCTTGGCGCGAAAGCGGACGGTTTTTACGAGATCAAGAGCGGGCTTCTGGAAGGCGAGCAAGTCGTGACAAGCGGCAATTTCCTGATCGATTCGGAGAGCCGGCTCAGGTCAGCTCTGGAAGGTGCCGGAGGCGGAGAGCACGTCCATGGCGGATGATACTGGTCGACTGAGGACGGTGGACTATGGACCCTAAATTACGGCAGGGCGGCTGGATCGAAAAGGTCATTGAGTTCTCGGCCCATAACAAACTTCTCATTTTCGTTCTCACGGCCGTCGCGATCGCTACGGCGGTCTGGTCCCTGAAGAATATCCCCCTCGATGCGATTCCCGATCTTTCCGACACGCAGGTCATTATTTATTCCAAATGGGACCGCAGCCCCGACATCATCGAAGACCAGGTAACCTATCCGATCGTGACGGCCATGCTCGGCGCTCCGAACGTCAAAGCGGTGCGCGGGTTCTCGGACTTCGGGTTTTCTTATGTTTACGTGATCTTCAAGGACGGGACGGACCTTTATTGGGCGCGGAGCCGGACGCTGGAATACCTGAGCAAGATCATCCCGCGGCTCCCGGAAGGCGTCCAGACCGAGCTCGGGCCGGACGCTACCGGCGTGGGCTGGGTCTTTCAATATGCTCTTGTGGACAAGACCGGCAAGCATGATCTTCAGGAACTCCGGAGTTTCCAGGACTGGTATTTGCGTTATTATCTTCAAAGCGTCCCGGGGGTCGCGGAGGTCGCCTCGCTCGGCGGGTTCGTCAAACAGTACCAGGTCACGATCGATCCGAACAAACTTCTCAGTTACAACATCCCGATCACCAAGGTCATGGACGCGGTCCGGAGCGGCAACCAGGAAACGGGCGGCCGTGTGCTGGAATTTTCCGGCGTTGAATATATGGTGCGCGGCCGCGGTTACGCGAAATCCGTTAAAGATTTCGAGGATATCGTGGTGGGCGTCGATCCCAACGGAACGCCTGTCCTTATCAAAAATCTCGGCAGTGTGGTGATCGGTCCCGACATGCGCCGCGGGCTGGCCGATCTGAACGGGGAAGGGGACGTGGTGTCCGGGACGGTGGTGATGCGCTCCGGCGAGAACGCGCTTAATGTGATCAAACGCGTCAAAAAAAGAATTGAAGAGCTCAAGTCCTCGTTCCCCGCGGGCGTGGAACTGGTGGTGACCTACGACCGCTCGGAACTGATCCTTCACGCTATGGACACGCTGAAGCACCAGCTTTTTGAAGAAATGCTGATCGTGAGCTTCGTGATCCTCCTTTTCCTCTGGCATTTTCCGTCCGCCATCGTGCCGATCGTGACGATCCCGATCTCGGTCCTGCTTTCCTTTATTTTCCTTCATCAAATGCATCTTACTTCCAACATCATGTCGCTTTCCGGCATTGCCATTTCGATCGGCGTGCTCGTGGACGGCGCGATCGTGGAGGTGGAAAATGCCTATAAACGCCTTGAGCAATGGATCGAGGGCGGGCGCAAAGGGGATTTTCACTTGATCCGGCTCCAGGCCCTCAAAGAGGTCGGACCGGCGGTTTTCTTTTCTCTCCTTGTGATCGCGGTGTCGTTCCTGCCGGTCTTCACGCTCCTGGACCAGGAAGGTCGTCTCTTCCGGCCGCTCGCGTGGGCGAAAACCCTCGCGATGGCCGCGGCGGCGATCCTGGCCGTAACCCTGGATCCTGCGATGCGGATGCTTTTCGCGCGGATGGACCCGATCAAGTTCAAATTGCCGTTCTTCCCGAAGAAGGTCGAGGAGGGGCTTTCTAAAGCTGCGACGGCCCTTGCGGTCGGGACCTATTATCCGGAGGAAAAACATCCGGTCAGCAAGGTGCTTTTCAAGATCTATGAGCCGGCCTGCCGCTTCGTTCTGAAATACCGGAAGGCGACGCTCGTCACGGCCCTTCTCCTCGTCCTGACCGCCATTCCCGTTTATTTGAAATTAGGCTCCGAGTTCATGCCGCCTCTTTGGGAACAGAACCTCCTTTATATGCCGACGACATTGCCGGGGATCTCGGTGACCGAGGCCCAGAAGCTTTTGCAAAAGCAGGATCAGATCCTGATGTCCTTTCCGGAGGTCGAACGGGTTTTCGGGAAATCGGGACGCATGGAAAGTTCCACGGACCCCGCGCCTTTTTCCATGATGGAGACCGTCATTCTCCTGAAACCGGAAAAAGAATGGACCCGGAAAGAACGGTGGTATTCCTCATGGATCCCCGGATGGTTCAAAGGGCCGCTTCAGTGGATCTGGCCGGAGCATATCTCGCGCGAAGCACTTGTTCAAAAAATGGACCAGGCCCTCAAGATCCCGGGCACGACGAACGCATGGACCATGCCGATCAAAAACCGCATTGATATGCTTTCCACCGGCGTCCGTACGCCGATCGGGATCAAGGTGCTCGGCGCGGACATCCAAAAGATCGAGGAGATCGGGACGCATATCGAAATGATCCTGAAGGATGTCCCGGGGACCCGGAGCATTTATGCGGAACGCGTGGCCGGCGGTTATTTCATCGATTTCGATATCAAGCGCGAAGCCCTGGCGCGCTACGGTCTTTCCGTCGCGGATGTCCAGGCGGTCATCAATTCGGCCATCGGCGGGGAGAACATTACGACCACGATCGAAGGCCGCGAGCGGTATCCCGTGAATGTCCGTTATTCCCGGGAATTCCGTAACGACATCGAAAAATTGAAGCGCGTGCTCGTTCCCACGGCCGCGGGGCAGCAGATCCCGATCGCGGAGCTCGCGAACATCAAAAAAGTTTCAGGCCCCGCGATGATCCGCAATGAGAACGGTCTCCTGGCGGGCTACGTGTACGTGGACATGATCGGCCGCGACATCGGCAGCTACGTCGAAGAAGCCAAAAAGATCGTGGCGAAAGAGCTCAGGCTCCCGCAAGGGTATGCGCTTGTATGGAGCGGCCAGTACGAGAACATGATCCGCGTCAAAGAACGGCTCAAAGTTGTTCTTCCGCTCACGCTTTTTCTGATCTGCCTTTTGCTTTACATGAACACAAGATCCGCGGTAAAGACCGGGATTGTGCTTCTGGCCGTTCCCTTTTCGCTGGTCGGGGCCGTCTGGCTCCTGTGGGCCCTGGGCTATCATGTTTCGATCGCGGTCTGGGTCGGCATGATCGCGCTCATGGGTCTCGATGCCGAAACGGGCGTCTTCATGCTCCTTTTCCTCGACCTTGCGTATCACGAGGCCGTCGATAAAAAGAAAATGCGCACGGAACAAGACCTTGAGGAAGCGATCATTCATGGCGCGGTCAAGCGCGTGCGGCCCAAGATGATGACCGTCATGGCCGCGTTCATGGGCCTTTTACCGATCATGTGGGCCGCGGGCGCGGGTTCGGACGCCATGAAACGGATCGCGGCGCCGATGATCGGCGGGCTCACGACCTCTTTTATCCTGGAATTATTGGTATATCCCGTCATTTATTTCATCTGGAAATGGCGGTTCGAAATGAAACAAGGAAAAGCAGATTGGATCCAGACGGTCTGATCACTTAAGGAGGATCAACATGAAAAAACTATTGGTCGTTGCGATGCTCGTGCTGTTTCTGATGCCGTTCGCGCTGCCGCAGGTTTTTGCGACGGAAGATACGGCACAAACAGGGATCGTGGATGTGGGCAATAAGATGTGCCCGGTGATGGGCGGACCGGTGAGCGGGCAAAATTTCGTGGTTTATGAAGGCAAGCGCTACGGTCTTTGTTGCCCCATGTGCGAAAAGACTTTTCTAAGCGATCCGGCTCAATATGCCGCCAAGGCGGATGCCGCGGCATCGGCGGAAATGGAACGCGATATGGAGCAGGGGAGTCTCTAGTCCAAGTCTCCATTCATAAAAAGAAATAAAGACTTGGGCAATACTGTTAACCCTTAAAATCAAATGGAGAACAGTATAGTGAGCACAGAGACCTGCTGCGAGAAAGATAGCAAAAAAAGGCCGTGGTATAAAACGGGGCTTTTTTTTGTCATCGCCCTGACGCTCGCGCTCTTAGGCGCATCTTTTCTTTTTCCCGCAATGGCGGGTTTCCACCGGACTTTTCGCGAATATGTCGGGATGATGTTTTGGCCCGTCGTGATCGGTTTTTTTGTGGGCGGGTTGATCGACCATTACGTTCCAAAAACTTACATTTCGAAACATCTCTCGGTCCCGAGGAAGCGGACGATCCTTTATTCCGTCGGGTTAGGGTTCCTCATGAGCGCCTGCTGTCACGGGATCCTCGCAATCTCGATGGAGATCCATAAAAAAGGGGCCTCCGGCCCCGCCGTCGTGAGCTTCCTTCTCGCGAGCCCCTGGGCGAACCTTCCCATCACGATCCTTCTCTTCGGGTTCTTCGGGGCCAAGGCGTTTTTGATCGTGGGGGGAGCGCTTCTCGTCGCGGTGACCACCGGATCTATCTTGCAGGGACTGGACCGTTTGGGATGGATCGAAAGGAATCGCAACTCCGTCGAAGTGGAAGAAGGATTTTCGATCTGGCGGGATATCCTGCGCCGTTTCAAGGAACACGAGTTCAGCCATGAGAACTTCTGGAAGGCGTTCCGTGGAGTGTCCGTCGGCGCGATCAGTCTTGCCGGAATGGTGTTGCCGTGGATCCTGGTCGGCATCGTCCTGGGAGGCCTGGTCACCACCTTTGTGCCGGGGCATACTTTCCACCATTATTTCGGGCCGACCCTGCTCGGGCTTTTGATCACCATGGCCCTCGCGACGGTCCTTGAGGTCTGTTCCGAAGGGACGTCGCCCTTGGCTTTCACGATCTATCAGCAGACGGGTGCTTTCGGCAATGCGTTCGCGTTCCTGATGGGGGGCGTCGTGACGGACCTCACCGAGATCGGTCTGGTGTGGAAAAATCTTGGGCCCAGGACCGCGCTTTGGATGCTCGCAGTCAGTTTGCCGCAGGTGGTGCTGCTGGGATGGATCTTCAACAAGTTCTAGCGCAACGTTCAACGCGCAACGGACAACATAAAAACCTAGCTTAGCCGTTGAGCGTTGACCGTTGCGCTTTGCGCGAGCTTTTGGATTTCTTCCGCTTCTTCCTCTCTTCCGCGTTTGAGCGCCCCTGCGATGAAGATCCTCGATTTTTCTTCCAACATTCGCCGCGCGGCGCAAGTTTGTTCGGGGGTGAGGATATTTTGAGAAAGGATCTTAACGAGCGATTGGATCCTGAAGAGGTCCATGGCCGGGAATTCACGGGAGCGCTGGTCCGCATGGCCGCCGTATTTGATAAGATAAGGTTTTTCGATTAAGCCGATGGGATATTTTGCGGCGATCCGAAGCCAGAGGTCATAGTCCTCGCAAGCTGGAAGCGATTCGTCGAAAAACCCGACCTCATCGAAGAGGCTCCGGTGCATCATCACAGCTGAAGGGCTTACGATGCAAAGCGGCAGACATTTTTCAAAGATCCATCCGCCGGATTTTTTGTGCTTCTTCATCGGGTTGACGCGCGTGCCGTTGCGCACCCAGATCTCCTCGGTCTGGCAAATGAGGTGGTCCGGATTTTTCCCGAAGAATTCCAGCTGGGCCCTAAGCTTGCCGGGTTTCCATTCATCATCCGAATCCAGGAACGCGATCCACTCGCCCTTCGCTTCCCGGATCCCGAGGTTCCGGGCGGCGGCGGGGCCTTTATTTTCCGCGCAACGCACGACGTGCAACGCACAGCGTGTTTCTGGTCCGTTCAGATCGCCGTTTTCGCGGGAATTATCTTTCGTTGAACGTTGAGCGTTGACCGTTGCGCACGTATTGTCTGTGGAACCGTCATCGACAACGATAAGTTCAAGGTCTGCGCCTTTTCCGCCAAAGGACGGATCCGTCCAGCGCTTTGTGGCGGATTGCGCGAGGACGGAGCCGATCGCGCGGGGCAGGACCGTTTTGCGGTTGTAGGTGGGGATGATGACGCTGATCAAAGTCATGGAAGATTATAGCAAGAGATCAAAGCTGGGGGAAAGCCGTAATCCAAGTGATGACGCATCCCAATAATAAAAAATAGCCGTTTAAAGCAGGATGCGCGTTGACAGTTCGGGATGCAAGTTTATACTATTCCTTGATGAAGATCACTTCTCAAAAGAGACCGCCTAAAAAAAGCAAGGCCCTGGAAATGCTTGAGGGCCTCCTTATCCTTTGCGCCACGCTTCTTATTTTTAATCTGGATGTAATGACCGGCGACGAAGTCGCCTTTTATATTTTTTATATCCCTTCCATCATGGCCGTGACTTGGTATTGGGGGGACCGGCCGGGTTGGCTTATGGTGGTTCTGTCATCGATCCTGTGGTCTATCGCCCAAAAGGATTCGCCTTTTTTGCTCGTGAATGGCCTCGTGCGTGTCCTAACATTTACAGTCGTCTGCATGATGACCGGCATCATCCGGAGCAAGGAAGAACAGCTTAAAATAAAATCGGACGAACTAGCCCGTTCCAATCTCGAGCTCGAATTGTTCGCATCGAAGGCGGCCCACGATCTTCAATCCCCTTTGGCGACTATTTTGGGTTTTGCGGAGCTCTTGAAAGACAAGTATCAGGATTCAGGAGATGAGACGGCGAAAGATTTCATGGAACGTATTATCACCACCGTGAACCGGATGATCCTTTTTATCAAAGCGCTTTTGAATTACGCCAATGTTCAAAAATCCAAGGCCCCGCAGTCCCCCTTGGAATTGGAAAAGGTCGTCAAGGAAGTGATCAAGGACTTCCATTTTTTGATACTCCAAAAAAAAGCGGAAGTGATCTGCGATCCCTTACCGGCCTTACCGATCGATCCGGGCCTCGCGGGATTGCTTTTTCAAAACCTGATCGGCAACGCGATCAAATACTGCGAAAAAGAACCGCGCGTCCATATTTCGGCCGTCCGCAAAGAAAAAGAATGGCTTTTTTCTGTCCAAGACAACGGGATCGGGGTCCCCGAAGCGCTCCGGGAACGCATTTTTCTCATGTTTGAAAAATTGGCGACGCGGCAAAAATATCCGGGGTCGGGGATCGGTTTGGCGACGTGCCAGAAGATCGTGGAGCGTTGCGGCGGGCGCATTTGGGTAGAATCTTCGACCCACCGCACAACGGATCCGTCCGGCTCAGCGGTAGACGTTCAAGACAGTACGGCGGGCAAATCCGGGGTTGGCTCGACTTTCTTTTTCACCTTGCCCGCGGTCTAAAAGCCTCCGATCCTTCTCTCTCGAACGAGCATTTTTATAATCAATCAATGGGGTCCATCGCCTGTTGCCGCTTCATTGACATCATGAAAAAATTCTCAGCTGCATCCCTCACGGAAATATTACGCAAAAACAGATCACCTATCGCCGTATTTTCGCTCGTCCTTATGATCGTCGCAGCTTCTTCAATCCTATTTTGCGAAGGAGAGATAAGAAAGCTGGAAAAAAAGTGGCGATCGCTCTGTCAGTTAAATGAGGTGTGGGGATATGAGGACCCTAAGGCGACGGACGCGGGTCCGGCCCGTGACCCAACCCGGTATGACATCAAAGTCAGTCTGACACGGAGTGACCAACGCAGGGTGGAAATACTGTTTTGTGATAAATACAGCTTTATTATGACGGAAAATAACAAACCCTCGGGAGTTTATTATAAGGATGGGCAGGGTCGGGAAGAATATGTTTCGAAGGTAGAGTATCCGTGCGCACCTATGCGCGCGATGACAGGGCATCAACAACCCAAAAACTACCATTTTCTTTTTAAATGTGATCTAGTGGCAAAAACGGTCCTCGTTTACATGAACGGGGAATTCATGGAAAAGATCCTCCTGGGTCCCGAGCCCGTCAATAATAACTTTGGCTTGGCCATCCCTCCGTGGAGGAGAGAAGCAATGCTTGACAAACTGGAAATTTCCGGCCCAAAGGGGAGAGTGTTATACAGCGTTAATTTTTTTCCGCTCCTTTTTTTTTAAACTCATCTCGCAAGTGTTTCTTTCCCTGGGAGTGCTGATCCTTTTTGCCCTGGGATGTTCTGAAAAGCGCCTCTTCAGAAAGGTGCTACTTTTTGCTTTCCCCCTGGTATTCATAGAAATATTTCTAAGAGTGACTTACCCCCATGACCCGGGTCTGGACATCGGTCAACTGAAACCCAAATGGCGATTCGAGACATCCACTAATTTCTTTGGGGCCTTCAACGATCCGAGGGAACTCACGATTCATTCTTACGGGTGCCCTCCACGCACCTACCAGGTAGCGAACCCCGAGCACGCGATGCGGATTCTCTGCGCAGGCTCTTCCCCTCTTTTTGCGGGAGCCCCTTTCCCCGATCAAGCTTTTCCGGCCATTTTGGAAAGGAAATTAAATGCACGAAGTGAAAAGAAAAATGTAGTGATCCCCATAATCGTTCCCTGGTTTGAACGCCTTAACAATGTAGAAATGAATATTTATTTGAAAGAAGTATTAAATAAAATGAATCCTGACCTCATATTATTTTATGGCAAGTTACTGTCTGCTAGTAAGGGGTATGACGAAGCACAGTTCGAGAAGGATTATGTCCTGTACCAGAGAGCAAAGAAGGTGATGGAAAAGAACTCCGGCTGGATCAAGAACGACCGGTTACTCTATGCCGCTCTTGAATTCAAGGAGCCGGTCAAAGAGATCGTGTATCTATACGACTTTCTATGTAAAAGTTATTTATTCATGGCCGTGGAAAACATCAGGAAAAGGTTCCTGGGCGCATGGTACTCCGGCGACCGAGCGACGTCCATTGAGAACCCGGACTTTCTTTTTGAAGCCTTGATAACCTTATGTAAAGAAAAGGGGATCAAGGTGGTTTTCATTCCGCAGCTCGACTTTTTAACGCGCTCGAATGACAGGCAAACGGGGGATCCGTTGGCGAATTTGCGCCGGAAACATCCGGAGACTTATTATTTAAGCCTGGAAAGCATATTTGAAAGGAATGAACATTTTACCATCATGAAAGACCGGTTTCACCTGAGCAGCTATGGGCACGAGGTCATAGCTGAAGAGATTTTCCGCCAATTAACGGAAAATTGATACAAAAAGGATTGCTCGATATCAATAAGTAATCGATAAGTTCACCGACATTCTTGAACAGACGTTTTTTATAATAAACCTGTTAGCCCAGGGGCCTGATACCGCTTGATCAACATTATGAAAAGATCTTCAGTCGCATCCCTCACGGAAATATTAAGCAAGAGCAGACTACTCATCGCCGTATTTTCATTGCTCTTTATGATCATTGCAGCTTCTTCGATCCTATTCTGCGATCAAAAGATCCCAGTCTTGGAAAAAAAGTGGCGATCGCTCTATGAGCTGAAAGAGGTGTGGGGATATGAGGACCCTAAGGCGATGGAAGAGGGACAGCTTCGTAACTTGACCCGGTATGACATCAAAGTCAGCCTGACACGGTTTGCCTACCATAGGATCGCCATACGATTTTGCGATAAATACAGTTTTGTTCTGTCCGGAGATAGCAAACTCTCAGGAGTTTATTATAAGGATGAACAAGGCCGGGAAACATATGTCTCGACGGCAGAGTATCCGTACCCATCGACGCGCGTGATGGCGTGGCATGAACGGTTAGGAGGCGTCAAGCTGCTTTTGAAGTGCGATTTGGTAGAAAAAACAGTCCTTGTTTACATGAACGGAAAATTCATGGAAAAGATCCCGCTGGGTCCTGAGCCCGTCCATGATAGTTTTGGTTTAGTGATCCACCCGGTGGGAAAAGAAGTGATACTTAACAGGCTGGAAATTTCCGACCCAAAGGGGAAGGTTTTATCCAGCATTAATTTCGTCCCGCTCATTTTTTTCAGGCTTATCTCGCAAGGGTTTCTTTCCCTCGGAGTGCTGATCTTTCTTGCCCTGGCATGTTCTGAAAAGCGCTTTTTCAGAAAGTTACTCTTTTTTGTCTTCCCCCTGTTTTTCCTGGAAGCATTTTTAAGAGTGGCTTACCCGCATGATCCGGGTCTGGACATCGGTCAACTGAAACCCAAATGGCGATTCGAGATATCCACTAATTTTTTTGGGGCCTTCAACGATCCGAAGGAGCTCACGCTCGAGTCTGGCTCTGGCGAATTGCGCACATACCGGGTAGCGAACCCCGACCACGCTATGCGGATCGTCTGCGCAGGAGCTTCCCCCCTGGAAGGCGGAGCCCTTTCCCTGGCCCAAGCTTTCCCGGCCCTTTTGGAAAGGAAATTGAATGCCTGGAATCAAAAGAAAAACATGGTCATTCCCCTAGTCCTTCCCGGGATGGCTAGTTTTTACAGCTTAGGGATGAACATATATTTGAAAGAAGTATTAAACAAAATGAATCCTGATCTCATATTATTCTATGGCATGCTGGTTCCCTTTAGAGACGAGCGCAGCAAGGCACAGTTCGAGGAGGATTATGCTTTATACCAGAGAGCCAAGAGGGTGATGGAAAAGAATTCCGGCTGGATCAAGAACGACCGGCTCTTGTATGCCGCCCTTGAATTCAAGGAGCCGGTCAAAGAGATCGTGTATCTATACGACTTTTTATGTAAAAGTTATTTATTCATGGCCGTGGAAAACATCAGAAAAAGGTTCCTGGGCGCATGGCACTCCGGCGACCGAGCGACGTCCATTGAGAACCCGGACTTTCTTTTTGAAGCATTGATAACCTTATGTAAAGAAAAGGGGATCAAGGTGGTTTTCATCCCGCAGCTCGACTTTTTAACGCGTTCGAATCACAAGCTCACAGAAAATTTTTTGGTGAATTTCCGCCAAAAATATCCGGAGATCTATTATCTAAGCCTGGAAGGTATATTTGAACGGTATGAAAATTTTCTCATCGCGATAGATAACTCTCATACTAACAATTATGGGCATGAAGTGATAGCCCAGGAGATCTTCCGCCAATTAACGGAAAATTGACAGAAAAAGGATCGCTCGATATCCACAAATGATCGGTAAGTTCACTGACGTTCTCGAACGGACGTTTTTTATAATAAACCTGTTAGCCCAGGGGCCTGATACCGCTTGATCAACGTTATGAAAAGATTTTCAGTCGCATCCCTCACGGAAATATTAAGCAAAAGCAGATTACCCATCGCCGTATTTTCGCTCGTCCTTATGATCGTCGCAGCTTCTTCGATCCTATTCTGTGAAAAAGAGATAGCAGCCCAGGGGAAAAAGTGGCGATCACTCTATGCATTAAACGAAGTGTGGGGATATGAGGACCCTAAGGCGATGGAAGAAGGTCAGCTTCGTAACTTGACCCGGTACGACATCGAAGTCAGCCTGACACGGTCTGCTTGCCGTAGGGCCGAAATACGATTTTGTGATCGATGCAGCTTCATTCTGTCCAAATATAGCAGCTCCTCGGGAGTTTATTGTAAGGATGAACAGGGCCGGGAAGGATATGTCTCAACGATAAAGTATCCGCTCTCACCTTTGTGCGTGATACCAGGGTTTAAACGATCGGAAGGTTTCCAATTGCGTTTGAAATGCGATCTGATAGAAAAAACGGTTCTTGTTTACGTGAACGGAAAATTCGCGGAAAAGATCCCGCTAGGTCCTGAGTCCCTCCATGATAGTTTCGGTTTGGCTATCCCCCCGGCAGGAGAAGAAGTGATACTTGATAAGCTAAAAATTTCCGACCCAAAAGGAAGAGTTTTATTCCATGTCAACTTTCCCCTGCTCTATTTTTATAAATTTATCTCGCAAGTGTTCCTTTCCCTCGGCGTCCTGATCTTTCTTGCCCTGGCATGTTCTGAGAGACGCTTTTTCAGAAAGGTCCTGCTTTTTGTTTTTCCCCTGGTATTCATAGAAATATTTCTAAGAGTGACTTACCCCCATGACCCGGGTCTGGATATCGATCGGCTGAAACCCAAATGGCGATTCGAAATATCCACTAATTTCTTTGGGGCCTTCAACGATCCGAAGGAGCTTACGATCAGGTCTTACTTTGGTGACCGGCCGAACAAATACCTGATAGCGAGTCCCGAACACACCACGCGGATCCTCTGCGCAGGCTCTTCCCCTCTTATGGCCGGACCCCCTTTGTTTGACCAAGATTTCCCGGCCCTTTTGGAAAAGAAATTGAATGCGTGGAATCAAAAGAAAAACATCGTGATCCCCATCATCATTCCCTGGAGCGATAACTTTAGGAATGTAGAAATGAATGTCTATTTGAGAGAAGTATTGAAAAAAATCAATCCTGACCTCATGTTATTTTATGGCACGCTGAGCCCCTTTTATGAGGAGTATGATAAAGCACAGTTCGAGGAGGATTATGCTTTATACCAGAGAGCCAAGAGGGTGATGGAAAAGAATTCCGGCTGGATCAAGAACGACCGGCTCTTATATGCCGCCCTTGAATTCAAGGAGCCGGTCAAAGAGATCGTGTATCTATACGACTTTCTATGTAAAAGTTATTTATTCATGGCCGTGGAAAACATCAGAAAAAGGTTCCTGGGTGCATGGCACTCCGGCGATCGAGTGACGTCCATTGAGAACCCGAACTTTCTTTTTGAAGCCTTGATAACCTTATGTAAAGAAAAGGGGATCAAGGTGGTTTTCATTCCGCAGCTTAACTTTTTAACGCGTTCGAATCACAAGCTCACAGAAAATTTTTTGGTGAATTTCCGCCAAAAATATCCGGAGATCTATTATCTAAGCCTGGAAGGTATATTTAAACGGTATGAAAATTTTCTCATCGCGAGAGATAGGGCTCATGCTAATAACTATGGAAATGAGGTGATGGCCCAGGAGATCTTCCGCCAATTAACGGAAAATTGACAGAAAAAGGATCGCTCGATATCCACAAATGATCGGTAAGTTCACTGACGTTCTCGAACGGACGTTTTTTATAATGAACCTGTTGGACCAGGGGCCTGATACCGCTTGATCAACATTATGAAAAGATCTTCAGTCGCATCCCTTACAGAAGCATTACATAAAAACAAATCACGCACCGCAATCTATTCGCTCGTCCTTATGATCGTCGCAGCTTCTTCGATCCTATTCTGCGAAAAAGAAATCCCAGCCCTGGGAAAAAAGTGGCGGTCGCTCTATGAACTCAATGAGGTATGGGGATATGAACATCCTAAGGCGACGGACGCGGGTCAACCCCGTGACCCGACCCGGTACGACATCGAAGTCAACCTGACACGGTTGGCCTGCCGAAGGGTCGAAATACGATTTTGTGATCGATGCAGCTTCATTCTATCCGGATATAGCAGCCCCTCGGGGGTTTATTGTAAGGATGGGCAGGGTCAGGAAGAATATGTCTCAACGATAAAATATCCACTCTCACCTTTGTGCATGATACCAGGGTTTAATCGATCGGAAGGTTTCCAATCGCGTTTGAAATGCAATCTGACAGAAAAAACGGTCCTTGTTTATATGAACGGAAAATTCATGGAAAAGATCCCGCTGGGTCCTGAGCCCGTAAATTATAACTTCGGCTTGTTCCTCCCGTCGCAAAAAGAAGTGACGCTTAACAGGCTGGAAATTTTGGGTCCTGCGGGGAGAATTTTATTCAACGCTGATTTTGCCCTGCTCTATTTTTACAAATTCATCTCGCAAATGTTCCTTTCCCTCGGAGTGCTGATCTTTCTTGCCCTGGGATGTTCTGAAAAGCGCTTCTTCAGAAAGTTACTCTTTTTTGTCTTCCCCCTGTTTTTCCTGGAAGCATTTCTAAGAGTGGCTTACCCCCATGATCCGGGTCTGGACATCGGTCAACTGAAACCCAAATGGCGATTCGAGATATCCACTAATTTTTTTGGGGCCTTCAACGATCCGAAGGAGCTCACGATCAAGTCTTACTTTGGTGACCGGCCGAACAAATACCTGATAGCGAATTCCGAACACGCCACGCGGATCCTCTGCGCGGGATCTTCCCCCCTTGAGATCGGAGCTCTTTCCCTGGCCCAAGTTTTCCCGGCCCTTTTGGAAAAGAAATTGAATGCGTGGAATCAAAAGAAAAACATGGTCATTCCCCTAGTCCTTCCCGGGATGAATAACTTTTACAGCGTAGAGATGAACATATATTTGAAAGAAGTATTGAACAAAATGAACCCTGACTTCATATTATTTTATGGAAGGCTAGCCTATCCGAAAGAGGAGAATAACAAAGGACGGCTTGAGAAGGATTATGCTTTATACCAGAGAGCCAAGAGGGTGATGGAAAAGAATTCCGACTGGATCAAGAACGGCCGGCTCTTGTATGCCGCCCTTAAATTCAAGGAGCCGATCAAAGAGATCGTGTACCTGTACGACTTTTTATGTAAAAGTTATTTATTCATGGCTGTGGAAAACATCAGAAAAAGGTTCCTGGGTGCATGGCACTCCGGCGACCGAGCGACGTCCATTGAGAACCCGGACTTTCTTTTTAAAGAAGTGATAACCTTATGTAAAGAAAAGGGGATCAAGGTGGTTTTCATCCCGCAGCTTGACTTTTCAACGGGCTTGAATGATGAGCGAACAGAAATTTTTCTGGCGAATTTGCGCCGGGAACATCCGGAAATCTACTATTTGAACCTGGAAGGTATATTTAACAAAAATAAAAATTTTCTCCTCGCGGAAGCTCATTCTCATCCTAACCGATATGGGCACAAAATTATAGCCCAGGAGATCTTCCGCCAATTAACGGAAAATTGATACAAAAAGGATTGCTCGATATCCATAAGGGCTTATAGAATAGAACCAATGCAACGCGAAGAAATCGAGAACGCGGTCAGGGACATCCTGGCAAAGAATAATCACGGCATTAAAGTGCCAAGGGATTTTTCCGCCGGTGAGTCGCTTTTTTTACGGGGGATCGTCGATTCTTTCGGCATCTTTCCTTTTGTCCACGCGCTCGAGGCCCGGTTTCATATCAAGATCAAGAAGGGCGATATTCACCCCGGAAACCTGGAAACGATCGAAAATTTAACGGCCTTTATATCCAACAAACAAAAAGAAGGAGAGCGAAAATGAGAAAAACATGGATCGTAGGGATGGTCGCTTGCATAGGCCTCTCTGTGTCGGTAGCGAGCGCCAGTGACGGCAAAGATTCTAAGGTCAAGATCGGGGTTTCTCCCGTGGTCAGTTCCTCGGGCATTTTTCTTGCTTACGAAAAGGGATATTTTAAGAAAGAGGGGATCGAAGCCGACTTGACCTATTTTAAGGGCTCAGGAGCGCCCATGACAGCCTTACTGGGGAACGGCAGTCTGGACGTCGGCGCGGGGAATATCAGCGCGGGGTTATGGAATGCCATCAACAGCGGGCTCAACATAAAACTGGTGGCCGATAAAGGGAGCGTCAGCAAAGCATGTGATTACATAGGATTGCTGGTCAGGAAAGACCATGTCGACAGCAAGCGATACCAGAGATTCGGCGATCTGAAAGGCTTTAAGATGGCGGTGACCGCGTTCGGAGTTTCCCAGCAAATCGCGGCCGATAAATTCTTGAAGACCGCGGGATTGAGCGTGAACGATGTAGTTTTTGAAAAGATGGATTATGCGGCCATGAACGTTGCTTTGGGGAACAAGGCCCTCGATGCGACCATCCAGCTTGAGCCGTATCTTACCGAGGCCGAGTCAAAAGGCATCGCGGTCAAGGTTGCGGGGGTCAATGAAGTCTATCCCGGACAGCAGAGCGCGGCCATCCTGTATTCCTTCCCATTCATCACCGGACGGCCTGATCTGGCGGAAAAATTCATGATCGCCTATCTGAAAGGGGTCCGGGACTATTACGACGCATTTATCAAAGGCAAAAATAAAGAGGAAGCCATTTTTCTGCTCAAGAAACATGTTAAGATCGAAGCGAATGACATTTGGAGTAACATGATCCCCGCAGGGATCAATCCGGACGGCTACCTCAATAAAGAGTCCCTGGCTGAAGATACACAATGGTACCGGGAGCATGGATACCTTGATGTGCCCTGCGACATCGAAAAAGCCGTGGACCACACCTTCGTAGAAAAAGCGTTGGCCCGTCTTGGAAAATTCGAATAATCACGCACGCAAGCCCGGGGACGTTGTTTTAAAAGCCGCCAACATTTGCAAGGCGTTCGGAGAATTGGCGGTCCTGGATCATTTCAATCTGTCGCTGCGGCAGGGCGAGTTCGTTTCCTTGATCGGCCCCAGCGGGTGCGGGAAGACCACCCTGCTCAAGATCCTTGCCGGGCTTACGAAGGACTTCTCCGGAGAGCTGGAGTGCCAGCCGCACGATGGATCCGAATTATTCGCGTCGGTGGTCTTTCAGGATTTCGCGTTTTTCCCCTGGCTGAACATTTTCGACAACATCAAGATCTGCCTCAATGGCCCTCTGCCGGACCCGGAAAAAAACCGTTTAGTATCGAGCTATCTGGAGCGGGTCAGGTTATCGGATTTTAAAGATTATTTTCCGGGCGACCTTTCGGAAGGCATGATCCAGCGGGCGAATGTTGCACGCGCCTTGGCCTCTTGTTCCAAAGTCATCCTGATGGACGAGCCTTTCGTCCATCTGGATTTCCTGAGCAGGATCCAGCTCCAACAGCTGACCTTGGAGATATTGGCAGGCGAATTGAGGACCGTTTTTTTTATCACGCATAATATCCATGAAGCGGTCACTCTTTCCGACAGGGTCGTGCTGATGTCTTCAAGACCCGGAAAAAATGTGAAGGAGTTTTTGGTGGATATCCCGCGGCCCAGAGATGTTAATCAGATCAGGGAGGACAGGCGTTATCTCGATCTGGTCCGTGAGATCACGGAACTATTAACGGTAGAAGTCGAAAGAACCCAGCGGCAGTTCCAACAATGGATAAAAAACAAACATTCGGTCCTTTAAACAAACGATCCGGCGCCCTTTTCAATGCGCCGGTAGTCCTTCTGGTGCTTTGGGAATTGCTCGCGTATTTCCAAATCATCGATAGCCGCTATTTTCCCGCTCCGGTCGCCATTCTCCGGAGGCTGGCCGGGCTTTTGTTGCATGACCCGAAATTTTTAAGCGACCTTTCATTCAGCCTGAAGCGATTGGCCCTCGGGACGGTCTTGGCCGTTCCCTTGGCCGTCGTACTCGGATTGATCATGGGCCTGAATCAAAGGGCGGCCCGTTTTTTTAATCCGCTTATCTCCATTACCTATCCGATCCCTAAGTTGTCGGTCCTGCCGCTTTTGATGATCCTGCTGGGGATAGGGGACGCTTCAAAAGTAGCCATTATCGCCATCGGGATATTCTATCTTGTCCTGCTCAGCGTGATCCACGGGATCCGGAGGTTTCCGGAAATTTATTCTTATATCGCCCAGATCTACAGGATCCCTTTCTTTAAAAAAATTTACTCGATCGTCCTGAAAGGCATTCTTCCCGATATTTTATACGGCTGCAAGATAGGGATAGGTTACGGCTTGGTGATGGTCGTGGCCGGTGAATTCTTTGCCGCAAAGAACGGAATAGGTTTCTTCATGTGGAATGCCTGGGACCAGTTCCGCATCCTGGACGTGTATGTGGGCCTTGCCGTTTTTTCCATGATGGGATTGGCGGTATTCTCGTTTTTTGACCTGCTTCTTCTGAAGCTGCAATGGCGGGGCCATCCGCGCCTATGGTAGCGCCCAAAATGTTCTTTGAAGAATTTTCCCATCGCTTTCCCCAAAACGGGAAGCTCATCACGGACGTTCAAGACAAGAGTTCGATCGATCTCGCCGGCTTTAAAAAGAAAGTCCATTCGGCCTATCACTATTTCAGCGCGATCCCGCACTCTCCGGGGGATAAGGCAGTCCTCTTTTTGGACAACTCCATCGATTCCATGGCGGTCTTGTTGGCCCTCCTGGACGTCGACCTGGTCCTCGTTCCCCTGAACCCCCGGCTGAATCAAACAAAGACGGCCTATCTTGCGCGCCATTCACGGTCAAAATTCCTCATCACATCCCAAGCGATCTTGGGTCGCAACGCATGGCTCAAAGAGCTTCCTTGCCGGACGGTGCTTACGGATGAAATCTTCCGGTCTGCCCCGGAACCGGACGAAGCATCGCGCCCGGTCCGCAAATGTCAGATCCCTAAAAAAGGCCTTAAGTTCATCCTGTATACCTCCGGGACAATCGGAAGTCCCAAAGGCGTGATGCTTTCCATGGAATCCGTAAGGCTGAAAATTTTGAACCTTATCGATCTTTTGAATTTCAGGCCCCGCACCGCTTTTTTCAGTTTCCTGCCTTTTTTTTCCGGTCATGGCATGATCCCCGGAATGCTTGTCCCGTTCTTGTCCGGCTGCAGAATATATATCGCAAGATTCGACCCTTTCCTGGCTGTCCAATTCTGGAACATGGTGAAAAAATACCGGATCCGTTATTTTACCGCGGTGCCGGGCATTTTGGCACTCTTGAAGGAACACACCGGCGGTTTCCGGAAAAAGGATTTGAAGTGCCTGCGGACCGTTTTTTCGGCTTCCTCTCAACTGCCGCAAGCTGTTTATGATTGGTATGCCGGTCATCTGGGCATTTATATCCGTAATTGCTACGGCCTAACCGAAACAGCCAGTTGGATCAGCGTCCCTAAGAGCGCCGGCAAAGGGGAAAAGGCCCATTGTGTCGGAAAGGCTTTGGGAGCCGAGATAGGGGTTTTTGACGGGAAAGGAAGAAGGCTAGGGCCTAACGAGACCGGAGAATTCCGCGTGAAAAGTCCCTATAACATGCTGGGGTATTTCAGGAATCAGAAAGAGACAAGATCCTGCATGGCCGGAGGGGGATTTCTCAAAACGGGGGACACGGGGTCTATCGATCCCAAGGGAAAAATTTTCTTTTTGGACAGGATCAAGCAGATCATTATCAAGAACGGGATCAATGTTTATCCTTTGGAGATCGACCAGGCATTCTTAGAGCATCCCGATGTCAAAGAGGCGATCAGTTTTGGAATTCCGGATGAGCGTTACGGAGAAGCGATCATTACCGCCTTGAAGGTCCGCGGTCCGAAAAAATCCAAAGAGAAATATTACCGGCATGCCATGAAAAAGCTCCCGGCTTTCCTGGTGCCCCAAGACCTGTTCTTTCCGAAGGATTTTCCGCGGGGGGCCACGGGGAAGGTCAAGGTCGAGAGCCTCAGAAAACAATATTTGGAAAAGGGCAAATAGATGTCATTCGTCACCCCCGAGTTCTGGGTATTCTTTTTGATCGTATTTTTGATCTATGTCCTCCTCAAACACCGTCAACAGAATCTCTTTCTTCTAGCAGCGAGTTATTTCTTTTATGCGTGGTGGGATTGGCGTTTTCTTTCACTCCTCTTCATTTCCAGCACGACGGATTACCTTTGCGGCCTGGCGATCGACCGGAATCACGGCCCGGGAATCAAAAAACGGTATTTGATATTAGGCTTGTCGATCAATCTCAGCATCCTGCTGTTTTTTAAATCTTTCAATTTTTTCATTTCAAGCCTGAACCCCATCCTTGCTTTCTTCGGGCTGAGCGCGCACACCCTTCATCTTCAGGTGATCCTTCCCTTAGGGATCTCTTTTTATACCTTTCAAACCATGGGCTACTTGATCGACGTTTACCGGGGAGGCGTCAAACCGGTGAGGCACTTTACCGACTATCTGTTGTATGTTTCTTTTTTCCCGCAGTTGATCGCCGGCCCCATCGAAAGAGCGAAGCATCTTTACCACCAGATCGAGAATCAAAGGATCATTTCCTGGAGCCATATCAGAACAGGGGTTTATCTGATCTACTGGGGGCTTTTTCAGAAGATCTTTATCGCGAACCATTGCGCTGTTTTGTCGGAAAAACTCCTTTCGGATCCCGCCGGGTCTTCCGGCGCGGGGGTCCTGGTGGCTCTTTATGCGTTCGCTTTTCAAATCTACTGCGACATCTCCGGTTACACGGATATCGCCAGGGGAACGGCGAAATTGATGGGGTTTGACCTGACCATCAATTTCCGGCAGCCCTACTTTGCAAGGAATATCTCGGATTTCTGGCGGCGGTGGCACATGTCCATGACATATTGGTTCAGGGATTACGTTTTTTTCCCCGTGCTGGCGTATCACAAAGGCAATGCTTACCTCGCTTCTTTTGTGACGCTCTTATGCATTAGCTTATGGCACAGCATTTCTCTCAGCAGTATTTTCCGCGGGGTGTATTTCGGCATCGCGGTAGCGATCTTTCATTGGTACAAAACGAACAGGGCGTCTTCCGGACCGGACACAGCCCCGAAATGGGTGCGGGCCGTGACCGGCTTCGCTTCATGGTTCGCGACATTCCACATCGTGTGTCTGGGATGGCTGTTCTTTTACCCGATAAGTATCAGGCACGCGGTGACGCAGGTGGCAAAGATCTTTTCGGATTTTCAATTCGACGTTTTCATCACGAATCTCCGCATTTTATTCATGTACATCTTCATACTTGTGTTGGTGCAGGTATGGCAGGCGGCCAGAAAAGAAGAATTCGTCCTCTTAAAAACGAACATTGTTTTTAAGGTGGTTTTTTACTGGCTTACATTCTGGCTTTTTTTGAGCTCGGGCAGCAGCGCGAATTTGCCGTTCATCTATTTCGGGATCTGAACTTTCAGGACGACGGACTCCCAAGCAAGAGAGGGCGCTCCCCGCGAGGGTTCGGGGTGGTTTATTTTTGATTCTTAGGTATAATCCCTCTCTCAACGCGCCGGCGGTAAGTCTGACGTGCGGTTTTTCAAAAAACTTCAACCGAAGCGGAGATCTCGGGGAGTGAAAAAAAAGAACGGAAAGAACGGAAAAAAATACGCGATCCTTTTCGCGGCCTCTGAGGCGACACCGTTCATCAAGACCGGAGGTCTCGGAGATGTTTGCGGCGCGCTGCCCAAGGCCCTGAAGAAACTCGGTCATGACGTCCGTCTTGTCTTGCCGCGTTACTGGTCCATCAGCAAAGAAAAATACGGGCTCAAACCCGTGCTGGGGCCGATGGGTGTTCCGACCGGTAACGGCATCGTTTGGTGCCAAGTCTTCGAGGGGAAGTCCGACGGATTTCCGGTTTATTTCATCGAGCACGAAAGTTATTTCGGGCGGGCCGGGCTTTATGACGACGGGAACTGGGAATTTGCGGACAATCCCGAGCGTTTCGGCTTTTTTTCGCGTGCCTGCCTCCAGCTTTGCCAGGACCTGAAATTCCGGCCCGATATCATCCATTGTCACGACTGGCAGACGGCGCTCGTCGCTCCTTATCTGAAGATCTGGGAACAGCACAATCCCTTTTTCGCCGAAACTGCGAGCGTTTTTTCGATCCACAATATCGCCTACCAGGGGACCTTCAAGGCCGACGCGTACGGATTTCTGGGGCTCGGGCGCGATAATTTTACGGATACCAAGTTCGAGAATTTCGGAGGCATCAATTTCATGAAGGGCTCGATCTTTTACGCCGACGCCATTACGACCGTCAGTCCCACTTATGCTAAGGAGATCCTCGGCGAACCCGGCGCGAACGGGCTTTCCACCTACATTCAGCGGCGCAAAGACGATCTCTTCGGGATCCTGAACGGCGCCGACTATGACCATTGGGATCCCGAGACGGACCTTCTCATTCCGGCGAATTACTCTTCTCAGAGCATGTCAGGAAAAAAGCTTTGTAAAAAAGCCCTCCGGGAAGAATTTCTTCTGAGTCCCCATGAAGATCTTCCCATCGTGGGCATTGTCTCACGGTTCGCGGAGCAGAAAGGCTTCCAGCATTTGATGCTCGTCATGCACCGTATCCTCCGCGATATGGCCGTGCAGTTCGCGATTGTCGGAAGCGGGGACAAGGGGCAGGAGGACTTCTTCGGGGGGCTTCCCGCGCTTTATCCCGGCAAGGTGGGCGCCTGGATCGGCTACAGCGAACGCAAGGCGCATTTGATCGAAGCCGGATCTGATTTTTTCCTGATGCCGTCGCTTTATGAGCCGTGCGGCCTCAATCAGATCTACAGCTTGAAATACGGGACACTTTCGATCGCGCACGCGACCGGCGGGTTAAAGGACACGATCATTCCGTATGAGGAAAAAAGCGGTTTTGGGACCGGGTTCCTTTATTATCAAGAGGCCCCGTCTGCGGTCTATGATACGATCGGCTGGGCGGTGAGCACCTATTATGACAGGCCCGAGCACATAGAATTGATGCGCAAGCGCGCGATGCTTCAGCATTTCTCTTGGCTTGATGCCGCCAAGCAGTATGAAGATGTTTACCAAAAGGCCCTCCTCCGCCGCGAGGCCTGGCAGTCCTGATTCTCTTTCATTTAAAAAATAACGGGTAATCAGGACAGTCCAATTCACCATATGGAAAAGAAGATAAAGAATTGGGCAGTAAAAATCCCACCCGGATTTCCAACACCTCGATCTTGATTCCATGCGTTTACGCAAGAGAAGGCTTAAGGTTTGCGTCTCGTCACCACTCGGGAATCCCCGGCGTGGATTCCCTTGTTCGCCCTCCAGTCCTCGCTCCTTCTCTTCGAGAAGTCCCTGCCCGCTCGTCCTTCCAGCGTGCCTCGTCTCAACCCTTCGCCTTCTCTTGAGAACCGCGGAGGTGGGAAGTGTGTTGAGACGCGCTAAGGAGGCCGAGAGCCAGGGTTTCTCATCGAGGCCGACGCTTGCGAGTGCAGCCATGCCTCGGTGGGGCATGGCAAACGTTGGCGAAACACACTTCCCGGCGGAGTTCTTAAGCCATGAGAAAATATAATAATCTAAGCTGAGATGTGCCCGAAGCAGAAACTTCGCTGGAGGACGCGGGACAAATTGAGTAGAATGCTCGCCATGGACCCCGTTAGATCTCTGATGCAATTGGGAGGAGAGGTTTCCGAGGTAAGACGGGTTGGTCTTTTTAATTAAGAAGAGAACTCTTCCGAGGGTATAGGAGATCTAACGGGGTGGATCCGAAAACGCTTCTTCATGCGGAGTCAGCCGCAGCCACCAGCAAGATCGAGCAAGCGATCGCTCTGGAGCGCGAGGCGCACCGCCTTCGCGGCGAAAGCAAGATCGACCAGGCGTTCCAGACCTTTGACCGGGCGGCCAAGCTTTTTCAGGAGGCGAACGAACCCCTCAAAGCCGCAGTCTGTTTTTCCTCCGCCGCGACATGCTGGAATATTCACACCGGCTGGCAGCCGCTCCGTAACGCCGCGACGCGCAATGAATCCGCCGCGATCCAGGCCCTCGTGGCTCAAGACCATGCTTACGCGGAAACGCTCTTCAGCGAAGCCGCGCTCCTCTATGAAAAAGAGGGGGATTTCACGAAATTTTCCTATTGCTACCAACGCGCCAAGGACGCCCGGCTCGTGCGTTTATGGAGAACTTTCACGCAAACGAAGACAAGTCTTCCGGAAGCGGTCGGTCTCGAACGGGCCTCCCGGAAAGGAAGGGTCCGGACTTTTTTTAGCTGGTTTTTCGGTTCTCTGAACCGTCTGATCTGGGGTTACGGGGAACTGCCGTTCCGCACCTTCATGATCGCCTGCACCGTGATCATCCTGAGCGCGCTTTGTTATCATATGTCCGGAACGGTCCTGACCGGAAGTTTTGTTCAGAAGATCGATCTTTTCGAATCGTTTTATCTGAGCATTATGACTTACACGACCGTGGGGTATGGGGATTATCTTCCGATGGGCTGGGTCCGCGGCGTCGCGGCGGTCGAAGCCCTCTCGGGGATTTTACTCACACCGCTTTTCCTGATCGCACTGACCCGTCACTATCTCAGGATGCGGTAGCGCGCACCCCACACCCAGGAGAAAATTTTATGAGCCGCATACAACCGTTGGATCCCGAAAAAGCGCAGGGCAAGACCCAGGAACTCCTGGCCGCGATCAAGGCCAAGTCCCATTCTCCATCAAAAGGATCAAGGGTTAATGGGACTAGTCCTGGCAACCTTGATTCAGAAGAAAAAGGAGGCCAGGGCAAGTCGGGACGGGTCTCAAATATTTTGAAGACCATGGCCCATTCGCCCGCGGCGCTTCAGGCCTATCTGGGCCTGAGCGGTGCTTTTGCCGACGCCAAGCTGCCGCTTAAGGTCCGGGAACAGATCGCGCTTGCCGTGGGAGAGGACAATCAATGTCATTATTGCGTCGCGGCGCATTCGGCAATCGGAAAGCACGCGGGACTTACACCGGAAGAGATCGAGGGAGGCCGCCGGGCCCGGTCCCCGAACCCTAAGACGGACGCGATCCTCAAGTTCGCCCAAAGGCTTTCGGCGAACCGGGGAAACATCACGGATGCGGCCTGGGCGGAAGTCCGTAAGGCGGGTTGTTCGGACGAAGAGGTCCTCGAGATCATCACGGCCGTTTCGCTTAATCTCTTTACCAATTATGTCAACCACGTGGCGGATACGGCGATCGATTTTCCGCAGGTCCCGCCACTCTCCTAGGAACTTATGGAGCAATTAGAATCCCTTGATTCGCTGAGCCTGCGCGAAAAGAAAAAATACTCCGAGATGCCGGAGAATTGGAAGCTCCAGCCCCTTTGCTGTCTTTCGGACATCTCGGAAGAGGAAGTTTATTACGCGGCCCTAGAGGGCGATAAAGGTCCGGACTGGGCCGTTTTGCGCCAACCGAAGGCCTTTGCGATTTATCTTCTCAACAAGAAAGGGGAGGAAGTTCTTTATTTCAAGAAACACGTCGGGCTGTTTGCGGATAAATTGGAGATCTTTGATGCATCCGAGAATCTGCTCGGTTCCGTCCGGAAACAAGGGTCCTCGAAAATAAAAATACAATTTCAGACGCTGGATGCCGGAGGGAAGGTCCTTTACGGCATTGAAGGCCGCCCCGAGGACCTGGAGACCTTTCATATCCTGAAGGGCACCGTTAAGGGCATCGTTGCCGTGGGGAGGATCAGCAAGCGGCCGACCCCGCTCGTAGAAGAGGGAATATCGCGGAAAGATCACTTCGGTATCGTATTCCCGTTTGCCGCCGACACGACGGAAAAAGGCGTTCTTCTCGGGGCTCTTTTTCTGATCGACCTGACGTTTTAAAACCGCCTTTCTTGGCATACCCAAAATAGACCCCACGGAAATCCAGGCAAAAACCCAGGCAAAACTTCCCTTTACCCTGTATTTTAAAGGGTCTAAAATAAAGACCAGGACGAGAGAAAGGGGGCGATATTCTTTGGAGGAAGAAAGGCGTACGGCATCTCCGGTAAGGATGCTCCTGGTGGACGACGACACTGATTTTACGAGGATTTCTCAGATCTCCCTACGGAGCGAAAAACGAACCCCATTTGAGGTCGAAACGGCGCACACGCTTGAGTCCGCTCTCAAAATGCTCGGGGAAGAAACATTCCAGCTGATCCTTCTTGATCTGGGACTTCCCGACAGCCAGGGCCTGGCCACTTTCGAGAAGATCGCCGGGGCTTATCCCGGGATCGCCTGCGTCATTTTAAGCGGCACCGATGACGAGGCCCTATCGCTTGAAGCGGTCAAAAAAGGGGCCCAGGATTATGTGGTGAAGGGGGAAGTCCGCGCGGGAATGCTCGCCAGGATCCTCTCGTATGCTTTGGAACGGCAACATCAGAAACAACGGATCGAAGAGCTGAACGAGCACCTCGAGAAACTTTCCTTTCTGGATCCCCTAACCCAGTTGCTCAATCGTCGCGGTCTCCAACGGATGCTTTCCCGCGAAATGGAGATCTCAGGCCGCGAGGGCACGAATCTTTCCGTGATCCTTCTGGACCTGGATAACTTCAAACCCATCAACGACACGTTCGGCCACGCGGTCGGCGACATCGTTCTTCAGGAGCTCTCAAAGATCCTGAAGCGCACGGTGCGCGCCGCCGATTACGTATCCCGCGTAGGCGGGGATGAGTTCATTGTCCTTCTGCCGAACACCCGTTTGGCCGAGGGCATCCACTTTTCCGAGCGGATAAGGGTCGCGATCAGCCAAACGCCTTTCGTGGTGGCCGGAGGAGAGACGGTCAAGGTCACGGCCAGTCTGGGCGTCATGAGTGTAAATAAACGAATGGTTTCGATCGATTCGCTCTTGGAGGAGACCCATGCGGCCTTGGCGAAAAGTAAACAATCGGGAAAAAATAAGGTGAGCGCGGGGGAAGGTTGGGAACCGAGATCGGACAGTGTGGCGGACACGCTCCGCTCCGGTACCTGTTTCCGGTCGGTCAAACAGCCGATCCTGGATCTTTTCACGGAAAAAACGGTCGGCTATGAGTTTCTTACACGCACCGATATCGGCGGCTTTGAAATGCCGGACGAATTCTTCGGTTTCAGCATGGAGAATAACATCCTTTCCATGGTGGACGAGCGGTGTCTCGAGATCGCGCTCGTGGCCGCGCAAGGCGTCTCTCCGGCGTCCGAAAAACATGTGAATCTTTTCCCGTCGACCATGGCGGGACTCCGGAGCGAACAATTTTCAAGGCTCTTTCCGCCGGCCAGACTTTGCGGCGCTTATTGCGTCGAAGTCAGCGAGCAACAGATCCTGGGCGATCCCTCTTATCTTGTCCGCGTGGTCCAGGAACTCAAAAAAAGAAAGATCGGCGTCGCGATCGACGACGTGGGTTTCGGCCGCAGCTGTCTTGAGAGCCTGATCCTCCTTCAGCCCGACGTGATCAAGCTCGACAAGCGGCTTGTACAGAATATCAGCCATGATAAAAACCAAAAAGAAATGCTCCGGAGGCTTCTGGCCGTTGTGGAAAGTCTTCATGCCCGGATCATTGCCGAGGGGATCGAGAGCCGGGAGGATCTGGAGACGCTCAAAGAATTAGGCGTTCCGTACGGACAGGGGTTCCTCTGGGGAGAACCCGCCTGAAGAACAGGATGAGGCTCGCCCGCTATTGCGGGGCGGCCCGCCTGAAGAACATCAAAAAGCAAACTCAAATTTTTAAGTGCCAAAGCGCAAGAGTATCAAAGTGTCATCGTTCGCCAGAGGCGAACGAGTGTCATAGTGTCAGCGTGTCAACTCTGACCCCCTGACACTCTGATACTCTGACACCTCAGAGCACTGGGAACCTTGGACTCCGACCTCATATGAACCTGGAAAAAAAGACGGAAAAAAGTAAAGGGGACCGCGAAGGAGCGGAGCTCCCGGCCGCGACCGGTGAAAGGTCTTTCGTTCTTCCGTGGCGCGGAGTCGCGCTCTTCTGTTTGGTGGCGGCCATCCTCGTCGTTTTCGGTTTCCTTTATTACGAGGCCGAGGCGAGCCGGATCAAAACGGAAAAATCCAATGAGCTCGCGGCCATCGGACAAATGAAGGTGGATCAGATCCTGCGTTGGCGAAAAGAGCGGATAAACGACATCTCCCGCCTTTTCGGATCTTCAGCCCTGGCTTTTGTGTTCGAGCAATGGATCTCCGGGCCTGACGACGCTGATGTTAAAAAGATTTTGCAACAGAGGTTGGAGGTCGAGGTTAAGTCTGATTTTTATTTTCGGGCATTCATAACGGATTCCGCCCACCGTGTTCTTTTTTCCGAGCCTGATCCCGTTGAAATACGAACAGAGGACTGGGAGGTGGTGGATCTTGCTTTGAAAAGTCCTGTGCCGGTCATAGGCGAATTGACCCGAACAGCATCCGGAAAGATCTATCAAAATATCGCAGCCTCTGTGTTGGACACTACAGGAAAAGTGCTGGCCGTGGCCGTCCTTTCTTCCTATGCGGAAGAATACCTTTTTCCGATGATCCAGAGTTGGCCGGTACCGAATCGCAGTGCGGAAACGCTTCTGATCCGGAGAAACGGGGATAGTGCGATCTTCTTGAACGATTTGAGGCACCACGAGAATACAGCCCTTGTTTTAAGCTTTCCATTTTCTAAGACCGATCTCCCGGCGGTTCAGGCAGCGAAGGGCAGGATAGGCGCATTCCTCGGTTCGGATTATCGCGGGACGGAGGTGTTGGCTGATCTTCGTCCGGTCCCGGGGACCCCCTGGCATCTCGTGAGCAAGGTAGATACTGCGGAAATACTAGCGGAACTTCGCTTTCGCGCTTTTGTGATCTTTGGGCTTGTTTTCATGATGATCCTGGGTGTCGCAGGAGCGATCGCCTACCATTACCGGATCCGGCGCAGGGCAGAAAAAGCACGGTCGGATAAGATACTGGGGGAGAACGAGGCGCGCTATCGCTCTCTTTTCGAATACGCGCCGGTGGGTTACCAGTCCCTGGATGAAGAGGGCCGCTTTCTTGATGTGAATCAAATATGGATCGAGACGCTTGGTTACCGTCGCGAAGAAGTCGTGGGGAAGTGGTTCGGTGATTTTCTGGCCCCTGAATTCGTGGACGCCTTTCGCGAACGTTTTCCCCTTTTTAAAAAAGACGGGAAAATACATTCCGAATTTCAAATGCTTCATAAGAACGGCGACAGACGGTTCATTGTCTTTGAGGGGCGTATCGGATATAAGCCGGACGGGACGTTCAGGCAAACCCATTGTATCTTGACCGACATCACCGAACGCAAACGGACGGAAGAGACCTTACGCCTGGCCAATGAACGCTACCGCGATCTAGTGGAAGGGACCGACGATCTGATCACCATTGTGGACAAAGAAGGCCGTTTTTCCTTTGTGAATCATAGCGCGGAAAGATTTTTCGGCATCAAACCCAAAGAATGCGCCGGCCGGTCGGCGTTTGACTTTATTCATCCGGATGACCGAGAAAGGACAAAGAAGGCTTTTGAAGGTTGGGTCACGGGCAAAGAGAAACGGATCAGCTTTGAGAATCGTCAAGTCCATAAGAGCGGCCAGGTTTTTGATATGCTTTGGGATATCAACTTGTATTTCGATGACTCCGGCGAGGTCAAGGAGATCAACAGTTTTGCCCGTGATATCACCGACCGTAAGAAGATGGAGGAGAAGATCCGGCAGATCAATATAGAGCTTGAAGATCGCGTCAGATTGCGCACGGCGGATCTTACCGCAGCGGTCAAAGAGCTGGATGCTTTTAGCTATTCGGTCGCGCACGATCTGAAGGCCCCGCTCAGAGCGATAGGGGGGTTCGCGGGTATTCTCTTCGAGGATTATGCTTCTAAGCTCGATGATAATGGCCGGCGCGTGATCGGCGTTATCAACGACAACGTGAGAAATATGGGAATGATGATCGAGGATCTTCTCAAACTCGCTCACTTTGGAAGAATCGCGATTCAGTTGGTCGATATCGACTTGACGACGCTTGTATGTTCTATAGAGCAAGAGTTGAAAGTGGGGGCCCCTGCCGACAGGGCCATTGACGTGGTCGTAAAGCCGTTACCGGCCGTCCGAGCGGACTTGATGCTTGTCAGGCAAATATTCACGAACCTCATTTTGAATGCGATAAAATTCACCGCTCGCCAAAAAAAGGCCGTGATCGAGATCGGGAGTTACGATAAGGAGGGAGAACGTGTTTATTACGTCAAGGATAACGGGGTGGGATTCGACATGAAGTACGCAGATAAGCTTTTTGGGATCTTCCAGAGAATTCATACGCAGGACGAGTTCAAAGGCACCGGGATAGGTCTTGCGATCGTTAAAAGTGCCGTCTTGCGCCACGGAGGCAGGGTGTGGGCGGAGGGTGAGGTCGGTCAAGGGGCAACATTTTATTTCACGCTTCCGAGGTGACGTTCATTGTCGGTAGTTCGTTGTTTATTGTGTGAATAGTGAGTAGTTCATAGTTCGTAGTTACAATGAACCACGAACACAAAACACGGAACAAGGCAAGAAGGCGAAAATATGGGGTTTGGATTCGAAAAGTTAGAGGTTTACCAAAAAGCGTTAGAGTTTATGAACGAAATTTATGTTTTAACAAGGGCTTTTCCTAAAGATGAACAGTTCGGATTAACCAGCCAACTAAGAAGAGCGGCTGTATCTATTGCGGCTAATATATCGGAGGGATCTGCGAGGAGTAAGAAAGATTTTGCACGCTTTATAGACATGTCTCGTGGCTCCATTTATGAATGCCTAGCTATTTTGCAAATAGCTTCCAGACAAAATTATTTTCAAATAGAAAAATATAAAGATCTAGAAAATAGGCTAACAGATCTTTCAAAGATGCTGAGTGGCTTGAAGAGGGCTTTGATTTGCTGAACACACTTAACGATGAACAACCAACGCTGAACTATGATCAATGAACCAATAACAACGAACTGTGAACTATGGAAAAAAGGAGATTCGCATGACAAACGGTGAACTGGTCGAGATTCTGTTGGTAGAAGATAATCCGGACGACGTCGAGCTTATACTTCGGGCATTCAAAAAGAAGAATCTCACAAACAAAATCCATGTGATCACAGACGGAGCCGCGGCGCTCGATTTCGTATTTTGCAAAGGGATCTATTCGGACCGGGACATCAGGGTGCCGCCTAAGATCATCATTCTCGACCTGAAGCTTCCCAGGGTGGAAGGTAAGGAGGTCCTGAAAAGGATCAAGGCGGATGAGAGGACACGGTCCATCCCAGTCGTGATCCTGACGTCTTCTCAGGAAGAAAGCGACTTGGTCGCAAGTTATGAGCTCGGAGCGAACAGCTACATCGTGAAGCCGGTCGATTTTGAAAAGTTCAGCACGATGATCGCCGAACTTGGCTGGTACTGAGTTTTTATCAATAAACTGTCCGCTGTTCAAAAATGAAAGGGCTCATTTTTTTAACTCTAAAGTCAAAATAAATTCAAAAGACGAGATCTGAAAAAAGTTTGAATTTGAAATTTGGGTTTTAAATTTGTTTAGAATTTCGGATTTAGTATTTTAAAATGTTCATTAGGAGAAGATATGAATAAGAAAATGCGGATCCTGGTCGCCGAAGATTCTCCCACGGATATGGAGCTTTTCCAAAGGGCGATGCGCCCGTTTATGAAGACCAAAGTATCGTCTGCGAAGTATGTTCTGGACGGGGAAGAGGCCATGCGGTCGATCAAAGAGAAAGCTTACGACATCCTTTTTTTGGACGAGAACATGCCGGGGCCTACGGGTCTGGAGATAGCCGAACATATCAAGAAAAACCACAGGGCTGAGAAAGTCGTTATCTTGACCGGTTATCCGGACCTGAATGAGAAGTTTTCTAAGATGATCGGCGCAGATGAATATGTGGAGAAACCCATCGATCCGGAAGTGCTTAAAGTGGTCCTGGAGAAGTATGCACCGGAGCGTGGGACGTAGGATGTGGGGCGTGAGCTTACAGACGTCAGCGATCAGCCTTCAGCCGACAGCCATCGGCAAAAGCTTTTAGGCTAAAAACTGATAGCTGAAAGCAGAGGGCTCGAAAGTGAAAAATCAGAAATTTAGGAAATTAGAGATTTGGAACAAATCAATGGATCTCATTGAAGAGATCTATCGAGTCACGGAAAAATTCCCGGCAAAAGAAGTTTATGGCTTAACCAGTCAATTAAGGCAAGCGGCAACTTCTGTGGCTTTAAATATCGCGGAAGGTAGCGCCGCGGGTTCTGATAACGAATTTAACAGATTCCTGAGTATTGCACATAGGTCGAATCACGAAGTCATGTGCGGGTTAGAGATCGCAAAAAGATTAGAGTACCTGAGGTCAAACGAATCGGATCCTCTTCTCGAAAGATCGGACGAATTGTCGGCAATGATAACGGGCTTCAAAAAGAAACTGAAAGCTGCCAGCTGACGACTGAAGGCTGGTTGGGAGGTTTTATGGCTCAAAAAATACATATCCTCGCCGTAGAAGATTCCGCCGTTGATGCCGAGCTCATCAAAAGAGAGCTCGGCAAGAGGGACTTCACTCATACCGTGAAATGGGTGCAGTCGAAGGAGGAGTTTCTTTCGGCGCTTGGCGAATTTGTTCCTGACATGATCCTCTGCGACTATAAGATGCCGTCATTCGATGCTTTCAAGGCTCTCGATATCGTCAAGGAGCGCTTTCCGGAAACACCTTTCATCGTTGTTTCGGGAACCATCGGCGAGGACATCGCCGTCGAGATGATGAAGTCCGGGGCGGTGGATTACGTCATGAAAGACAAGCTTTCCAGACTTGTTCCGGCCATCCAACGCGCACTTAAAGAGAGGCAGGAGCGCACCGACCACAAAAAGGCGGATAATGCCTTGCGTGAAAGTGAGGAAAAGCTTCGAGGCATTCTGGACAACATCAGTATCGGCGTGGCAGTGGTCTCTCCGGATATGCAAATTTTGTCTTTAAACAAGCAAATGAAGAAATGGAATCCGCGCATTGATCTTGAAGACAAACCTATTTGTTACCGCGCCTTTAACCAACCGCCGAGAGATGAAATTTGTTCTTATTGCCCGACAGCCAAGACATTGAAAGACGGACTCGTGCACGAAGATGTGACGGAAACGCCTATGGGCGGCCAAGTGTTTAATTACAGGATCGTCGCTTCTCCGATCAAAGACGAGCATGGCAAGGTTGTCGCCGTCATCGAGATGGTGGAGGATATCACGGGGTATAAGAAAGCCGAGAAGGAATTGCAGAAACGCCTGCAGGAACTGGAAGTTTTTTATAAAGCAAGCATCGGCAGGGAAGAGCGGATCTTGGAATTGAAAGAGCAGGTGGCAGATCTGGAGAAAAAGCTCAAAGATCAAGGGACTTGAACTACGATGAAAGCAAGTGTCAGTAAAAAAATTTCACGATTCATAGTCTTCAGTATCGGCATAGCGGTCGCATGTCTGCTGATCGCAGGTTTCGGCAGCGTCTGGAAAATGCGCTTTGACACCATCGGCAGCAGGCAAAAACAAGATGCGCGGTTATTCTCGGGATTCATCGCGAGTCTCATTGATCGTCAAGTGGACGAAATAAGATTTTACGTGGAAAGTCAGTGGTGGCGCGATGCGGTTCAAGAAGCGAACCTGCGCTATAAAGATTTGGAACCCAAAGCCATCCAGGAGTATATGGCGCACATGGATAAGCAGTGGGCCGCTATGGCGGATAGCCAGCTACAGGAATGGCTGGGTTCCCGCATAGGTCAGAGGCTGAAGGTCTTGGCGGAAGGCGATGATGTTATAGCGGAAATATTTCTTACGGACCAATATGGCGGATTGGTGGCTGCGTCAAACAAAACGAGTGATTTCTATCAGGCGGATGAACGGTGGTGGCAACGCGCCTATGATAACGGCAAAGGCGATAATTATTTTGGCGAAGTTACGATAGATGAATCCAGCGGGAAAATAAGCAGCGCTATTGCGGTTCCGATCAAGGATGAGAAGGGCCGGATCATCGGTATTGCAAAAGCCATAGTAGATATTGATGTATTTTTTAAGATGATGAAACGGTATAAATTCGGCAGAACCGGCCGTTCGGCGCTGCTTAATGAACAAGGAATGGTGATTTATCACGCCGGCATGGATCCGATGAGCCAATCGCCGCTGACGAGCATTATGATAGGGGAGCTCTTGAACAGCAAGCGTGATTTTTTGATTTTGAATCTAGGCAAGCAGGATGGAAATTCTCTTGTAACCGCGGCAGAGGTTAATAGCCAATATCTTAAGAGGAATGATATCCATTGGATCACTGTTGTGACGCAAGAGATGAAGGAGATCTTTTTTCCGTTCTATGTGATCTCTGCCGTGGGCTTCATTATGATAATATTTTTTTCTCTTTTGCTCATAAGGAGCCTGCAAAAGAGGATCAAAGCCGTTTTTATTTCTCCGCTACAAAAGATCCGGGATGGGATACAGCGTTTCTCTCAGGGAGAATGGGATCACACAATAGACTTGAAAACCGGGGATGAAATCGAAGACCTGGCCGATGCTTTCAATGCGATGACCAGGCAGTTGGGGAAGACCACCGTTTCAAGGGATTATCTCGATAATATCATGGAGAACATGGTCGATAGCCTGGTAGTCATTGATCCCGATTCAAAAATTTCAATTGTTAATAAAGCGACATACGCGCTTTTAGGCTATGAGAAAAAAGAACTGATCGGGAAAGATATAAGTCTTTTATTTTCAGAAGAAGAAATTCCACTTCAGGGAGCAAAACTTAAGAAGCTTCTCAAGGGGGGAGTTTCGAAGGATTATGAGATCAATTACAAAGCTAAGGATGGAAAGAAAATGCCGGTTATTTTAAGCAGAGCAATACTAAGGGAAAAAGACTGTCCTCAAAAAGAGCCAAAGGACGATTACCCGTCATTTAAAGAAAAAGGCGAGCATTGCGAAAAGATCCTGGGGGCGGTGTACGTAGCCCATGATATCACCGAGCGCAAGCGGGCGGAAGAGAAGATGAATCAGGTTTTGAAGGAAGAGATGAAATCCCGCGAGATCATGACCAGCATGCTGGCTGATAACAACCAGATCAGGGAAAGATTGGAAAAGAACTTGGCGGAATTAGAAAGGGTTCAGGCCCAGATTGCCCACGCCGAAAAGATGAAAGCCGTCGGCATACTGGCCGGTGGCATTGCCCATGATTTTAATAATCTCCTGACCGTGATCAATGGCTATGCTGACCTGACACTGGGATCCCTGGCTCCTGATAATCCGCTTCATGATGATCTAGAGGAAATTTTCAAAGCCGGCAAGCGCGCGCAGAATCTTACGAATCAACTTCTCGCTTTTTCGCGCCGCCAACCGGTGAAACCCATTCTCGTCGATCTGAGCGCTCTCGTGATGGACATGAGCCAGATGCTCAAGCGTCTTCTGGGCGCAGGCATTGAAGTCGTAATGTTCACAGATAGTTTATTGAAGAGGACTAAGATCGATCCGGACCAGATGGAACAAGTCATCATGAATCTCGCGGTGAATGCGCGGGATGCTATGTCGGGCAAAGGAAAAATAGTTTTTGAAATCACAAATATTATTCTGAATGAAGCGGATGTCATGAACGATCCAGGCCTAAAGCCCGGAGCGTACGTCCAACTGTCTGTGACTGACACAGGCGTTGGTATAGATGAAGAGACTAAACGCCATCTGTTCGAACCCTTTTTTACCACGAAATCTAAAGATAAAGGGACAGGGCTGGGTCTTGCGACGTGTTACGGGATCATTAAGCGGATGGAGGGTCACATTTCTGTTCAAAGTGAGCCGGGAAAGGGGACCGCATTTAAAGTCTTATTGCCTTCTGCCACAGAATTAGATATCAGCGAAAAGGAGAAGGAGAAGGAGAAGGAGAAGGAGAAGGAGAAGGAGAAGGAGAAGGAGAAGGAGAAGGAGAAGGAGAAGGAGAAGGAGAAGGAGAAGGAGATCCTGCCTCAAAGATCGGAGACCATCCTATTGGTCGAAGATGAGCCGATGATCCGCCAGTTTTGCTCCAAGATCTTAAGTGGACAAGGTTATACTCTTTTCGTAGCGCAAAGCGGCGTCGATGCCATTAACCTGTTGGAGGAGCTTTCACGCAAGCATGTAAAAGTCGATCTTTTGTTAACGGACGTTATTATGCCTCAGATAGGCGGCAGAGAAACCGCGGAGAGGATCAAAAAAATCCAACCGGATCTTAAAGTGCTTTTTATGTCCGGCTATATGGGGGATGCTTTGGATGGGTTTGATGTGCTGGGTCCTGATGCCGGGCTCATTCCCAAGCCATTTTCTTCGCTCTCTCTGTTGAAAAAAGTTAACGAAATATTGGATGAACGGAAAAAGGGGGGTGTTTAATGGAAAAAAAGAGGATTCTTTTCGTCGACGACGAAGAGGCGCTGCTTCGCATGTTTAAGAGGGTTTTGGAACAGAAAGGCGGCTACGAGGTCGCGGTGGAGCAAAACGCTAAATTAGCATTACAAAAAGCCCGTGATTTCAAACCCCAGATTATTTTCATCGATATCATGATGCCTGAAATGGAAGGGTCGGCTTTAGCTTTTGAGATCAGATCGGACCCTGCTTTGGCTCAAGTGCCCATCGTTTTCTTAACAGGAGCTGTGAGTGCTCAAGAATTAGCGCGAACCGGAGGAGAAATAGGCGGCCAGTTCTTTCTGGCTAAACCGGTAGACATCAAACAACTGATGGATTGCATTGAAGAACGTCTGGGTCCAAGAGGTGTTTGACGAACGATCGACGACGAGCGCACACTTTTTGAAAACCGAAACTTTTTGGATTTAGGGTTTGGAATTTTAGATTTAATATTTAGTGTATAAAATTTGTCGAATTTTGGATTTTAGGTTTTGGATTTATTTAGAGTTTTGGATTTAGGGTTTGTCGAGTTCAGGGTTTCGCCTGCCGGCCGGTCAGGCAGGGATTTGGGGTTTCATAGATTTTAACGTATCGTCCATCTGACGGAGTGGATATGAGTCCAGACAAGCCGGCAAGAACGAGCAACGGTCATTGGGAAGCGGCCGCCCGGGTACCCGGGCACAAGATGATGCTATGGTTCTTCCTGATCGCGGTATTATTTATTGCGTGCGGTTCGTTTTATTATTTTTCCGACCTGGACCGGATCCGGCAACTGAGGATCTCTGGGCTGGGCGCCATTAATCAGATCAAGATAAAACAGATCCAGCGTTGGTGCCAGGAGCGGAGCAATGACGCGAGAAGGATCTCAGATTCTCCGGCGGTTAAAAGAATCTTGGCCGAATGGCTTCGCGATCCGGAGCGGCTTGCCGACAGAGAGGATCTGGTCGAACGCCTGCAGCTTGAACAGGAACTCGGCATTTATTTCCAGGCACTTCTGGTGGACGCGGGCGGGAAGATCCTGCTTTCCGGTGCTTCTCGGCCTGTGGAGATGGAGAAAGAAAGCTGGGTGGCGGTGAAGAAGGCTTTAACGGAACGTCGTCCGGTGCTGAGCCAGTTGCACTATACTGTCTCCGGTGGGATCCATATCGATATCGCAGCGGCTATCAGGGACGATGCGAACCAAACACTGGCGGTTCTTGTGTTGACTACAAATGTGCAAGAATACCTTTTCCCGATGATCGAGGCCTGGCCGACATCCAGCCAAAGCGGCGAGACTTTGCTGGTGCGCCGGGACGGTGACGAAGTGCTTTTTCTAAACGAACTCAGGCACCGGAAAAACACAGCCCTGAGGCTGAGCTTTCTGCTTTCTCTGAACACGTTACCGGCCGTTCAGGCGGTCCTCGGGAGGAGAGGGATCTTCTACGGTAAGGATTACCTTGGGAAGGCGGTTGTCGCAGATCTGCAGCCTATACCCGGGACGGACTGGTTCCTGGTGACTAAGGAAGACGAAGCGGAGATCCGAGGAGAGGTGCGTTTGCGTGCTGTGGCGGTTTCCCTCGCGGTTCTTATCTTGATCCTTTGTGTTGCAGGTGGAATGGCCTTTTGGTACCGCACTCTACAGCTTGAAGCGCGCAAACGGACGGAAGCATTGCTTCTAGATTCAGAAACGCGATACCGTCGCCTTTTTGAGGCAGCGAAAGACGGCATCTTGATCCTCGATGCCGGGACAGGCATGATCCTGGATGCCAACCCGTATTTGATCGAGATGTTAGGATATTCGCACAAAGAATTCCTCGGAAAAGCGATCTGGGATGTCGGATGTCTCAAGGATATCATTGCGAATAAGAATAATTTCCTGAAACTGCAACAGGAAAAATACGCCCGCTATGAAGATCTGCCCTTGGAGACGGCAGATGGCCGGAAGATCGAAGTGGAGTTCGTGAGTAATGTCTATCAGGTGGACCATCGCAAAGTGATCCAGTGCAATATCCGCGACATCACCGAGCGCAAGCGGTTGAAAAAAGAATTGGCAGAAGCCAAGGAACTGCAGTTCAGAACACTCATCGAGACTTTGCCCTCCAAGGTGTTCCTTAAAGACAAGAACTCCGTCTATTTATCCTGCAATGAGAATTACGCAAAGGACCTTGGGATCCGGTCGGAAGAGATCGTGGGAAAAACAGACTATGATTTTTTTCCTACGCATCTGGCGGAAAAACAAAGGGATGAAGATAAGCAGATCATGGAATCGGGGATGCCGGAAGACCGGGAAGAGGAATACCATGGGATCCGGGATTATCTCTCAGGCTCTCGGAAGTCTTATGTCCATATCGTCAAGGTGCCTGTCCGCGATGGGGCGGGTCACGTAACGGGGCTCCTCGGCTTTTTCTGGGACATTACCGAGCGGAAAAAAATACAGGAAGAGTTAAAACAGCAAGGCGAAGTATTAAAAGAGATCATTGATTCTACGCCGGACTTTATTTTTGCAAAAGACACTGAACTGCGCACGATACTTGCCAACAAGGCTTACGCCAGAGCTGTCGGTAAGGCACCGAAGGATATGATCGGGCATACGGACGTCGAGAACGGATGGGATCCGGAACTTGTTCATGGGAATCCGCTTAAGGGGATACGCGGGTTTGAAAATGATGACCGGGACGTCTTGAACGGAAACGTGATCCATAATACTCATGATCCGGCGAACACACCGGAAGGGATCCGGATATTCGATACTTTAAAAATGCCTCTCTTTGATACCCACCAAAAAATCATTGGCGTGCTGGGCATTGCCCGGGATATCACCGATCGCATGAAGACCGAGCAGGAACTCAGGGAATCGAAAGAACTCACCGAGGCGGTCGTGGAAAATGTTCCGCTCATGATCTTCCTGAAAGAGGCGAAAGACCTGCGTTTCATCATATTCAATCGTGCGGGAGAGGAACTCCTGGGCTATGACCGCAAGGCAGTGCTTGGCAAGAACAACCTGGATCTTTTTCCTCCCGAACAGGCGGCGTTCTTTGCGGCCAAGGACCGCGAAGTGCTCGATGGCAAGGCCGGCATGGTGGACATTCCCGAAGAGCCTATTTTAACGGCCAAGAAAGGCGAGCGGTTGCTTCACACACGGAAGGTCTGCGTTCGAGGGGCCGATGGGGTCACGAAATACCTGTTGGGTATTTCCGAGGATATCACCGAGCAAAAAATACTGGCAGCAGAAAAGAACCGCGTGGAGGTTATGGCGGCCGCTACGGAGGCAAAAACAAAGTTTATCTCGATGATCTCTCACGAGCTTAGAAGTCCGATCGCGGTGATCCTTGGAGCTTTGGAAATTGCTTTGGAAGGTTTGCCGGACAAGGTCGATGACGAACTCAAGGAGGTATTAGCGATAGCGAAAAAGAATAGCGAGCGGTTGATCGGCTTGATCAGCAATGTTCTGGATTTCCAGAAAATAGAATCGGGAAAAATGGAATATCTCATTTTGCAAAATGATCTCCATGAGGTAATGGAGGAGATCCGGCAAAGCATGAGCGTTTTAGTGAAAGGAAAAGGTTTAGATCTCAAGGTGGAGATGGAGAAGGGGCTCCCTAAAATAAAATTCGACCGGGACAAACTGGTCCAGGTCATAACGAATCTGGTGAATAATGCTATCCGTCACACCCAAAACGGCGACATCACTCTTGCCGTCCAAAAGGAGAAGGACGTCGTGCATGTAAGGGTACAGGACACAGGAGAGGGGATTCTCCCCGAAGATCTCCCTAAACTTTTTCAGCCCTTTGAGCAGGTAGGCGGTCTCATGAACAGGCAGAAAGGCGGCACGGGTTTGGGACTCGCGATCTCCAAAAAGATCATTCTTGCGCATCATGGAAAAATATGGGCGGAATCCACCGTCGGAAAAGGAAGTTCTTTTCATTTTACTTTACCGTTGTAAAATGAACCTCCTATGACAAAAAAAATCCTCGTGGTGGATGATGAAAGCGATCTCCTTCTGGTGACGTTGCTCAGGCTCAGGCATGTAGGTTATGAGACCTTTGGGGCCGCGAATGGCCGGGAGGCCCTTGATCTCGCGCGTCAAAAGATGCCGAACCTGATCCTTATGGACGTTCTCCTGCCGGTCATGAATGGCGATGAAGTCGCCAAAATATTATCGAAAGAAGAAGCAACAAAAAACATCCCCATTATTTTGATCTCTGCGAATGCCAAATTTCTTGAGGATAAGTTCACGACATGTGGGGCCGCCGGCTGTCTCACCAAGCCGTTCAAATCCGACGAGTTGGTCGCCACGATCAAGAAGTATATCGGTTAGCAGTGCCAAGAACCCCGCAACCAGAAACACTAAACCCTGAATTCTTAAGTATCAAAGTGTCACCGTTCGCCAGGAACAAACTCGTGTCATAGTATCAACGAGTCAACACTGATACTTTGACACTCTGATACTCTGACACTTTTAGGTTGGTCAAACAAAAGGGGACAGGCAGTCACTCAATGCCTGTCCCCTTTTGTTGTTACGTAGTCGGGAAAATCTTTTTGAAAGGAGCGGGGAGAGAGGACCGGAAGGTCTTGAGCTCACCCGTGGCGGGGTGGGGAAATGAGAGAAAACAGGCGTGGAGCGCCAGGCGGCGAAAAGGGTCGGACTTGGCGCCGTATTTCTCATCGCCCATGATGGGGCACCCGAGGCCGGAGAGATGCACCCGGATCTGGTTCTTGCGGCCGGTCTCGAGCTGGACTTCCAGGAGGGCGTAGCCCCCGTTCTCGCGGAGCACGCGGTAATGCGTGACGGCATGTCGGGCTTCGGGGTGGTTTTTAGGAACGCTGTAGACCCGTTTGAAATCGTCTCCCCTGAGATAGTTCTCGATCGTTCCCGATCTTTTCTCCGGAGTCCCTTCCGTGATCGCATAGTATTTCTTGGTGACGAGTTCCCAGTGGCCCTGGAGCACGTGCTTTGCGGCGTCGTTTTTCGCGAAGACGATCAATCCCGAAGCGTCCCGGTCCAGGCGATGCACGATAAAAACACGGTCCCGGCCGCCCTTGGCTTTAGAGCGTTCGTATTCGCCCAGCATAAAATAAAGCGTCGCCTCTTTTTCGCGTTCCGTCCCCATGGTCAGAAGCCCCGCAGGTTTTTCCACGACCAGGAGATCCTCGTCCTCATAGACGATCACAAGGCCCAGCTCTGATTTGGATCTTTCCGCGGAAGCGCGTTCTTTCCCCAGGATCTCGACCTTGTCGCCGGGCTTCAAGGGGTGCCGGTACCAAGTGACCTCGCGGCCGTTGACGTGGACGGAGCCGAATTTCAGGATCTGCTTGATCTTTGTTTTCTTGAGGTCCTTCAGGACCGTGAAGAGGAAATCCTGAAGAAGCGCTTTTTCCGGGACCCCGTACCAACGGCAAGGCTTATTCATCAAGGGTGAAAAAACAATGGGGTCTATTTTGCAAAGAGTTTTTCTTACGACCATGATCGGGAACCCGTAGTACGGGGCAGGCTGAAAAACGGCGCACTTTTATCCCAGGATACGGGTGATGAAAAAGCCCGGGAAAATGCCCATCGCAAGAACGCCCAGGAACAGGATCCAGAGAACGATCGCGAGGGACCTTGAGGGAGAGGGAAAGGCGGGGCCTGTGGGAGGTGTCAGGTACATGAGCCGGACGATCCGGAAATAATAATAGGCCGCGATCACGCTATTGATGGCGGCGACGATCGTAAGCGTAATGAACTTCGCCTGAATGGCCGCCGCGAACACATAATATTTTCCGATGAATCCCGCGAACGGAGGAAGACCGGCAAGCGAGAGCAAAAAGACGGTGAGCATGGCCGCGGCGGCGGGGGAACGCTCGGAAAGGCCCGCGTAGGCGTCCAGGGAATCGCTCCCGGTCTCTCCGCCGACGAAGAGGACGACCGCGAAGGCGCCGAGGTTCGTCAAGAGATAAGCAAGTAAATAGATCAGGGTCGAGGCACGGCCAAGCATGGTAAAGACCGCGAGGCCCATGAGGATATAGCCCGCCTGCGCGATGCTCGAATAGGCCAAGAATCGCTTGATGTTCGATTGGGAGACGGCGGTGATGTTGCCGATCGTCATGGTCAGGATCGAGAGGACGACGAGTACGGGGCTCCAGACGCTGTAGAAATTGAGGAAGATCATGTCCAACACGCGCGTCAGGACCGCGAAGCCGAGCGCTTTGGGCGCGACGGTCAGGAAGGCCGTGACCGGGGTCGGCGCGCCTTCGTAAACGTCGGGCACCCACATATGGAAAGGCGCCATGGAGATCTTAAAACCCAGTCCGACAAAAAAGAAAAGAACGGCCGCGATCGCCAGCGGCTTAAAGGGGGCATCAAAGAGGGCGTTCCCGATGGCGGGAAGTTCGAGCGATCCGGCGACGCCGTAGAGAAAGGACATCCCGTAGAGCATGACGGCCGAGCAAACACTTCCGAAGAGAAGATACTTGATGGCCGCTTCTTTGGATCTGGGGTCGTTCTTCAGAAATCCCACAAGAAGGTACGAGAGCAGGGAAACGAATTCGATGCTGATAAAGATCATCAGGAGATTGTTCGCTGCCGCGACCGTGATAAGGGCGAACGCCATAAAAAGAAAAAGGCCGTAGAACTCGCCGTCATAACGGTCCTTGAGCGGCGAGTAGCCGAGCGAGATGAGAAGCGTCACGCCGACGGCGCCCAGCGCCAAGTAGCGGAAAAAATGCGCGAAGGTATCCAGCTCGAACATGCCGAAGAAAAGATGCAGGGGCTGTGCGGGCGTTTTTACAAGGCAGAGCGCAAGCACGATCACGAGCAGGGCGAATTCTCCCACGAGCTTCTTTCGCTTCAGGAAAAAATCCAGCGTGAACGTCGCGACCGCGCCGCCCAAGAGCACCAGCTCGGGGATAAAATATTTCAAACTTTCAACAGCGTTCACCCCGTTAGACCTCCACTTTAATAATAAATTTCGTTTTGCTTTTGTTCATAGCTTCTTTTACATCCATGCGATTGAGACTGATTTCAAAAGGTCTAACGGGGTTCATTTTCTTATCCTTTATCAGACCTTGACCATTTTAAGCAAAGCATCGAGCGTCGGGACCATGTAGTCCAGGATGATCCGCGGGTACAGACCGATCCCGAGGATAAAGACCATGAGCGGGACGAGCGTCAGCACCTCGCGGGTGCTGATGTCCGGAAGAGCGGCCCACTTCGGGTTGAGTTTCCCGAGCAGGACGCGCTGGACCATATAAAGAAGATAGGTCGCCGCGAGGATAATGCCGATCGTGGAAAGCCCGGTCACCAGTTTGGAATATTGATAAGAGCCCAGGAGCGCCAGGAATTCGCTGATAAATCCGGAGAGGCCCGGGAGACCGAGCGATGCGAGCGCGAAAAAGGTCAGGAATCCCGCGTAGGCCGGCATTTTGACGCCGAGTCCGCCAAAACCGTTCAGGTCGCGGCTGTGGGCCCGGTCGTAGAGAACGCCGACCAGCAAGAAGAGCCCGCCCGTGATGGTGCCGTGGGTGAACATCTGGAGCATGGCCCCGCGGAAACCGTTTGCGTTTAAAGCAGCAAGTCCGAGCAGAACGAAGCCCATGTGACTGACGCTCGAGTAAGCGACCATTTTTTTGAAGTCTGTTTGCGCGAGCGCGACATAGCCGCCATAGATGATGCCCACAATGGCCAGGACCGCCATGGCCGGCTGGAACCAATGCGCGGCTTCCGGGAAGAGGGGATAACTGAAACGGAAAAATCCGTACGTGCCCATTTTGAGAAGCACTCCCGCGAGGATCACGCTGATCGGGGTCGGGGCCTCCACGTGCGCGTCCGGAAGCCAGGTGTGGAACGGAAAGATCGGCACCTTGATCGCGAAGCCGAGGAAAAAGGCCATAAAGACGATCTGCTGGAAAAGAAGTCCGCGGGGCATGCCGACCAGCTGCGTCATATCGAACGTGTGCGGCGCGGCGGCGAAGTAAACGCCGAGGATCCCCAGGAGCATGAAAAGACTGCCCGCGAGGGTATAAAGGAAAAATTTGATCGCGGCGTATTCGCGACGCGGTCCACCCCAGATCCCGATCAGGAAATACATCGGAACCAGCACGACCTCCCAGAGCACATAAAAAAGAAAAAGGTCGAGCGCAAGGAAAGTTCCCATCATGCCGGTCTCAAGGAGGAGATACAGGAAATAATATTCTTTCTGGCGTTCCTTGATCCCGAAGGAGGCGAGGCACGCTACCAGCGAAATGATCGCGGTGAGGAACACCATGGGAAGGCTGATCCCGTCGATCCCCAGAAGATACTGGACACCGAATTGCGGGATCCACGAGGCACGCTCCACCATCTGAAAGCCGGCCTGGGCGGGCCGGAAGATCATCAGGGCGTAACCGGTGAGCGCCATCACGGCGCCGGTGGTGACAAGCGCGATCCATTTGATCGCGGAGGCCGCGCTTTTCGGCACAAAGAGGACTGCGAACGCGCCGATCAATGGCGCAAAAATGATCCAGGACAGGATATGAGAGGTCATAAAAACTCCTTTTTAGTACGGAGCCAGGAGTTCGGGGGCGGGAGTAAAGGCCCATGGTTTTACTCCGAACTCCGAACTCTGAACTCAATACTTTAAGATTATGCTAACTTTAATTCCCAAAAAAGAAAAACCATCAATACCAGAAATACGATCAAAAGATAATTCTGCACGAAACCTGTTTGAATGCGTTTGACGATCGAATTAAAGAAATAGACCGCAGTCCCCATAAAATTCACGGCGCCGTCCACGATGTATTGGTCGATCCAATTCTTTATCCCGCTCAGGAAAAGAGTGGCGCGGCCTGCGTTATTCACGGTGCCGTCGATCGCGGTTTCGTCAAAGCGGAACAGGACGCGGCCGAGGGACTGAAAGGGTTTCACGATGTAAGCGAAATAGAATTCGTCAAAATAGAATTTGTTGAAAGAGAGGCGATAAAGAAAAGGGAAGGCCCTGGCGACCGCCGCGGCCCAGTGCTTCTGCTTGAGGTACATGATCCCCGCGAGGGCGATCCCGAGGACGGCCACCGCGATCGAGCAGGCCATGACGAAAGCGGAAGGTTCATATTCCGGGCAATGGGCCATGTGCGCGATGAATTTCTGGAACCAGTGATGCATGAAAGGCGAGCCGGGGATGCCGATCACGACCGATCCCACTGCCAGGCACCAAAGCGGCAGGGTCATGAGGGCCGGGGATTCGTGCGCGTGGACCCCGGGATTTCTTGCCGCGCCGAAAAAGGTCAGGAAAATAAGACGGAACATATAAAAGGCGGTCAGGAGCGCTGTGAGGAGAAGAATACCGAAGACCAGGAAATGACCGGACCCGAAGGCCGCCAGTAGGATCTCGTCTTTGGACCAGAACCCGGAAAGCGGCGGAACCCCGGCAAGGGCCAGGCTTGCGATGATGAAAGTGACGGCGGTGTGCGGCATTTTCTTAAAAAGGCCGCCCATCTCGCGGATGTCCTGGACGTGCGCGCCGTGGATCACACTGCCGGCGCTGAGGAAGAGCAGGGCCTTGAAGAAGGCGTGCGTGATCAGGTGAAAGGTCCCGGCGCCGAGGCCCGAAAGCCCGAGGGCGGTCACCATATAGCCGAGCTGTGAGATCGTCGAATAAGCGAGGACACGTTTGATGTCGTTCTGGGTCAGCGCGATGAAGGCGGCCATGAAGGCGGTGGTCGTGCCGATGGCGGTGACGACGGGCAACACGTTCGGGACGGCCATGAAAAGGGTGAAAGAACGCGCGACGAGGAATACTCCGGCCGCGACCATCGTCGCCGCGTGGATGAGGGCGCTCACGGGCGTCGGGCCTTCCATGGCGTCGGGGAGCCACACGTGGAGCGGGAACTGCGCGGACTTGCCGATCGTGCCGCAGAAAATGAAAAGTGCCGCCATCGCAAGGAGACCCGTATTCAGCGCGAAATGAGTTTTGTGGGCCCCCGCCAGAAGGGCGTTCATTTCCGCGAAGTTCAAGGTCCCGAGCGCCGCGAAAAGCGTGAGGAACCCCAAGAGGAATCCGACGTCTCCGACGCGCGTAGTGAGAAAGGCCTTCAGCGAGGCGCTGGCGGCGGAGGCTTTCTCGAAATAAAAACCGATCAAAAGATACGAGCAAAGCCCCATGATCTCCCACGACATGAAAAAGAGGAGGTAGTTGTCCGAGACCACGAGCGTGAGCATGGCGGACATGAAAAGCGAAACGTACGCGAAGAACCGGCTGTAGCGCGGGTCGCCGTGCATGTAACCCGCGGCGTAGATCTGGATCAGGGTGCCGACGATCGTGACCATGAAAAGAAGCGTCGCGGAAAGAGGGTCCATCAGATAGCCGAATTTAAGCGGTGTCGCGCCGAGCATAAGCCAAGTGCCTTGGTGAGCGAAACGGGCACCCTGGAAGACAGCCCAGCAGACGGGGAGCGCGATCACGCAGGCTACGGAGCTCGTGGCGATGGAAAGCCACGCCGCGCGGTCCTTGAGCCACCGCCCGGCCAGGATATTGGCCACGAAGGCGAAAAAAGGAAGCAACGGAACCAGGATGATCTGATCGGACGTTACCATTTCAATAAATGAACCTCATCGGCTTGAACGGTTTTCCGGACGCGGTAAAGGGCCAGGACAATGGCGAGCCCCACGGCGGCCGCGGTCGCGGCGATCGCGATCACAAAAAGGGCGAAGATCTGCCCGGTCTCCGGGGCCAGGGACGTGTATTTCGAGAACGCGATCAGGTTGATATTGGCGGCGTTCAGCATGAGCTCGATCGAGATCAAAATGCCGATGATATTGCGCCGCACGAGCGCGCCGTAGACGCCGATCGCGAAAAGAAGCAAAGAAAAGATCAGGATGTGCGACAAAGGGAGGAGGATCATACATCATCCTTTTTGGCGATGACCACCGTGCCGATCAAGGCCGCGATCAAGACGATCGAGATGACCTCGAACGGGAACACATAAGTTCCCATCAAGGCCTTGCCGAGCCCCATGACCGAAACCTTGGCTTTGAGCGCGGCCGGGGTGACCGGCCAGGGCGTTTTCAAGATCAGAGCCGTGACGAGCAACACGAAGCCCAACAGCCCCGCCATCGCCGGCAGGCTCTGGGAATTATTCTGGCGAACGGTCTTTCCCGCAAGGTGTTCTGTCAGCATAATGGCAAAGATGACGAGCGTGACCACGGCACCGACGTAAAGAAGGACCTGGATCGCGGCGAGGTATTCCGCCTGGAGCACGACATAAATGACCGCCGTTCCGATCAGCGCGGCCGCGAGGCAAAGCGCGCAATGGAAAAGATTCCGGAGTGTGACCACGCCCAGGGCGAACACAAGGATCACGGCCATCACAGCGTACGTTCCGAATTTTGCGGCCATTTCTAATATTTCCATAGTTTCACTTTCTTTGTGTCATTGCGAGCCCCGTTCTTTGGGGCGCGGCAATCTTTCTTTAAAACGGGATTGCTTCCCTTGCCGTCTTGCTGTCGCAAGACAGCAGCAAGGTCGCAATGATCCATGAGCCTAGTCCGAAAAAAGGTATGTTCGTTTTTCAGAAACAAAAGTACGGTTGAGCTTGACCAGGACCCAGAGCGAAACGCCCAGGATCAGGACCGACCAGACCCACGCTGCGAGGTTCGACGTGAAATACCAGAGCGCGGTGATAAGAATATTGACGAGCGTGAGCGGCAAAAGGAATTTCCAGGCGAATCCCATCAGATGGTCGACGCGAAAACGCGGGAAGGTGCCGCGGAACCAGAACATCACGCAGACAAGGGCGAGCGTTTTTCCGAAGAACCACAGCCAGGACGGAAGGAAGGGGCCCTGCCAGCCGCCCAGGAACAGGGTGGCCGCGATACCGCAAAGCGTGAACGTGTTCATATATTCCGCCATATAAAAGAGAGCGAATTTCATGCCGCTGTATTCGGTGTGGAAGCCTGCCACGAGTTCGGATTCCGCTTCCGGAAGATCGAACGGGGTGCGGTTGCATTCGGCGGTCGCACAAAGGAAAAAAATAATAAACCCCACGATGCCCCAGGGCGTGAAGATGAACCAGTGGAGGTCGTAGTCGCCGGTCTGCGCCAGGACGATCGTGTTGGTCGCAAGGCTCTGGCTCATCATGATGGCCGGGACGACGGCGAGGGTCATCGGGATCTCATAGGAGATCATCTGGGCCGCCGTGCGCATGCCGCCCAAAAGCGAATACTTATTGCGGGAAGCCCAGCTTGCCATGAAGATCGGCAGGATGGCGACGGACGATACCGCGATAAAGTAAAGAAGACCGATATTCAAATTCACCGCTGTCATGCCGTCGCCGAAGGGTACGACCAGGAAGATCATCAGCGCGGGCACGACGATCGCGATGGGCGCGAGGAGGTGGACGATCTTATCGGCCTTCGCCGGGACAATGTCCTCTTTGGTGAACATCTTGATGGCATCAGCGATGGGTTGCAAAAGGCCCCATTTTCCGACACGGTTCGGGCCGTAGCGGTTCTGGATCCTGCCGATCAGTTTTCTTTCAAGAAGCGTCATGTACATCATGATGACAACGCCGAGAACAAGGATCACGACGCCGCTGATCGTGATCGATGCGACTACGATCAGCCAGTCCGGAAGGAAACGGCCCAGAAGGGTCAAGATCCAGGCCTTGGCCGTCACGAAGATCATGTCGACATAGAATTCAATCCCTCTTATCATCGGGGTCCTTGCGTTACAGGCGGCGGAACGGCCGCCTTTTTCTTCTCTTCCGCCGCTTTCCGTTTCTGATCAATGGCCGACGCCAGAGACGGCCGTATTTCCCTGAAATACTCATTCGATTTCAGAAGCTCTTTTTTGTGCCGGACGAGGCTGCTTTGACGTTCCGGGGCCGTCACCTCAAAAGCGTGGTCCATGAAGATCGAATCGAACGGGCAGACCTCTTCACACATGCCGCAATTCATACAAAGCCCGTAATTAATATCGAATACGGCCGGCTTTCGAGCCGGCTTTCCCGTCCCGGCTATGATTTTCTTTTGATCAATGGGAGCCGGGACGGCCCCAATTTCAGCTTTGCTGAAATTGACAGGTATTGGGACCGCGGCGTCGAACTCCATCTCAATATGAATGCATTTGGTCGGGCACTCCCGTTCGCAGATCCCGCAGGCCACACAGCGGACCTTTTCGGGCGTGCCGTCATACACGAGAAAAGGGAAGTTCCTGAAATTCTCGACCAGCCTTTCTCGCTCCTCCGGATACTGGACCGTGAAGATGCCGCCCTCGTCGGGTTTCCGGAAATAAGAGGTCAAGAAATTTTTAAGCGTGACCCCCATGCCTTTGCAAACACCCCATCCGAAAATAGTCTCAAACCCATGGTTTGAGGCCGCGTTTCGAACAGAAGATGCCTGGGCAGGGTTCTCGCCGTTCGTTTCCAAGCTTTTTTTATTGAATTCCGCGCTGGTCATCGGTCCGTCTCCCCGAGCACGATATCGATGCTTCCCAGGATAATGATCGCATCGGCGATCTTCTGGCCGAGACACATTTCTTCCAAGACGGTCAGGTTGATAAGCGATGGGGCGCGCACGTGATAGCGCCACGGTTGCGGCGTACCGTCGCTTACGACATAAAATCCCAGTTCGCCTTTCGGGGATTCGACGCGTCCATAGGCTTCACCCACGGGCGGCTTGAAATTGCGCGGTATTTTCAGGGTCGAAGACGATTTCTTATTCATGATCTCACCGGGCGGGATCCGGGTCAGGGCCTGATCAAGGATCTTCAGGCTCTCGCGTATCTCGAGGACACGGACATAAAAACGGTCGTAGACGTCTCCTTTTTGCCCGAGCGGGACCTTGAAATCAAAACGGTCGTAAATGCCGTAACGGTCCACTTTACGGATGTCATAATTCACGCCCGAGGCGCGGAGCACGGGGCCGGTGATGCCGGCGTTCGTTGCCGTTTCCCCCGACAGAACGCCGATATTCTGGCAGCGCATACAGAGGATCTCGTTTTTCGTGAGGAGCGCCTCGAATTCTTTAAGGAACGCCGGAAATCCTGAAACGATCTTCCGGATGGCGGTAAAATTCGCGTCCGTGAAATCGCGCTTCACGCCGCCGAAACAGAAAAAATTATTCATCAGGCGCGAACCTGTGACCCGTTCGAAAAGATCCAGGATCCTTTCCCGTTCGCGGAAGGCGTAGAGGAGCGGCGTAAAAAAAGCGCCGAGGTCGTTGAGCATGAATCCGATGACCGCGATATGGTTCACGATGCGCGCGAGTTCCGCCATGATCACGCGGATATATTGCGCCCGCTCGGGCACTTCAAGCCCCGCGAGTTTTTCGACCGTGAGCGCGTAGCCGAAATTATTCGAGAGCGCGTTCACGTAATCCAGACGGTCCGTGTAGGGCATGATCGCCGCGTAGGGAAGGTTTTCCGCGATCTGTTCATGGTTGCGGTGAAGGTATCCGAAGACGGGCTTCAGCCCGCAGATCTTTTCACCCTCGAGCTGCACTGTCATGCGGAAAACGCCGTGGGTAGACGGGTGCTGCGGCCCGAAATTGATCTCGAGAAGCGAGGCGTTATCAGTATTTTTTAGAACATTCGTTGCTTCCATTCTTTCCTTATCGAGTCATTGCGAGCCGCGAAGACGGCGAAGCAATCTTGCTTCGAGATCGCCACGCCCAAAATGCGGGCTCGCGATGACATAAAACGTCAATTCCTCGGTTTTTCCGGCTTTTGAGCCACGGCGCGCCGACCGGCCGTCTGGAGCGCCTTTGCTTTTTCTTTCATTTCGTCGGGGACCTTGATCCCGCGGGCTTCAAGCCATGCGATATCCGCAGTTTCCAGGACCTCCGCGTCTTCTTGTTCGTAATCCTTGCGCAGGGGATGACCCTGGAATTCTTCCCACATGAAAAGCCGCCGCGGGTCGGGATGCCCTTCATAAATAATGCCGAAGGTATCAAAAGCCTCGCGCTCCTGAAGTTCCGCGCTCCGGTAGATCGACACGAGGGAAGGAATCTTCCCGGCTTTTACTTTTTTTACGTCCGGGGCGTTCTTCTCAGCCCCCGTTTCTGTTTTGCTGCCGTCAATGGGCGAGGGGACCGCCGTATGGCTTTTTGTGACGCGAACGCGAAGCACGACGGGGCCTTGTTTTTTAGCCATGGAGTAAAGGTGATAGACCGATTCCAGATGATCCAAATAATCCGCGCCGGTGACGGACGAGAGATAATCCAGAAGGAATTTCGGGCTTTCCTTCAAAAACAAGGCAACCTGCGGCAGATCTTCCGGGTCCTCAATCAAAAGGGAATCCCGGATCCGGCGGAGTTTGACGTCCGGCAGCCGGGCCTCAAGTTCTTTTTTGATCTCTTCGATGGGGAGATTCATATCAGGCGGTAGCTCCCGGCGCGGCGGGCTTGGCGGCCACCACCCCTTCCAAGTCCGGGGCTTTCTGTTTTTTCCCAACAAGGATCGTTGGTCCGTAATGTTCCCGGCGAGGATCTTTTTCGAGCGGTTGCCAAACCTCCGGGTTGAATTTTGGGATGAGACCGTTAGGTCCAAGCTCCGGGATCGGGAACTTTCGCTTCAGGCCTTTTTGATACCATTCGGTTTTCCGGATCTCCTGTGAGGCGATCTTTTTTTGAAGTTCCATGAGGCCGTGGAGCAGGGCTTCGGGCCGGGGAGGACAACCGGGGAGATGGACATCGACCGGGATGTAACGGTCGATCCCGCGCAAAACATTATAACCGTCGATAAAAGGACCACCCGAGATTGCGCAGGCACCCATCGTGAGCACGTACTTGGGTTCCGGCATCTGATTATAAAGACGGACGACCAGGGGCGCCATTTTTTTGGTGACGGTCCCTGAAATGATCATGAGGTCGGCTTGGCGCGGCGAGGCACGGAAAAGTTCGGAGCCGAACCGGGCAATGTCATAACGGGCGCAGGCCGCGGCGATCATCTCGAATGCGCAGCAAGCGAGGCCGAACTGCATGGGCCAGATCGACGAACGCCGGCCCCAATTGTAGAGGAAATCAAGGCTTGTCCAGACCACGCCATTTTTCGCGAGTTCCGCGCGAAGCGATGCATCGACCGAAGATGTGTTTTTTGTGAATGTCATAAGATTTTCCGCGTTCCCCAAAAGGGGTCAGCCCCCGTTTATTCCCACTCGAGCATTTTTTTCTTCCAGGCGTAAATGAGGCCGAAAGCGAGGATCGCGATAAAAATAGCCATTTCCACGAAGGCGAAGAGGCCCAGTTTTTTAAAGGCCACGGCCCACGGGTAGATAAAGACCGTTTCGATATCAAAAATGACGAAGATCAACGCAAAGAGATAATATTGCACATGATACTGCATCCAAGGGTCACCCTGGGAGGCCAGGCCGCATTCGTAGGAGGCTTGTTTCTCAGCCGATGGCTTCTTGGGGGCCAGGAACCAGGCCAGGACCAAAGGAATTGCGGCAAAAACAAGCGCAAAAACGAAGAAAATGCCGACAAAAAGATACTGATAGAAATAAGCGCTGCTGGACATAAGCGGTTATTATAAGGACAAAGGTTTCAAAGTCAATGAAGATAAGGAGTTAGAGTAGGCCTTGCGACCCATTTTCCTTGATAAAAAGATTCCACAGGGTAAAGCCTTTGGGTACAATATCTTCCACTGTTTAACCTCGAGGCTTTGGAAAAGGGCCGTTCCATGATCACTCGCATGGTTTTTTTTGATAAGATCACTCCGGTCGAGACCCCAACCCTCTGTCCGAAAGAAAAATAATGGAACTTTTTGAGGTCGGTTGCGCGATCATTCACAAGAACGGGAAGATCTTGATCGCTCAGCGTCACCTCCAGGACAGCTTCGGCGGCTATTGGGAATTCCCGGGCGGCAAACGCGAACAGGATGAAACAATCGAGGCGTGTCTTGCGCGCGAAGTTTTTGAAGAACTGGGGATCCGGATCCAGCCGGAGAAACTCCTTTGCAACAGGGTGCATGGGGCTCCGGAGCGCCGGATCTCGCTTTTTTTCTTTTTTTGCAGGTGGGTGAGCGGAGAGCCCCGGGCGATCGATTGTAAAGATTTCAAGTGGGTTTCCCGGGAGGATATCCGTCGCTACACGTTACTCCCCGGGGACCTAGAGATCTTGGAGGACCTGCTCCTTCATTGGGAGGAGTATTTCAAAACCTGAGGAACTTGCCGATAATAAACCATGTTCCGTTCCCGGCACTGCATTACTAGGGATCCTTTAAGAGTTTGCAGCACAAGAAAATTTTTGGATTTTTTAACAGGCCGCGCTTTCCTTGAGATCAGGATCCAGGTTTTGGGAAAAAGAGCCGGACCTCTGGAGAAATTTTGATGATCCTAACGCCGAAGCATCATAAGCCTTCCGAGAACCAGGAAGAATCGTCGCAGCGACAGTTCTGGCGCGTGCCTCTTCGTTACAAAGTGGCGCTGCCGGTGCTGGTCCTTGTGCTCGGGATCGTCTTTTTTGTGCTTCTGACGACCTTTAATGTCTTCCGCGATATGATGATCAAATACAAAGAGGAACGGCTTCAAACCATCGCTGAGGTTTTTTCCGAGGCGCTCAAGATCCCACTTATAACGAAGGATCAACGTTCTCTCAAGGCCTATATCCAGCTTTTTGCCGAACAGACCGACGTGAATGAAGTCCGCGTGGAGGATTCTGACGGAGAAACCCTCAGCAGCAGCAGTAGCCGGTCTAAAGACGAAATTATCTCGGAACTTTTTTACAAGCGAGATTTCTTCGGGGGGAAAAAATTTGACCCCAACATCTATTCGGCTGCGGCACCCATCACAAGCGGAGGAAAAATACTCGGACGTCTTGTCATTGTTTTTTCTAAGACTGAATCCGCGAGAGAGTTCCGGAAGATCTTTGTCGAGAAATTTTTTACGGCGTTTCTTCTGGCGATCCTCGTGACGATCGTAATCACGTGGATCACCTGGTTCGTGATGCGGCCACTGACCTTACTGCAAAAGACCGCGCGCAACATCCTTGCCGGGGACCTTGACGCGCGGGCCGACATCCATTCCCGGGATGAGATTCAGGAGGTTGGCGAAGCGTTCAACAAGGTGGTCAGCCGTTTGGTACAAAGCTTTGAGCATTTACGGGTGCGCAGTCAGGCCCTCGAGGAGTCCGAGGAGAAATACCGCTCCATCGTCAGCGATGTAAGCGATATCATTTTTTCCATTACCCCGGAAGGCGAACTCATGATCCTCAATCGTGGTTTTTCGGGTTATGCGCGCGAAGAGATCCTTGCGGAAGGGCTTCCGCTTTTCTTTCAGATGCACGCGCCGGGCGAGGCGCAAAAATTCCAAGAAGCGCTTGAAACGATCATGCGGACCAAGAAATCCGTGGAGCATTTAAACACCCAGCATTTTCACCGGCTTCACCACTCAGAGATCTATTACCAGACCAACCTCACGCCGGTCGTGGACTATGAAGGAAATCTTCGCCTGATCCAAGGCGTCATGCGCGATATTACGGACCTGCGGCGCGTGGAAAAAATGAAAGAAACGCTTATCCGCGACGTGGCGCACGAGCTCAAGACCCCCACGGCTAAATTCATTATGATGACGCAACTCTTGGCCAGGCAGATGGCGAACCATTCTGAAAAAGAGAGACTTCTTCCCATGATCACGATGCTTAGCGATAATGCGGACCGTCTGATGCGCACGATTGAGAGCATCATGGACCTTTCCAAAGTGGAATCCGGGATGTCCGATATCAAAAAACAAGAACTCAACCTTAATAGCGTACTCCGGCTCGTGGCGGACGATATGCTCCCCTTGATTGAGCAAAATCATTTGAAGCTTGAGACCCGGTTTTTCCCGTCCCCCCTTAAAATTCGCGGGGATCCGGACATGCTTTACCGGGTGTTCGTGAATCTCGTCACCAATGCCATCAAATTCACCGCCGACGGGAAGATCACGATCACTTCCTCGATCCGCGGGGACGATATTTTCGTGGAAGTGGCGGACACCGGGATCGGGATCGAGCCCGAGAATCTCCAAAAGATCTTCGAAGCATTTTTTCAAAAAACGTCTTCGACGCTCGGGATCGGGGTCGGCCTGACCATTTCTAAGGAGATCGTGGCTTTACACGAAGGGGAGATCTGGGTCGAAAGCGAAGGCGCCGGGCAGGGCAGTGTTTTTAAAGTGGTATTTCCGTCCTATTAGTCCGTGCCTCGGCGAAACGAGAGGAGCTATGATGAAAAAAATATTGGTCATTGAAGATGACAGCGATTTTCAGAATATTTACCGGCTTTATTTCCAGGAGGAATCTTTCCAAGTCCTGACCGCGCTGAACGGGAAGGAGGCCATGGCCGTTCTTGAAAAAGAGACGCCGGACCTTATCATTCTGGACCTCATCATGCCCGTGATGGACGGGGAGGAATTCTATGTATGGTTGCGCGCTCAGAAGAAGTGGCGCGATACGCCCGTGATCGTTGCGAGTGTGAATGAAAAACTGCCTCAAAGTATGACCGACCTCGGCGGTATTGCTGAGAATTTAAAAAAGCCTTTCCTTATCGATGTCCTGATCGAGAAGGTCCATGCGAATTTAAAATGACCGGCAAGGGCCGCAGGGCGTGCGGCGCGCGCGGAAACGGAAAAGGGCCCAACCGCCGTCGGATGGCGGGTTGCGCTTGCAACCTTCCCATGGATTGATTAGTATCTGGCCATGAGCGATCCCGAAAAACCTTATCAAGCGGCGCATGAGATCGGCCGCGTTTACGATGCGATCACGGACAGCAAAGTCCTTACCGAGTTTTTTCTGACCACCGTATCCCGGTTTATTCCCGCAAGGCAAAACTACCTTTTTCTCGCGACCCGGAACAAAACCCTTTTACTTGAGGCGTCGGTCCCCTCCGGAGGGGAAGCCCCGCCGGGCCTTCTGGCTGAGGCGCAAAAAGTATTGGAAGAGGGGAAACCTCACGCGTCGAAGGGCCGGATGTTCCTTCCTTTGATCGCCCGCAACAGCATGATGGGCATCGCGTGCCTCGAAAGAGCGGCCGAGGCACCCGTTTTTACCCCTCAGGAGGTTGAGATCGGGTTCGATCTGGCTTCGGAATTTTCCGGAGCGCTCAAGAACATTTTACTCTTCGAAGAGAACGTCAAAATGGAGCGCCTGGCCGCGGTCGGGCAGGCCATGGGGATGGTGGTCCACGAGATCAAGAATATCATGCAACTCGCGCGTTTTTCGGATGAAATGACCCGCATGGGACTTAAGGAGAAGAACGAAAAATTCCTCGCGACCGGACTTTCCAAAATGGCAAAAACATTAAAAGAAATGGACGGGTTCATCTGGGAAATGCTGAGTTTGACGAAAGATTATCAGCTGGAACCGGAGGAAGTGGACCTTGCGGCGATCCTGGCGGAATTGCAAAACGATCTTGCGGAGCGGGCAGAAGGGTATCATATCCAGCTTGATTTCAAAGCGGATCCGGGTTTTCCGGTCATGCAGGGGGACGGACGCTCCCTTTATCGTGCGCTCCTTAATCTTGTGAAGAACGCTTTCGAGGCTTTTCAGGACAAGCCCCATTCTCCATCAGAAAATTCAAGGGTTAATGGGGCTAGCCCTGGCAACCTTTATTCAAAAGAGAATGGATGCCAGGGCAAGAAAGACGCTTGCGTCAAGATCCGCGCCCGGATCAAGGACGAAGAGCGTTATGAACTGATCGTCGAGGACAATGCTTCCGGGATGAGCGAAGAAGTGAAGGCGAAACTTTTCGAGGCGTTTTTTTCCACCAAGGGAAAACGCGGGACAGGACTCGGGCTCATGGTCGTTGCGCGCACTGCGAGAATGCATCAGGGCGCCGTCCATGTTGAAAGTCAGCCCGGCGTGGGCACCAAATTCATTCTGACACTCCGGCGGTCCTTCCCCAAAGTTCCTTAAATTTCCCTGGGATTTTTCGCCTCCCCAACACATACGAAGGAGCGGATCCGTGCCTGAGCGTAAAAAGATCGGACTCTTGACCTCTGTTACGAGCAAAATATTCAACGGAGAGTATTTTGTCAGGATCATTACGGGGATCATCAACGCTTTTTGGAACACCAATTATCAGATGCAATTGATCACGGCGCAGGAGGGTGAAGATCCCAAGGTCAAGTTCGCGGAAGAACCGGTGGAGGGACTTCTGTTCCTGACATGGACGATCCACCGGTCTTTTCTGGAGGAAGCCCGGAAGGCCGGAATCCCTGCGGTCGCTATTAATGATTTTGAACCGAGTTTTACCGGCAACATCATCTATAGCGACAACCGTTCTGGCGTGGAACAGAGTCTGCAGCATTTAAAAAATATTGGGCGCACCAGAGTCGGCATGCTTCACGCGCCGGATGATGCTTCGCTCGATTCGCGGGAAAGGCACAAACTCTGGCAAGCACTGCTGGGACGGTATGAGCTGACGGCCGATCCGGCGCATTACCGCAAATGTGATTATTATTTCGAGGAGGACGGTTATCTTCAAATGTTGGATATCATCCAGAAAAGTCCCACCCTGCCTCAAGCCATGTTGTGTTTTAACGACGACATTGCGATCGGCGCTTTGAGGGCCTTAAAAGAAAACAGGATCATATGCCCCGGGCAGGTGGCGGTGATCGGGTATGACGGGATCTCTAGAGGAAAAACCGTGGAGCCTCCCTTGACCACGGTGAGCCAGCCTTTGGAGCTCATGGGCGCGGAAATGGTCCGGACGATCCTGGGTCTGGTCGAAGGAACACTTGAGGAGCCTGTCCAGAAAAAATTCTCCCCGGAACTTGTGATCCGGCGTTCTTGCTGAAGCAGGGGGCTCGAACTTCGTTTAGGGAATGACCACGGTGAGGGCCGTAATGTCATCGTGCTGGTCGGCACCGGTCGTGAACTTCCGGACGTCCTCAAAGATCCTCTCCGAATAGGCCGCTGCCGAATCGGCTTCCTTTTTCACGCATTCCGCGAGCCGCTCGATCGTGTATTCTTTTCCGCGCTTGTCGCGCGCTTCCACCACGCCATCTGTATAGAGGAAGAGGGCATCCCCTGGCTCCAGGTGGGCCGTGTTCAGGAAAAAAGAAGTTTCCGGCATGAGTCCCAGCGGCGGACTTTGTGCGCCTTTCAGGAGTTCAGGAGCGGCATTTCCCGCGGCTTTTCTTAAAAGGAGCGGAAGATGACCGGCGGAGGAATACTGGACCGTATTCGCATGCTTGTTGATCAGAAGGCAGATCATCGTGAGGAACATCCCGAAAGGACTGTTGACCGAAAGGCGTTGGTTCAGAGTGGTGAGAAGCTCTGCCGGATTTTTGGCCTGAGGTGCAAGGAACCGGTACTCGGACATTGCCCGGACCATATAAAGTGCGGCCGGAACCCCTTTGCCGGACACATCGCCCAGAATGACACCGACCCTGTTTTCGTCGAGCGCGATCACATCATAAAGGTCGCCCCCCACGTCAAATGCCGGAAGCGTGAGAGCGCAAAGGTCAATGCCGTACCGGCGGCTTGTGAGATCCGGAAGAAAATTCTGTTGGATCTCGTGGGCGATCTTCAGGGCTTGTTTAGCTTTTTCCTGTTTGACGATCTCTCCGTGGAGCTGTGCGTTCTCGATGGCAATGGCTGCTTGGTCCGCGAAAGTCTCAAAAAGTTCGAGGTCTTCACGGCCGAAGCCTTCGCGGCGCAGAGGATTAATAGCTTGGAGAACTCCGATGACCTTTCCTTTTGCTTTCATGGGAACGCAAAGGATTGCCCTCGTGATAAAACCCGTGGAATCGTCAAAACGCTTGGCGAAGCGCGGGTCTTTGTGAGGGTCATTCACGATCTCGGGGTTCCCGGAAGCTGCCACGGATCCGGCGATGCCTTCGCCCATCTTCACGCGGAATTTTTCCTCCAGTTCCGCGCCTTTGCCGCCGAGCGCCACACGGAATACCAGTTCCTGAGAGGCTTCATCGATCAAAAGGAGCGAGGCGACTTCAGAACGCATGACCTCAGAGGATGTTTTCATGATGAGCGCGAGGAGCTCGTTCAGCTTGAGCGTGGAATTAAGAACGCTTGTCAGGGCCAGGACTTTGCGGAGGTTCGCGAGGGTGCGGTTTCCGGAGACCTCGGGGTCGGATGATCTTCGGGGATTCTTGCGACGGGCTTCGGTTATTTTTCTCATAGGAGGACGTACAATATTCTTTGAAAAAGCAATGAGATCCAGATGCCATAGCTCAAGCTGAGGAGAAAGGCCATCAAGTCTCTCAGAGGTTTAAAGGGCAAGCGGAGAACGCCCACGCAAGGAAGGAGGAAAAGCATCCAAGGCGCGGAGACGCTTGAGATCATGATCCAGCCTATGAGCGATCTTTCAAAGATCGCATGGGCCACTTCCATAGAGGTGATCAAATAAAGAGGCGAGCGGTCCTTTAAGTAACTTCGAGTGAAGGCGTTCAGGATATAACTGCCCGCGAATGTAAGCATAATAAAAAAGATCGCATCGATCGTCCAGGCATTGACCCGGTAGAACATATCCAGGAGGGGAGAAGTCGGGAACCCGCGGACTTCGTGGCTGATCGGTAATAAAAAGACCGTGCCGATGACAAGAATATGACAGAACTGATCGGCCATGAAATAGACAAAAGTGTTTGCCGGGAGCTTCTCCGTGGCAGAATATTTGATGAGGTCCTGCGCCAGATGGACAAGGACGAGTCCGGCCACGAAGAGCCAGATCTGGAGGGTGTTCAGGTAAGGATAAAGAAGGATGAGCGAGACAAGGCCTTGGATCATGGCATGGAAGGCTTGCCCCAGGTAGCTCCGGACCTTCAGCTGATAAAGTTCTTCGAACTGGAGGATGAAATCCGCGATCAGATGCGCCAGGATAAGTTTTAAGAAAAGGAACATGCCGCCTCCTGTTTTTCCGGAGATTATTATGACATTTTTCCCGTTCTTGAGAAGCCTTTATTTAGATCCTGGCCGCTCTACCCCTACATGCAGCAGGCTTCATGAGTGTCGTTCGGTGCGCGACTCTCTTCCTTTCGCGGCCACGTTGGTGCACTGGAAAAACAGGTTCTGGTTGGGCTGCGACTGGGAGTTGTGTTAGAATGGCGCCCGGAACTTCAAACTCTTTTTGAAGGAGACAGAATATGGAAAGCAAAAAATCGATATTGATCGTCGATGATGATATGGATACCAGCCAGATGGCGAAGATGATCCTTGAAAAAACGGGACTTTACGAGGTGAGCATTTGCAATCGTGGGAGCGAGGCATTTAAAACCATCCAGGAAACACGGCCCGGGCTGGTGCTTCTTGATGTCACGATGCCGGACGCGGATGGGGCTGAAATCGCCGACCAGATACGCAAAGATAGATCACTTAAGGCCATCCGTTTTGCTTTTATGACGTCGCTCGTCTCCCCGGAAGAAGTTCATGGGAGTTCCTTGATCGGAGGCCATCCTTTCATTGCCAAGCCGGTCAGTGCTGAAATCCTTCTCAAGCGAGTCAAAGGATTCTTCGAAGTTGGGCCTTAACCTCAAGAGTTCCGAGGCTCGATTCGCGCTCCAGCTGATCCGGGACGGTTCAAAATTGGCGCGTTGTATTCGAGCGGAGACCTCCATCCGCTCCATGGTCAAGCCCGATCATTCTCCGGTCACATTCGCCGACATGGGCATCCAAGCTCTTGCCGGAGCTTTCCTGGAACAATATCTTCCTGATGCGGCGCTGGTCGCCGAAGAGGATACGGACTCTTTGAAGGCTCCGGAAGGCGCGGAGGATCTCGAAAAGATCACCTCCTATGTGCACTCTTTTTTCCCGCACGCGAATCCGGGCAAGGTCCGCCGGTGGATCGACCGGGGCCGAGGCAAGCCTGCAGGATCCTTTTGGACCCTCGATCCGATCGACGGGACGAAAGGTTTTTTGCGCGGCGGCCAATATGCGATCGCGCTTGCGTTTATCCGGAACGGAAAAGTGGAACTGGCGGCGCTCGGATGTCCGGAACTGGAGCTTCAAGGTCACAAGGGCCTCGGCAAAGGCGTCGGGATCCTCGCGGCTCGCGAACAAGGATGTTGGGCGGCTTCGCTTGACAGTCAGAAAGGATCTCAAGGGTGGGTCCGTTTGGGAGTTTCCAAGTGCCGGGAAGTCCGTCAAGCCCGCATGCTAGATTCCTTTGATCCGGGGCACAAGCATGCGGAAAAGAACCGGCTCATTTGTGAGGCGTTGGGAATTCTGAAAGATCCGGTGCCGATGGACAGCATGGCAAAACACGCGGTGATCGCGTCCGGCGATGCCGAGATCTTTTTCAGGACCCTGCCCAGGAAAGAGCCGGGACACCGGGAGAAAATATGGGATGTTGCAGCCGGCGCTTTGGCGATCGAAGAGGCAGGCGGTCGCGTGACGGACCTTAAAGGCCGGGAGCTTGATTTTGGCGCGGGACTTACACTCGCGAAGAATCCCGGGCTTTTGGCCACGAACGGTTTTTTGCACGAAGCCGTTCTCGAAGTCTTCCGGCGGGCGCCGCGGGCATGACACTAAAACACAGAAATTGCGCACCGCCCTTCCCGGGCAAAAAATGAAGTGCGGAGATAGAGGTCCCGCTCTATCACAAGGCAGGAACTTTTCCGGATTTTTCTGTTTCTGGTAATTTTATGAAGTGTCGTGTATAATCCCCAAGACTTTTCAAAAAAAATCCAGCAGGAGACAACATGCCGTTCAAATTTAATTTTTTCAAGAAACAAAAAAAGAAGCTCGGAGCCCCCATCGAGTCCGTCTATCAACCGATCGTGGATGTCGCGACAGGGGACGTGATCGGGTATGAGGCCTTGGCCCGAAGGGGCAAGGAAATGCCCGCGGAGATGTTCCGGCAGTCCTACGAAACTGGGACAGTGATCCCGTTCGATTTCCATTGTCTTGAGGGTGCCATCAAGATCCTTCCCGAACTTCAGGAAGGCCAGAGCCTTTTCCTTAATATCGAGCCTCTTACGCTGGAACAAGCTTTTTTAAAGGGAAAAGAAGGCGATGAATTTTTAAAAGCTTTGATCAATTACTCCAACAAGATCGTTTTTGAATTGACCGAAGGCGTGAAAAAATCGGATTTTGCGTTCATCAAACGCGGTGTGGAATTTATCCGGGCTTTTGGTTACCGTTTCGCGCTGGATGACATCGATGATATCAGTGTCAAGACCGCCCGGCTGACATCGCTGAGGCCCGATTTCCTGAAGATCGATCTTCCGTTGGTGCAGGGAATCGCGGCCAATTATCTCAACCAACAGATCGTCAGTGAGATGGTGCATCTGGGACGCGTGAACGGCTCCGAAATGATCGCGGAAGGCGTGGAAGATCAGTCGGACCTTCGGTTTATCCGTAATATGGGGATCCGTTACGGTCAGGGATTCTTTTTCGCTAAGCCCACCAAGGAATTGATTTTTTCTCTCCAATTGCCGCCAGAATGACCGGTCAGTCCTGATTCTCCTTAATTTAAAAATGAAGGTAATCAGGGCAGTCCAGCCCCAACCCTCCAATTCATTTAAGGGTTGGTTGGGACTGTCCTGGCTTTCTGATTAAAAAATTAATGGGAAGCCAGGGCCGACTTCCATTATGGAAAAGAAATGAAAAGTTTGGTCAGTCCCAATTCTTATCAATTGAAGCAGAGCTGAAATTGGGGCAGTCCTTGCCACCTTTAAAGAAAAGAAATGAAAGGCAAGGTCAGGAAGCCGAACCCATCGCTTTTGCGAAATCCTCGGCATTATGGTCGATCCATATCCGCGCAGCCTCTTCCTCCGACAAGGGACGTCCCCTGAGAAGTGACATTTTTTCGCGGTATTGACGGATCTGAATGATCTCTTCGGCGAGTTTGGCGCGGAAGGCACTCACAGTATCTTCGAAACAGACGCCGATCTTGAAAAGGGCGGTATTCACGTCTTTCTGGAGGTGCGTGACGCGGGTCTTCATTCTAAAAAGCTGCTTTTCGACCGGAAGGGATAATTGGAGGCGCGTTCCCTCGGGAAGGGGTTCCGGCCAAAAGAAGGCCGCTCCTCCTTGCGAAAGATCCTCAGCGCGTGCGTTCAATGCAGGGCCATTTTCAACCAGGGTGAGTTGAATGGGAACCTTGATGGGGTGCCTGAAAAATTTCCGTTTTTCATTTTTCATGTTTCAAGTATAGCTTATAAATTCATTTTTGTCATAGACGGACGCTTTTTTGTATAATACGAGAAGAAAGCGGATTTTTTCTTGAATCATAAAAATATTTTAACAATCAAAATAAAGCAATAACGATCAATGATGGATCTTTCAAAAATCCAAAAAATAGCCGTTCAAACGGCCGGGAAGAACATTCTCGTGTCGGCAGGGGCAGGGACCGGAAAAACACGGGTCCTTGTCGAGAAGATCCTGCATCTGCTCCGTACGCAAAAAGCCACCCTTGCTGAGCTTCTTGTCCTGACCTTTACGGAGAAGGCCGCCCATGAGATCAAAACCCGTCTTTCCGACAGTTTCCGTGAATGGAACCTGGAGCGGCCGCGGCGCGATCTTGAAAAGGCCGTTATCTCGACTTTCCACGGTTTTGCGGCACGCCTTTTAAAAGAACATCCGATCGAGGCAGGCGTCGACCCGGATTTTCGCGTGATCGAGACCGAACAATCCGAGCTTTTGAAAGAAGAAGCGATGTTCGAGGTCTTCGCGAAGCTTTACGGCGAAAAAAATGAAATCTTCGAATTTTTACCTACTTACGGGAAGGACGTTACGCGCGACGGTATTCTCAAGGTCCTGACTGCGGCGCGGCACGAAGGTAAGAACCTCCGGGAGTTCTTCTCAGAAAATGAAAAAAAAGAACGGGAAGTTTCAGCGAAAAGGGAAAGGGGGTTGCCTCTCGAAGCGCAGGCACTCCTGTCGAAACTCGAAGAGATCGACGCTCAGACCTGGACGCGGTTCCTCGACAATAAAAAGTGGGACGAAAAAACTTTCGGGGACTTCAAGGAATGGAGCGCTCTTTACAAGGGAAAACGTAAAGCGGGCTGGAAAGAATGGCGCGCTCTTCTGGAGGACCTAGAGGCCCTGCGTTTGGGGCCGCTGGCCGCACCCTGGAAAGAAAAATTCGAATCCCTGGCGCTTGTATTCGAAGCGGCTTACAGTGCCAAGAAAAAAGAAAAAAGCTTTTTGGATTTTGATGACCTGCAGATGAAGGCCGTGGGGCTTTTTCGGGGGGAGAAGCCGGCACTCCGGAAGCTTCGGGAGCGGTATCAGCGTGAGTTCCGATTCATCCTGGTCGACGAGTTCCAGGACACGAACTTTCTTCAAATGGAATTCATCGAACTTCTTTCTTCCGGCAATAATCTTTTCATGGTGGGCGACTACAAACAGTCGGTCTACGGATTCCGCGGCGCCGAGCCCGGGATCTTTCTTGCAAAAGAAAAGCTTTATGAGGACGGTGTGGAAGGGACGAGGATCTTTCTCGCCGAAAATTTCCGGAGCGATCCTCCGGTGCTTGATTTTGTGAACCGGTTCTTTAAAACGCTTTGGGCGGAGGACGGGTTCCCTTTTGAGCCGTTGCTTGCTCACGCTGCGCCCAAGGATGAAAAGGCCCCCCGGGATCCCGCGGTGGAAGTTCTTGTAACCGGGTTGAAAGAAAATGAGGACATGCGTTGCGCCCGTTTGCGTGAGGCCCGGGCGATCGCGACGCGAATCCGCGAACTTCATGAAAAAGACAAGATCCCTTACGGCAGCATCGCGGTGCTTTTTCAGGCGATGACCCTGAGCGGTATTTATGAAGATGCGTTCAAATCCACCGGCGTACCGTATTTTATCGTCGCAGGCCGTGGTTTCTACGAGCAGCCCGAGATCCAGGACGTGATGAGTTTTCTTTCACATCTTGAGCGGCCGCTCGCAGATATCCCTCTGGCCGCGACGCTCCGCTCTCCGTTTTTTCATATTACAGATGACACATTGTTTTGGCTTTCCCGTCAGGCCAAGTCGAAGCATGAAGATGCGCCGCTTTTTCATGCGCTGAAAACAGGAGAGTTCGCTCAAGAGATTTCCCAAGAGCAAAAAACGCGGCTTGAGGCATTCTTGAGGCTCACGGATGTGTTGGATGAACTTAAAGACAGGATCCCTCTTTCGGAACTGATCGACAAAATGCTCGAGAGCACGGGCTACGAGCTTTCCGTTCTCATGGACCCGAAGGGCGTACGCCGGTATGCGAATCTCAAGAAACTCGTTGCGATGGTCAGGGAATACGAAACTTACGAGCGCATGCCGCTTGCGGTTTTTCTGAATATTTTAAAGAGGCTTAAAGCTCAGGAAATCCGCGAATCCGAAGCGCAGATCACGCTTGAAACGGGCGCGGAGGCGGTGCGCATGATGAGCGTGCACGCAGCCAAAGGTTTGGAATTCCCGGTCGTGTTCGTGGCGGACCTGGGGCATCAAGGGTCGAGGTCAAACTCCAAGGCCGTGATCGCTCACGCGGCGGACGGTTACGCCATGCAAGTACCCGCCCCGAAAGACCCTGAGATGCAAAAGCCTTACTTTTTCCGGTGGGTGGACGGCGAGATCGCAAAGCGCGAGGAGGAAGAATGGAAGCGGCTTTTTTATGTGGCGATAACGCGCGCGAAATCGCGGCTTTTTCTAAGCGGGGTCCATAAAAAGAAAAAAGAAGAGAAGAAAAACTTCCGGGAGATGCCTTCCTGGATGGATTGGGTCATGGCGATCTGCGAGGGTATGCGGGTCAAAGTGACGAGCGATATGGAATGTGCAGCGGGATTACGCAGTAAGACAGAGGACAAGCTTTGCGAAAAAGTTGAGGCCCTGATCAAGGACATCTCCTGGAAGGAAGAAGTCCCGGCGAGTCCCGAGGTGCGGGTCCCGGGTCCCTTGGCACCTCGCAGCATCGATCTCCCGGTTTCGGCCTATGTCCTTTTCCAAAAAGATCCATCGGAATTTTGGAGAAGGTACCAGATCGGATGGACGGTCCTTGTCCAGGACTCTTTTGAGGGGTTGACAAGGACCACCCCAATTTCCGCTATGCGGAAATTGACAAGTATTGGGACGGTCGGAGAGAACGAGTGGGCCGGAGAAGACGCGATCTTTAGCGACGATGATTTTTCAGCCGTTGACTTTGGTACGGCCATGCATGGATTTTTCGAACATTGGGATCTTAAGAGGCCTGACCGCTTTCTGGATCCGGAGACGCTCGAGCGGGTCTTCGGGCATTTCGGAAAAGATACCATCCGTGAAGCACGAAAGATCATCCAAGATTTTATGAAGCAGCCCGTTTTTCGCGAGCTCGAAAAGGCCAGGCAGGTCAAGCGCGAGATCGATTTCGTGCTGAACGAGCGCCACGGACTCATCCATGGAAAGATCGATCTTTTGTTCGAGGACCGGAAGGGCCAGTGGCATATCCTTGATTACAAAACTGCGGCGGGGGATGAAGAGGCGGCGCAGAGGAGCGCCTATGATCTTCAGCTCGAGATCTACGCACTTGCCGCCGGAAAGATCCTGAAGCTTCCGGTCCGTTCTGCTATGATTTATTACCTCAAAAACCAGAAAGCCGTGACGCTTTCATTTCCTGCGGAAAAGTCCGCGGTTTTTTTCGAAGGCCTCGAAGAAAAGATCCGCGGTCTGCAACAGAAGATACTTGATTATTCCAACGAACGCATGATAAAGGAATGTGAATTGAAGGAAGAAACATGAAAAAACTTATTCTTTACGATCTTGACGGGACGCTTGCGGACACGCGCCGGGACATCATCAACGGCGTGCGACATGCCCTTAAAATCCTGAAAGGACCGGATCTCACGGACGATGAGATCAAGGATTGCGTCGGCTCCGGTCTTCACGCACTCATCAAACAGGTGTTCCGCACGGGAGACGAGAAACTCGCAGATCGGGGCTCTCAGCTTTACCGCGAGCATTACAAAAAGCACATGCTCGACCATACAAAGCTTTATCCCGGTGCACGAGAATTTCTCGAACATTTCAAAGATCGCACGCAGGCCGTCATTACGAATAAACCGAATCCTTTTTCCTCGCAGATCCTTGAAGCGCTTGGCGTGGCACATTTTTTTATCGCTATCTTGGCCGGGGATAAAGGCCTTCCCTTCAAGCCGGACCCGGCAGCGATCCGTCATTTGATCGAAGAAACAAACGCCGCGGCAGAGGAAGTGATCTTTGTGGGAGATAGCCCGATTGATATTCAATCGGCGAGAAATGCGGGAGTGGAGATCGTAACGCTCTCACATGGGTTCGCGAGCGAAGCGACTTTGCGCGGGGCCGGGCCGGATCACATCGTCCGTGATTTCGCCGAGCTCCTGCGATTTGCCCAAGAAAAAGGATGGTAAACCGGAATGAAAGAAGATAGTGTACCCGCTATGAATGAGACGATTTCTCCGACGATCCCGGGAACGATTGCAGAAGGCGATCTGGTCCTTCTCTGGTTCGATGACGAACGCACCTACATGATCGATGTGGCGTGCGGCAAGCGCGTGTCCATCCATTGCGGCAAGCCGCTTTCCGTGGACGATTGGATCGGACAGCCGTTCGGGACAAAGATCGTTTGCGAGCACGGTTTTTGTTATCTCCTGAAGCCTACGGTGGAAGATCTTATGATGAAGGCCTCGCGCGAAAGCGGCATCATCTATCCCAAAGACGCGGCGCTTCTTATCATGAAAGCCGGTATTCACAGTGGCTCCAAGGTCATGGAGATCGGCACGGGTTCGGGCTCGCTGACCCTGGCGCTCGCGCAGGCCGTGGCGCCGGACGGTCACGTATTCTCCTATGACCGGCGCGAAGATCTTCCGAAAAATGCGTACAAGAACATTCAGCGTGCCGGTCTTAGCCGTTTTGTCACGTTTTGCCAGCGGCAAGCCATGGAATCTTTTTCGGAAAAAGATTTTGATGCCGTGACCCTGGACATTCCTCAGCCTTGGGAAGAAGTCACGGTCGTGAAACAGGCGCTCAAACCCGGGGGCCGTTTGGTCAGTTTGAACCCGACTTTCAATCAGATCGAGAAAATGGCCGAGACGCTTCGCGAACAAGGGTTTATTCTCGTGGAAGCCAGGGAACTCTTGGAACGTGAGATCCTTGCACGCGGCGGGAAAACGCGTCCGGTCCAGCGCATGATCGGGCATACCGAATTTATGCTTTTCGCCGTCCGGCCCGCTGACGAGGTTCCGGTCTAAGTCCCTGGACTTTTATGATTGATTTCAAAAATTCAATCTGATACACTTTGGCCCTGCGAGCGCAATAATTTTTCTAACCAACGCACAGCCTTACAGGAGAAAAAGACAATGGGAAGAGTCACACGTTTGACGATGTTGATGTTGATGGTCGGCTTGATCGCTTTCAGCGGTTGCGCTTCAAGAAAAACAGGAAAGAAAGTAGATACGCTTCAGGCGCAGGTCAATGCGATGACCGATGAACTCGTGCGTTTGGATCAGTCGCTCGAGGATACTCGCGCAGCGCTTCAGACCCAAGAGAGCGGCGGCGTTTCGGGATCCAGCGCCATGGTTTCTTCGGGTGAGGGCGCCATGATCGGCGGGATGTATCGCACACCGTCCGGTTTTGAGATCCCCTCCGTGAACATTCAAAAAGCCCTCAAGAAAGCCGGTTATTACAGCGGCGCGATTGATGGCAAGGTCGGTCCGGGAACCCGTGATGCGATCACTTCTTTTCAGAAAGATAACGGACTTACCGCGGATGGTATTTGCGGCCGTGGGACTTGGTCCAAGCTCAAGAGTTATCTCGAAGCCATTAAGTAAGCTCCGAAGTTTCAACTTTTTTAAAAAGGGCAGTTCCGGTTCTCGGAATTGCCCTTTTCTTTTTTTACAAGGGTCAAAAAGGACCGCCCTTTAGTTTTTGATGCTTCCTTGTTACAATGCTTCCCTATGCCATCCCGCATTCTTCGATCCATAGCACTTACGGTTTTATTTTTCTTTGCGGCGGGTCCGGCTTTTTCTGCCGAGCCGCTAAGAGATCTTTCCATTTCCTTGCCACAGGATCTCGGGGCTTTGAGCAAGATCCGTATTCTTGTCCAGCGCGACAAACCCGCGGTCAAAGTCAGCACCACGGCTCCTTTTGAGGTGCTTGATGACCAGGGACGTTCGGTCACGCGAGGGACGAAACTCGCGGGTGCGACCGTCAAACCTACCGGGCAGGGAATTCAGTGGTGGGACAAGAACGTTCCCACGCGTTTTCTTGTTGTGAAGAGCATGAGAAACGGTATACGGGTCGGGGCAAGCGGAATTTATCGCGACGAAGTTCTGATCTACAGAAATTTCAAGGGAAGCCTGGATGTTATTAACAGGCTCAAGTTGGATGATTACTTGAAAGGGGTGGTCCCCTTCGAGGGGAATCCCAAGTGGGCGCTCGAATCGCTCAAGGCGCAGGCCGTCGTGTCGCGGACATTTGCACTTACCAAGATGCTCGCCCGTCGCGATGAGGAATACGATGTGTCGGCGGGTCTCATAAGTCAGGTGTATGCCGGGAAGCAGATCGAAGACAAGAAAACGGATCAGGCCGTGGACGCGACGCGCGGAGAAGTCCTGCTTTATAAAGGCAAGATCTTTCCCGCTTTTTTTCATTCGACATGCGGCGGTGCCACCACGGCGGCCGATCTTGTGTGGCGCGTCAAGCCGCTTCCGCCGTTAGGCGGCGTGGAGTGTAAATTTTGTCAGCGCTCGCCCCATTTTAAATGGGAAGCCACGGTCACGCCCGAGGTGATCAAGCAAAAGCTTGCGAAACAAGAGATGCCCGTTCAGGATGTGCTTGGAATTCGGACCGACAAGATCGACAGGACAGGCCGCGCGCACAAGCTCGTGATCCAAAGCACCTGGGCGGAAAAGATCGTGGATGCGGACGCGTTCCGGGTGTGGGTGGATCCGATGCGTCTCAAAAGCAATCTGATCACGAAGATCACGGCTCGCGACGGGGCATTTGTGTTCAAGGGAAGAGGATGGGGCCACGGCGTCGGGATGTGCCAGTACGGGATGAAATATCTCGGAGAAATCGGCTATGGCTATCAGGAGATCCTGGGGTATTATTATCCGGGCGCGCAGGTGTCGAAGTTGAAGGGATTTGAAGCCCAGCAGGCATTGAGCGAATAAAATACGCGCCCGCCGCGAATCTCCGCCACACAGCGTGGGCAGATCCGTCCTCCGGCGGAGAACGCAGGAGAATTCCTTGGGAGGAGTATTTCAAAAAAATCGCGCCCGGGCAGGGTCGAACTGCCAACCTTCACCTTCGGAGGGTGACGCTCTATCCAATTGAGCTACGGGCGCAAACTACATTAATTTTTCTTTTGATAAATCTAAGGCTTGCGCCCAGCACCGTGGTGCGGGCACACATGAATACCCAAAGCAATAATCGAGGTACTTTTAAATGAAAACAGCGGGAATTGTACCATGAAAACTTCAAAAATATTCAATATGGTTTCGATCGGGATCTTGGGTGTAGCAGTGGTGCTTGCCGGGGTCGGCATCAACCAGTGGATCCAAAAAGAACGTATGCTGCGCAAGATCATTGAGCGGCTTCACGCAGAAACGCGCATGGCGGACGTACTTGTCACCAAAAGCGAATTTGATGAAACGACCAAGAAGATCAAGACCACGATCAAGTTCCTCGAGTATGATGCTCAAGGGAAACCGCTTGAGCCGAAGTATTTTACGTTTTCCGCCCCGCTTTTTGCGGGGACGGATCCGTCCTTCGGCGGTGCCGGAGGCGGAGAGAGGCCCATCATCCAGTTCCAGTCGCTGGTGATCCGGTTTGACGACAAGCTGGTCGAGGCCGGGGACCGTTTGCGGGGCAAGAGCGCCGTGTTCTTCATGAAAGCGTTTGTGTTGGATGGGGCAAAGACACAGGAATTTGATATCACGAAGGTTCATGAAGTGCCGGGAGGCTACCGGGTCTCTGAAAAGGCGAACGATTTCGAAATAAAACTTTGGCAGGAATTCTGGAATTATGCGCTTGATCCCAAGAAACGCGAACATGCCGGGATCAAGAACGCGCAGATCGAAGCTCCCGGCGCCATGTTCCTCCCGGGCACCATTTATACTTTAAAGATCGAACATGACGGCGGCCTTCGCATCGATGCGAGTCCTGTCCCCGAGATCCTCAGGGGTGAAAGAATCGAGAATGTCGCAAAATCCTAAGCGCTCTATTCGCCGCATCTCAGTTCTTGGAAGCGGCAAAGTCCCCGAAAAGGATCCTGTTTACCGGCAGGCCGTAGAGCTCGGCCAGGTCCTCGCGCAAAAAGGGTTCACCATATTCCACGGCGGTTTCGGCGGCGTCATGAAGGCGGTCGCGAAAGGATCCCAGAAGGCAAAAGGCCGGAATATCGGCGTGACCATTCGCGGGGCCTCAAAAAAAGCGAACCCGCTTGTCGATGCCGAGATCAGGATGCCATGCTGGCAAAGCCGTCTCTTCAAACTCGTCGAAAAGGGGGAGGCTTATATTTTCTTGGATGGCGCGACCGGTACGCTCGCCGAACTTTTTGTGATCCTGGAAATGACGAATCGCGGCCTGCTTTCAAAACCCATCATCATTCTTGGCAAGCGGCTTCATAAATTAATGAGGTTTCTCAAAAAAGATATCTCGGTGAACATCCCACAAAGTTTGTCTTTAACGTCGTCAACCGCCCAAGCGGTCAAAATATTGAGAGGGTGGAGAGGTTAGGGTTTAGAAATATCAATCCTCTATGCCCTATTCCCTGAATGTTATGAAGCTCTCCGACCTCGATTACCCGCTCCCGAAAGAAAAGATCGCTTTATTTCCCACAGAAGACAGGCCGGCCGCAAAACTTCTTTGTGTGGACCGCGCAAGCGGTGTTTGCTCACATCAGATATTCCGCGATCTTCCCGAACGTCTGAAGCCGACGGACCTGCTGGTTCTCAATAACACCAAAGTCCTGCCCGCGCGACTTTTTGGCGAGAAATCGACCGGCGGTAAGGTCGAAGCCCTCTTGCTCAAAGAGTTTGAGGGAAATATCTGGGAAGCTTTACTTAAACCCGGTGGTCGTATCGCTGACGAAAGCATCCTCACATTCTCCCGGAATGGAATGATCCTTGAAGCGAAAGTTCTGAAGCCTTGGGTCCCCGGTACCGGGAAACGGTTACTTTTGTTTCAGGGGACCGGGGTCAAAGAGAAATTGCGCGTGCTCGGCCATATTCCGCTCCCGCCTTACATTAACCGGCCGGACCAGCCTGCGGACCATGAGACCTACCAAACTGTTTTCGCAAAAGAAGAAGGGGCGGTAGCAGCACCGACGGCGGGGCTTCATTTTGATAAGCCACTCCTTGAGAAGCTTACCGGGATGGGCATTGAGATCGTGGACGTGACGCTTCACGTGAGTTACGGGACTTTTCAGCCGATCACGATGGAACACATCGAAGAGCATCAAATGTTCGAAGAAGAATATGATATCCCTGATGAAACCGCGCATAAGATTAACGAGGCGAAGCGCTTGGGCCGGCGCGTGATCGTGTGCGGCACGACTTGCGTCCGGGCGCTCGAATCGGCCGTGATAAAGGGGACAGGCAGTCAATTAATGCCTGTCCCCTTTGTCCACGCTGGTAAAGCAAAAACCTCAGTTTTCATTTATCCCCCGTATGATTTTAAGATCGTGGACGGGCTTATTACGAACTTTCACATGCCCAAAAGCACGCTTCTTGCCATGGTCTCGGCATTTTTAGGTTATGAAAAACTCATGGCCGCGTATAATACCGCCCTCCATTCAAACTATCGATTTGCCAGTTACGGCGACGCAATGTTCATTATTTGATTTGGGAAGCCGTCCTGATTTCATTTAAAAATTCGATCATGATCAGGGCAGCGATGCGATGTTCATTGTTTAAAACGGGACAAAAATGAAAAAATTCGGGTTTAAGTTGTTAGGCAAAGATACAAAATGTGAGGCGCGGGTCGGAAAGGTAACGACGGCGCACGGGTGCTTCGAAACTCCGGTTTTCATGCCGGTCGGGACCCAGGGGACGGTCAAAGCGGTGATGCCGCGCGACCTGAAAGAATCCGGGACCGAGATCATTCTTTCGAACGCCTATCATCTCTCTATCCGTCCGGGGCTTGAAGTGATCAAAAAGCTCAAGGGTCTTCACAGATTCATGTCCTGGGACCGGCCGATCCTCACCGACAGCGGCGGCTATCAAGTATTCTCCCTCAGTAAACTGCGGAGCATCTCCGAGGAAGGAGTGAAGTTCAATTCCTATTTTGACGGGCGGGAGATCTTTTTAACGCCGGAGAAAGTGATGGAGATCCAGCAAGCGCTGGGGAGCGACATCGCCATGATCTTTGATGAATGTCCGGCCGCGAGCAAGGATAAACCCGCCATCGAAAAGGCCGTTAATATAACCCTGCGGTGGTCTGTCAGGGCCAAGAAATGTCACAAGCTCAAGAGTCAGGCGCTCTTTGGAATTATTCAAGGCGGGACGTTCAAGGATCTTCGAAGGGAATCCCTTGAACGGACGATCGAGATCGGTTTTGACGGCTATGCGCTTGGGGGCTTAAGCGTCGGGGAGCCCAAACCCGAGATGCTTAAGGCCCTTACGGATATCCTGCCCAGGATGCCCGCGGACAAACCCCGTTATCTGATGGGGGTCGGCACTCCGGTGGATTTCTTTGAGGCGGTGGAGCGCGGCGCGGATATGTTCGATTGTGTGAACCCGACGCGCTATGGACGGAACGGAACGGCGTTCACAAGCGACGGACTTGTGGTCATCCGGAACACGAGGTACAAGGAAGACGCCAAGCCGGTCCAAAGGGATTGCAATTGCTACACGTGTAAGAACTTTTCGAGGGCATATCTGCGGCATCTGGTGAACAGCCACGAGATCCTGGGCGCCGAATTGATTACCTTGCATAATGTCCATTTTTTCGTAAACTTAGTAAAGTCAATGCGGGAGAAGATACGGAAAGGCCGGTTCCTGCAGTTCAAAAGGGAATTTTTAAACCGTTTTGATCCACACACCAGATAGCGTACGGCGTTAGGAGTACGGCGTCGAAGAAGTAGCCCGCTGGTAACTGACCGCTGATCGCTCGAAAGGAAAATATGTTCGAATCTATCGCTTATGCAACCGAAACCGCTCAGGGAACACCGCAGGTCAATCCTTTGGTCCAATTCATGCCCATTATCCTCATGTTCGCGATCTTTTATTTCCTGCTCATCCGGCCCCAGCAGAAAAAGCAAAAGGAACTCCGGAATATGATCGCCAACCTCAAGAAGGGAGACAAGGTGGTCACGACAGGGGGCATGCTTGGAACGATCTCAAGCCTTCAAGATGATTATGCGGTCCTTACGGTGGGCGGTTCGGACACCAAGATCGAGATCCTGAAGAGCGCGATCGCGGGATTGCGATAAGGCGTAGGGTTTAGGGGATAGGGTATAGAGGATAGTGAAAGCAAAATCTTTTAAAGATTTGATCGTTTGGCAGAAAGCGTACAAGCTTGTTCTTGAGGTTTATAAGTTCACGGATCAATTTCCGGATCGAGAAGTATACGGATTAGCCCAACAGATCAGACGAGCGGCCGTTTCTATCCCATCGAATATTTCAGAAGGATATGGAAGGCGATTTAATAAGGAATACAGACAGTTTTTATCCATCGCGTACGGCTCTCTGTGTGAACTGGAAACCCAATATCTTTTGAGTGTGGATTTGAATTTTATTAAAAAGAATAATACCGCCGAAGGATTGATGGCGGAAGTTGGAGCGATGCTTTATAGGATCATGAATCCTAAACCCTAACCCCTATACCCTAAACGCTAGAAAGGTTTTTTAATATGGATAAAAATTATAAGTGGAAAGTATTGCTGATCATCGGGCTGGTCGTTTTTTCTATTTGGAAAGCCTATCCCCTGGATCAGAAGATCAATCTGGGCCTTGATCTCCAAGGCGGCGTCCAACTGCTTCTCCAGGTCGAGATGGACAAGGTGCCGGAGGAAGCGCGCAAGGACGTGACCGCGCGCGTGGCGGAGATCATCCGCAACCGTATCGACGAATTCGGCGTTAAGGAGCCGGAGATCACAACACAGGGCAAGGACCAGGTCGTGGTGAAATTGCCGGGCGTGACGGACCGGGAACGCGCCAAGGAGATCGCCGGAAAAGCGGCCCATTTGGAATTTAAGATCGTGTCGGAAGATACGGATCTGATCCAAAAAGCGGACGAAGGAATGATCCCGCCGGGATTTGAATACAAAAAGGTCAAAGGAAGCCCGAATGAAGAAATGGTGTTGTTGGCGCTCTTGCCGGTCTTGACGGGAGAGCACCTCACGACTGCTTCTGTCGGCTTTGATCAGTATGGCCAGGCGATCGTTCAGTTGTCTTTGGACCGTGAGGGCGGAAAGATCTTTGATAAGGTGACGTTCCAGAATATCGGCAAGCGTCTTGCGATCGTGATGGACGGACAGGTTTATTCCGCGCCCGTGATCCGCGACAGGATCCCGAACGGCAAGGCCCAGATCTCCGGGAATTTCAAGGCCGCGGAAGCGGCGGATCTTGCGCTTGTGCTGCGCGCCGGCGCTCTACCCGCGCCTGTGACGGTCGTGGAAGAGCGGACGATCGGGCCGAGTCTCGGTAAAGATTCCATCGCAAGCGGCATTCGCGCCAGTATTTTTGGAGTGCTTTTTATCGTCGTGTTCATGCCGGTCTATTATCTTTTCTGTGGCTGGATCGCCAACCTGGGATTACTTGTTTATATCATTCTTGTGATAGGAGGTATGGCGGCTATGGGATCGACGCTGACCCTTCCCGGCATTGCGGGGTTCATCCTTTCGGTCGGGATGGCCGTGGATGCCAACGTCCTGATCTTTGAAAGGATGCGCGAAGAAATGGCGACGGGGAAGACCGCGCGCGCCGCAGTGTCCGCGGGGTTTCACCGGGCCCTTTCCGCTATTCTTGATTCGAACGTGACGACCCTGATCACATCGCTTTTGCTTTTTATTTTCGGAACGGGGCCGATCCAAGGATTCGCAGTGACACTTTCCATCGGTATCGTTGCGAGCATGTTTTCCGCGATCTTCGTGACGCGTGTTATTTTTGACCACATCGTCAAAAAGAACCCGAACAAGATCTTCAAGATGCTTCAGCTGTTTAAGAATCCGAATATCGCGTTCCTCAAAGGTCGTTTTTGGGCTTACGGATTTTCGGCGGCCTGTCTTGCGCTCGGGATCTTTGCTTTTACGATGCGCGGCACTCAGAATTATGGCGTGGAGTTTACGGGAGGCACCTATGTTCAAGTTGCCTTCAAGCAGGACGTGGATCAGGCAAAACTGAGGGACCAACTCGCAAAGCATGGGCTTAAATCCGTGATGCTTCAGCGGTTTGGAGAGGCCGGTAGCCATCAGTATATCGTTAAAATGGCAGAAGGAAATCCTTCCAAGGTAAGTGCCGCTGCGGAAGCGACCGTGGGCAAAGACGCTTTTGAGATCCAAAAAGTCGACCAGGTCGGTCCTTCGGTGAGCGGCAGCCTTCGCGATAAAGCGTTCTGGGCCATCGTTTGGTCGTGGCTTGGGATCCTCATCTACCTTGGGTGGCGATTCGAATGGAAGCTCGCGGCGGCCGCCGTGGCGGCTCTCGTTCATGACGCCATATTTGCCTTTGGTATTTATGCGATCAGCGGCCGGGAGATCAATTTGGCGACGATCGCAGGGCTCCTTACGATCATCGGTTTTTCCGCCAACGATACGATCGTGACATTCGACCGGATCCGGGATAATGTCAAATTGATGCGAAAGACGCCTTTCTCGCAGGTCGTGGATATGAGCATCAACCAAACGTTGGGGCGGACCGTTTTGACGACCTTGACCGTATTGTTCGGGGCCTTGTCGTTATTTTTCTTCGGAGGAAGCGCGATCGCGGATTTCGCGTTCATCCTGATCATAGGTTTCGCGGTAGGAACGTATTCCTCCGTCTTCGTAGCTTCAGCCTTGGCGGTGGATTGGAAAGCCCATAAATAAGACACAAGAGGTAAGCGTTAGGCAGTAAACGGTAAACGCAGAAGGGGACAGGCAGTCAAAGAATGCCTGTCCCCTTTTGTATCAAGGAAAAAACAACATTGTTGAAGCCAAGCCATGATTTTTCCCCTGCTTTTCGGGAACTACTTGAAAAGCGGGGTTTTAAAACCAATCCCCAGATTGAGGCCTTTCTTTTTTCCGGTCTCTCCTCGCTTCACGACCCTTTCCTGATGAAGAACATGAAAGAGGTCAAAGCCCGCATCGAAAAAGCCGTTCATGCCCACGAGAAGATCCTGATCCATGGCGACTACGATGTCGACGGGATCACCGGCGTCGCGGTCCTGGTCAAAACGCTCGAAAAGATCGGTGGCGAGTATACGACCTTTCTTCCGGAACGGGAACGTGACGGTTACGGTGTGAGTGAAGATGCGATCCACAAAGCACGGGAGCAGGGCGTGGGCCTCATCGTGACGGTCGATTGCGGGATCACGGCCAAGCGTGAAATTGAGATCGCCCGCTCCCACGGTATGGACGTGATCGTGATCGACCATCATCGCCTGCCCGTCGACGGATCGCCCGGCACGCATTTCATTTTAAACCCGCTCCAGGAGGATTGCGCCTATCCTTTCAAGGAGCTTTCAGCCGCCGGACTGGCGTTCAAATTAAGTCAAGCCTTGACCGGAGACGAGGCGTTCAAGCATCTGGATCTTGTTGCGCTGTCCACGATCAGCGACGTTGCGCCGCTTGTGGATGAGAACCGCATCCTCGTCAAAGAAGGGCTGGCCATGCTTTCCGAACGGAAAAATCTCGGGGTCCGTTCTCTGGCCGATGTCGCCAAAATGAAAGCCTCTAGGGTCAATACCGGGCATGTGGGATTTATTCTGGGGCCGAGGTTGAATGCCGCAGGGCGCATGAGTTCTGCGGATACTGCACTCCAGCTTTTACTGACAAAAGTGCCCCGCGAGGCGGAAAGTCTTGCAAAGATCCTGGAGGAGGAGAACAAAGCCCGTCAGCGTTCGGAGCGTGAGACCACCCAGGAGGCGATGCGCAAGGTCGAAGGAACCTTTAATTTCAATCGCGAACGCGTGATCGTAGTAGAGGGTCTTGGCTGGCACCGCGGCGTGATCGGGATCGTGGCCTCCAGGCTCGTGGAAAAATACGAGCGTCCGGCGGTCGTGATCTCGGTGGAAGAAGGCGTAGGGCGTGGTTCTGGCCGTTCCATCAAAAGTTTTCATCTCTTTAACGCGCTTCGCTCCTGTGAGACGGTTCTCGAGGAATTTGGGGGGCATGCGCAAGCGGCCGGACTTACGGTCACCGAAAAGAACATTCCTCTTTTACGCGAAAAGATCAATGCCTTCGCGTCCGAACATCTTCCTTTTGAAGCATTGAAGCGGCATATGCCGGTAGACATGACATTGAAACTCCATGAAGTCACAGATCGTTTTCTCGAGGAGCTTGAGTTTTTAGAGCCACACGGGATCGGAAACCTGCGGCCTGTTTTTCAAAGCGACGATCTCCAGCTAAAATCCAAGCCCCGGCGTCTTTATGGCGAAACATATGAAGTGATGCTGGCGGAGGGTTCCAAGACCTTTCAGGCCCATCTCAATGAGAGGCAGATGTTCCTTTGCGCGGCCTCAGGACCGGAGGCGCGTTTTGAGGCGGCCTACTCCATCAAAACAAAGCAGTGGAACGGCATGAAGACACTCGTCCTGTCAGTGAAAGAATTCAGGGAGAAGCTTCCGGCGTCCCTTTAAGCAGCCGGAGCGGCGGTGTAAGAGCGACGGGAAGGAGCCTTTTTGACTTTTCCGGCCTTCAAACAGCTCACACAGACATTGATACGGCGTACCGTTCCGTTCAGGAAGAGGGCCTTCACCCTCTGGAGGTTCGGGTAGAAGCGGCGACGCGTCATGCCGGAGATCTTTTTACCGATACCGCCGGTCTTTTTCGCGAGACCGCGGCGTACGATGGAATTGCCCGTTAAAGGCTTCTTTTTGCAGATGGCACAGGTTTTCATAGGCCGGTTATTATAGTGGGGAGATGTTTCTTGGCAAGCTGTTTTTTCTGATATATAATCAGTCGCTGCAATTTTTTCGCGCATTCATCACCCGTCAAACGGAAAAGGAGTCCATTATGGCAAAGACGACGACGAAATGTTCCTCACGCGCCAGCACTTGCGAGAAGACCTGGGATTTCAAGTTCTATGCTCCGCAGGCCAAAAAGGTCGAGCTTGGTGGCGATTTCAATAACTGGAAAGCAAACAAAACCCCCCTCACGAAGGATGCGACCGGGAACTGGAAGACGTCCCTCAAACTCAAGAGCGGGCGCTATCAGTACCGCTATCTCGTGGACGGAGTTTGGCAGAACGCGCAGGAGCCGGTCGAATGCGTTCCTAACGCCTTCGGCAGCTGGAATTGCGTTGTCGAAGTCGCAAAGTAAGACGGCGCGTTTTTAATCTTCCTTGAAGATCCTTTTCATCAGTTCCGAAATGGCCCCCTTTGCCAAGACAGGGGGCCTCGGGGATGTTATCGACTCCCTTGCCGGTGCAGTCCGCGCCTTAGGCCACGAGGTGTCGGTTTTTTTGCCACGCTACCGTTCGATCGACATCCAGCAGTGGGAGCTCCAAACCGCGATCGATTATTTTGAATTGATCATCGGGAATCAGCTCGAGGCCACGCGTGTTTTCTCAAAAAAACTTGCCAACGGGATCAAAGTCTATTTTATCGAACACCCCGATTATTTCATGCGCGAGGAACTTTACGGAACGCTTGTCGGGGATTATCAGGATAACGACCGCCGCTTTACCTATTTCCAGCGAGCCGTGCTCAAAGCCGCTGAAAAATTGAAATTGGCCCCGGACATTGTCCATTGCCACGACTGGCAGACAGGTCTCATTCCGGTCTATCTCAAGACCGCGGAAGCGGGCTACACGCCTTTCCAAAAAGCGCGAAGCGTATTCACCGTCCACAATCTTGCGTACCAGGGGAATTTTCCTCCCGACTCTTTTCTGGCAACGGGTTTGGGCTGGGAATTCTACAAGTCCGATCTTCTGGAGTTCTACGGAAAGTTCAGTTTTTTGAAAGGGGGGCTTGTGTTCGCCGACGCCGTGACGACCATGAGTGAACACTACAGCCGCGAGATCCAGACCAAAGAATTCGGGTGCGGGATGGAGGGGGTGCTTGCTGCGCGCAAGGACAGCGTGACGGGGATCATCAACGGGATCAACCCGAAAGACTGGGATCCGGCCACCGATCCGGACATTGACGCGAAATATGACCCCCAAGACCTTTCCGGGAAAAAACTTAACAAGGCCGTGCTCCAAAAAGAGAACGGTTTTAAGGTCGACCCGAATATTCCTCTTCTTGGCTTTGTGGCGCGTCTTGTGGACCAAAAGGGATTGGATATTTTGGTTCCGGCGCTGGAGCAGCTCTCCCAGCAGCAGGACGTTCAAATGGTACTCCTCGGGACCGGCGAGGACCAATACCATCAGATCCTCCGGGGTCTCGCGAAGAAAAATAAAAAGTGGCTCGGGGTGCACATTATGTTCGATCCGAAGATGGCCAAAAAGATCTATGCGGGTTCCGACATATTGCTGATCCCTTCCTATTACGAGCCGTGCGGGCTGGGGCAGATCATCGGACTTCGTTTCGGGACGGTGCCGATCGTTCGTGCCACCGGCGGTTTGGCGGACACGATCCAGAATTTCGAACCCACGTCCCAAAAAGGGAACGGATTTATTTTCGAGGATTATACAAGCGATGCGCTCCATACGGTCCTCCTCCGTGCGGTCAAGACATTCAAACAAGAAAAGCTTTGGAAGTCGCTTGTGAAGAATGCCATGGAAAGCGACTTCTCGTGGAATGCCTCAGCCAAGAAATATGAGAAACTTTACGAGTCCGTGAAGCGGCGTCCGACAAAGATTGAAAAAAGCTGAATCTTGGCATAGTCCCAATTCTTATCAATTTCAAACTTTTTGAAATTGGGGCAATCCTCGTCAACCATTTAAATTTAATGGAGAACGGTATAGAATCCGCCCTTCAAATTTTCAAGAAATACACTTTTCTACGAAGAAAGCGTCAGGGATCCCGACGTAAATCTAAAAAGGAGAAAAAGGCCATTATGGAAACATATAAGATCGCAGTGATCCCAGGAGACGGGACCGGTACGGAGGTCGTCCGTGAAGGGAATAAGGTCTTAACGGCCGCTTCCGAAAAATACGGCTTTAAGCTCGACCGGCATGAATATGATCTTGGGGGGGAACGCTATAAAAGGACCGGAGAAGTGCTTCCGGAAAGTGTGATCCAGGAGCTCCGGGGTTACCAGGCGATCTATCTTGGGGCCGTCGGGCACCCGGATGTGAAGCCCGGCATTCTGGAGAAAGGGCTTTTGCTCAAACTCCGCTTTTCTCTGGAACAATACATCAATCTCCGTCCCGTAAAACTTTTCCCCGGCGTAGATTGCCCGCTCAAAAATAAAAAACCGGAAGATATCGATTTCGTCGTGGTTCGAGAGAACAACGAAGGCCTCTATGTCGGCGAAGGAGAATTCATCCATAAGGGAAAACCGGATGAAGTTGCGATCCAGGTCAGCCGGAATAGCCGCAAAGGTGTTGAGCGTTGTCTGCGTTATGCCTTTGAGTATACCCGTAAACGTAATTCCAAGAAAAAGACGCTCACGCTTTGCGGGAAGACCAATGTTCTGACTTATGCATGGGACCTTTGGGAGCGTATCTTTCATGAGGTGGGAGCCAAAGATTATCCGGATATCAAAAGAGATTACGCGCATGTGGACGCGACCTGCATGTGGATGGTGAAGAACCCCGAATGGTTCGACGTGATCGTGACAGACAACATGTTCGGGGATATCATTACCGATCTTGGCGCCATGATCCAGGGGGGCATGGGGATCGCCGCCGGAGGCAATTTGAATCCTCGGGGTGTTTCCATGTTCGAGCCGATCGGTGGGTCCGCGCCGAAGTACACCGGTATGAACGTGATCAATCCTCTCGCGGCGATCTGTGCCGGACAAATGATGCTCGAAGTTCTCGGGGAAGAGAAAGCTGCCGCAGAGATCGAAAAATCCGTGAAGTGGGTGACAGGGAAGAAACTCAAAAGTCTCGCGGCGGGGAAGATGGGATATTCCACCACGGAGGTCGGGGATCTTGTGGTGAAGGGATTGGATCCCGAAGCAAGAAACTAGAAACAAGAGGCCAGAAAAATCTCTACTTCTTATATCTTGCCTCTTGCTTCTTTTGGAGTAGGCAGGCTATTCGAATTTGAAAAAGGAATAAAGACAGGAATAAAGACAGGAATAAAGACATGACAAAAAAACTTAAAGTAGCAGTCTTGGGTGCGACCGGTGCCGTGGGGCAGGAATTTTTGAAGCTCTTAAGGGAGCGGAAGTTCCCGATCGAAGAAATGAGACTTTTGGCCTCGGGCCGTTCGGCCGGAAAACAGATCGGATTCATGGAGAAGAATTACTCTGTCGAGGAAGCCTCGCCCGTTTCCTTTCAAGGACTGGATCTGGTGCTTTCAAGCGCGGGCGGGGCGATCAGCCGCGAACTTGCGCCGCACATCGTCAAGGCCGGTGCGCTCATGGTGGACAATACCAGCGCGTTCCGCATGGACCCGGAGATTCCGCTTGTCGTGCCGGAGATCAATCCCGAAGATATCGCCAAGCATAAAGGGATTATTGCGAACCCGAACTGCTCCACCATCATCATGCTTGTGCCTCTTTTTCCGATCCATAAAGTCGCGAAGATCAAGCGCATCGTTGTCGCCACCTACCAAGCCGCAAGCGGCGCCGGGGCGAAAGCCATGGAAGAGCTTAAGATCCAGGCCCAGGATTTTCTTGCCGGAAGGCCCGTTAAGAAACAGGTCCTGCCGCATCAGATCGCGTTCAATGTGTTCTCGCATAATTCGAAGATCGGACCGGATGGTTATTGCGAAGAAGAGACCAAGATGGTGAAAGAGACCCAGAAGATCTTCCATGACACCGAGATCCGGGTGACCGCGACCTGTGTTCGCGTGCCGGTATTGCGCGCACATTCCGAAGCGCTTTTCATCGAGACGGAGAAAAAGATTTCAGTTGACGAAGCGCGCAAGCTGCTTTCCAAGGCCCCCGGCGTCAGGGTGATCGATGACCGAGAGAAGAATTATTTCCCCATGCCGCTTGAGGCGACCGGGCAAGACGACATTCTCGTCGGGCGTTTACGCGAGGACGCGACCGTAACAAACGGGCTTTCGATGTTTGTTTCCGGCGACCAGATCCGCAAAGGCGCGGCCCTGAATGCCATCCAGATCGCGGAATTAGCGTTTAGGGTATAGTGCGTAGGGTATAGAAATGCCTTTCCTATCCGCTATCCCCTGAACCCTATCCCCTAAACAATGCGAAACATCAAGCTTGTCCTCGAATACAACGGATCGATGTTTTTTGGGTTCCAAAAACAGCCCGGCCAGCCGACCATCCAGGAAATTTTAGAGAAAGCCCTTTCCGGCTTTTTTAACCGCAAAATGAAGATCGCGGCCGCGAGCGGACGCACGGACACCGGCGTTCATGCTGAGGGCCAGGTCGTCAATTTCAGGACTTCGAGCTCTCACGAACTGAAGCAGATCCAAAAAGGCCTCAACGCGCTTTTGCCGTCCCCCGTGGTGGTCAAAGACATCGAAGAAGTCGGGGCCGGTTTTCATGCCCGCTACGGCGTCCGTTCCAAGGTCTATGAATACCGGATCTGGAACCACCCTTGCCGCTCGCCGCTTGTTGCAGGCCGGGCCTTCCATGTTCCGTACCCGCTAGATCTTGCCAGAATGCGGAAAGCCGCCAGGTCTTTAATGGGCAAACATGACTTCCGTTCCTTTACCTCCGTGTCATCCATGAAAAAAGGAAGTTCCTGTGTCCGGACGATCAAGCGCTTCCAGATCAAGCGGCAAGGGCACCTCCTCCTCATGCATATAGAAGCGAATGGGTTCCTTTACCACATGATCCGGAATATGGTGGGGACGCTCCTGGAGGTGGGGAGAGGGAAGCGAAAGGCTGAGGATATCACGGCCATTCTTAAGGCCAAGGACAGGCGTTTTGCCGGTATGACGGTACCCTCCGAAGGCCTTACATTGATGAGAGTTACGTATTGATCCGAAGGGCTGTTTCAAAAAGGTTGAAGACCTTGCATTACTTGGATTATGTGTTAGCTTTGTGGCAGCAGATACGGCTTCTTGACAAAGGCGATCTTTAAAAAGTTGTTTAAAACGGGTCTTCACAAGGGACGGCAATCCTTACCACGCTTGCACCAGCGTGCAAGCGTCACCACGTTCTGGTTTTCCTATCAAAGAAGCTAACGGAAAGCCAGGGCCACTATCTTTTTGCCTCTACGGGTATTCATCTCGGAGATTGGGTCAGGAAATCCCAGATATAAAAAAGAGGGGTAAAAGTTTGACACTCCAAGGGGTTTTTGTTATACTTCGCGAACTTTTCAAAATATTTTGAGTCGCAAGAAGGTTTCTCGCCTTTCCGACTGCCTGTTCCAAACTAAACAGAAAAGAAAATCATGAAGACTTTTATTCCAACTGAAAAAGACATCGCGCGGAAGACCTATATGATCGACGCCGACGGGAAAACCCTCGGGCGGATGTCCACCAAGATCGCGTCCCTATTGATCGGCAAAGGCAAGACCTGCTTTATGCCGGACAAGCTCACCGGGGACCAGGTCATTGTGATCAACGCCAAGAAGGTCCACGTGACGGGTAACAAGAAAGAAAATAAGATCTATACCCATTACACGGGTTATTCAAGCGGCCTGAAGACGTATACCTATGAACAACTCATGGAAAAAAATCCGGCCGAGATCATCATGCGTGCCGTCAAGCGCATGCTTCCGAAGAACCGGATCGGCGATGTGATGCTCAAGAGACTTCGCGTTTACCCCGGCACAGAGTACCGGAATAAAGCGCAAAAACCCATTAAGATCGAGGTTTAATTCGTATGACCGCTCCCGCGACACTTATGTATGCTACCGGACGCCGTAAAACCGCCATTGCCCGCGTGTGGATTTTCCCGGGGCAAAAGGGTTTTATCGTCAACGGGCAGGATTCTGCGAAATATCTAAAACGCGCGAACCTTCAGATGCTTGTCGAGCAACCGCTCAAATCCGCGAACCTTCTCGGGCAAGTGCGTGTCCGCGCTCGCGTCCAGGGCGGCGGAGTGGCCGGCCAGGCCGGTGCGATCCAACTCGGGATCGCCAGGGCGCTTGTGGGTCTCAACCCCGAAATGCGCGCGACCATGCGCAAAGGCGGTTTTATGACCCGTGACCCCAGAGAAAAAGAAAGAAAAAAACCCGGTCGTAAAGGCGCTCGCAGAAGCTTCCAGTTCACCAAACGTTAATGCGGTCCCAATGCCAATCAATTTCAGCAAAGCTGAAATTGGGGCCGTCCAGCCCCAACCCTCTGATAAAGTGAAGGGTTGGTTGGGACTGTGCTGATTTCCAATTATAAAAATGAATGAGAATCAGCGCCGACTACTATTTTGGAAAAGAAATGAAAAGTTTGGGCGGTTGCTCGTTCTCGGTCTGTTTTTTCTCGCGCTTGTTTTTACTCTGGCCGGTTGCCAGGGATTCCTGGATGATTATAATTACCATCCGGTGGGCGCGATGCCGTTAAGTTCGAACCCGTGATCGCGATCGTCCTTAGTTCCTCTGGCGCGAGCCGCGGTTCCGACACCGGGTCATTTGAATTTCTACGGTACACGGTATGGTACTGCGGATTCGTAAAACACATTGTGACGCAGTGCCAGCAAGAGATCGGGAGCCATGAAAAAAAGCCAGGCATTGCTGCTATCGGCCGTTCTTCTCCTCGTTTTTTTTGTCGCGGGTCTTTTCTTCCAGTCGCGTCGTCTGCTTCCCTCCGAAAAACTTCATGAGCTTCTGATCCAAAAAATCCAAGCGCTCACTGCGGGCACATTGAAATATCAGAATGTCCAGGTGGGTTATTTTCCTCAGCCCACGCTCGTTTTCGAGCATGCGCAATTAACCTTTGCCGATCATCCGCTCGTCATGGAGGCGGAAAAGATCCAATTTGATTTTAATATCCTGCCCCTTCTTCTCGGGCGAGTGGAACCCGCAGCTTTTTATGCGCAGTCCGGTAAAGCCGAGGTTTCTCTTCCCGGCCTGAATTTTTTTAATCCGGTGCGTTTTGAGAATTTCTCTCTTCGGGTCGGTGCCGTCCGTCCCAAGATCCCCATTCCGTTCTATTTCACTACGGATATGGTTGGGAAGCCGAACGCGCTTGTGATGAAAGGAAATGTGGTGCTGGATTCCGTCGAAAGGTGGGATTGGGAGAAAGCAAGCGGGTATGTGGTTATGGAGCTCAAACAGCTCTCGCTGGGTGACGCGGCTCAAGGGCTCGCACCCGATCCGAAAAGGCCGTTCCTTCTGAAAGGGGGCCAGATCGATACCTCCGTGGAGATCAAGAAAAAAGAGCAAGAGGCTTTTCTTGAATTGAACGTGACAGGAGCCGGAAAGGGGCTTTCTTATGAAGTGTCGCAGGGGAGCGCCTGGGTGGCGTCGCCTGCGCTTGACGCCGAGTGGAGTATTACGGCCGCGTGGAACAATGACACTGCGGAATTGAAACTTCACAAGGGGCTGGTGAAGCTCCCCTTCGGTGAGATCAAAACAAACGGAAGCATGAAACTTAGTACCGGAGAGATCAACGGTATGCATGTGACGGGTTCGGATATGGCGCTCGAAGACATCTTGAAATATTGGCCGGGCCTCGAGAAAGCGCTTCCTTTTGATATCGGATTTTCGGGCCCTGGAAAGTGGGCTCTTTCCATGGAAGGAACGCTGGACCATCTGTCGCTTCATTTCGGCTGGGATCTTGCGCGGGCGCTTCTCTCTTACGGGCAATATTTCACGAAGCCCAAAGATGTTCCGTTGGATCTAAGCTTCGATCTTCTCCTTCAAAAAGGAGCGAAACTGGGCGGTGATTTTGCCGTGAAATTCAAAGAATTGAGCATGAAGGGGAATTTGAAGGATTTGGACCTGAAGACCGGAGAGGGACAGCTCAATTTGATCACGAACAAATTCTCCCTGGATGGTTGGGAACAATATATTCCCGCTCTTCAGGGTTACAAGCTGGGGGGGGATGCCAAGCTGATGTCGAATTGGAGAGGGGATCTCCGCAAACTGGAGAAGGCCGAACACATTTTTAATCTTACATTCGAAAAAGTGTCCTGGACGGTCCCGGAAGGTCCGGGGCTCCGCAACGTGTCGCTTTCTCTGGATTACAGTCCGCTCATGCTGGAAGGCCGGCAGATGCAGTTTGAGGTCGGCGGTTCCTCCGTCGTAGCAAATCTGAAGATCGAAGGACTTCCGGAAAAACCTCAAGCCATCCTGAAGGTCTCTACGGGAGCATTGAAGCCTCTGGAGGTTTGGCAAGCGGTCGCAGCTCTTTTGAAGTACAAAGAGGAAGACACCGGGATGAACGCCCTGGGTCACGTGAAAGAATTCATCCAGGCGGTTTGTCCGAAAGATCAGGTCCTCAAAAATGTTTTGGCAGATGTCCTCTACAAGAGCAGCGTGTGGGACGTGCCGTCCCTTCAATTTGAGGGTTACGGCGGAAAGGCCGGGCTCAAAGGTGCGCTGAATTTCGGCGGTAAAGAACCCGGATACAATTTTAACGGCGAATTCCACGGCGTGGATCTCGGGCTTTTTCTGGGTCGTCAGGATGCGGGCGGGAAGGCTCTCGAGGGAGTGCTTGATCTTAAATGTTCAGTGACGGGTACCGGGTGGGGACCGGAGGCCTGGAGCAAGTCTTTGGCGGGGCAGGGCACATGGACTCTTAGGAGCGGCAGATTTCTGACTTTTGATCTCAAAGACGCTCTTATAACGATTAAGCCGCTCCAAGATCTTGGAAAGATCAGGTCCAGCTTGAAGGACTTTGACTTGATGAATTTCAACTGGAAACTTACGGAGGGTAAGGTGACGACCGACAACCTCCTTGTCGAGAGCAAAGATTACGTGATGGACGGCGAGGGGACGCTCGGATTTGACGGGCTCGCGAATTTCCGAACGGATGTTTTTTTATCTATCGAGCTCGCGGCGAAGTTATTGCCGCACATGAAATCTTCTCTCAAAAAAAATCCGCAAGCCCATTGGGGCCCTATTCCGATGCTCTTTTCCGGGCCCTTGCTTGCTCCCGAAGTGAAGCCCGCCCCGGCCCCGGCCGCAGAATTGCAAGAAAAGATCCTCAAAGGCAAGGCGAAGGATTTTCTCTGCGAGATCGTAACGGAGTAAAAAAAGAGACAGGCACATGATCTCTATTAAATTTGAAAAGAAATCAGTGCCAGTCCCAATTTTCGATTAAAAATTTATTGAGAATTGGGGCAGGCCATCCATTCATGCCTGTCTCCGCTGCTTTTGCTAAGCGCGTCGCCGGCTGCGCGCTTTCTCCTTTTTAAATTCTTTCCGTAATCGCTGGATCAAAGCCCTTGCGGCCAAGACCTCGGACTCCCGTTTGATCTTGTGAAGGGCCGAGGCCTTTCGTTTCCCCCCGGCCGAAACCGTGGTTTTGACGCCTTGGCCGGAAAAGACGTATGTGTACTCCGGGAGCTTCTGCCATTTCTTGAGCGTCATTTCCTGAAGCGTGCTTTTGGGGTTCGGGTCGAGCCGGAAGAGGAGTTTGGGGTCAAAGTATTTTTCGAAATGTTCCAGAATGAACGCCTCGACCTTGTCGTGACCGCGGTCGAAATAGATCGCCGCGAAAAGCGCCTCGAGCGCATCGGTGAGCAATTTAGCTTTGAGGAAGTCCTTGAAATTCCGGCGCAGGTTCTTGCTGATCCGGAGGACGTGGTGAAGCTCCAGGGCTTGTGCGATGCGGCTCAGGATCTTCTGAGAGACGAGGATCGAGCGGAGTTTCGAGAGCATGCCTTCGTCGGCCTCGGGAAATTTTTCGAACAATTTCTGGCAAATGACTTCGTTTAAAATGGAATCCCCGAGGAATTCCAACCGGTCAAAATCCTCGAGGTCCTGGGTGATGCGCGCGTTTTCATTCCGGAAAGAGGGGTGCGTGAGCGCGGCGCGGTAGGGAGTGAGGGACCTTACCGGGAATCCGAGGATCTTACGCAAAAAGGCCTTGCTATGGGGATCTTTGGGGGATAGCTGTTTCGACATGTGCGTACCATAGTCATATTTTGCCATAAAATCAATCTATATTTAGTATTATAGCTATAAGAAAGAACTAGAATTCCCTCCGCGTGGTAAGGCGTTCGGCGTCCCGCGTAGAGAAAAAAACATACTCTGTGCAGAATTCATAACTTCTTAAATTGACAAAGGATAGGACCATTTCTATAATACCGAACTCGCCCCGTTAGAGATTCCAATATCTTTAAATATTCTCTACGGATGTTGATGAGTATACGCTTTAGCGGTCATGGTAATATCAGGAGAAGTTTAAATCTCTAACAACGGGGCGAGCTGGTTCTTAAGAAAGGAGAAAAACATACTCCCATGTTGAATTGTGCGGTTCTTGGCGCCACGGGATATACCGGAGCCGAACTCACGAAGTTGCTTCTGGCCCATCCCCATGTCCGGGTCTCTCTCTTGACCACCCGGCAGGAAAAACCCATTGCTCTTCGCGACATCCTGCCTTCGGTCGCGAAAGACATCACGCTTGAGATCACGCCTTATTCGTTCGACGCGGTGAAAAAAAAGGCGGATGTGGTCTTTTTGTGCCTGCCGCACACGGAGGCTATGACCGCGGCCGAACAGTTTCTCGCGGCCGGCAAGGTCGTGATCGATCTTTCCGCGGATTTCCGGTTAAGGGACAGGAGGATCTACGAAAAATGGTACGGTGTGAATCATGTCGCGCCCCAGTACCTTTCCAAGGCGGTTTACGGGCTTTGTGAGGTCTACCGGGAGAAGATCAAGAAAGCGGATCTGATCGCCAATCCCGGGTGTTATCCCACAGGGCCGTCGCTCGCGCTGATCCCGCTTCTTAAGAAAAGACTGATCGATCCCAAGTCCATCATCATCAATGCCGCGTCCGGCGTCAGCGGCGCCGGGAAGAAGCTTGTGACCGCGACCCACTTCTGTGAAGTAAGCGAAAATTATAGCGCCTATAAGGTGAACCGGCATCAGCACACGCCCGAGATCGAGCAAATGCTTTCGGCGGCGGCAGGGAAACCCGTGAAGATCACGTTCGTGCCGCACCTCTTGCCGCTGAATCGCGGTATCCTTGCGACGATTTATGCGCAAACGACGGCGAGGGGAACGGAAACCGCGATCCGGAGGACGCTGGAAAGCGCGTACAAAAAGGCGCCTTTCGTAAGGATCAAACCTGCGGGACAGTATCCGTCCCTCAGGGACGTGCAGTGCACGAACTTTTGCGATGTGGGCGTCAGCGTCCAGGAAGAAACGGGCCGCGTGGTGATCATCACGGCGATCGATAATCTTGTTAAAGGAGCGGCCGGCCAGGCTGTCCAGAACATGAACCTTCGGTTCGGTTTCCCGGAAGAAGCGGGGCTTCTTTGAAAAAACCTTTTTGGAAAAAAGAAAAGAACGGTTCCGTGACCGCTCCGAAAGGTTTTATTGCGGGCGGCATCCATGCGGGGATCAAAAAGAAAAAGAAAAAGTACGATATTTCCCTGACCTACTCCAAAGCGCCGTGCGTCGCGGCCGGGACTTTCACCACGAACCGGGCGAAGGCGTGGCCGGTGCTCTATTCGATGAAGGCCATCCATGCCTCGAAACATCACGCGATCCTCGGGACGAGCGGCAATGCAAATTGCCTGAACGGTCCGGTCGGAAAAAAAGCGGTCCATGAGATCACGTGGGAGGTCGCGAAATACCTGGAGGTCCTTCCTCAGGAAGTCCTGCTCGCGCAGACGGGGATCATCGGTGTTCCTTTCCCGATCACCTGCGTGAAACGGGCGGTCCCGAAACTCGTGAAGCGTCTTTCCGTGACAGGCGGCCACGGCGCGGCCAAGGGAATTCTGACCACCGATCTTTCCAGCAAGGAGATCGCGCTCTCTTTGGAACTCGGCGGCAAAAAGGTCACGATCGGGGCCTGCGCGAAAGGCGCCGGGATGGTGCATCCGAACATGGCGACCATGCTTTGTTTTATCACGACGGACGCGGCGATCACGAAGGCCCTTCTCCGCCGGGCCGTGCGCCACGCGGCGGATGACACATTCAACCAAATGGCGATCGACAATGACATGAGCACCAATGATATGGTGCTTTGTCTCGCGAACGGGGAAGCGGGGAATCCCACGATCCAGAAGATCGGTAAGGATTACTGGATGTTCCGTGAAACGTTGGAAGAAGTGATGCGCTACATCGCGCATGAAATGGTGAGGGACGGTGAGGGCGTGACGCATGTATGCCGGCTCCGGGTCTCGGGCGCGAAAAAACCGACGGACGCCGAACGGGCGGCACGGCAGATCGCCAACTCCATGCTTTTCAAGACCATGCTCGCGGGTTCCAATCCGAACTGGGGTCGCATCGCGGCCGCGGTCGGCGCGAGCGGTGTGGATTTCAACCCCAACAATCTCAGCATCTGGTTCGGAGACGCCCAGGTGGTCAATCAGGGAAGGTTGCGGGTGCTGAACCTTCCGAAGGCCCGGCGCATCCTTCAGAAAAAGGAATATACGATCGAGGTTGTGATCGGCAAGGGACGGGGGCGGGCGGAATTCATCACCTCGGATCTTACGACGAAATACGTGTTGATCAACGCCGCGTACTCCTAAGAAAAGGAAATAGGGTGTAGGGTAGAGGGTATAGAGATCAAAAAATCCGTTTTCTAAACCCTCAACGCTAAACCCTCAACGCTCAAAAATGAAAGAATACATAGAAAAAGCGCAGGCCCTGATCGAGGCGCTTCCTTACATCCAGAAATTCCGCGGCAAAGAGATCCTGATCAAGTACGGCGGCGCGGCCCTGACCTATCCGGAGGTCCGTGACATGGTGCTTCAGGACCTCGTGTTCATGAGCTATGTCGGGATTCGTCCCATCTTGGTCCACGGCGGCGGGAAATTCATCACAGAGGCCATGAAAGAAAAAGGCGTCCAGAGCCAATTCGTGAACGGATTGCGCGTGACAGACAAGGCGACGATCGAAGTCGTGAATGAGACGCTCTCCGGGCTCAACCGCAGCATTGTCCGTGACATTGAACGGCTCGGGGGCTCCGCGGTCGGACTCTCCGGCTACCACGCTGAGATCCTGAACGTGGTGAAACACACCGAGAACGGCAACGTGGGTTTTGTCGGCGATGTGGCTTCGGTCAACACCGTGCTTCTCAAGGAACTGACAGAGTTTGGAAAGATCCCGGTGGTTTTTCCGGTGGGGAAAGGGGCGGACGGCGAAATGTACAACGTGAACGCGGACGAGGCGGCGGCCAATATCGCGGTCGCCATGCACGTTCCGAAATTCATAGTGCTGACGAACGTGAAAGGGATCCTTCGCGACCCGGCGGACGAAGAGACGCTCATCCCTTCGCTTCGCGTGAACGACACCGAGCGATTGATCGACCAAAAGATCATCTCCGGGGGAATGATCCCCAAGGTCAAGGCCTGTATCGACGCGCTTGAAGGAGGCGTTCAGAAGGCCCACATCATTGACGGGCGCATCATGCACGCTCTCTTGCTTGAAATTTTTACGGACCAAGGTATCGGGACAGAAATAATGCTTTAGAGGCAAGAAGCAAAGGAACAAGAAGCAAGATTGTCTGTGCCTCTTTGCTTCTTTGATTCTTGTTTCTAGTACTTATAAAGGGCGATTTTTATGAAAACCGTAGATGTCCAAAAACTGTATCAACAATACGTGCTGCCGACTTATACCCAGGTGCCGGTGTGCCTGGTCAAAGGCAAGGGCGCGCGCGTGTGGGACCTGGAAGGCAAGGAATACCTGGACCTTTTCCCGGGTTGGGCGGTCTCCGGGCTGGGGCATTGTCATCCCATCGTGGTGAACGCCATCAAGGAACAGGCGCGGAAGATGCTCCACGTGGCGAACAATTTCCTGAACGTGAAGCAGGCCGAGCTCGCGCGGACCCTCTCGGAGGCGTCCTTTCCCTCCCGCGTTTTCTTTTGTAACAGCGGCGCCGAAGCGAACGAAGGCGCGATCAAATTTGTCCGGAAATACGGGAGTGAAACGGGGCGCTTCGAGATCATCACGATGAAAAATTCCTTTCACGGACGGACCCTTGCGGCGATGACCGCGACGGGACAGGAAAAATTCCATCAGGGGTTCCAGCCGCTTGTGGAAAAATTCCGCTACGCGGATTTCAACGACCTGGAGTCCGTGAGGAAGCTCGTGACCGATAAGACCATCGCGATCATGCTCGAGCCCATCCAGGGCGAAGGCGGGATCTGCGTGGCGAGCCGGGATTTTCTGGGAGGGATCCGGAAACTTTGCGACGAGAAGGACATGCTCCTCATCCTGGACGAAGTGCAGACCGGCATGGGCCGCACGGGAAAGATGTTCGCGTATCAGCATTACGATCTGGAGCCGGACCTCATGACGCTCGCGAAGACGCTCGGCGGCGGGGTGCCGATCGGCGCGCTTGTCGTGAACCGGCGGATCAAGCGCGAGGTGTTCGCGCCGGGGATGCACGCGTCGACCTTCGGCGGGAACCCGCTTGTCTGCGCGGCAAGTCTCGCGGTCTTTAAGGCGATCAAGAAAGAAAAGTTGCTCACGAACACGGTCCGGATGGGGGAGCTTCTGGACCGGGAATTCGAGAAGCTTAAAGAAAAGTATCCTGTGATCGAGAGTACGCGGGGGATAGGACTGATGCGGGGACTGAAACTTAAGGAGCCGTCCGCGCCTTACGCGAACGAAGCACGCGACCAGGGGCTTCTCATCAACGCGACGCAGGGCGACGTCCTGAGGATCATGCCTCCCATGACGATCACGGCCCAAGAGATCAAACTTGGCATGAAGATCCTGGGCCGTGTTTTTCATAAGCTTCAGTCAAAGAAAAAAGAAGGTTGCGCATGTTCCAATCATTGATCTCGATCAACGATCTCAGCACCGAAGAAATACGGAAGCTCATGGAACTTGCGGCCAAAGTGAAGGCGCGGCCGCAGGAGGTCCGGGACGCGCTCGAAGGCCACATCTTCGGTTTTATTTTCGAAAAGCCCTCGACACGGACCTGGGTCTCTTTTCAGGCCGGCATCTATTCCATGGGCGGCGGCGTGATCTATCTCGGGCCCGAGGACATCAAGTTGGGCGTCCGGGAAGAGGTGCGGGACGTGGCGCGCGTCCTGTCCCGTTATCTTTCGGGGGTCGTGATGCGGACCTTTTCGCATTGGACCATCACCGAGTTCCAGGATTATTTCGAAAAACCCGTCATTAACGGCCTAAGCGACCTCGAACACCCGTGCCAGGCGCTCGCGGATTATATGACGCTTTATGAAAAGATCCCCGCGGAAAAAGACCCCGTGCTCGCGTTCGTGGGGGGACGGCAATAACGTCCTGCATTCCCTGATGCTTGTCGCCGCAAAACTGGGCGCGAAGATCCGGTACGCGACACCCAAGAAGTACCAGCCCAAGCCCAAGCTTCTCGCGCTCGCCCGGCAGATCGCGAAAAAAACGGGTGCCGTGATCGAGGGGTTCTCGGACCCGAAGGACGCCGTGAAGGACGCGGACGCGGTCTACACCGATGTGTGGGTGAGCATGGGCGAAGAGGCGATGCGCCAGAAAAAGCTCAAAGATTTCAAGGGCATGCAGATCAATAAGGAACTCTTAAAGCACGCGAAAGAAGACGTCCTGGTGATGCACTGCATGCCGGCGCACCGGGGTGAAGAGATCACCAACGATGTGATGGAAAGCAGGCACTGCATCGTGTTCGACGAAGCCGAGAACCGGCTCCACATTCAGAAGGCCATCTTGCTTTATCTTTTTAACCAAGGAGCGATCCAATGAAGAAAGTCGTGTTGGCTTATTCCGGAGGACTTGATACCTCCTGCGCGGTGAAATGGCTCGGGGAGAACCACGGGCTGGACGTGATCTGTTTTTCCGCTTTTATCGGGGAAGTCAAAAACAAGAAAAAATTGGTCCGCCGGGCCCGGGCCGCGGGGGCGATCAAGACTTTTGTCGTGGACCTGAAGGACGAATTCGCCAAGGACTACATTATGCCGGCGCTTTGGGCGCACGCGCGTTATGAAGGCAAATACCCGCTCGCGACGGCGCTCGGCCGTCCGCTCATCGCGAAACATCTGGTCGCGGTGGCCCAAAAAGAAGGCGCCGGGTTCGTGTCGCATGGCTCGACAGGCAAGGGGAACGATCAGGTGCGCTTTGAGGTGGGTATCCGGACGCTTGATCCGGACCTTAAGATCATCGCGCCTCTCCGCGACTGGGAATTCAAGACGCGCGAAGAAGAGATCGAATATGCCAAAGAGCGCGAGATCCCGGTCGATGCGACCAAGAAGAGCCCCTATTCCATCGATAAGAATATCTGGGGGGTCGCGATCGAAGCGGGGATGCTGGAAGACCCGATGGTCGAGCCGCCGGAGGACGCGTACGTGATGACCTGTGCCCCCGGAAAAGCGCCGAAAAAACCCCGGTATATCGAGATCGTTTTCGAAAAGGGTGTGCCGGTAAAACTGAACGGGAAGAAAATGCCGCTTGTCGCTCTGATCGAGCATCTGAATACGGTCGCGGGCCGGTACGGCGTCGGACGGTTCGACATGATCGAGAACCGGCTCGTGGGGATCAAAAGCCGCGAGGTTTATGAAGCACCGGCCGCGGACGTGCTCCTGAAGGCCCACGAAGAGCTCGAAGGGTTCGTCATGGACCGGGAATTTTTGCATTACAAAAGATTGCTTACTGAAAAATACGCGGAGCTTGTGTATTTCGGGCTTTGGTTCTCGCCCCTCAAAAAGTCGCTCGACGCCTTCTTCGCGTCCAACCAGGCGCGCGTGACGGGCAAGGTCCGCATAAAGTTGGACCGGGGCCACGCGCTGTGCGTCGGCCGCGAATCGAAATATGCCCTTTATAAAGAAAAACTCGCAACGTATTCCAAAGGCGATATTTTTGACCGGAAGGCCGCGGTCGGTTTCATGAAGATCTGGGGACTTCCGTACGAGGGCATGTATAAAAACTAGCGGGTAGGGGTTAGGGTGTAGGGTTTAGAAAGAAAAACTATACCCTATCCTCTAAACCCTATACGCTGAAACAAGGTGAAAAAATGGCAAAACAAATGTGGGGCGGAAGATTCAAAAAGGGCATGCATCCGGCACTCAAGTGCTTCAGCTTTTCTCTGGAAACGGACAAAGAACTTTTTGATGCCGAGATCCGCGTCAACGAGGCCTACGCGAAAATGCTCGCGCGGACCCGGCTCATCACGGTCGCGGAATCCAAGGCGATCCTCCGCGGTCTCAAGTTGGTGCCCCTGGCTTTGAAAGGCCGGGACCTTGCGGCTTATGCCGACCGCTATGAGGACATCCACACGCTCATTCAGATGGAACTTGAGAAAAAGGCGGGCGCGGTGGCCAAAAAGATCCACACCGGGCGCAGCCGGAACGACCTGGTCATCACCTCGACCCGCATTTATCTCCGGGAGAAGATCGTGGTGATCGAAGACGGCATCCGGAAACTCCAGAAAAGCCTTGTCACTGCCGCCGAAAAAGCGGGGGAGAGGATCATTCCCGGCATGACGCACCTGCGGAAGGCGCAGCCGGTGCTCCTCGCACATCATTTGCTGGCCTATGTCGAAATGCTCGAAGAAGACAAGTCGAGGCTTCAAGATGCGGCCAAACGCATGAACGTCCTGCCGCTCGGATCGGCCGCGCTCGCGGGGTCCGCGCTCCCGCTCGACCAAAAATTCCTCGCGAAGGAACTGGGTTTCGCCGCCGTTGCCGCCAACAGCATGGCCGCGGTGAGCGACCGGGGGTCGCTGGCCGAATTCCTGAGCGTGCTCGCCATTTTGTGGGTGCATCTCTCGCGGCTTTCGGAGGATTTTATCCTCTGGAACTCGGAGGCGTTCGGCTACGTGGAACTCGACGACGCGTTCGCGACCGGGTCAAGCCTCATGACGCAGAAGAAAAAACCGGACGTCTTCGAACTCGTGCGCGGCAGGGCCGGTGTGATCTTTGGGCATCTCCAGGCCCTGCTGACCGTCCAAAAGGGTTTGCCGCTTTCCTATAACCGCGATCTTCAGGAAGACAAGCCGGGCGTCTTCGACGCCGTGAAAAAGACCGTGACCGCCCTGGAGCTCCTGGCCCTGGCCGTGGGTTCCGCGAGCTGGCACAAGAAGGCGCTCCTCAAGTCCCTGGACGACGACAGCCTTTTCGCGACCGACGTCCTGGAATACCTCGTCCGGAAAAAAGTCCCGTTCAGCGAAGCGCACGAGCTCGTGGGAAAGACCGTCCGGCACGCGATCGAATCCGAGAAGCGGCTCCGTGAGTGGTCCGTCCGGGAGTGGCGGAAATTCTCACCCAGGTTCAACGCGGACATCCACGACCTTTTTGACGCGAAGGAATCCGTACGAGGGAAGAAAACGATCGGAAGCACGCACCCCGCGCGGGTGAAGCAGGCCATCGCGGAGTGGAAGAAAGCGTTGTAAGTAAAGGGGACAGGCAATCACTTTATACCCGTCCCCCTCATAAGCTAATGAGGAGCTGATATGCCCCGGACCGATTTTCACGAAGAGAAGATGCATGATTTTTATTACAAGAAGAATGAACTTTACTGCGACAAGGTCCGCGTCAGCAAGATCCTGAAGAAAACCGGCACGCCCGCCTATATCTACAGCCGCAAGACCTTCACCGACCACCTCGCGAAACTCCAGAGGGCGTTCCGCGCCGCGAAGCCGCTCCTCTGTTATTCCGTCAAAGCGAACTCCAACCTGGCGGTCCTCCGCGCACTCGTCAAAAAAGGCGCGGGCCTCGACATCGTGTCCGGGGGCGAACTTTTCCGGGCCCGGAAAGTCAGATGCCTGGGCAAGAACATCGTTTACGCCGGCGTGGGGAAGACCGATACGGAGATCCGCGCCGCGATCAAGGCCCGGATCCTGCTCTTCAACGTGGAGTCCGTGCCCGAACTCGAGCAGATCAACGCGATCGCCCGGAAGATGCGCAGGAAAGTGAACGTTTCGCTCAGGATCAACCCCAACGTGGACCCGCACACGCACGCCTACATCACGACCGGCAAGGCCGAGACCAAGTTCGGCATCGATTTTGAAAAAGCCCGCGAAATTTTCAAGGACGTGAAGCGCTTCACCCATGCCCAGGTCTCGGGGATCCATGTGCACATCGGCTCCCAGATCGAGACCGGAGAGCCTTTCGTCGAGGCGTTCCGGAAGATCGTGGAATTCATCGAGGAGCTCGAAGAGGAGGGGATCAAGATCAAGTTCCTGAACCTGGGCGGCGGCCTGGGAGCGATCTACAGCGACGAGAACCCCCAGACCGCGGCGGAATTCGCACAGAAGGTCCTTCCTCTCTTCAGGAAAAGAAAATACCGGCTCATTTTCGAGCCCGGCCGTTTTATCGCGGCCAATAGCGGCATGCTCGCGACCCGGGTGATCTACGTCAAAGAGACCGACGTGAAGAAATTCGCGATCGTGGACGCCGGCATGAACGATTTTATCCGCCCCGCCTTTTACAACGCGTTCCATCACATCTGGCCCGTCGTGAAAAATGAAAAGGCGCACGGATGGATCTATGACGTCGTGGGTCCGGTCTGCGAAAGCGGGGATTTTTTCGCGAAGAACCGCGAGCTCGTGGAAATACAAGCCGGCGACCACCTCGCGATCATGACGGCAGGCGCCTACGGTTTCACCATGGCCTCCAACTACAATTCCCGTCCCCGCGCCTGCGAGGTCATGGTCAAGGGCGCCACCTTCAAAGTCGTCCGCAAACGCGAGACCTACCAGGACCTCATCCGCGGCGAACGGGTTTAACTTAAAGATCTTAAGAGGCAAACGAAAAATGGGGAGCGTTGAACGTAAAGGCTTTTGCGTTCTCTGCACATTGTTGCTACTTAGCACCAAGCACCCCGCTAAAGGGTGATATCGTCTGGTATTTTGCATTGTCGTGGCGGTTCTCTTAATAGGGGAACCGCTTTTTTTGTCTCAGGGGCTTCTGTTTAACGGATTTTTAAATAGAAGAGGTGATCAAGATGCAACTTATGGAACCGCAGCAATTCGTGGTCGGTTTGTCCGTCGCCGTACTCATGTCGTTCGCTGTTCGCAGGCTTTTCAGGCTCCTGAGAAAGCGCGAAGACTACCACTGCATTGACGAGAAATTGGCCAAGTTTTTTTTCGTGCACCAGGGAGACCCGCTCAGCTCGAAGGTCCTCGGGCTGCTCGAAGTGGTGTTCTTTTTCATCGCTTTTGCCGTTCACGCCCCCAAACTGATCCTCGTGTGGCTCGCGTTCAAGCTCGCGTCCAAATGGCAGGCGGGGTCCGCGATCGTCAAAACGCCGGAACATATCGAAGGGCTTGAAACGATGTACTATTGGGGCGCGAGGAACCGGGTCGCGGCCTACACCCTGCAGCGGTGGCTCATCGGCACCCTGGCCAATATCGTCGCCGGCGCCCTCGCCTTCGTCTGCGCTTTGTATCTTTGAGGCGTGTTCTTTTTTTACCCCCGCCTGTGGCGGGGAGTAATCCGGCGTGCTTTTTGGCGGGCAAGGGAGAGTCGTTTTTTTATTACTAGAAGGGAATATTTGTCATGACGGCACTCGATATTTTCGGTATATATATCATCGTGTCTTCTTTAGCGTTTAATTTTTGGTGTGCTGCCCACGGAAAACAAAATGCTAAAAATATTGGTCACGCGTGTTGGGTCGCAGTAACTGCTGGATTCCTTCTTATAGTAGCAGATAGGATTACAGAAATTCCAACCCCGTGGGGTAGTTTTAAATCCCTCGCTAAACAAGCAGTGACCGACATACATGCAATTACCAAAATCCGCAAAGAAGTGGAAGCGCAGAAAAAAACCATCGATATTGTTACTAAGGAAACCGAAAGGGCCGAGCGATTATCCCAAGACGCAATCAACAAAACAAAAATTGCGGACGGCCAAATTATAACTTTAGATAACCAAATTCAAGAAAGCCGTAAGCTGCTCGCTCAAATGAAACAGAGTGTTGAATTCATAGCAACCTTCAGCGCAGCTCAGAATGATGATGCTAGGGCATACGAACAACTTAGCGGTTGGGCGGACAAGGATACCCCGTTCAAAACAATAGCGGATAATGCTATTGTCAAAATCAGACTTGATGCTGGCGGGCCAATGGAACCTGGTTTTCTTAATATCAATTGGAGCATAGATCCTAAAACATTGTCTTTTCAACAGATAATGGATCTTGCTACTAACCTTCAACCAATCTTTCACGCCGCATTAGTAAACGAGATGAAAAACAGATCAGATTTTAGCAAAAAAGAAAAGATGCGATTTTATGTAGAAATGCTTAGTTCAAGCAATAGTTTGTCGGCGAAAAATTATGCTGGGAAATTTTTTACGTCCGAGGCCGGCGACAACAATTTGAAATGGCAGCCATTTTCAACCGTGGAATTATTTGATTGGTGGAATAAAAACAAAGATAAGGTCTGAAAACAGTACCGGGTATCTCGGGGGCATGCAGAACATAACAAAGTGGCGTGGGAATTAAGTGATGCCCACTGGACGGCGTGTCGTCCACGGGGAGAGGTTAGAAATTCCGGGGACTCGCCACACATCGTTGGCGGGCAGGCACATCACTTGATTCCTTCGTTGTTTTAATCCGCAAAACGCTTTATTCTTCGCCGTAACTTCGTAGAATAGTACCATTCTAAATATCCATTTAGCGGCCGGCTAGGAAGGGCGCGGAGGCCTTTAGAAGCGGAAAAAATGCTATCGAACGGGAGGATGTTGTGATGCCGGAAAAGATCAACGTCCGCGTGCGTTTCTTCGGGGCGCTCAATGATTTCCTCGACCGGAAGCAGAAGGGCCGGTGGATCGAACGCCGGCTGAACGGTCATCCTTCGATCGGCGACACCGCAGAATCGCTGGGGGTCCCGCATCCCGAGATTGCGAAGGTCCTTGTGAACGGCAAGCCGGCCCTGCTTTCCAGGCAGCTTCGCGATCAGGACCGTGTCCGTGTCTGGCCCATGAGCAAGGTCCGTGACGGCGTTCCGAAATTCATTCTGGACGTGCATCTCGGAAAACTCGCCAAATATCTCCGCCTTTTCGGGTTCGACACTCTTTACCGGAACGACTACTCGGACCGGAGGATCGTACAGATCTTGGGGCGAGGCGGGCGAACGGTCCTCACGCGCGACATCGGCCTGCTCAAACGTAAAAAGATCCTCCGCGGTTACTGGCTGCGCGAAGAGATGCCTCCCAGGCAGCTTGAGGAGGTCCTGGCCCGTTTTGCGGCACCCGGGTCCCTTGCGCCTTTTTCCAGATGCCTGTGCTGCAACGGCCGGTTGCGCCGCGTTACCAAACAAACGGTCGAAAAAAAATTACCGCCTAAAACCCGCAAGTATTATCAAGAATTTTACCGGTGTTCAAGGTGCGCGAAGATCTATTGGCCGGGGTCTCATTACCGGAAAATGAAAGTTTTCATTAAAACCCAAGGGGGTCCGGGGGCGCTCGAGCGTTAGGCGATCTGGTTTGTAGCGAGCTTCGGTTCCCCTGCAGCATGATGCCGGGGAGTTATGTCGATCAAGTGTTCGAAATGCCAAAGGGAATATGACGCGGCGGTTTTTGGGTCCGGCCGCGAGATCGTCTGCGCATGCGGTGCGAGGCTCGGGCCCGGAGGCGGGGAGGTCCTCGGCCAGCTCGCGGAGATCTGCCGGCAGTACGACCTGACGATCGAAGAGGAGAAATTATCCGAGATCAAGAGCGCGCAGGACCGGATCGTGTTCCTCATCATGAACGCGGGATGCGAAGCCGTGGACCTCGAGATCGAAAAAGCGAAGTTCAGAGAGCTGATCCAAAGCCTTTTCCCGGACAAGACCCATCTCTACGACCTCATCTTCGAACCCCGCTTCAAACGTCTTTGGGAACAGTTCCGGAGCGAGTAACGCCCCATTCCAGACCCGGTCCGGAATGAGAAGGGTGTCCCGCCCCAGTCTCTATTTTCTTTTCTTGGATGGCGACTTGGACTGTCATGATTACCCGTTTTTTTTGATAAAGGAGAATCATGGCGCACTAAACTTCCTATAAATTTTCATGGGCCGTTCAGTGCGGGCAAGCGGGTACGGGAGTGCCGGGCTAGGGATGCCGCGTTGACTCATAATTATATGTTACCGGGGGGTTGAATCGTTGCCTCACAATAGATGTTACCGTGCGAGGCGGTGAATTGCCGCAATTTTCTCGTCGATAGTTTTCCTGAGTTTGAATGGGTTCAGGCTTTTCGAGA